>JAJYDK010000011.1 GCA_021777555.1 Pseudomonadota bacterium | reverse complement strand
CGATCTCATCGAAGGGGTTCACGCTCATCTTCACCCCCTCGGTGATCACACCGCTCCCATCAGGCTTCACACGGATGCGCACGTTGTAGTCCACAACGCGCTTGATGCCGACCAGTATGCGTTTCATCACTTCGACCGTTGTCCGGAAAGTCCGGGAAATATAGCAGATGGAGCGAGGCGGACGCAGAGCCGATCGTGCCCCGCGCGCCGTGGCGGGATCTGCTGCGCCGCGCCCGGGCGGGATTTGCACGATCGGTCGTGATATCTTGAACCGCTGTCCATATGCGAGCGTTGAGCCCTTCCTGATGCTGCGTTACGCGGTACGTCGCATTGCGGGGATCGTTCCGGTCCTGCTCATCCTCGTCACCGTCTCCTTCGTGATCGTGCGCCTCGCCCCCGGAGGACCCTTCGATCAGGCAAGGGCCCTGCCGCCGCGCATCCGCGCGGAGTTGAATCAGCTCTATGGGCTCGATCGTCCGCTCGCGGTGCAGTACTGGCATTACCTGAAGGGTCTCGCCCACGGGGATCTCGGGCCCTCGTACAAGCTGCGCGACGATACGGTGGCCGAGCTCATCGCCCAGGGCCTGCCGGTGAGTCTCAGGGTAGGCCTGGGCGCGCTCGCGCTCGCCCTGCTCGCCGGGGTGCCGTTCGGGATCTGGGCGGCCCTCGGGCGGGGCGGGGTGGCCGATTACGCGCTCAACGCCTTTGCGGCGCTGGCCCTCGCACTGCCGAGCTTCGTGACCGGTCCGCTGCTCGCGCTGTCGTTCGGTCTGTGGTTGCACTGGCTGCCCGTGGCCGGCTGGCAACCCGGTGCGTGGCGTTATCTCATCCTGCCGGCCGTCACGCTCTCGCTCCCCGTGTGCGCCTCGGTGGCCCGGCTGATGCGCGGCGGGCTGCTCGATGTGCTGCAGGCGAGCTTCATCCGCACCGCACGGGCGCGCGGTCTCGGCCGCTGGCGCGTGTTGCTGCATCACGCCATGCGCCCGGCGCTGTTGCCGGTGGTGAGCTATCTCGGGCCCGCGGTGACCTATCTCGTGACCGGCTCGCTCGTCGTCGAGACGGTCTTCGAGCTCCCCGGCACCGGACGCTATCTGGTGCAGGGCGCGCTCGATCGCGACTACACCCTGGTCATGGGCATGGTCCTCCTCTACGGCACCCTGACACTGCTCTCGAATCTGGCCGCTGACCTGATCCATGCATGGCTCGACCCGCGCGTGCGTCATGAGCCGCTCTGATCCGCCGCGAGGCCGGCGGGGGGCGCTCCTCGGCGCGGGCATGATCGCGCTGCTCACGCTCCTCGCCCTCTTTGGCCCGAGATTGAGCCCTTATGCCTTCAACACGCTCGACTGGCGGCATCTCTCGGCCGCCCCGAGCCTGACCGACGGCCATTGGCTCGGCACCGATCCGCTCGGCCGCGACCTCTATGTGCGCACGCTCTACGGGCTGCGTCTCTCGCTCCTCATCGGGGTGCTCGCGACCGCCGTGAGCGTCGTGATCGGGGTGGCCTGGGGCGCGGTGGCCGGTTATGCCGGCGGGCGGGTCGATGCCTGGATGATGCGCCTGGTGGATGTGCTGTACGCGCTGCCGTACCTGTTCATCGTGCTCATCCTCGCAACCGTTTTCGGTCACGACAGCATCACGCTGTTGCTCGTGGCGATCGGGGCGGTGGGCTGGCTGACCCTTGCGCGCGCGGTGCGCGCGCAGACGCTCTCGCTGAAACGCCGCGAGTTCATAGAAGCGGCGCGCGCGGCGGGACTGGCGCCCCAGGGCATCCTGTTGCGGCACATCCTGCCGAACCTCGCGGGCACGATCGCGGTGTATGCAACATTGATGATCCCGCAGATGATCACGTTCGAGAGCTTCCTCAGCTTCCTCGGCCTCGGAGTGCAGGAGCCCCGCGCAAGCCTCGGGAGCCTGATCAAGGACGGCGCGAGCGAAATGCTCGCCGCACCCTGGATGCTGCTCGTGCCGGCGGTCGTGCTCGTCGTGCTGCTGCTGTGCTTCAACCTCCTGGGTGACGGTTTGCGCGATGCGCTCAACCCCACCGCGCGCTGAACGGCTCGCGGCAGCGCCGCACCTCGCACTGGAGGAGGGGAACGGCCCCGATACCGTGCTCGCCATCGAGAGCCTCGGCGTCGACTTCGGCAGCGGCGATCAGCGCCTGCCGGCGGTCGTTGACGTGTCGCTCTCGGTGCGTCGCGGGGAGTGTCTCGGCGTCGTCGGGGAATCCGGGGCCGGCAAGAGCCAGACCTTTCTCGCCGCACTCGGCCTGCTGTCATCGCCCGCGCGGGTGAGCGGCCGCGCGCGTCTCGGGGTGGAGGATCTGCTGGGCCTGCCCGAACGCGAGCTCGATCGCATCCGGGGCGCACGCGTCGGGATGGTCTTCCAGGATCCGATGACCTCACTCACCCCGCACATGCGCATCGGCGAGCAGGTGGCCGAGCCCATCATCCGCCATCTGGGTGCGAGCCGCCGCGAGGCGCGCGGCAGAGCGCTCGAGCTTCTCGAGCGGGTGCGACTGCCGGATGTCGCGCGCCGGATGCGCCAGTATCCTCACGAGCTCTCCGGCGGCATGCGTCAGCGGGTGATGATCGCGATCGCCCTCGCCTGCGAGCCGCAGTTGCTGATCCTCGATGAGCCGACCACCGCGCTCGATGTGACCCTGCAGGCGCAGATCCTGCAGCTGCTCGGGGCGATCAAGCGCGAGAGCGGCGTGGCGCTGGTGTTGATTACGCACGATTTCGGTGCCGTGGCCGGCCTTGCCGACCGGGTGGCCGTGATGCGATCCGGGCGCCTGATCGAGCTCGGTACGGCGGGGGAGGTCATGAAGAGGCCCCGCGAGCCCTACACCCGGGAGCTCTTGCGTCCGCTTTCCGGGGAGGCGGCATCCGAGTCCCGTGCGGCCCCGGGGCCGGCGGTACTCGAGCTGAATGATCTCGGCGTACGCTTCGCGGCGGACTCCGGTTGGGGACGGCGCCGCCTCTGGCGCGCCCTCGATGCCATCCAACTGACGCTGGGCGCCGGCGAAGCGGTGGGCGTGGTGGGCGAGTCCGGCTGCGGCAAGTCGACTCTGACCCGCGCCGCGCTGCATCTGATCCGCCCGGCCGAGGGGCGCGTGGTCTGGATGGGGCGCCCGCCCGCCGGGCTGCCCGCGCGCGAGGTTCGCCGGCTGCGACGGGAGCTGCAGATCATCTTCCAGGACCCGCTCGCGAGCCTCGATCCGCACCTGACCGTGGAGCGCATCGTCGCCGAGCCGCTGACCATTCACTGTCGGGAGCTCGGTGCGAGTGAGCGGCGCGAGCGGGTGCGGCGGATGCTCGAGCGTGTGGGTCTCGATGGCCCCTTCCTCACGCGTCATCCCCATGAGCTCTCCGGTGGCCAGTGCCAACGCGTCGGGATTGCGCGCGCCATGATCCTCGAGCCCCGCCTCCTGGTCTGTGACGAGCCGTTGAGCGCGCTCGATGTGGCCACTCAGGCGCAGGTCCTCAGGCTGTTGACCGAGCTGAAGAGCGCCCAGGGCACCGCGCTTCTTTACGTCAGCCACAATCTCGCGACCGTGAGGCACCTGTGCGACCGGGTGCTCGTGCTCTATCTGGGGCGCATGGCGGAGCTCTCGAGCGCACGGCGGCTGTTCCTTGCGCCGCGCCACCCCTACACGCGCGAGCTCCTCGCCGCGATCCCCGTGCCCGATCCGGACCTCGAGCCCGCCAGGCTCGCCGAGGTCCACCTCGGGGAGCCGCCATCCCCGCTCGAGCTTCCCTCGGGATGCCTCTTCAGGACCCGCTGCCCGCACGCGATCGCCGTGTGCGCCGAGCGGGCGCCCCTCTGGGAGCGGGCCGGGGAGGGCTGGGTGGCCTGTCACCGTTTTCGGGAGCTCGGGAGCTGAGCGGAGGGGCCTCAGGGCCAATCGCAGGCACCCCTGGTATGCTTGACCCATGATGACGCCCGACACCCTGATTCGCCCCAGCGACAGCCTCCGTCACGTGCGCTACGAGATCCGCGGACGGCTCGCCCGGCGTGCCCACGAGCTCGAGCGCCAGGGGTATGAGATCGTCTCGCTCAACATCGGCAACCCCGCCGCCTTCGGCTTTCGCACCCCGGAGACCATGCGGCTCGCTATGATCGAGAACATGGCCGAAGCGGAAGGGTATTGCCACCAGAAGGGCATCTTCCCGGCCCGCGAGGCCGTGGTGATGCAGCAGCAGGCGAGGGGCGTCACGGGTGTCACCGCCGAGGAGGTGTTCATCGGCAACGGGGTGAGCGAGCTGATCAACCTGGTGTTGAGGGCGTTGCTCAACGACGGCGATGAGGTGCTGGTGCCGAGCCCGGACTATCCGCTGTGGACGGCGGCGACCACACTCAACAGCGGCCGGGCGGTGCACTATCCCTGCCGGCCGGAGAATGGCTTCGTGCCGGATCCGCAGGAGGTGGCCCGGCTGATCACCGCGCGCACCCGCGCCCTCGTCGTGATCAATCCCAACAATCCGACCGGGGCGGTCTATCCGCGGGCGGTGCTCGAGGGGCTCGCCCGGCTCGCCGAGCGCCACAATCTCGTGGTGTTCAGCGACGAGATCTACGACCAGATGGTCTACGACGGCGCCGAGTTCATCCCCATGGCGACGCTGGTGCACGATACGCTCTGCGCGACGCTCTCGGGACTTTCGAAGATCTACCGCGCGTGCGGCTATCGCGTGGGATGGGCCGTGTTCTCCGGGCGTACGCACGCGGCGACCGATTATCTCAATGCGATGGACCTGTTGAGCTCGCTGCGCCTCTGCAGCAACGCACCCGCGCAATGGGCCGTGCAGACCGCCCTCGGCGGCTACCAGAGCATCCGCGACCTCGTCACGCCGGGTGGGCGGCTCTACGAGTCGCGCCGGGCGATCCAGACGGCGGTGACGGGCAGCCGCTTCCTGCGGCTCACCCCCGCGCCCCGGGGCGCCATGTACGCCTTCATCGGAGTCGATGAGGGCGAGCTGCCGGGCTTCGACGACCAGCAGTTCGCGCTCGATCTGCTCGAGCAGAAGCACGTCCTCGTCGCGCCCGGGGTGAGCTTCAACGTGCCGTACCGCAATCACTTCCGGGTGACGACCCTGCCCGACAACGCGACGCTCAACGAGGTCTTTGGCCGCATCGAGGACCTGTTGGCGGGCTACGCGTCGACGCAGGCCGCGGCCGGGCACACCGTGGTCGAGGCGACGACCCGTTTCAAGTGACTTGTTTCGAGTAAATTCTTTACAATATCTTGTAATGCCTTGATTTGATAAGGCTACCGCCCCATATCGATGAGGTCTTGAGGGCGGGCGGCACCGTGGTGGTGCCGTCCCGGCAGCGTGCGCACGCGCTGCGCGTGGCCCACGCCGCGGCGCAGCTCGCGGAGGGCCGCAGGGTGTGGCCCAGCGCCGACGTGCTGCCCCTCGAGGGCTGGCTGACGAGAGAGATCGAACGGTGCGCGGCCGCCGCAGACTCGGCCGGCCATCTGCCTCGACTGCTCACGCCCGCGGAGGAATGGCTGTTGTGGCGGGAGTGCACCGCGGAGGCCGCGGGCCACCTGGAGCTCGTCAACGGCGCCGCCCTCGCGGCAGGACTGCGCGCAGCCCGCCGTCTTGCGCTCGAGGTGCAACTCGACCTGCGGGCGCTGCGCGCGGCGCCGGGAACCGAGACCGCGCTGTTTCTCGAAGTGCATCAGGCCGTCGAGGCGCGCTCGCGGGCGTTGGGTGCGGCCTCAGCGGCCGCCCTGCTGCCCCGGATCGCCGCCCTCGGGGATGATCGTCCGCTCCTCCTGAGCGGCTTTGCCGGGGTCTCGCCGCTGGTGCGCTTGCTGGCCGCAGCGCGCCAGGCCAGCGGCCGCGAGACACAGTGGGCGAGGTTGGAGCCCCCTTCAGGCACACCGCAGGTGGTGATGCCGGCGGATGAGCTCGAGGAGCTCGACCACATTGCCGCCTGGTGCCGCGGGCGTCTCGTGGCCCATCCGGACGATCGTCTCCTCATCGTACTGCCGGGACCGCCCGGACGGCGCGAGCGGCTCGCCGCGCTCATCCAACAGGCCCTGGATCCCCGGGGCGCATTCGGGGGTGCGGAGGAGGGCGGCGCGCTCGTCAGCCTCGAAGGGGGCGGCGCGCTGTCCGGCCAGCCCGCCGTGGCGCACGCGCTCGAGAGCCTGGCGCTGTTGTGCGGTGAAGCGATGGAGCTCGAGCGCCTTGCGCAATGGCTGCTCGCGCCTTTCTGGAGCGAGCCGGCGCTCGAGGGACGCGCGCGGCTGGAGCTTTGGTTGCGCGAGCGTAGCGGGTTGACGCTAGATCGCCCGGCCTTTCAGTCCGCGCTCAAAGCGGCTCCCGGTCCTCTCGAGGCGGCCGCACGATCCTGTGCCACGCAGCTCGATCGCGCTGAGTTGAGCCTCCGTCACGCCTCGGGCTCCCCGCGAGAATGGTCCGAGCGCTTCCGCGGCGCGCTCCAGGCGTTGGGTTGGCCGGGCGCCGGCGCTCTCTCGAGCCTCGAGCAGCAGACCCAGCTGCGATTCCACGAGCTGTTGGATGAGTTCGGCCAGTTGTCCGCAGCGCTTGGGGCCCTGACACGCCGGGCAGCGTTTGAGCGGCTCAAGGAGCTCGCGGCCGAGACCTCGTACCGTCCAGCCGACGAGGACGCCGTGATCACCCTCACCGCGGCCCTCGCCGACCCGGTGGTGCGCTATGACGCGGTGTGGGTCGCGGGCCTGCACGCGGAAGCCTTCCCACAGCCCGTGGCGCCGGATCCGTTCGTCCCTCTCGCCGCGCAGCTTGCGGCGGGCTCACCAGGCGCCTCCGCCACCGGACGTCTGGCCGAGGCGCACTCGCTCCTCGCCGCCTGGCGCGCCGCGGCGGGGGAGCTGGTGCTCTCGAGCCCTCGGCGCAGCGGGGATCTCGATCTGCTGCCGAGCCCGCTGCTTGCGCAGTGGGCCGGGGGCGCGGCGCACGAGTCCGGGCAGGCCGAGCCGGTCTGGCTCGCCCTGCGCGCCCATCGGGCGGATCGGTGCGAGCCCTGGGAGGATGCCGGACTGCCGTGGGATACCCGTGAGCCGCTGCCCGCCGGCACGCGCAGCATCGAGCTGCAGAATCTGTGTCCCTTCCGGGCCTATGCGGAGCTGCGTCTCGGTTGCACCGAGCTCACCGAGAGCGAGCCGGGTGTGGCGCCCGATTTTCGCGGCCGGCTGCTGCATGCGGCCCTGCAGCGGCTCTGGAGCGCGCTGCGTGACTCCCGCTCGCTCATCGAGCTCACGCAGGCCGAGCTCGATGAGCGGATCGCGCAGAGCGTCTCGGGTGCGCTCGAGGAACAGTTGGACGGGGATGAGGCGCCGCCGTCCGGGCCGGCGCTCGCGCGCGAGCGTCGCCGCACGGAGCGCTTGATGCGTCAGCTGCTGGATCTGGAGCGGCAACGGAGCGCCTTCACCGTGCGGCACACCGAGTATGCCGCCCACATCGATCTCGAGGGCATCCGCTTGCGCGTGCGCATGGATCGCATCGATGCGCTCGAGGGCGGTGGTCTTGCCATCCTCGATTACAAGAGCGGCAGGCCGGTGAGCCTCGACTGGTATGGCGAGCGACCGTCGCACCCGCAACTCCTCACCTATCTCACGGCCTTCGGCGAGGAGGTCCATGCGCTCGCCACCGTCAACGTCACGGCGCGCGAGGTGCGGTTCCAGGGCATCGCCGCCGAAGCGAACCTCCTGCCGAGAGTCGCCGGCGTGAAGGGGCCCGAGCGCGCCGAGGCGCCCTGGCCGGCGCGCGTGCGCGAATGGGGCGATGTGGTGCGCCGCCTCGCACGGGATTTCGCAGCGGGCGTGGCCACGGTCGATCCCAAGCCCGGAGCCTGTGACTACTGTCCCGTGAGCAGCGTCTGTCGCATCGGCGATGCGCCAGCGCGGGATGCCGTTGAGGCGGTGACGGGAGAGGGCGAGTGAGCGCGCAGGTGAGTGACGAGGCGGCGCGCGAAGAGGCTGCCGATCCGAGCGTCTCGATCGTGTTGCAGGCGCCGGCCGGGTCCGGCAAGACCTCGGTCCTCACTCAGCGGCTGCTGCGCCTGCTGGCCGAGGTGGATGAGCCGGAGGAGATCCTCGCCATCACCTTCACGCGGCGCGCGGCGGCGGAGATGCGCGAGCGCGTGCTGCGCTCGCTCAGGGGCGAGACCGGCCCGGGTGTGCTCGGTGATCGCCTGCGCGCACTCGCTGCGGCCGTCCTCGAGCGCTCGGCGCGGCGCGGGTGGCGGCTCGAGCAGGATCCGGGGCGGCTGCGCATCCAGACGATCGACTCGTTCAACCTGCGCCTCGCCCACCGGTTGCCGCTCGCCGCCCGGGCGGGCGGCGCTCTCGTGATCAGCGCCCGGCCGGAGGAGCAGTATCGTCTCGCTGCGCGCGAGACGCTCATGGCCGCGGAAGAGGATCCGCAGCGCTCGGCGGACATCGGCCTGTGGTTCGAGCGCCTGGACAACCAGTGGGGGAACGTCGAGCGGATGCTCACCGACATGCTCAAGGTGCGGGCTCACTGGCTGCCGCACCTCCTCGGCCATGAGCCCGAGGCGCTCGGGCGGCGCGTCGGGGAAAGCCTCGAGCACATCGTGGGCGAGCGCCTGGGGGAGGCGTGCTCGCGCCTCGATGCAGGCGTGCTCGCGCAGGCGGCGCAACTGCCGGGCGTTGGCGCATTGGGATGCGCGGCGCAGACGCTGCCGGCGTGGAAGAGCCTCGCGCGGCTTGCGCTCACCGAGAAGGGGGAGTGGCGCAAGCGGATCGACAAGCGGCTGGGTGAGGGCTTCGAGAGTGCGGCGAACAAGGCGGCACTCAGCGCAAGCATCGAGGTCTTGAGCGAGCTGGCGGGCGCGCGCGAGCTGCTGCTCGATGTGGCCTCGCTCCCCGCGCCGGCTCTGAGCGGGACGGATGCCGCAGCGCTCGCGGCGCTCTCGAGGGTGCTGTGTCATGCCGCGGCGCAGCTCGAGGTGCGCTTCGCGATCGATGGACGGGTGGATCACCCCTGCATCGCGGGGGCGGCCCGACAGGCGCTCACCGAAGACGGGCAGCCCACCGATCTCGCGCTGCGCGCCGGGCTCACGCTGCGCCATATCCTGGTCGATGAATTCCAGGACACCTCGGCTGCCCAGACCGACCTGCTCGGTGCGCTCACCGCGGGCTGGGAGGAGGGTGATGGTCGGACGCTCTTCGTGGTCGGCGACCCCATGCAGTCGATCTACATGTTCCGCGAGGCCGAGGTCGGGTGTTTCCTGAAGGTGCGCGACCGGGGGATCGGCGCGATCCGGCTGCGGCCGCTGCGGCTCACGCGCAATTTCCGCTCGCGGCCCGCACTCATCGACTGGGTCAACACGCAGTTCAGACAGTTGTTTCCCGGCGCCGACGGGCTGCGCGAGAGCGCGGTGCGCTTCACGGCGAGCCTCGCCGGACAGTCCGGGAGCGCCCCCGGGGAGATCGAGCTGCGGCTCTTCCCCGACAGGGACCGCCAGAGCGAGACGCGCGCGGTCATAGAGCGCATCCTCGCGCTCAAGGCGAGCGATCCGTGCGCGGCGATCGCGGTCCTCGTGGCCGCCCGAAGTCACGCCGAGCGCATCATGTCCATGCTGCACGAGCGCGCTGTGGATGTGATCGGGATCGACCTGGTGCCGCTTCGCGAGGTGCCGGTGGTGCGCGACCTCGTTGCGCTCACGCGGGCGCTGTATCACCTCGGCGACCGAACCGCATGGCTGGCGGTACTGCGCTCGCCGTGGTGCGGGACCTCGTTCGCCAGCCTGACGCGGCTGTCACGGCGCAACGACACGAAGCTGGTGTGGGAGTCGCTCCGGGATGCTTCGCGCCTCGAGGAGTGTCCGCCCGAGGAGCGCGCAAGGATCGAGCGCGTGCGGGAGGTGCTCGCCCGGGCGCTCGAGCGGCGCGAGCGGCTGCCCGTGGCCGATTGGCTCGAGCAGACCTGGCTCGCGCTCGGCGCCGCCGATGCGTATCCGGCCGATGACCTGCGCCATGCGCGCGCCTTCCTCGATGCGGTGAGCGAGCGCGCGACCGCGGGCGAATGGCAGGGCGCGGCGTCGCTCGACTCGGTGCTGGAGGGGCTGTTCGCGCGGCCGCGGGCCGCAAGCGCCCACCCGGTGCAGATCCTCACCATTCACCACGCCAAGGGACTGGAATTCGATCACGTGTTGATCCCGGGACTCGACCGCCGGCTCAATCGCGGCGCCGAGCCGCTGCTGCGCTGGCTCGATCTGCCGCGCGAGGCGGGGGAGCGGACGGACCTGCTGCTCTCGCCGGCGCCGGCGGTGGGGGAGGAGGCGCCCGGGGAGATCGGCCCGTACGTGAAGCGCCTGCAGGAGCGACGGGCCGCCAACGAGCAGGTGCGGCTGTTGTATGTGGCGGCGACCCGGGCCAGGCGCTCGCTGCACCTGTACGCCGCGTTGCAGGCGAGGGCGGATGGCGCCTACCGGCCGGGCAGGGGTACGCTGCTCGATACGCTGTGGCCCGCACTGGGGGAGGCGTTCCTCGCCTCTTTGCCGAGCACACGGGCCCAGGGGGCGGGCGCGCAAGAATCCACGGCGCCGCCGCCTCTGCGCCGGCTGATCGGCGCCTGGCGGCCCCCCGAGTGGCCCTCGCCCCCCGAGCTGAAACGGCTGCCCCTCGGACGACAGTCGCTCGAGCCGCCGGAGTTCAGCTGGGTGCAGGAGACCGCGCGTCACATCGGCACGGTGGTGCACGCGGGGCTGCAGTCCTTTGCCGCGGAGTCCGAGCTGCCGGCACGTGAAGGGATCCTCTCGCGTGAGGACTTCTATCGCGACCAGCTTCGCCGGCACGGCGTGCCCGAGCGGGATCTTCCCCAGGGGCTCTCGCGCGTGCTCGAGGCGTTGATCCGTACCGTCGAGGATGAGCGCGGGCGTTGGATCCTCCGCGCCGGTCATCGCGAGGCGCGCAGCGAGCTCGCGCTCACCGGGATCTGCGACGGACGCCTGACGAATGTGGTGATCGATCGGTGCTTCATCGACAGCGAGGGGATCCGTTGGGTCATCGACTTCAAGACGAGCCTCCACGAGGGCGGCGGGCTCGAGGAGTTCATCGAGCGGGAGGTGAAGCGCTACCGTGGGCAGCTCGGGGCGTATGCGGCGCTGGCGCGCGGCCTCGGCTCCGAGCCGGTGAGGGTGGGGTTGTATTTTCCGCTGCTCGGGGTCTTCCGGGAAGCGAGCCCTTGATGTCGGTGCCCAAAGTGCCGGCAATCACGCCGTGGCCAGGGCGTGCGGCGCGGACGACCCGGCCACGCGTGATCCTCAGGACCTGACATACTTTCCTCAGGGAGGAGCGGCGCGTTGCCCGGAGTTGGCCGCGCGCCGATCCGGGGGCGATTGCGCGGCCATGTCCCGCGGCCCTTCGCTTGACGCACCGCGGGATAACTGTCAAGCTTCTTTCCTGACAATACGCATAATACCAACTTTTTCGCGCGTGAAAGGGGAATGAGTGTCATGACTCCCAAGCGATCCGCGGTTCTGCTTGGCCTCTCGATCCTGGCCGGCATCTGTTGCTCGGCGGCGGCCTTTGCCCGGGCGCCATCAACGGCGCCAGCAACGGTGCCCATCATGCCGGACTCCAGCATGCAGGCTTTGACGACGACCCTCGGCGGGGTCACCGTTCTTCCGACCACGCGCACCGTCGCCCACTGGTGGGGCTCCACGATCGACCCCGACAATGGCGTCACGTACGGCTACAACATGGTGGGCGCCGATCCCAACACTTGCGTGGCAACCGCCTGCGCAACCACGATCCAGGTCGACATCACGCCGATCATCGTGAATATCGATGGCTTGACGTTCAGCGCGGAGGACATCCTGCAGGGAACCCTGGATTCCCCCGAGTTCGCGTACAACGACTACGGATCGACGCCGGCCGCCACCGACTCGAGCTATGCGATGGGCCCGGGCGGCACGCTGTCGCAGGCAGACGCCGGGCAGGCACTGCAGCTTCAGGATGCGATCATGCGCGCGCAGTTCAATCAGACAGGAGGCAGCTCCTATCATCTGTATCTGCATCCGAATGTCCTGCCGGCGGTCACGATCAATGTCCCGAGGACCGAGGGCACCGTGTTCCAGAGCGGACGCGGCGTCGTGTTCGCCGACATCAATATCAGCTGGTGGTCGTCACAGATCCAACAGCTGGAAACCTCGGCCGACCCAACCCATCTGCCGCTTTATCTGACCAACAACGTCGTATTGTATGTCGGCCAGAACACCGGAAACTGCTGCGTGATCGGCTACCATGGCACGCGAGCCGCGGGCAACGGCGCCGGCTCGACGAACAGCGAGGGCAACGCCGTCGTCCAGACGTTCGCTTGGTCTTCGTGGGTGCAGCCGGGCTTCTTTTCGCGTGCCGATGGCGGCGCGGACTGGGCATTGCAGGACATTCATGCGGTCAGTCACGAGATTGCCGAGTGGGCCGATGATCCCTTCGTGGACAACACGGTCGAGCCATGGCTCACGCCGACGGCGCCCCAGTACGGCTGCTCCGGCCTGCTCGAGACCGGCGATCCGGTGGTCGCCATCGGTTTCGCCATGGGCACCAATTCCACGGAACAGGGCCCGAACCCGAATGGCACTGAAAGCGCGGATGGCTTCTACCATCCCGAAGACGAAGTGATGCTGCCGTGGTTCATGCGCTCGGCCCCGAATACCATTTCGGAGCCGACCCAGACGGCGTCCCCGAATATCGGGCGTTACACGTTCATGGGGTCTCTCAATCCCTTCCCCGGCTTCCGCGAGCCTGCCACGGGCTGCGGATAGGGCGCCGCGGTCGCTTCGACTGGACTTCAGCGGAGAGCCGGCGCGCCCGTCGCCGGCTCTCCTGCAATCGCGAGTCGCTGTTTCTTTCTGCGCGCGCGGAGCGGGCTCTTCCCCCGGCGCTCGGTGGCGCCATCGGGTCAATACGTCCCGGAAAGCGCAAACGGACGCCGGCCCGCCGCGTCCGGCGTGCCGAGAAATTGCAGCGCGTTGATGAGCGAGGGGACGGCATCCGCGCGGGCCGCCACCCTGGCGTGCAAGTCGTAGCCCGGCTGGTCGGTCAGGCGCAGCGTGCCCTCGAGGGCCAGCGGACCGCCGAGGTCGCGCAGGCGCCCCACAGGCGCGCCCGTGCCGCCGGGGAACGTCACCGCGAAGCTGCCGAGCGGGGTGACCTGGCCGCTGCTGTCGATGAGGTGAAGGACCGTGATGCGTCCCTGCAGCTCCCGCACGACGCCTCCCCGGGTCACCTCGATCCGCTCGAGCTCGGCATGCGCGGTGCCGGTGATGTAGGGCGGAAGGGCCGGCAGAAGCTGCGATTCGAGCGGCAGATCGATGGCCACATTGCGCGCCACCAGGGTCCCGTTGGGACCGAGCGCGACATCGGCTCGCGCCGAGGCATTGGCGCGCCTCGCGGTCACGTGCGCGGCGAGTTGGCCGCGCAACAGTCGCCCCGGATGCAATCGCCAGGTGAGGTTCCCGAGCGCAGTGCCGCTCACCGTGGCGCCCGTGCAGGAGCCATCCCAGAGAGAGCCCTCCACGCTCTCGCAGCGCATGTCATGACCCGCCGCGCTCAGCACCCACCGGGCGGGCAGCCGCGCGAGAAGGACGGCCAGGAACACCGCCACGGCCGATAGCGAGATCCACAGGGGAGCCCTGGAAGACTTTGGCGGAGGCTCGGGTGGCCTCCGTCGGGGGCGCTGCGCCACTTAGGGCTTTCCCAGCACGAACGAGGCGTCGACCAGGCCCGGTGCACGCGCGCGGCTGATGCTCGCCGACTGCACCTGCACGCCGTATTGCTGTTGCAGACGGGCGAGCCACCCGATGAGAGTGTCGAACGGGACTTCGCGCATCTGCACGCTCAGGCCGCCGTTGCCACTCGGCCCGGTGCCGGAGAGGGCGAGGCCGGTCTGGCGCGCCGACTCGTTGACGAGCACGATCAGGGGATCGTTCGTCGAGGAAGAAGGCGCGGGGCCGGCGGCGGCGAGCTGTGGCGCCACGGAGCGCATCCAGGCGAGGTCGGCTTGCTTGCGCGCCACGGCGTGGCTGAGCCGAGCGACGCTGCGATCGAGAGGCAGCGCGACTAGGAGGATGAAGAGCACCACGGCGATCCCGCCCCCGATGACAAGCACCCGCCGCTCGCGCCCGGACAGCGAGCGCCAGGACTTGCGGGACTTGAATGCCTTGAAATCGAGCGTGGCGGCCATGGAGTCAGCTTCCCCGGCTTACCCGGATGTCTCCCTCGAAGGCGGCTCCCTGCGGCGTGCCGCTCACGAGGTGCGCGTGCCAGCCCGATCGAGTGAGCGAGCGGGTGAGCGCATCGAGCACGTTCACCGTCGGCGCGGAGAGTTTCAGATCGAGCACCCCGGAGTGGAAGCTCACCGCCTCGAGGTCGGTGCCCGGGGCGGCGGCGCGGGCCTTGGCGAGCGTTGCGAGCGCCGAGAGAAAGCCTCCCGTGGCCTCACCGGACTGCACCTGCTTGAGCCTGAGCTCCATGCGGCGCCTGGCCTCCTGAGTGTCATGAGAGCCGGGCATGGCGGCACGAAACACCTGGGTGATGGCCGCATCGAGCCGCCGGTCGCGGTGCTTGAGCGCCACCAGCTCGGCCGCCTGGCCGATGAGGTGCAGCGCCACTACGGCGGCCAGCAGCAGCACAGCGACCCGCCAGGTGCGCCAGCCGGAGGTCATGGCGCCCACCGGCGTGTAGGGCCCCTGCAGCAGATTGATGGCGGGAGTATTGGGGAGCTGGCGCGCGAACAGCAGCAGCGGATCGCTGGTGAGCAACTGCACCTGGATGGTCTCCAGGCGCTCGCGCAGCCGCTCGACCTGGGCCGAGTAACGGGCCCATTCGGCCGCCCCGGTGTAGAGAATCAGTCCATGGCCACGGGCGTCGGAGGGCGCTTGCGGCGCTCCCGCATCGAGCGCCTCGCCCAGGGTTTCCGCCGGCACCATCATGACCCCGCCCGAGGGAGCGCGCACCGTCACGGAGTCGTCCTCGAGCAGCGCCACCGCCTGCGCGGGGTTGGTCGGCAGCAGCTCGCTGTCGGCATACATCGCCAGGGGCTCGATGCCGCTCGACTTGAGCGCTGCCAGCCATTCGTCCATCTTTCTGCGCGCCACCACGGCCACCGGCGTGCGCGTCCCGGAGCGGCGGCCGATCGCAAAGTGCAGCTCGTCGATGTCCTCGGCCAGCTGCTCCTCGAGCGCGTAGGGAACGAGCTGCAGCAGCTTCACCCCGCCGCGGGCGGCAGGCAGCTCCGCCTGCATCAGCAGCACCTCCGCTCCCGGCACGAGCACGATGACCGGGCGTCCCTTCGCGCGCGAGGCGGCCAGCTCGAGCGGACCGCTCTCCGGGGTCTGAGCGGCCCCTGAGCCGGTGAGCAGCCATGCGGCGCGCTGTTGCGGCGTGCGGGGGAGCCTGAGCAGGAGCGAATCGGCCATTCGTAAAGTGTAGTCGAAGTCAGTTCGGGGTGTCGCTGCGCAGGATCACACGCACTTTGCCCGTGGTGGGGTCGCGATAGAGCACCGAGTAGAAGGCGAACTCCGTCGAGCCGGCGCTCACGTAGGTGGTCAGCTGGAACCAGCTCGAGGTCTCGGGGGTGAAGTTCTGCATGAAGGCGGTAAGCGGCTCCCCAAACCCTCCCCCCGCGCCGGTATTGGAATAGGCCGCCGAGAACTCCTGCGTCGAGGGAAAACACGTGTCCGCCGCGGCGCGTTGCTTCGCGAACTCCTTCGGATCGCCGTACTCCTCGTGGCCGAGGAAGGCATTGAGCACCACCGGGGAGGCCGAGCAGTAATTGACGCGTGCGGACTGCGGCAGGGCGGTGATGTAGGGGGCGATCTTCTCGAATCGCGCCCGCCCGAACCCCGGGAGCGCGAGCAGCTCGCTCGCGCTCGTGATGGGCAGGTTCGGGCTGTGATAAGGCGGATCCATCTCGAGATACGCGGTGTCGCTGGCGGCATCGGGGAAGGGAGGGGTCGGGTTCTGGGAGATCCAATTGACCACATCGTCCGCCCACTTGCGCTCGAGCCCGACGTTCGCGAGGAGGTTCTGGAAGGCGGCGATGGCCGCATTGTTCGCGGTCTTGCCGTCGGAGTTCACCAGGTCGTTGAGATTGAATCGGCCCTCCAGATCCTCGAGGTGGGCCTCGAGCGTGACGCCCGGGGCGACCTCGATGGGCCCTAGCGGCTGGCCCCAGGCCTGGCCCGGATAAACCATGTGGGCAGGCTGATTGCCCTGGCTCGGGGTGTTCTGGAAAATCTGCTGCAGGCCGTAGGCCGCGAAGTCCTCGGCGCCTTCGGTGATGAGCAGCGCCTGGTCGTAGTTCAGCGCCGCGATGGTGCGCCGCGCCGTCATGGCGTTGTCGTAGGCGAGGGTGACGGCGATCATGGTGCCGAGCGCCACCAGCAGGATGGCGATGAGCAGCGCCACCCCCTTCTGGCGGGCCGCGGGGGCGCCAAGGCGCCGGCGCCGCGAGGGCCGGCTGATTCGACGTGCTACCGGCTCGCTCATAGCCCGCTCACCCCGCGACCTCGAAGATGCGCACGATCTTGCCCCAGGCCCGGGTGTCGAGTGTGACCTCGACCGCAAGCGGGCGCAGGCGCAGGTACGTGTCGCTCTGGTTGCCGCCGGGGGCGGGTGGCGGCCACCGGGTGACCCATTGGTGATTGAAATCGAGGTAGCGCAGGTGAACCGAGCGCAGGTGCTTGAGGAGATCGCGCTTGACGGGCAGCTCCCCTAGGGTGGGATCGAGCTCGTTCCAGTGCTCGCGGATGAGAGTGCCCTTTTCAAACACATAGGCCACCCGCTCGAGCTCCGGTCGCTGCACTCCGATGGGATTGCTCCAGCCGTCGCGCGTGAACTCCACCAGGGGAGCGCTGCTCGACTCTGAGCCCGGTCCGGAATCCGAACCCGTGCCCGAGTTGAATGCGGTGGCACTGGAGCGAGTCGAATGCGAGGAAGTTGAATTCGAGTGGGTCGAATCGAATCCGTTCGAGCCAAAGCCGCTTGATGTCGAGCCGAAACCGCTTGATGTCGAGCCGAAGCCGCTTGATGTCGAGCCGAAGCCGCTTGATGTCGAGCCGAAACCGCTCGAAGGCGAGCCGAAGGGGTCGGATCCCGATGAGCCCGAGAGAGAGGCGTCGGAGCCGCCCGCCTGGGTCATGATCGCCGGCAGCCACCCCTCGCCCTCGGGGGAGCGGATGGGCCGCGGGGCGAGCTGCACGAAGTCCTGCTCCAGGATGAGCATGGTCTTCTGCAGCGCGAGCAGTCGTTTCTGGTTCTCGCGGATGGAGCCCCGGCTGTGCAGCGCCTGGGTGATCGCGCCATAGCCCATGGCGAACATGATCGCGGCGATGAACAGTGCCACGAGCAGCTCGATCAGCGTAAAGCCGCCTCCCGCGTGCCGCCCATGCATCGGTTTGAGCCGCGGGCGTTTCATGGCAGGGCGTCGGGATTGGCGAGCGGGCTGGTGGGCCCGGGGGGAGTGGACGTGGAGGACGGGCCGGTGCCGGATGGCGAGCCTGTGTTGCCGCCCGGCGGCGTGGCAGGCGGCGTCCCGGACCCGGTCTGGCCCCAGGACATCCCCAGCGGATTGGGCGGCGCGATGGCGTTGCCGATGTAGCCCGTTGCCGTCGCGTACCAGTTGTGCCGCGTTGCGTGCAGTGGGCGGGCGTCGACCACGATGCGCTCGACGCCCGCCACCTGCGTCTGCGCGATCCTCTGCCGCCAATGCCAGCTTCGGTGGGCGAAGCGCACGTGGCCGGTGGAAGTCCCCGTGCCAGGGAACTGCCCAAACTGCGCGGAGAGCCTGACGCGCTCGACCTGGTTGAGCGCCACCCATTGTGCGAAGGTCTTGTCGCGCAGGTAGACCGCGGCGTTGGCCGATGAGGTGAGTGCTTCGAGGACCGCCGCCATGCCGATCGCGACGACCGCGAGCGCAACGAGCACCTCGATGAGGGTGAAGCCCCTGGCGCGTCTCATGAGCTGCTTCCCGCCCGGCGCGTCAGGATGAGCTTGCCGTCCTTGTTCTCGCGCAGCGTGACGCTGCGTCCGGTGCTCTCGCGATCCAGGGTGATCTCGAACGAGGACAGGTCACCGCTCGAGTAGAGCATCACCTGCGGAGCGAGCGCCTTCGGGTCCTGGCTGATGTGGTTCCTCAGCACGATCTTGCGGGCATCGACCACCACCTCGAACCGCAGGCCGCTCGGGAGCCTGCGTCTGCGCAGCGCAGGGTCCTCCCCGACCGCGCGCCAGAGATTGCGCCGTACCGAATAGACCAGGAACTCGTAGCCGTGCCGCGTGAAGACGATGCCGTAATCCCGGGTCTGCAACTCGGCCTGATCGTGCGCGTAGCGCATCAGCGCCTGCAGGCGGCGGCTCTCGGTCTTGAGGGCCGGGTCGTGTCCGGTCAGGGTGAACGAGATGAGCACGCCCGCCGTGACGATGCCGATGATCGCAATGACGACCAGCATCTCGAGCAGGGTGAAGCCGCGCGCTCCCACCCGGGCGTGGCGGGGGCGCGGGCGGCCAGTCGATCGTTTAATCGCCGAGGTTCCAGTTGCCGATGTCGGCATTGACACCCTTGCCTCCCGGCTGATCATCGGCGCCGTAGGTGAAGAGGTCATAGGACTGTCCGTGCGTGCCGGGGTAGACGTAGTGATACGAGTGGCCCCAGGGGTCTTTGGTCAGGCGCTGCAGGTAGGGACCGTTCCAGTGGGTGATCGAGGGATCGTTCGGCTTCTTGACGAGTGCGGCGAGGCCCTCGTCGGTGGTCGGATAGACCGAGTTGTCCAACCGGTAGGCCTGCAACGCCTCCTCGATGGACTCGATGTCCTCCTTCGCCTTGGCCACGCGCGCCTCGTCCACCTTGTTGATGACCGTCGGCACGATGACCGCGGCCAGCAAGCCGATGATCACGACGACCACCATGATCTCGATGAGCGTGAAGCCGCGCGCGCGCTGGCTGCTCGCAAGTCCCGCCCTGTCCCGGTGGATGTGCTGCATGATGGCTTTCTTGGAGTCGGGGGTGCGCACGAGGGCGCAATCCTTCGATGATAACAAATAGATCCCCGGAGGACGGGGCGCTGTCCCCATTCGACCATCCGGCCCCGCCGCGGTTCCGGCGAGCCCCGTCCCAGTGGCGGATGCGGCGAGGTATACTGACCGTTTTCACCACGCGGAGGCATCATGGCATTCGGCTTCGTCTTTCCGGGCCAGGGATCGCAGTCGGTCGGCATGCTGGGCGGCCTGGCGGCGACGGAATCCGGGCGCCTGATCCGGGAGACCTTTGCCGAAGCTGCGGCTGTCCTCGGCTACGACCTGTGGAAGCTCGTGCTCGAGGGACCCGCCGAGCAGCTCAATGCCACCGAGCGCACCCAGCCGGCGATGCTCGCCGCGGGCGTCGCGACGTTCCGGCTCTGGCGCCACCGCGGTGGCGCGGAGCCCGCCGTGGTCTGCGGTCACAGCCTGGGCGAGTTCTCCGCGCTGGTCGCCGCCGAAGCGCTCGAGTTTGCCGCCGCGATCGAGCTGGTGGCCTTCCGGGGCCGGGTGATGCAGGAGGCGGTTCCGCTGGGGAGCGGGGCGATGGCCGCGATCCTCGGGCTCGAGGATGAGGAGGTGATCGAGACCTGCCAGGCCGCTGCCGCGGGGGCCGTCGTCGAGGCGGTCAATTTCAATGCTCCCGGCCAGGTGGTCATCGCGGGCGAGCGCGGGGCGATCGAGCGCGCCATCGAGGCCGCCAAGGCGCGCGGTGCGAAGCGTGCGATCATTCTGCCGGTGAGCGTCCCCTCGCACAGCAGCCTCATGCGCCCGGCGGGCGAGCGGCTGGGTGAGAAACTGGCTGCGGTCGCACTGCGCGCCCCGCGCCTGCGCTTCATCAGCGCCGTCGACGCCCAGCCGCACGCCGATCCCGAGGAGCTGCGGGGGCTGCTGGTGCGGCAGCTGTCAAGTCCGGTGCGGTGGTCCGAGACCGTGCGCGCGCTCTCGGGTCTCGGCCTGGGCGAGATCATCGAGTGCGGACCCGGCAAGGTGCTGACCGCGCTCAATCGCCGCATCGAGCGCCGCGCCGACTTCAAGTGTCTGGCGCTCGAGGACGCGGCATCGCTCGATGAGGCGCTCGCGGGAACGCGTTGAGCCGGCTCACAGATCAGAGGCAATCGATGCTCACGAATGATACTGCGCTCGTCACGGGCGCCTCGCGTGGAATCGGCCGCGCCATTGCGCTGGCCCTCGGCAAAGCCGGTGCCCGTGTGATCGGCACGGCGACGACGGCCCATGGGGCCGCGGCGATCTCCGCAACGCTCAGCGCCGAGGGGTGCGCGGGGCGCGGCGCCGTGCTCGATGTGGCCGAGGCCGCCTCGATCGAGGCGCTGCTCGGGGAGCTCGACTCGGCAGGGGAAATGCCGACCATCCTGGTCAATAACGCGGCCGTGACGCGCGATGCGCTGCTGGTGCGGATGAAACCGGAGGACTGGGACCAGGTGATCACCACCAACCTCACCTCGGTGTTTCGCCTCTCCAAGGCGTGTCTGCGGCGGATGATGAAGGAGCGTCGCGGCCGGATCGTGAACCTGACTTCCGTGGTGGCCCTGACGGGCAATCCCGGCCAGGCCAACTACGCGGCCGCCAAGGCGGGGCTCCTCGGGTTCACCAAATCCCTCGCCAAGGAAGTCGCCTCGCGCGGCATCACGGTGAATGCGGTGGCCCCGGGATTCATCGACACCGACATGACGCGTGCGCTCGCCGAGGCGCAGCGAGCGGCGCTGCTCACCCAGATTCCGGCGGCGCGCCTCGGCTCGCCCGAGGATGTGGCCGCCGCGGTGCTGTTTCTCGCCTCGCCCCAGGCGGGCTACATCACGGGCGAGACGCTGCACGTCAACGGCGGGATGTACATGCCCTGAGGCACGCCCGGAACCCAAATTCTGCATCCGCGCCAGGGGCGCCGGCTGGCGACAGGCACTTTTGTTCGTGAAATCAATCGAGTACGGGACGCAACGGCGAGTGGCGGCCCGAGGGGTGTTCCCCTAAAATACCGCGCCCCTGCTGCGCCCTTTCGGGCGCCGCGGGGGCGTATCGTTCCATCATCCAATGCATAAGGACCCACCTTAATGAGCACAGTTGAGCAGCAGGTCAAAGCCATCGTGGCCGAGCAGCTTGGCGTCAAGCAGGAGCAGGTGACCAATGACGCCTCCTTCGTGGACGATCTCGGTGCCGACTCGCTCGATACCGTCGAGCTGGTCATGGCCCTGGAAGAGGAATTCGAGATCGAGATCCCGGACGAGGACGCCGAGAAGATCACCACGGTCCAACAGGCGATCGATTACATCAACGAACGCCGCAACAAAGCCTGATCCCCGACGTCGCGGCACCTTGCCGGCGTGCCGCGCCGCCTGATCCGGCGGCGGCTGTCGAGGCTTTCAACTCCAGAAGCAGGTAGCGTGTGAGCAAACGTCGAGTGGTCGTGACGGGAATGGGTATCGTTTCGCCCGTGGGCAGCGCGGTCGAGACCGCCTGGAAAGCCATTCTGGCGGGCGAGAGCGGCATCGGACCGGTCACCCGCTTCGATGTGTCGTCCTATCTGGTGCGCTTTGGCGGCGCGGTGCGTGACTTCGATGTCAACCGCTACCTCGACTCCAAGGAGCAGCGGCGCATGGACGACTTCATGCACTACGGCGTCGCCGCAGGCATGCAGGCGGTCGAGGACTCGGGGATCGATTTCTCGAAGACCGATGTCACGCGCTGCGGCGCGGTGTGCGGTGCGGGCATCGGTGGCCTGGGCACCATCGAGAGGGAGTACGGCGATATCG
Source organism: Pseudomonadota bacterium (assembly GCA_021777555.1). Classification (GTDB taxonomy): domain Bacteria; phylum Pseudomonadota; class Gammaproteobacteria; order Steroidobacterales; family Steroidobacteraceae; genus 13-2-20CM-66-19. The sequence goes on along the minus strand of JAJYDK010000011.1, from coordinate 71,464 downwards.
TCAAGAGCGGCAATCCCCGCAGGATCTCGCCGTTCTTCGTGCCGGCGAGCATCATCAACATGATCGCGGGGCACCTGTCGATCAAGTACGGCATCAAGGGACCGAACCTGGGCGTGGTCACCGCCTGCACGACCTCGACCCACGCCATCGGCCTTGCGATGCGCACCATCCAGTACGGCGATGCCGATGTGCTCATTGCAGGCGGCGGTGAGATGGCGACCACGGTATGCGGCCTCGCGAGCTTCGCGCAGGCCAAGGCCTTGTCCCGGCGCAACGAGGCGCCGACCGAGGCCAGCCGCCCCTGGGACAAGGATCGCGATGGCTTCGTGTTGGGCGACGGCGGCGGCGCGGTCATCCTCGAGGAGCTCGAGCACGCGCGCGCCCGCGGGGCGCGCATCTACGCGGAGCTCGTGGGCTTCGGGATGAGCGGTGATGCCTATCACATCACGCTGCCGCCGGAGGACGGGGAGGGCGCGCGTCTCTCGATGGTCAACGCGTTGAAGGACGCCTCGCTCAATCCGGACGAGGTGCAGTACGTCAATGCGCATGCCACCTCTACGCCGGCCGGCGACAAGGCCGAGACGGTTGCGATCAAGCGGGCTTTCGGCGAGCACGCGCATCGGCTCGCGGTGAGCTCCACGAAGTCCATGACCGGACACCTGCTGGGTGCGGCGGGCGTGGTGGAGGCGATCTTCTCCATCCTCGCGCTGCGCGACCAGGTTGCTCCGCCCACCATCAATTATCACACGCCGGACCCGGACTGCGACCTCGACTACGTGCCCAACACGGCGCGGCCGATGAAGATCGACGTCGCGCTGTCGAACTCCTTCGGCTTCGGGGGCACCAACGGGTCGGTCGTCTTCAGGCGCTTCACCGGCTGAAGTTCATTTGTTGATCCGCCGCGACCTCGACGTTCCTCCGCATGTGTTGCGAGGGCTCGCGGCACGCCACCCCGAGCGCTACCCGGTGTTGCTCGACAGCGCCGCCGAGGGGCCGCTCGGGCGCTTCACCGTGCTCATGGCCGAGCCCGCCGGAGCGCTGTGGTGCGATGCGCAGGGACGGCTCGGCGCCGAGGGCGTGCCCGCCGGGGCGTGCGCCGCGGGCGAGGGATTTCTCGATGTGCTCGAGAGGTGGTGGCTCACCGAGCGATCGCCCCGCGCGAGCGAGCCGGGCCCCGCGTTCAACGGCTGGGCGGTCTACCTCGGCTACGAGATGGCGCGCGAGATCGAGCCGCGGCTCGCGCTGCCCGCGGCGGGCTTTCCGTGGCAGGCCTTGGCGCTGCGCATTCCCTGCACCGTGGTCCACGACCATGTGACCGGAAAGACGCAGGCGGTGGCCGAGAGACAGGCCGGCGCCGCGCTCGATCGGGTCGAAGCCGACATCCGCGCCCTCACCCTCGAGCGGGGCGCTGCGGCCGGGGCGCTCGAGATCCTCGAGATCGAGGAGGAGCCGCCCGAGGCGTATCTCGAGCGGGTGCGCCGCGCCAAGGCCTACATCGCCGCCGGAGACATTTACCAGACCAACCTGTCGCGACCGTGGCGCGCGAGGCTCGATCGCGAAGATGTGGGGGAGCTCTATGAGCGGCTGTGCGCCGCCAATCCGGCCCCGTTCGCGGCGCTCGCCCAATGGCGGGGAAGCGCGATCCTCAGCTCCTCGCCCGAGCGCCTGGTGCGCCTCGAGGAGGGAAGGATCGATACGCGCCCGATTGCCGGCACGCGTGCGCGCAGTCGCCGCGAGGGCGAGGACGAGCGCGAGATGGCCGCGCTCTTCGCGCACCCCAAGGAGCGTGCCGAGCACATCATGCTGATCGACCTCGAGCGCAACGACCTCGGCCGCGTCTGCGAGGCGGGCACGGTCCGGGTCGATGAGCTGATGAGCATCGAGTCCTACGCGCACGTGCATCACATCGTGTCCAACGTGAGCGGGCGGCTGCGGCGCGGGATGACGCCGATCGATGCGCTGCGCGCGGTGTTTCCAGGCGGTACGATCACGGGATGCCCGAAGGTTCGCTGCATGCAGATCATCGCGGAGCTCGAGGGCGAGGGCCGCGGCCCCTATACCGGCTCGCTCGGCTGGCTGGGACACGATGGGAACCTGGATTTCAACATCCTGATCCGCACGCTCGCCGTGAGCGGCGCCTCGCTGGAGCTGCGCGCCGGCGCCGGGATCGTCGCGGATTCCGATCCCGAGCGCGAGCTCGAGGAGACAAGGGCCAAGGCTCGGGGCCTGCTCGCGGCGCTCGCTCCGCGGCACCGCGCCCGGGGCGCCCCATGAGCGCGCCGGCGGTGTGGATCAACGGCGAGGCGGCCGGGAGCCTCTCGCCCCTCGACCGGGGGCTGCACTTCGGCGATGGGCTCTTCGAGACCATCGCCTGCCTGCGGGGACGGCCGCGCTTTCTCGAGCTGCATCTCGAGCGGCTCTCCCTCGGCTGCGCCCGCCTGAGCCTCCCGGCGCCCGGGCGGGAGCGGTTGGGCGCTGCCATCGAGCGCGCCGCGGCCGAGGCCGACCGCTCGATCGTGAAGCTGCTGGTGACGCGCGGGCCCGCGCTCCAGCGCGGTTACGCGTGGGGCGGCGAGCAGGGCACGTGGCTCGTGATCCGCTATCCTTGGCCGCATGAGGACCCGGCGCTCGCGCTCACGGGCGCGCGGGTCCGCACCGCCGCGACCCGTCTCGGGGAGAATCCCGCGCTCGCGGGCCTGAAACACTGCAACCGCCTGGAGCAGATCCTGGCGCGCAACGAGGACCGCTCCCACGAGGTCGATGAAGCGCTCATGCTCAGCCATTCGGGTCACCTGGTGTCAGGCACCATGACCAACGTGTTTCTGGTGGCGGGCCCGCCGGAGGCGCCGCGGCTGCGCACCCCGCAGATTGCGCTGTGCGGGGTGGCGGGGATCATGCGGCGCGTGGTGCTGCGCGAGGCGGCTCGCGAAGGCATCCCGGCGTGCGAGTGCGCCCTCGCGCCGCACGACCTCGATGAGGCGGGCGAGGTGTTTCTCACCAACGCCCGGATCGGCATCTGGCCGGTGAGATCGATCGATGACCGGGCGCTCGCGGTGGGGCCGGTGACGCGCCGCCTTCAGGAGAGGCTCGGGCCGCTGCTCGGGATCACAGGCGCCGATGGCTGACTCCGCGCGCCGCAAGCTTCGCGTGCTCGCCGCAGCCGCGGCCCTCGTGTTGATTCTCGCGGCGGCCGCCATGGGCGGCTATGCGCTTCTCGAGCAGAACTATCTCGCGCCGGGACCGGCGCGCGAGACGGTGCGCCTGAAAGTGACGCAGGGCGAGACGCTGCGCGATGTGTTCGGACAGCTCGCCGGGCGCGGCGCACTGCGCCACCCGCGCGAGGTGGAGTGGTATCTGCGCCTGCACCGCGTGCAGCCCCGGGTCGAATACGGCGTGTACGACATCCCCGCCCGCTCGAGCCCCGGGCAGATCGTGCGCATGTTCGAGGCGGGCAGGGTGGTGCTGGATCGCATCACCGCCGTCGAGGGCACGACGTTCGCGCAGTTCCTCAGTGAGCTCGAGGCCGACCCGGACGTCGAGCACACCCTGCGCGGCCTGAGCGGCCAGGCGATCATGGCCGATCTTGGCGCTCCCGGGGAGAAGCCCGAGGGCCGCTTCTTCCCGTCCACCTACATTTTCTCACCGGGCACGAGCGACCTCACCATCCTGCGCATGGCGTACGACAAGATGTCCACGGTGCTCGCGCAGGTCTGGAGTGAGCGCGGGGCGGATCTGCCGCTCGAGAGCCCCTATCAGGCGCTCATTCTGGCCTCGGTCATCGAGAAGGAGACTGGCGTGGCGGATGAGCGCGCGCGCATCGCGGGCGTATTCGTCAACCGCCTGCGCCGGGGCATGCCGCTACAGTCCGATCCGACGGTGATCTACGGGCTCGGCCGCCGCTACCAGGGCAAGATCCACACCCGCGACCTGACCACCGACACGCCCTACAACACCTACACCCGCAGCGGACTGCCCCCGACGCCCATTGCGCTGCCCGGGTTGCCCTCGCTTCTCGCGGCCGTGCATCCGGCGAAGACCCGGGACCTGTACTTCGTGGCCACCGGCAAGGGCGGCCACCATTTCTCAAGGACACTGGCGGCGCACGATGCGCAGCTGCGGCGCTACCTCGCGCAATTGCGTCTCGATCGGCGGGCGGCCGCGCGGCGCAAGGGGGCGCGCCCATGACGTCGGGCCTGCTCATCACGCTCGAGGGGATCGAGGGGGCCGGAAAATCGACCGTCGCGCGCTGGGTGGTCGAGTGGCTCGGGAAACACTCGATCCGCGCGCATCTCACGCGGGAACCCGGCGGCACGGAGCTTGCCGAGCGGGTTCGCCGGATCGTGCTCGAGCGCGGCAGCGAGACGGTCTCGGCCACGGCGGAAACGCTGCTGATGTTCGCCGCTCGAGCCATCCATCTCGATAACCTCATCCGGCCGGCGCTCGCGCGCGGGGAGTGGGTCGTCTGTGACCGCTTCACCGATGCCACGCGCGCCTATCAGGGCGCCGCCCGAGGTGTCGATCGCACCTGGATCGAGGCGCTGGCGAGGCGGGTTCAGGGCGATCTCGAGCCGGCCTGCACGCTGCTGCTCGACTTGCCGGTCCCCGTGGGGCTGGCGCGTGCGAGGAGCCGCCAGAGCGGCCCGGCCGACCGATTCGAGGCCGAGACGCAGGCCTTCTTCGAGCAGGTGCGCGCCGGGTACCTGGAACAGGCGCGGCGCGAGCCGCGGCGTATCCACATCATTGACGCGGCGGCCGCGCTCGAGGACGTCCAGCGCCAGGTGACGGCGGTGCTGGCGCGCATGGCGCCCGCCGCCGAGGGCGAGGCATGAATCCGCCCTGGCTCCTCAGCGAGCGGGAGCGACTGCAGGCAGCGCTCGCGGCGGGGCGGCTGCCGCACGCGCTGCTCCTGCACGAAGCCCCGGGTGCCGGCGGTGAGTGGCTGGCGCTGTGGGCCGCGCAGCTCGTGTTGTGCGCCGAGCGCGCCGAGGCGCCCTGTGGCCGCTGCACGGCCTGTCGGCACGTTCTGCAGCGGCAGCATCCGGACCTCGCCCTGGTGGGGCCGATCGAGAACGCCACGCAGATTCGCATCGAGCAGGTGCGCGAGCTCAGCGCCGATCTGGCGCTGACAGCCCATCAAGGCGGCTACAAGGTGGGGATCTTCTCGCCCGCGGATAGCATGAATCGCTTTGCCGCCAACGCGCTCCTGAAGACCCTGGAGGAGCCGCCGCCGCGCACCTTGTTGATCCTCGTGGTGACGCAGCCCTCGCGCCTGCCCGCGACCATCCTCAGCCGCTGCCAGCGTGTGAGGATCCGTGCGCCGCAACGGGGGGAGGGCACCGAGTGGCTGCGCGCAAGCCGGGGGGAGGCGGACTGGGACGCCGTACTCGATGTGCTCGGCGAAGCGCCCGTGCTGGCAGCCGGCGCCGATCCGGCCACGGTGATCCAGACGGCCGCCGAGATGCGCCGCGACCTCGCCGAGGCCGGTGCCGGGGCGTGCGATCCGGTCGCCACGGCCGAGCGCTGGACCCGCACGGAGCTCGCGCTGCGCCTCGCCTGTTTCGAGAACTGGCTCACGGAACGCATTCGTGAGCGCCTCCTTCCGCGCGCCGCGATGCCGGAAGTGCGCGCTGGCGCGCACTCGAGCGACCGCGATAGGTTGAACATAAGAGACTGGTTCGAGCTCCTGGACGCGGTGCGCGAGCTCAGATCATCATTCGATGCGCCGATCAATCGGAGCGTGGCGATCGAGTCGCTCCTGCGGCGCCTGTCGATGAGCCGCGCCGCGTGAACGATGGAACTCGAGTGAATCGAACGCCAGAGCCAAGCTTGAGGCCAAGATCTTGAAAGCCGGTGGGAACAAGCCGAGTCTGCTGACGCTCACCATCAAGGACAAGAGCGCGCTGTATCTCGCCTACATGCCGTTCGTGAAGAACGGCGGGCTGTTCATTCCGACCAACAGCAACTACCGGCTCGGCGATGAGGTGTTCATGCTGCTCAACCTCATGGGCGAGGATGAGAAGCTGCCCGTGGCGGGCCGCGTGATCTGGGTGACGCCCAAGGGCGCACAGGGCAAGCGCACGGCCGGGATCGGCGTGCAGTTCAGCGAGCAGGATCACGGACAGACGCAGAAGAAGATCGAGACCTATCTCGCCGGCGCGCTCTCCGGCGATAAGCCCACACATACGATGTAGCGGCGCAGGAACGCGCCCGCTCCGTTGTTGCGGGCCTCAGGCGCTGCGGCGCAGCGCCATCGCGATGTGGTTCAGGCCGCCCTTGAGCACGTACGCATCGAAACCCCGCTCGACGAGGATGTAGGCCGCCGCGGAGCTGCGCCGGCCGGTATCGCAGTACACGACGTAGGGCCTGTCGCGATCGAGGAGCGAGAGCTTCATGCGGATGAAGTAGAGCGGTATGTTGAGCGAGCCCTCGAACGAGGGAGGTTCGCGTTCGCTCGGCAACCGCGTGTCGAGCCATTGACCGCCGTGTGCGACGATTTCCTTCGCGCGCTCGAAGCTGACCCACTGCAGCAGGGGCTCGTTCATCAGCTGGCGGAAATCCTGTTTGCCGAGACGCATCAGCATCCCGTCGGTCAGCATGCGCACGGTGGCGTTGCGTTTGACTTCCGCGATCAGCGCCTCCTCGCCGAAGGTGTCTCCCACGCCGAGCTCGGCGAGTTTCAGGCCCTCCCGGTTGAGAGGCGTCTCTCGGGTCACCAGACACCGGCCATTGACGATCGCGTAAAAGTAATCGCCTTCATCTCCCTGGCGGATGACCGTTTCCCCGGCCTTGACCGGTAGCCGCTCGAGACGCATGAAAATCGCCTGCAGATTGGCCGGGGGGATCCGGCGGAACGCCTCGGTCTTCAGCAGCGTCGTCATCCAGTCCTCGCCGCCGTCCGTGCCCGCATGGGCGCACAGCTCGCCGACCTCGTACACACCGGTCTGATCCCACGTGATGACCAGATCGAGCATCTGGCTGTCGATGGCGAGACAGCGGACGGTGTCGATGGCCCGGGCGCTGGCGGGTCGTGGGTGGAGGGGACACAGTGGGTGACGCGCCTGCTCGGTGCCACCGCGGATCGTCGCGAGCGCCTCGCCGCTTTCGCGGATCTCGACCGTGCCGGAGACGAGCCACAGTGTCTGGCCGTCGATGTCGCCTTCCTGGAAGAGCATGGTGCCGGCCGGGAAGGTGCGCAGGGAGACTTTTTTTGCAAGCGCCGCGAGATTGTCGCGCTTGAGGCTGTCAAGCGGCGTGAAGGTCTTGAGCAGTTGCAGGCCGGTGGGGCGCTCTACGGACATTTCGGTATCCGCGGAAGGGCGGCGATCCTCTACGCGGTTGGTACCGCAGATTATGACCTATAGTACGTCACGGAACGCCACGCCGCCGGGCATGGTTCACGATTTCGCCATAATACGACAGTCAAACGCTCAGGCCGCGCTCGCGCAGCCCGCGACCAGCGACCAGCCGGAATCGGGCTGAAAGCGCTCACCGTAACGCACTGCGAGCTCCCCGAGCCGCTCGACCACGGCCGTCACGCCGCGCGAGCGCGCGTAGGCGAGCGGGCCACCGCGAAAGGGCGCGAAGCCGGTTCCGAAGATGACCGCGGCATCGATCAGATCCGCATCCTCGGCGATGCCTTCGCGCAGACAGGCAACACACTCGTTGAGCAACACGAGGATGAGCCGGTCGGTGAGATCGTGCGGCGCCTGCGCCGCCTCGGCCTTGACCGCCTTGCCCTCGCGCCACGGGTAGAAGCCGGCACCGCTCTTGCGGCCGAGCTGGCCGAGCGCGATGTGCTCACGGAGCCGCGTGAGATCGGGCAGGGGCCTGCCGAGCTCCCGGGCGACGATCTCCCCCACGTGCTCGAGCACATCGAGGCCGACCACATCGGCGAGCTCCACCGGGCCGAGGGGCATGCCGAAGCGCTCCGCCGTGGCGTCGATCGCCTCGAGCGGTACCCCCTCCTGCGCCGCGAGCATTGCCTCCTGAAGGTAGGGCATCAACACCCTGTTGACGATGAATCCGGGGGCGCTGCGGCAGGGCAGGGGGAGCTTGTCGAGCCGGCGCGCGAAGGCGATGGCGTCGCGCAGCGCCTGCTCGTCCGTCGAGCCGGTGTGCACGATCTCGATGAGCGGCATCTGCGCCACCGGATTGAAGAAATGCAGCCCCAACAGGCGCTCCGGTCTCAAGAGCGCCGGCGCGAGCGCCTCGAGCACGATGCTCGAGGTGTTGGTGGCGAGAAGCGCCCCGGGCTTCAGGCGCGGCTCGATGGCCGTGAACAGAGCGCGTTTGGCCTCGAGGTTCTCGAAGATCGCCTCGATCACGACATCCGCCTGCCCGAGGGCCGTGCCCTCGACATCGCCACTCAGGCGCGCGGCCGCCGCCGCCGCCTTCTGGGGATCGCGCAGCCGCTTGCCGAACAATGTTCGAGCGCGCTCGAGAGCCGGCTCGATGAGGGCGCTTTCCCGGTCCTGCAGCGTCACCGTGCAGCCGCGCAGCGCGGCCCAGGCGGCGATGTCCCCGCCCATCACTCCGGCGCCGATCACGTGCACCCGCTCGAGCGGGGTTGGCGTCTTGCCGCCGAGCCCCTTCAGCCGGTCCTGCAGCAGGAACACGCGGATGAGGTTGCGCGCGGTCTCGGTCGTGAACAGGTGGGCGATGGAGCGTGCCTCGGCTTCAAAGGCCGCCTCGCCATGGGCTCCGAATCGGGACCACAGATCGATGATGGCGTACGGGGCGGGATAGTGCTCGGGGCGCGCCTTGTCGGCCACTTGCGCGATGATCGAATGCTGCACGAGCGAGCGCACCAGGGGCCAGCTGAGCAGCCGCTCCCCGAGGGACGGGCGATGCGGGTCGGGGGCCTCGAGGAGGATGGCGCGGGCCGCGGCCTTGAGCTCCGACTCCCCGACCAGCCGATCGACCAACCCCAGCCGCAGCGCCTTCTCGGCGCGCACGGGTTTGCCCGTGAGCATCATCTCCATGGCCGCCCGCACGCCAATGAGGCGCACGCTGCGCACGGTGCCGCCGAATCCGGGGTGGATGCCGAGCTGCACTTCCGGCAGGCCGAGCGAGAGCCGCTCGTCCCCCACGGCAACGCGGTACCGGCAGGCGAGTGCGAGCTCGAGGCCCCCGCCCAGGGCGAACCCGTGCAGGGCCGCCACCGTGGGGCAGGGGAGGGATTCGAGCTGCTCGAGGACCTGCTGGCCGGCGTGGATGAGGCGATAGCCGCTCTCCTCGCCGCTCAGCGCCGTGAATTCCTTGATATCCGCCCCGGCGATGAAGCCGCTCTTCTTGGCCGAGAGCACCACCACGCCGCGCGGGCGGGAGGCCCGGATGCGCGTGAGATGGCCATCGAGCTCGGTGAGCTCGGCGCTCCCCAGGACGTTGGCCGAGGAGCCCTGCCGGTCGGCCCAGAGCCACACGATGTCCTCGGCATCCCGCTCCACCCGCCAGTTTGCAGCGCTCGTCATGCTGGGTTTCCTCCCCGAAGGCGGCCTCAGGCGGCCGCCGGCTGTGTTGCCTCGGCCGGCCGGACGTGGAAATCGCATACCAGCGGGCGGTGGTCGGAGAAACGCACGTCCGGAACCCGGAAATCGGTGACCTCGATCCCCTCGCTCAGCAGGACGAAGTCGAGCTCGATGCGCGGGGAGCGGGCCGGAAACGACGGCAGCCCCGCGGAATTGGCGCTGCGCAGGCCCGCGGCGCGCATGAAGAGGAAGATCTCGTGCGTGCCCCAGAACGTGTTGAAGTCACCGGCCACGATCACCGGCTTGCGGGTCTTGACGATCAGGTCGTGGAGCGAGCGCAGCTGGTACTGCCGGTGGCGGAATTTCAGCGACAGGTGCACCAGGAATACGCACACATCATCGAGCTCGAGCTCGATGATGAGCCGCTTGATGCCGGTGTCGAAGTAATGAAAGCGCTCGCCGTGCACGTGCGGGGCCGAGAGCAGCGCATTGCCCTGCTTGCGCACGATGGGCAGCAGCGTATTGACCGAGCTCGTCCCGTATTTGCACTGGAAGGTCGAGTAGTGCCCGAGCTCGGCGGCGATGTGCTCGGCCTGATTGACCATGCCGGTGCGGACCGAGCCACTGTCGACCTCGATGAGCCCGACCACGTCGGGGTTCTCGGCTCTCAGGAAGGCCGTAATGCCATCGAGCACCCGCGGATTGCTGCGCAGGTACCCGGCCCCGGGCACGGGCAGATGAAAGGCCGGACCTGTGCCGGTGGCGTAGCGAATGTTGTAGACGACCAGACGCACCGGCCTCGAGCGCTCCAAGCGGTAAAGGGAGCATTTTATGCAATTGCAGCCCCCGAGACACGGGGGATGTCCACACTTGGGCGCGGCGGGCGCTTATGAGACACTTCCACGACGCCTCGGGGCAGCTGGAGAATTCTGAAGAACATGTCGCAGGCCAATCCCATCCGGCTCTTCATCACCCATCTGTGGGAGGCGGGCGATGACTATCTGCGGGTATTCGAGTACCTCGAGAGCTCGCGGAATTTCTTTTACAAGAACTTGAGCGCACCGGAGCGGCGGCCCGAAGGCGACCGGGAGGCCCAGAAGCAGGAGCTGCGGGCGCAGATCGCCCCCGCGGAGGCGGTTGTCGCGCTCTCGAGCCTGTTCGAGCGGGACCAGGACCTCATCACCTTCGAGATCCTCTACGCCCGCACGAGCCAGAAGCCGGTGGTGCTGCTGAAGCCCTTCGGCTCCGGCAAAGGGGTGCCCAAGGTGCTGCAGGACCTGGCCGATGAGGTGGTCGAGTGGGACGAGCGGGCCCTCATCGACGCCATCCGCCGACAGGCCCGGCACGAGGACACGACGCGCTGGGACACCATCGAGTTCAAGCTCGACTGACGGCCGTCCGGGCCGTTCCCCGCACCTCCCTGGCGCCTCAGTCCCTGGCCCCCGTCCCGCGCCGCGCAACCCGGCGCGTCACGGGACGGGGAACCGCTCAGAGCAGCCTCAGAACCTCACCGAGATCGTGCCATAGACCGCGCGCGGGGCGCCCGGATAGACGACCAGGTAATCCGAGGCGCCGGTCTGGTACAGGCCGCCCGCGGAGATATACCCGAACTGGTTGTACTTGCGGTCGAGCGCGTTCATGACTTCGAGTTTGAGCTTCACGGACTTCACCGCGCTTGCGTACCACGAGGAGGGCAGTGTCGCCGCAAGAGCGAGGTTCAGCACTCCGTAAGAGGGGATCTCCTCCGTGCTCGGGGCGCCGTTGAAGTTATCGAACACATGCTGGGCGCCGACGTACTGGTACCACGCGCGGGGCTTCAGTCCGATTCCTCCGGCAATGGTATGAGTCCAGTACGCGCCGATGTTGAACGTCTTGTCCGGCGTGTTGACCACGGGAAGCCCGGAGTAGTCCGTTCCCTGGAACGAGTAGTTGCTGAAGTACGCCTTCTCGACGTTCAGGTTGGTGAACATCTTAAGGGTGCCCAGGTTGGCTTCCGCCGAGACGTTCACGCCGTGATAGATCGATTCGCCCTGGCCGAGGCCCTTGAACACGCCGTTGGCGAGACTTACGCCGATGAACTGATTGCTGAAGTCCAGGTGGTAATAGTTGACGTTGATCAGCACCTTGCTGAAGGAGCCGATCTGCGGCCAGAAGGCCTTGCCGCCAAACTGGTACTCGACGCCCTTCTCCAGGAGGTTGCCGACGGCCGGCGTCTTCTGATACAGGCCGCCGCCGCCACCGACCGTCGGCAGGCGATAGGCCGTGGACCAGTTGCCGTAGACGGCCAGCCAGTGCAGCGCCTGCCAGCGGGCGGCGACCGACGGCTCGGTCTTGTCGAAGTTGGTCTGGGTGGCGGGGAGGCGGCCCTGGTCGACGCCGCCGAACAGTCCCGCTCCGGTCGGATTCTGCGTGTATCCGTCCGTGGTGGTCGGGGTGCCGAGGGCATTGGCTTCAGCGAAATACGTGCCGCCGTACGGATAGTAATCCGTATGGAAGCTCACGGCGCGGATTCCCGGTGTGATCGTCAGGCTTGCGATCGGCGTGAACGCATCCTGAATGAAGGCCGCGAGGTCGGTGACGTGCCAGTAGTTGCTCCGATGGTTGTCGTTCGGAACCTGGGCCGAGCCGCAGACGGTGGTGCCGGCGGGAATGACGTTGCCGATGCCGTAGGTGATCTGGCTGGTGGTCGTGGCGCAGACCGCGGGGTTGTAGAACGAATTCTGCGAGTTGTAGACGGCATTGATGAAATAGCCGCCGACACCGACCTGGTTGTACGGCAGGTAGATGTCACTCCAGATCTTGTCGCCGTACTGGGTGGAGAACGGATTGTTGTGTTCGTACAGATTGGTCGGGGTGCCGCCGCCGAAGTCGTTATAGTGCTTGTGGAGACGGTCGCCGCGCCGGTACCAGAGCTGGTTGTGCAGTGTGACGCGGGTGTCGAGCCGGATGTTCTGGCGGGCGTATACCAGCCAGGCCCGGTTGAAGTCATTCTTCTCCCAGACATTCTCGTTGACGGTGCTGTAGTAGCCGGTGGTCTGCTCGCTGAGCAGCGGGCCGGGCTGACCCGCCCCATTGACACTCAGCCCGGGCACGGGACTTACCGGAATCGGGGTGGGCCGCCAGCCGTGGCCGCCGCCGAGATAGGCGCCAAAGCTCACGTCGCCCTTGCTGAACACCTTGCGGGTCTTGAGGAAGCCGGCGTAGTTGCGGCTTGGCCAGGCGAAGCCGTCGGGAGCGGTGCGGAAGCTGTTCGAGCGGCCGCCGCCGCCCGCGATCACCGTTTCCCAGCCGTCGATCTTGCCCGTCTGCAGGATGACATCCGCGTTCTCGGTGCTGAAGCTGCCGCCGGTGAGCTGCACGTAGCCACTGGACTTGCTCGAGGGCTGCACGGGCACGAAGTTGACTGCGCCGCCAATGTTGTTGTACCAGCGGTCCGCGGCGTCGCCCGGCCCGTAGGTGATGCGCGCACCCTGAAGAAGTGCGGTCTGCGGGATCTCGGGTGTTTCCCACAAGCCGGTGACGGCATTGGACATCGGTATGCCATCGAAGCTGACGGCAAGGCTGCCGTTGTCGACGGATCCGGGGGATACTCCGGTCCAGCCCTGGCTGATGCCGTTGATGCTGATCGTGGCCTTGGTTCCGCCCGTCTGTCCGTAGCCCGAAATGGTGACGCCCGGGGCAAACGACAACGCAGCCGCGGCACCCCCGACGACGCCGGCGGACTTCAGCTGCTGGCGATCGAGCGCCTTGTCGCCGTAGGCGGACTCGTAGATCGATTTCTGCTTCAGACTCTTGAGCTGCAGTTCCTTACCGGTCACGATGACTTCCTGCAGCGTCATCACGGGCACCGGTGCGGGCACCGGGGTCGGAGTGGGGCGCGCCTGGGCGGCCGCGGCGGTGAGGATCGAGGCGACCGTCAAGCCGATTCGTGTGCCTTTCGACACTCGGCATTGCAGGGAAATAGTCATCGTGCGCTACCTCTGAGGTTTTTTTGTTGCACGCGGAAATGGCCGCGTCTGACGTGGCGCACGGTAGCGACCGACGATTACGGTCCCGTTTCAGATATGTTGCAGTAATGTTTCAGGACCACCGTTCCCGCATGGCCGGGTCCTGACGGAGGGGCCTGTAGGGAGCGGGGCCTCGCCCTAGTGCAGAGGGTGGCCCAGGCGGCCGTGAAGATAGAACGCGATGGCGAAGAGCGCGATCGCCATGAGCGGTCGCCAGAGCCCGATCTGCGCGAGTGCCGGCGCCAGGCGGTTCGAGCCGCGCCGCAGCGCGGCGAATGGGACATTCGAGGTGGCCGCGGCGAAGGCCCGCCACGTGCCGCCGTAGCGGCGGCGCCGCTTGGCGTCGATCGACACCGTGCCGCCGAGCGCCAGCACCAGAAATGACCCGAACAGCACCAGCGAGGCGACATCCCCGTTGACCAGCAGGTGTGTGGCGGACCACAGCGCGACGCCCCAGAGGAACGGATGACGGGTGATGCGCGTCATGCCGCGGGCCCCTGCGGGGTCGAGACGGGACTCCATGCCGACCTGAGTCGGACTCGGGGTGAGCAGGCCGATGACGGCGAAGAGAAACGCGACGAAGACCAGTCCGTAGGCGGCCGGCCGGAAGGCGAGCCATTGTCCCCAGGTCGCGATGTAGGGCGCCTCGCGGTACGCGGCGATGAGCCAGGCCATGCCCCCGAGCGAGGCGAGCGAGAAGAGACCCCGGTAGGGCTTCTCCCCGAGGCGCCTCACCAGCGAATCGCGCAGGCGGGTCCCGGAAACGCCGAAGTGAATCAGCAGAAAAAAGCCGCACGCCGCGAGCAGGTTCCGCATGTTCCTCTCCCCGAGCGATGGTGCCGATGCGCGCAGTTTATAATGTGCGCAGAGGGGGAGGGGAGACTCATCCCATGACCGCCGAGCGCATTCGTCCGTTCGCACGCTTCTATCCGTACTACCTGGGTGAGCATCGCCATCCGGTCTGCCGGCTGCTGCACTACATGGGCGGTTGGGTGGTCCTGCTCATCGTGCCCGCCGCCCTCCTACTGCGGCGCCCGGTGGTGCTCCTCGGCGCCCCGATCGCCGGGTACGGCTTCGCCTGGCTCGGACATCTCGTGTTTGAGAAGAACCGGCCCGCCACCTTCCGTCAGCCCTGGTACAGTCTGGCGGGCGACTGGGTCATGTGGTGGCAGATCACCTCCGGCACGCTGCCGATCAGAGAGCGGCGCGCAGGCCGCTGAAGGGAGCGTTCGTGGCGGGTGAGCACCTCGTCCGGGGTCGGAAAGCCGCGCGGTGTTAGGCAGAAGTACGTATGGCCCGAGAGGATCGCCGGGCGCGAAATGACACTGGGCGCGCCAGCGTGGCGGACCGATCCGCCGCCACACGGAGCCAGCGCGCGATTGGCCGGGTGATGTCCAGAAAACGTGTCGTCGTCATCGTGGCGCTGATCGTAGCGCTCGCACTGGGACTTTATGCGTGGCTGCACCGCGAATCCGGCGCGGCCGGCACTCTGGTGCTGTACGGCGATGTCGACATCCGCGAGGCGCTCCCCGCGTTCAATGACAGCGGACGCATCACCTCGATCGATGTGCAGGAAGGCTCAGTAGTGAAGCGCGGCCAATTGCTGGCCACGCTCGATGATACGCGCTACAACGCGGCGCTCGCGCAGGCGATCGGCGTGATGGACAACCAGAAGGAAGTTCTCGCCAGACTGCGCGCCGGCTCGCGCCCTGAGGAGATCGCGGCCTCGAGAGCGACGATGCGGGCGTTGCGCACCACCGCGCGCGTGAACGGGATCATCTATCGAAGGAACGCCCGGCTCATCCTCACCCACGCCGTCTCACAGCAGGCGCTCGATGAGGCGAGAGCAGCCTACGATTCCGCGCAGCATCAATATCAGGCGGCGAGGCAGAACTACCTGCTCGCCGTCATGGGTCCGCGGGTCGAGGATATCGCCGCGGCCCGCGCGGCGTACCAGGCTTCACTGGCCGCGGTGGCGCTCGCCCGCCGGGAAGTGCACGACACCAGACTCTATGCCGCGAGAGAGGGCGTGGTCGAGGCCCGCATTCTCGAGCCCGGCGACATGGCCTCCACGGCCACCCCCGTCCTGACGATCGCACTGCCGAGCCCGATCTGGGTGCGAGCCTACGTGTCGGAGCGGGATCTCGGACGGGTGCGCCTCGGCCTCGCCGCCACCGTGACGACGGACAGCTATCCCGGGCATGTCTATCACGGTTGGGTCGGTTACTTGTCGCCCACCGCGGAATTCACACCGAAGACGGTCGAGACCACCGAGCTGCGCACCGCGCTGGTGTATCAATTGCGGGTCTACGTCTGTGATCCCCGTGATGAGCTTCGGCTCGGCATGCCGGCGACGGTGAGCATTGATCTGCGCTCGCCTGGTGCGGCGCCCGGGTGCGGGGCGGCAGCCAGGGGCAATGCCGCACGGGGCGGGGGCGGGACGGGGCGCCCATGACGGAATCGCCCGCAGCGGCGTTGAGCGCGGCGGAGGAGGCGATCCGAGTGGAGAACGTGCGCCGGTCGTTCCGCTCCGGCAAGCGCACCGTCGAGGCCCTCGCCGGCATCACTGCGCGCGCGGCGCGCTCGCGGATCACCGGGCTGGTGGGTCCGGATGGAGCCGGCAAGACCACCCTCATGCGGCTCATCGCCGGCCTCCTGCTTGCGGACTCGGGGCGCATCGAGGTGCTCGGCGTCGATGTGGCGCGCGAGCCGCTCGCCGTGCAGGCGCGGCTCGGGTACATGCCCCAGCGCTTCGGGCTGTATGAGGATCTCACGGTACGCGAGAACCTCGATCTCTACGCCGATCTGCAGAATCTCGCCCCCGGGGGGCGCGCGGCCCGATACGCCGAGCTCATGCGCATGACCGGGCTCGAGCCCTTCCTGTCGCGCCTGGCGGGCAGGCTCTCGGGAGGCATGAAGCAGAAGCTCGGTCTCGCCTGCACGCTCGTCAATCCGCCCGCGCTGCTGCTGCTCGATGAGCCGACAGTCGGCGTCGATCCGGTCTCACGCCGCGAGTTGTGGCAGATCATCGAGCATCTGGTGCGGGACGCGCAGACGACGGTGCTGTTCAGCACCGCATACCTCGATGAGGCGGAGCGGTGCGACCACGTGCTCCTCATTCACGAGGGTCGCCTCCTCGGCAGCGGGCCGCCGCAGGATTTCATGGCCGAAATGTCGGGGCGGAGCTTCTTCGCGAGCGCGCCCATCGGCCGGCGCGCCCTGCAGGAGATCCTCGCCGGGACGGCCGGTGTCATCGACACGGTCATTCAGGGCGGGCGGGTCCGGGTGGTCACTACGGCGTCTCCCGATCCGCAGGCGATCGCTGCGCGTATTGCGGGTCTTGCGCTCACTCCGGTCCCGCCCAGATTCGAGGACAGCTTCGTGGCGCGCCTGCGCACGCCCGGCGCATCCGGTGAAGCGCTGCCGGCCCCGGGCGCGACCGGCACGGTTACGGCGGGCGCCTCGGGGGCCGAGGGGTCGAGGGACGCGGTGATCAGCGTCCAGCACGTGACCCGCCGTTTCGGTGTGTTTACTGCTGTCGATGAGGTGAGCTTCGAGGTCGCGCGGGGAGAGGTCTTCGGGCTCCTCGGCGCCAACGGCGCCGGCAAGTCGACGACGTTCAGGATGCTCTGTGGCCTGCTGCCGCCGTCGGCGGGCACATTGCGGGTGGCCGGGTTCGACCTGCGCACCGCCGCCGCCACCGCGCGCCGGCGGATCGGCTACATGGCGCAGCGCTTCTCGCTCTACGGCGATCTCACCGTGCTGCAGAACCTGACCTTCTTCGCCAGCGTGTACGGATTGAGCGGCCCCGCCCAGGCCCGGCGTATCGAGTGGGCCAGGACGGAGTTCGCCTTCGCCCCGCTGCTCGCGGCCAAGGCCAATGACCTGCCGCTCGGGTTCAAGCAGCGCCTCGCGCTCGCCTGCGCGCTGATGCACGAGCCTGAGATCCTCTTCCTCGATGAGCCGACCTCCGGAGTCGACCCGCTGGCGCGCCGCGAGTTCTGGCGCCGCATCGGCACACTCGCCACAGAGGGTGTGACCGTACTCGTGACCACGCACTTCATGGAGGAGGCCGAATACTGCGACCGGTTGCTCATCATGGCAGAGGGCCGGGTGCTCACCGAGGGCACACCGGATGCGATCAAGGCGGCGGCGCGCCGGGCGGAGGTTCCCGATCCGACCCTGGAAGACGCCTTCATCGCGGCGATCGGCGCCCGGGGCGCGGCGGCCGCATGAGCTTCTCGTCGCGCCGCCTCTTCGGCCTGATGCGCAAGGAGTCCTTGCAGATCGGCCGCGACCCCTCGGCGCTCGCCATCGCGTTCGTGCTGCCGGCGGTGCTGCTGTTCATCTTCGGCTTCGGCGTATCGCTCGATGCGCGCCATGTGCCCCTGGCGCTCGTGGTGCAGGCTCCCGATGCGGTGACGGCGAGTTTCACCGGCAGGCTGAATCGCTCCACCTATTTCGCGCCGACCACCTACCGCAGCATCCAGCGGGCGCAGCAGGCGATGGCGGCGCGCAAGGTGCAGGCCATCGTCTGGCTGCGCAGCGACTTCACGCGTCGCGCCGAGTCCTCGGGCAACGCGCCGATTGGCGTCCTCGTCGACGGTGTCGACGCGAACACCGCGCGCATCGTCGAGGGCTACCTGCAGCAGGTCTGGGCGAACTGGCTCGTCGCCGAGGCGCGCCGCAGCGGCAGGCCCACGCCGATGGCGGTGGCCGAGGAGCCGCGCGTGCGCTTCAACGCCGAGGTGCGCAGCCGCAACTACCTCGTTCCCGGCCTCATCGCGGTGATCATGACGCTGACGGGGGCGCTGCTCACGGCGCTGGTGATCGCCCGGGAATGGGAGCGCGGCACCATGGAGGCGCTGATGGTGACCCCGGTCACCGTCGCGGAAATCCTGCTCGCGAAACTGACACCGTACTTCCTCCTCGGCATGGGCGGCATGCTGGTCTCGGTGGCGCTCGCGGTGTTTCTGTTCGCGGTGCCGCTGCACGGCTCGATTCTGGTGCTCACCGGCTGCTCGGCGCTGTTCATGCTGGCCTCCCTCGGCATGGGGCTGCTCATCTCGAGCGCGGCGCGCACCCAGTTCGCCGCGGGTCAGATCGCCATCATCGCCACATTTCTGCCCGCATTCATCCTCTCGGGCTTCGTGTTCGACATCGGCAGCATGCCGGCCATCATCCAGCTCATCACCCATCTCATCGCGGCGCGCTACTTCGTGTCCATCCTGCAATCGGTGTTCCTGGCGGGCGATATCCCCTCGGTGATCCTGCCGAACGCCGCGGCGCTTGCGCTGATGGCGGCGCTGTTCCTCGCCCTGGCGCGGGCCCGGGCGCGCAAGCGGCTCGACTGAGATGTGGCGGCGCGTTCTCGCCCTGATCCGCAAGGAGCTGCTCGCGGTGCTCGCCGACCCGCGCAGCCGCGCGGTGCTGATCGGGCCGCCGCTCGTGCAGCTCATCGTGTTCGGGTACGCGGCGAGCTTCGATCTGAATCACGCACCGATCGCGATCTACAACCAGGACAGGAGTCTCGCCTCGCGCGATCTCGTGGCCCGTTTCGCGCTCTCACCGACTTTTACCGTGAAGCGTGTGCTCTCGAGCGGGCGGCGCATCGATGCGCTCATCGACTCGGGCGAGGTTCGGGCGGTGGTGGTGATCGATCCGCGCTTCACCCGGGACCTCTATCGACACGTGCCCGCGCCGATCCAGGTGATCGTCGACGGGCGAAACTCCAACACGGGGCTGCTGATCGAGGGCTACGCGGGGGACATCCTCACCGATTTCAGCCGCACCTGGAGCGCCGCGCACGGCGGCGATCCTCCCCCCGCGGTGCTCGATGTCCGCGCCCTCTACAACCAGACGCTCGATTCGCACTGGTTCATCATTCCCGGCATCGTGGCGCTCCTCACCCAGGTCGTGACTCTGCTCGTGGTCGGGTTGTCGGTGGCGCGCGAGCGCGAGATCGGCACTTTCGATCAGCTGCTCGTCACGCCGCTGCGCCAGATCGACATTCTGCTCGGCAAGGGACTGCCGGGACTCATCATCGGCATGGGGGAGGCCACGGTCATCATCGCGGCCACGGTGTTCTGGTTCCATGTTCCGCTGCGCGGCTCGCTTGCGGCGCTGTACCTCGCGCTGCTGCTGTTCGTGCTCGCGGTGACCGGCATCGGGCTCGCGATCTCCGCGCTCTCGGCCACGCAGCAGCAGGCGCTGCTCGGGGCGTTCCTGTTCATGGTGCCCTCCATCATCCTCTCGGGTTTCGCCACCCCGATCGCCAACATGCCGCCGTGGGTGCAGGAGCTGACACTGGTCAATCCGATGCGCTACATCCTCGTGGTGGTGCGGGCGGTGTTTCTCGAGGGCGCTGACCTCTCCTCCCTCGTCCCGCAGCTCTGGCCGATGGCGCTCATCGGGCTTGTGACTCTGGCGGTGGCGGGCTGGCTGTTCCGCAAGCGCGTGGTTTAGGGCGCATCGGCGGGGCGCTCGCGGGAGCGATCGCAGGCTAGAAAATCCGCCCCGGCGCCCTCGAGGGCGCACGGGGCGGCCAAGGTCCGCGTGGACTCAGGCGGCGGGGGGAGCCGGCTGCACGCGGATTCGGTTGTCGATGTCCTGGACGCCGAGGCATGAATCCGCGACATCCTCGATCGCGTGCTTCATGCGCCTGTCGGGCACGGTGCCCTCGAGCAGCACCTTGGCGCCCGAGACCTCGACCGTGACCTCGCTCGAGTCGATGTGGTTCGCAGCCTTCATGAGCCGGTCGCAGATATCCTCCCGGATGCGCTCGTCGGAGCGCTGATATCCCTTTGGGCCAGGTGGATACTTGGAGAGACGCCGGGGACGCGGCGCGCCGCCCAGTTCGCTCGCGTATTCACCCGGCCCGTAGCCTGGCGACTCCCAGCCCGGCCCATAGACTTCCGCCAGATATTCCCGCTCGAGCTCGGTCGAGATCTCCGGCGGCTCCTCCCCGAAGCCGTAATACCCGCCGGTGAAGCCCGGCCCGCTCGTGTAGCCGGCGACGCCGGTGCCGAAGAAACGCGGCTCGCGGCCATAGGTGAACGGTATCCGCCCGAACAGCTCCTCGCTCGAGGGGCTCGGGCGCTGCCCGGCGCGGCGTGCGCGGGCCCAGGGGGCATAGCGTCCCGGGGGGCCCCCGGCGGAGCGTCCCGCGCCCCGAGTGTTTGAATTCCGGTCGTTCTGGCCCATGGTGCTCACCTCGCACACCGCCTCGATAGGCGGAACGTGCGCCCACTGTCGCCGGGCGCGGCGTGTCCGGCAATCGTGGCAAATGCGGACGGGCGGGCGAGGCTGCTTTCGCTCGCGCGCATCCGGGACACCGCAGCCTCCGCCGCGGGGGAATTCCCCTATGGACGCCGCGGTAAGCGCTCCTTGAGCGGGCCGGAGGCGAACCCTACAGTGCCTTCATGCGACCATTGAGCATCATCCGGAACGGACCCTTGTTCGAGGGCGTGGAGGAGAAGACGGTGGCCCGGATCTGCGCCGCGCTCACGGAGAAGTGGAGAAGTCCTGGGCGAAAGGCCACCAGATCTCAGGGCCCGCCGACTCCCTCGAGAGTTTCCACCTGCTGCTCGAGGGGCGTGTCAAAATCGTCCGCTCCAACTCCCACGACGGTCGGGAGCTCACGGTCTGGCTGCTCGGACCGGGGGATGGCTTCGATGTCGTGAGCCTGCTCGACGGCAGGCCCCATGGGGTGACGGCCTGGGCGCTCGATCCGGTGCGCACGCTCTGCTCGCCCCTGGCGCTCCGGCGGCAGAGCCTGCAGGATTCGCGCACGCTGCGCCTGGCGGTCCATCGCTATATCGGCGGCAAATTGCGCGAGGTCACGGAGCTTGCTGGAGATCTCGCCCTCCATGACACCTCGACACGGCTCGCGTACCTGCTGCTTCGGCATTTCGAGGCGGGCGCGAAGGGCGGGAACCTCCTGCACGATCTGCCCCAGCGCGAGCTCGCCTGCCTGATCGGCTCGGTGCGCATCGTCGTCAGCCGTGTGTTGGCGGACATGCGCCGCCGGGGAATCGTGCAGTTGCATGGCGGCGCCGTGCAGGCGGTGGACCTCAAGCGCCTGGTGGCCCTCGCGGAAGCGGACCTCGCGCGCCGCGGCCCGATCGAGCCCCGCGAAGCCCGGCGCGGCCGCGGCTAGCGCCGCGATGGCGCCCGTCCGTGTAACCTGAGTGACACCTGAGGGACCTTCGCCCGGTTTAGGATTGCCGGGAGCTCGGAGGACCCTATGCTCCCACGGCACCTGATCGAGTGGGCCTTGCTGTCGGCACCCGATGCCATCGTGATCTGCGATGCGCGCGGTCGCATCGAGTTCGTGAGCCGGCAGGTGAGCGCGCTCTTTGGATACGAGGCCGAGGAGCTGCTGGGTTTGCCCATCGAGCAGTTGCTGCCGCAGCGCCTGCGCGGGTCCCACCGGGATCTGCGGGCACGGTTCGCCCACGCGCCGCGCGCCCGGGCGATGGGGGAGGGGCTCGAGCTCCAGGAGCGGGCGATCGGCGCCATGGCGCGGCTGCTGAATGCGCTGCTCGACATCAGCAAGCTCGAGGCGGGCGGGGACCTCCTTCGCAGCGATCTCTCGCTGCTCGAGCAGGTCATGCGCAATCTCGTGGCGAATGCCATCAAGTACACGCCCCGGGGTGAGGTGCGGGTCCGGTGCCTGCGTGAGCCGGCGTTGGTGTGGCTCGAGGTCGCCGATACCGGCGTCGGCATCGCGCCCGATCAGCTGCCCCACATCTTCGATGAGTTCTTTCAGGTCGGCGCGCGCTCGAGCGGCACGGGTAACGGCTACGGGCTTGGACTGAGCATCGTCCGGCGCATCGTCGAGCTCCTCGAGTTGAAGCTGGAGGTGCGTTCCGAGCCCGGCGCGGGGTCTTCATTTCGCGTGGGCGTGCCGGTGGGTGCCGGCAGCTGATTCGCTCGGACCGTGCGCCGAGGCCCCGGCCACCGGAAAGTGCGGATTCCGACGGGTTCCCCGCGGTGACATGGTTGACCACGGTGCCATTAGCCGTTCAGGAGTGCCGTCATGATTCGCAATCCTCTCTCGGCCGCAGCACGCGTGATCGGTTGCGTCGCCGCAGCGCTCATCCTCACCTCCTGTGCGACGCTGCGCGTGGGCAGCGATTACGATCGGGCGGCAAGCTTCGCCGATTACCACACGTTCGCCTGGATGCCGCCTCATACCCGGATCTATGAATCCTCCAATCCTCTGGTGGTGCAACGCGCGCACGATGCGATCCAGGCAGCGCTGACCGCCAAGGGCTATCGGTTGGTCAGCGACCCCGCCGATGCCGATTTCGTCGTCGACTTCACCATCGGCGCCCGCGAGCGCACCGATCTCTACTCCTACCCCGCACCCTACGGCGGCCCGTGGGTTTGGGCGGGCCCTTACTGGTGGGGTGCGCCCTACTGGGGGAGCGAGGTGAACGTGCATCGCTATCGGGAAGGCACGATCAGCGTCGATATCTTCGATGGCCGTACCCATCGTCCGGTGTGGCATGGATGGGCCCGCAAGGAGCTCACCCGAGCCGATATGGAGCATTCCGCGAGCAGCATCCGTGAGGCGGTCGACTCGGTCCTGGCGAGGTTTCCGCCGAAGTGATGGAGCATTTTGGCCAATGGTGCGGCAGCGCCGCCCGCAGGGCACCCGGGGGCCGGTGAGACCACGATGCCCTGGAACGACAGCCACTTTCCGCGCTCGATGGCACACCTGCCCCCGCTCGTGCGTGGGAAGGCCATCGAGATCGCCAACGCCCTGCTCGCCGAAGGGTACGACGAGGGACGCTCGATCCGGATCGCGATCGCGCAGGCCAAGCGATGGGCGGGCGCGCACCTGAGCAAATCCCACCCCACACGAGAGCACAACGGCTGAGCCTCTGCACCCTTGGCTGAGGCAGCCCCGGCGAGCGATGTCAATTGAGGACATGTCGCCGGGAATGTGTCCATAATAATCCCTTACCGGTCGATCATTCATCCAGGAAGGCAGGGCCAGCTCACGATGTCCATCTTGCATGTCATCATTCTCGCCGTCGTACAAGGGCTCGCCGAGCTTCTGCCGGTCTCGAGCTCCGCGCACGTGATCGTCGCGGAAAAGCTGATGGGCATGAATCCCTCCGCGCCCCGGATGACGCTGCTGCTCGTCATGCTGCACACCGGAACGATGCTGGCCGTGATCGCCTATTTCTGGCCGCGGTGGCGCCGCACGTTCTTCAACTCCCTGCCTGAGTTCAAGAGATTCGCGCTCGCGCTCGTCATCGCCACGTTTCTCACCGTCATCGTTGGCGGCGGCATCATCGAATTCATCGAGAAAGTGCTGATGCGGCACCAGCCGCACGCCTGGGTCGAGCAGCTCTTCAGCCACCTCGGCCTGATCGCCGCCGCGCTCGCCGTTGCCGGTGTCTTCATCATCTGGGCGGGTCTGTACGAGAGGCGGCGCCCGAAGACGGCCGCCACGCATGAGCTCACCCCGAGGCAGTACGGGTGGATCGGCGCAATTCAGGGCCTGTGCGTTCCCTTCCGCGGCTTCTCACGCTCCGGCGCGACGATCTCCACCGCCCTGATGCTCGAGGTGGCGCGCCCGACGGCCGAGGATTTCAGCTTCGCGCTCGCCGTCGTACTCACCCCGCCCGCGGTCGCGCGCGAGGTCTGGCGGCTCTATCAGGCACAACATCATCGGCTTGCCGCGGTGGTGCCCGCGGCCATGCCGAGCATTCTCGGAATGTTGTTCGCCTTCCTGGCAGGGCTTCTCGCGCTGAAATGGCTGAGCGGCTGGCTGGAGAAGGGGCGTTGGCATTACTTCGGCATCTACTGCCTCTTCGCGGCGGTCGTCGTCGGGTACCTTCAGTACACGCGCTTCTAGCTCGGCACGGACGGGCGGCAGGAAGGAGCCGGGGACCGGCGGTTCGGCCACGCCGCTCGGCTCACGGAGTGGGATGTCGCGTGCGGATGAACCGCCCGAGCGCCGCGAACGTCTCGACCACCTTCGCCAGGACCTCGGGATCGGCCGGCTTGTGCGCGCAGAACAGGGGCGCTCCCGGCAGCCAGGGCAGGCTCGCGGTGCGCAGGTGTCCGCTCAGGAGGATGGTCGGTACGACATGACCGAGGGAGCGGCAGATGGCCTGGGCGACCTCAGCGCCATCCGCCTCGCCGGGAATGATGAAATCGACGACCAGGACATCCGGGCCGGCCGGATGCTGCGCCACCCACGCAAGCGCAGCGGGACCATCCGGCGCCGTAACCACCTCGAATCCATGGCTTCTCAGCAACATCGCGACGGACGTGGCGAGCTGTTGATCATCCTCGAGGTGCAGAACGATGGGCGATGGACTCTGCGCTTTCATCAGCGTCCCGCGAGCCGTCGCGGCGACATCGGATCTACTGCCGGACACATGAGGGGTACGGTAGGGAGCCCGGCGCGCCGAGTACATAAGGGAAAAAACTTAGCGGGACCGGGGCGGTGGGCCCCGGGAGCGGCATGCCGCGCGCCGGGAGCGAAGGAGGGTGGCGAAACCCTACAGTTCCGGCTCGGGTGAGGGGAGTTCCTTCGTCTTCTCGGGCCGTTCGGTCATCGTCGCCTCGGTGAGCAACAGAACGCTCGCAACGGACACGGCGTTCTCCAGAGCGATGCGGACCACTTTGGCCGGATCGACGATACCGGCCTCGAAGAGGTCCACGAACTGCTTGCGGGCGGCATCGAACCCGACGTTCCCGGCGCCATTCACCATGCGATCGACGATCACGCCGCCGTCGGCTGCCGAATTCTCCGCGATCTGCCGGGTGGGGGCCTCGAGCGCGCGCCGGAGGATCTGTACGCCCGTCCGCTCATCGCCCTCGCATTGCGCTTCCAGGGCCGACACCGCCGGGATGGTGCGCAGCAGCGCGAGCCCGCCACCGGCGACGATACCCTCCGCGACGGCGGCCTTGGTCGAGCTGATCGCATCGTCCAAGGCCTCCTTCTTCGCCTTCATCTCGGACTCCGAGGGCGCGCCGACCCGGATGACCGCAACGCCACCGGAGAGTTTCGCGAGGCGCTCCTCGAGCTTCTCGCGGTCGTAGTCGCTCTGGCTGTCCTCGATCTCCTTGCGAATCATCCTGATGCGCGCCTCGATGTCGCGCTTCTCCCCGGCGCCGCCGATCAGCGTCGTGTTGTCCTTGTCCACGACCACGCGCTTGGCGCGCCCG
Organism: Pseudomonadota bacterium; assembly: GCA_021777555.1. Classification (GTDB taxonomy): domain Bacteria; phylum Pseudomonadota; class Gammaproteobacteria; order Steroidobacterales; family Steroidobacteraceae; genus 13-2-20CM-66-19. The sequence continues at coordinate 45,795 of JAJYDK010000011.1, read as the reverse complement.
AGCTGGGTGAGCTCGATGTCCTCGAGCTTGATGCCGAGCTCCTCAGAGATCAGCTGTCCTCCGGTGAGCGTGGCGATGTCCTGCAGCAGGGCCTTGCGCCGCTCGCCGAACCCCGGCGCCTTGACGGCCGCGCTCTTGAGCACCCCGCGGATCTGATTGACGATCAAGGTCGCAAGCGCCTCGCCCTCGATCTCCTCGGCGATGATGAGGATGGGCTTGCCCGCCTTGGCCACCTGCTCGAGCAGCGGCAGCATGTCCTTCAGGATGTTGATCTTGCGGTCACAGATGAGGATGTAGGCATCCTCCAGTACCGCTTCCATGCCGGTGGTGTCGGTCACGAAGTAGGGCGACAGGTATCCCCGGTCGAACTGCAGTCCCTCGACCACCTCGAGGGCGGTCTCCGTGGTCTTCGATTCTTCCACCGTGATGACGCCATCGCCCCCGACCTTCTCCATGGCGTCGGCGACGAGCTCGCCGATCGCAGGGTCGTTGTGCGCCGAGATGGTTGCGACTTGCGCCTTCTCTTTGCGCGTCTCCACGCGCTTCGCCATGCCCTTCAGCGCCTGCACCGCGGCCGCAAGACCGCGATCGAGGCCGCGCTTGAGATCGACCGCGCTCGCGCCCGCGGCGACATTGCGCACGCCCTCCGCATATATGGCGTGCGCGAGGATCGTCGAAGTGCTCGTCCCATCGCCCACGAGGTCTCCGGTCCTTTCCGCCGCCTGGCGCAGCATCTGTGCGCCGAGATTCTCTTCGGCGTCCTCGAGTTCCATCTCCTTGGCGATGGTGACCCCGTCGTTGCAGACGATGGGGGCGCCCCATTTCTTCTGAATGAGGACCGATTTCGACTTCGGTCCGAGCGTGATGCGCACCGCATTGGCTAGTTGCACCGTGCCGCGCAACACTTTTTCCCGGGCGGCCGAGCGGAACAGGACCTGCTTGGCGCTCATGCGGCCGCCCTCGACGTTCTCTCAGGCGGGAGGGGTCTTGGGACCGCGAACGAGGAGCACGGGCACGGCGCTGTGGCTCACGATGTACTCCGCGTCGCTCCCCATGAGCACCCGCCTCAGGCCCCGCAATCCATGCGTGCCGCATACGATGAGCTCGGCTGGCCAGTCCTTGGCTTCCGCGACGATGAACTCGCCCGCCCGCTCGCCCGGGGCTTCGATCAGCCGATGGTCCACCTCGACCCCGGCTGCGCGCAGCGCCGTGGTGGCTTCGTGGATGATGGTTTCACCCGTGCTGCGCAACTGGTCGAGCAATTGATCGATCACCTCGGGCGGCGCGCCGGAGTACAGCCAGGGCGTCTTGTTGACGACGTGAACGAGCCGCACGCGCGCGCTCAGCGCACGCGCGAGTCCGGTCGCCTCCTTCAGCCCCCGCTCGCCGGCCTCGCTGCCGTCAACCGGGACGAGAATTCTCTGGTACACGGAACCTCCCGGCGTGTGCGGTTCTAGTGATGGGGACGGGGACCGGCGTGGGCTGCCAATGAGCGCGATAGAGGCTCTCCGCGGCGCTGTCCACGGCGGACAGCACCGCCCGCAGCCACCTGGCCGGCCCGCTCTGGGCGTAAAGCAGCGGTGTCACGACTCGACGTGTCATCATGGCGATGCCCTCGAATGCAGCGGCTCAACCGCGCGGCCATTGGCATTCAGGATTTCATGACGGCCGTCGGCCGGTAAGTCGCACTCACCACGTTGGGATACGTAGAAACGTCGCCGATTCCCGGCGGGGTGACTCCCGTGCCCTCGAGAGCCTGACGCGCACCCCCTCGCAACGTTGCGCTCGTTGAGCTCAAGGGCAGGCTCGATGACCTCGCAGGAGAGGGCCCTCCCAGCCGGTTGAGCGCGCTCGCCCCGCTTACGAGAGGCGCGCGATGCATCAGGGATTGTGCCGCAATGATCCGTAAATGCCCCTGCCCCCCGTCCCGGCCAGTTCCGATCCCCTCGCGGCGACGCCAAATATCACTGTGCCACCGCTCCTTTAGGCACTAATCCAGATGGTAACCGCGGCGACGGCCGGTCATCGTGAGGCCGCTTGACGGCACCGCCGTCGGTATCGGGAGTCGATCGCATGAACGCCTCGAAACGCCAGCGCAGAGCGCGCGCCGCGCTCGCGAGTCTCGCTTCGCTCCTTCTGGGAGTGTCTCTGCCAGCCGCGGCAGCAACTTTCACGGTGAACAGCACCTCGGACTCCCCGGATGCCGATGTTGCCGATGGAGTATGCGCGGACGCCCAGGGACTGTGCACCCTGCGTGCTGCGATCATGCAGGCCAACGCCCTGGGCGGCGACAACGTCATCGATCTCAGCCAGATCAATGACCCGAGCAATCCCATCGTGCTCACCCTCGCCGGAGCCGATGAAACCGCCACTGGAAATGGGGCCGACGGTTTTCAAGTGGTGGCGACGCACGATGCGGGCAAAGGGGACCTCAACATCACATCGAGCATGGAGATCATCGGGGCGGGCTCGGACAAGACGATCATCGAGTGGTCACCCGAGGTGAGGCAGTCTCCCGCCTCCGGCGATCGGGTGTTTCACATAGAGGCGGTCTCGAGCAACATCGCGGTCACCATCTCGGGCGTAACGATCGAGAACGGCGTTACGCCAGCGCCGCAGAAGCTTCAGGACCTGCCAGGAGGGGCCTTTTACCAGCTCGAGCGCAGCGGTGCCGGAATCGCGATCGGCACGGCCGCCGCCGTCACGTACGTCAATCCGGCTTCGAGCGGCACCAAGGAGGGTGGCGGCGGAGGCGGCAGCTCTGGCGGCAACGGTGGCAGCGGCAGCGGCGGCAGCGGCAGCGACGAGGGCGGCGGTCCGGGGTCCGGGGGCGAGGAGCAAGGCGCAGAGACCTCCGCGACGATCACCGGGGTCGTGCTGAGCGATGTCCGCGTGCTCAACAACCAAAGCGGCGCGGCGGGCGGCGGAATCTCGAGCGCCGCTCCGCTGACGCTCGACAATGTGCTGGTGAGCGGCAATACCGCGGCGACGAATGGCGGTGGCATTTACAACGACGCGCAGTTGACGGTCGTCAATTCGACCATCGGCGCAATGAGCGGCTTCCCCGCCGGAAACAGCGCGGAAGGCGGGGGCGGGCGCCCAGAGTCGCGGAAGCGCCGCGAGCGGCACCCGTCTGCTCGATCGCGATCGGTTGTCGACCCGGAGCATGGACCGGCTGCATGACCGCACGCAGGACAGGCTGCATGACCAGGATCGACTGCGGCAGCAGGATCGGGATCGCATCTACGGCGCCGACCTGATGAGCGCGCGCGAGCGGCAGCAGTATGAGCAGAAGCTGCACTCCCTCGCCACGGAGCAGGAGCGGGTGCAGTTCAGGATGGAGCACGAGCAGCAGATGCAGCAGCGCGCGCGCGAGCGCGGCGTCACACTCCGCCCGGGTCCGGGCGAGGCGCAGGTGCGGACGCAGGAGCAGCAACGCCAGCGGGAACGTGAGCAGACCTACGGGTACTCCCTCATGACGCCCGCGGAGGTCGCGCAATACCGTGAGCGGCTGCGCAACGCACGCACGGAGCAACAGCGCGAGAAGATCCGCTCCGAGCATCGCGAGCAGATGCAGCAGCGCGCGCGCGAGCGCGGCGAGTCGCCGCCCAAGTAGGAGGCGCGTACGGCGAATGCGCGATGAGCCGGGCGGGCACGCCGCCCGGCGATCCTTTTCCGTCCGCATTACCCGACGGTCGGGCAGGCAGGTGCCGCTCCGGATGTCGATCAGGATAGACGACATCTATCGAATGGATAGAATGAGTCGAATTCCGATCTTGGCAGAATCGTTCTAAGGTCGCCTCATTCTTCATCGACCCGCGAGCCAAGGAGAGAGTCCATGTCGAACGAATCCCAATGCCCGGTCGCGCACGGCAGGACCCATCTCGCCATGCGATCCAACAGCGACTGGTGGCCGAAGCAGCTCAACCTGCGAATCCTGCGCCAGCATTCGGCCTCGTCGAATCCGCTGGGCGAGGGCTTCAAGTACGCCGACGCGTTCAATTCGCTCGACTTCAAGGCGCTCAAGAGCGACCTGCGCGCCGTGATGACCGACAGCCAGGACTGGTGGCCGGCGGATTTTGGCCATTACGGCGGACTCTTCATCCGCATGGCATGGCATGCCGCGGGCACTTACCGCATCAGTGACGGACGCGGTGGCGCGGCCGGCGCGCAGCAACGATTCGCGCCGCTCAACTCCTGGCCGGACAACGCGAACCTCGACAAGGCGCGCCGGCTCCTGTGGCCCGTCAAGCTGAAATACGGCCGCCGGATCTCCTGGGGCGACCTCATGGTGCTCGCCGGGAACGTCGCGCTCGAGTCGATGGGCTTCAGGACATTCGGATTCGGCGGCGGGCGCGAGGACGCATGGGAACCGGATGAGTCGGTCTACTGGGGCAAGGAGGGCGAGTGGCTCGGCGATGAGCGCTACACCGCAGGGCGGGCGCTCGAGAATCCCCTGGCCGCGGTCCAGATGGGCCTCATCTACGTGAATCCAGAGGGCCCGAACGGCAAGCCGGACCCGGCTGCCGCGGCGGTGGATATCCGCGAGACCTTCCGCCGCATGGCCATGAGCGACGAGGAGACGGTCGCACTCATCGCCGGCGGACACACCTTCGGCAAAGCCCACGGCGCCGGAGATCCGACGCTCATCGGACCCGAGCCTGAGGCGGCGCCCATCGAACAGATGGGACTCGGGTGGAAGAGCCGGTACGGGATCGGGAAAGGGCAGGATGCGATCACGGGCGGTCCCGAGGTCACCTGGTCTGAGACGCCGACGAAGTGGAGCCACGCTTTCTTCGAGAACCTGTTCGGCTACGAGTGGGAATTGACCCGAAGCCCGGCGGGGGCCTACCAGTATCGGGCCAAGGGCGGTGCGACTCCGATACCGGACGCTTTTGATGCTTCGAGACATCACGCCCCGACCATGCTGGTGACGGACCTTGCGTTGCGCGTCGATCCAGCCTACGAGAAGATCTCAAGGAGATTCCACGAGCATCCGGATGTGTTCGCCGACGCATTCGCACGTGCGTGGTTCAAACTGACGCATCGCGATATGGGTCCGCGTTCGCGCTATCTTGGCCCCGAGGTCCCGGCGCAAGCGTTGATCTGGCAGGACCCGGTGCCGGCAGTCGATCACCCGTTGATCGACGCGCGGGACTGTGCCGATCTCAAGGCGAAGATGCTCGCGGCGGGGCTGTCCATCCCGGCCCTCGTCGGAACCGCCTGGGCCTCGGCCTCGACATTCCGGGGGTCCGATAAACGCGGCGGAGCGAACGGCGCGCGCATCCGTCTCGCCCCCCAAAGAGACTGGGAAGTCAATCAGCCGGCGCAGCTCGCGAGGGTGTTGCGCACGCTCGAGGCGGTCCAGCACGAATTCAACACCGCGCAGTCCGGCGGCAAGCGGGTTTCCCTCGCCGATCTCATCGTGCTCGGGGGCTGCGCGGCCATCGAGCAGGCGGCCCGCCTCGGGGGGCACCCGGTGTCCGTGCCCTTTGCCCCGGGGCGCACCGACGCCTCGGCTGAGCAGACCGACGCGGAGTCCTTCGCCCCTCTCGAGCCGTATGCCGACGGCTTTCGCAACTACCTCAAAGCCCGATTCACGGTGCCGGCCGAGGAGCTGTTGATCGACAAGGCGCAGCTCCTGACACTCACCGCGCCGCAGATGACGGTGCTCGTCGGCGGCCTGCGCGTGCTCGGCGCGAACCATGACCATTCCCCGCACGGGGTGCTCACACAGCGACCGGCAACGCTCAGCAATGACTTTTTCGTGAATCTGCTGGACATGGGCACCGAATGGAGACCCACGGCGGACGAAAACGTATTCGAGGGACTCGAGCGCGCAAGCGGCAAACGGAAGTGGACCGCCAGCCGGGCGGACCTGATTTTCGGCTCGAACGCCGAGCTGCGGGCGATTGCCGAGGTCTATGGCGCCTGCGATGCGCAGGAGCAGTTCATTCAGGACTTCGTGGCGGCCTGGAGCAAGGTGATGCGCCTCGATCGCTTCGACGTGAGGTGAGGCGGGCAGCGAGCCGTCCTCTGCCGGCTTCGCCGAGGGGATGAGGCCGTGTCCTCTCGGCGCACCGACGCGCGCGGGTCCGTTGCGCCGGGACCTGGGGTGCCCATAGAATACCCCCCTAGGGTATCTACGGGCACAGACCATGAGTCATACCACTCGGGAGAAGGCCAAGCTGCTGGCGCGCGTGCGCCGCATCCGGGGTCAGGTCGAGGCGCTCGAGCGGGCGCTGGAAGCGGAAATCGGTTGCGCGGTCGTGCTGCAGCAGATCGCGGCCGTGCGCGGCGCCATCAACGGACTGATGCTGGAGGTCATGGCAGACCATATCGAGACGCATCTCGCCAATCCTGGGATCACAAGCGATGCGCAGCGGCGCGAGGGCGCCGATGAGCTGATCGATGTCGTGCGCAGCTATCTGAGGTAGCCGGCGCCATGGACGCACATCCCGCCGACGATCATCACGAACACGACCCCGCGCACGGCTTCAAGTCGGCCGAAGGCGCGCGGATTGCGTTCGTCGCCCTGTCGGCGGCGGCGGTGTGGTTCGGGGTCCTCGAGCCGCTCGGATCCCCCAGTGTGATGGGCGTGCTCGGCCTCGCCGTCGGCGGCTGGCCGATCTTCAGGGAGGCGTTCGAGAATCTCCTCGCGCGGCGCATGACCATGGAGCTGTCCATGTCGATCGCCATCGTGGCCGCAGCGGCGATCTCACAATTCTTCACCGCGCTGATCATCACGCTCTTCGTGCTCGTTGCAGAGGTCCTCGAGGGTATGACGGTCTCGCGGGGCCGGCGCGCGATCCGCGAGCTGCTCGATTTCCTGCCTGAGGTCATCTCGGTCCGCCGCCCGGACGGGGTTTGCGAGCTCGATGCGCGGGCGCTTCGTCCCGGAGATGCCGTGTTGGTCAATCCCGGCGGCCGGATTCCGGTGGATGGCGCGGTGATCGCCGGGCATTCCTTCGTCGATCAGTCCCGTATCACCGGGGAATCCCTGCCGGTGGAGAAGACCCCGGGAAGCGCCGTGTTCGCCGGATCGATCAACCAGTCGGGCGCCCTCGAGATCCGCGCGCAGCGCATCGGGCCCGATACGAGTTATGGAAAGATCATCGAGGCGGTGGAGCGGGCGGAGCAGTCGCGGGCTCCGGTGCAGCGCCTGGCCGACCGTCTGGCGGGGTATCTCGTCTACTTCGCGCTCGGGGCGGCGCTTCTCACCTATCTTCTGACGCGCGATATCCGCTCCACGATCTCGGTCATCATCGTCGCCGGAGCGTGCGGCATCGCCGCCGGCACGCCGCTTGCGATCCTCGGGGCCATCGGCCGGGCGGCGCGAGGCGGCGCGATCGTCAAGGGCGGACTCTATCTGGAGCAACTTGGTCGCATCGATACGGTGGTGTTCGACAAGACCGGTACGGTCACGTTCGGGCAGCCGGAGGTCCGCGCGCTGCACCCGATGGAGGGCATCGACCCGATGAGGCTGCTCGAGGCCGCGGCGGCGGCCGAGCTGCGCTCCGAGCATCCATTGGGTAAGACCATCGTCGAGTACGCGCGCTCGGCCGGGCGCACGATCGGCGAGCCGGAGCGCTTCGGTTACCAGCCGGGGCGCGGCATCGAGGCGCAGATCGCCGGGGAGAAGGTGCTCGTGGGCAACCTCGCGCTGATGCGCGAGCACGGCATCCGCGTGCCTCAGGCCCTGGCGGGCGCGCAGCGCGGGTCGAGCGAGGTTTTCATCGCCCAGGGCGGGGTGCTTCTCGGGGCGATCGAGATTGCCGATCGCATCCGGCCGGAGGCGCGAAGCGCGGTGGCGGATATCGATGCCATGGGGCTTCGCACCATCCTGCTGACGGGGGACACACGGGCGGTCGCCGAGGCGGTGGCGCGACAGCTGGGCATCGCCGAGGTGGCCGCGGACTTGCTCCCGGAAGACAAGCGACTCTACGTGCGAAGGCTCGTCGAGGCGCGTCATGTCGTTGCCATGGTGGGCGATGGAATCAATGACGCGCCGGCACTGGTCGAAGCGCAGGTGGGCGTGGCCATGGGCTCCGGAACCGACGTGGCGCGCGAGAGCGCCGATGTGGTGCTTCTCGGCAATGACTTGGAGAAGTTCGCCGAGACGCTCGCCACCGCACGGCGCACCCGGCGCATCATCTGGGCGAATTTCGCGGGCACCATCGCCGTCGACACGCTCGGCATCGCGCTCGCGGCGATGGGATTCCTCAATCCGCTCCTGGCCGCGTTCATCCACGTGGCGTCCGAGCTGACATTCATACTGAATTCGGCCCGCTTGCTGCCGGGCCGGCCTCGCGTCCCGGCCCCCGGGCGGGCGGCGATCGCGACGCCGACGCTCGCCCCCTGATTCCTGCCTGTCCTCGGAGTTTCACATGACCGCCCTCGAATCCATCGACTTCGATTTCTTCTCGAAGAGCATGCCGGAGGCCGTGGCGGCGCTGCGCACGCTGAGTCGCATCTGCGGGCAGGATCTCGACAAGGCGCTCCTCGAGCTGGTGAAAGTGCGTGCTTCGCAGATGAACGGCTGCGCCTACTGCCTGCAGCTGCACCTGAATTGGGCACGCAAGGCCGGTGTGTCCCAGGGCAAGCTCGATCGCCTCGCCGTCTGGCGTGAGGTGGCGGATTTCAGCGCGGAGGAGCGCGCCGCCCTGGCCTGGACCGAGGCGCTGTGCGAGCCCGGACGGCACGATGCGCTCGAGTCCGCCCGCAAGGCCCTGCAGGCCGCTTTCGACACCGAGCGGCAACTGCGGCTCACCGTCGCCATTGCCGCGATCAACGCCTGGAACCGTATTGCCGGCCCGTTGAGGTTTTCCCCGCCACCGGTGGAGTAGGCGCCGCGCGGGGCGCCTCAGAGCACGTTGATCGGGATCTTGAGGTAGCGAACCCCGTTGCCTTCGGGCGCCGGCAGCCGACCGGCGCGGATGTTGACCTGGATCGACGGCAGAAGGAGAGTGGGCATTCCGAGAGTGGCGTCGCGCCCGGTCCTCATGAGCGCGAAGGCATCCTCGTCGATGCCGAGCCTGATGTGAACGTTGCCGCGCCGCTGTTCGCCGACGGTGCTTTGCCACGCGAATGCCGTCCGCCCCGGGGCGCCGTAATCGTGACACATGAACAGCCGTGTCTCGGGAGGCAGGGCGAGGATCTTCTGAATGGAGCGATAGAGCGTGCGCGCATCGCCGCCTGGGAAATCGGCGCGGGCCGTGCCGAAGTCGGGCATGAAGAGGGTGTCGCCGACGAAGGCCGCATCCGCGACGAGATAGGTGACGCAGGCGGGCGTGTGGCCCGGGGTGTGCATGACGCGCATCGCGACTGTCCCGATCATGATGGTCTCGCCATCCTCGAACAGATGGTCGAACTGCGACCCATCGGGCGCAAAATCGGCCTCGAGGTTGAAGATCCGGGCGAAGATCCGCTGCACGTCCTGGATGCGTGCGCCGATGCCGATCCTGCCGCCGAGTGCTTCCTGCAGATAGGGCGCGGCGCTCAGGTGATCGGCGTGCGCGTGGGTCTCCAGGATCCATCGCGTCTCGAGCCTCTCGCGACGCACGTACTCGATGATCCGAGCGGCCGAATGCGTGGCGGTCCTGCCGGCCGTTGGATCGTAATCGAGCACGGAGTCGATGATGGCGCACTCCCTGGTTCGAGCATCGGACACCACGTAACTCACCGTGTTCGTGGCGGGATCGAAGAACGACTCGATGTGCGCAACGGGATGCATGCTGTCACCTTTCACCGGGCCCGAACGCCCTTGGCAGGCAGTCTTTCGGGCCACGCTTGACAGCATATTCGAGACTGCTAATATGCGCAACTATGAATATAAGAGCTTTGCAGGAGACCGTCGCCGATGCGGCAGAGCTGTTGCGCTCGCTCGCGAGCGAGAAGCGGCTGCGGATCGTGTGCCTGTTGAGCGAAGCCGAGCGCAGCGTCGGAGCGCTGTGCGCGGCGCTGTCGATCTCCCAGGCGAATGCCTCGCAGCAACTCGCGGTGCTGCGCCGCTCGGGCCTGGTGAGGGCGCGCCGCGTCGGCCAGACCGTCTACTACTCCCTCGCGAGCGAGGCGGGGAGGAGCGTGCTCGAGGCGCTCTGCACCGTCTACGGGCGCAGCCGGTCATCGCCGGCTCGCGGGCGCGCAAATGCCTCGAGAGTCTGAAAGAGGAAACTGAGCATGTCAGATACCCACCATCATCACCATCCCAAGGGCACCCTTCACGAGCTCGAGGCCACGCACGTGCACGCCTTGCTGCGCAGCCGGCAGGCCGTGCTCATCGACGTGCGCGAGCCCGGGGAGTTCGAGGCCGAGCGCATCCCGGGGGCGCTGCTTTTCCCGCTCTCGGGGTTCGACCCGGAGAGCCTGCCCCTCGATGGCTCCAAGCGCATCATCCTGCAGTGCGGCACCGGACGGCGCTCCGCCCAGGCCGCGCAGCGGCTGCTCGAGGCCGGATGCGAGGAGATAGCGCACCTGGCGGGCGGGCTCAAGGCGTGGAAGGAGGCGGGACTGCCGCTCACGACCTTCGTCCCCGCCACCGGCCGCGTGCACCAGGCGCACCTTTAGCGGCACGGGCCGGCGCGGCGTGCGGTGACGGCGACGATCGCGATTCTCTCGGTCCTCTCGGGGACCCTGGTGGGCCTGTCGCTCGGGCTGATCGGCGGCGGTGGATCGATTCTCGCCGTACCGCTGATGGCCTACGTGGTGGGCCTCCCGCCCCACCTCGCGATCGGCACGAGCGCCGTGGCGGTTGGCGCGAGCGCGCTCATCAACCTTGGCGGCCATGCACGGGCGCGCACGGTCAAGTGGCCGTGCGCCATCGTGTTTGCCGTGGCGGGAATGGCCGGCGCAGCGCTCGGGGCGCAGGTGGGCAAGCGCGTCGATGGCCAGGCCTTGCTCGCGGCTTTCGGAGTCCTGATGATGGTCGTCGCGGGCCTCATGTACCGTCCCCGGCGCGGCGGCCATGACCGCGATGTGCGCCTGACTCGAGCATCCGCGCCGCGTCTGCTGCCGGCGCTCCTGGGGACCGGGTTCGCCGTGGGGACGCTCTCGGGGTTCTTCGGGATCGGGGGCGGTTTTCTCATCGTGCCGGGCCTGATCTCCGCCACGGCCATGCCGCTGCTCAACGCGATCGGATCTTCGCTGGTGTCCGTTTCAGCTTTCGGGGCGACCACGGCGGTGAGTTACGCCGCCTCGGGGCTCGTGGCCTGGCGCATAGCGGGGCTGTTCATCCTCGGCGGAGCGGCGGGCGGATACGTCGGCGTGAGAACGGCCAAGGCGCTCGCCGAGCGCAAGCGTCTGCTGGCGATCGTCTTCAGTGCAATCGTCGCTCTCGTGGGGATTTACGTTACGGCAAGGGGCCTTTGGCGCCTGTTGTGAGCGTCCTGGGGGCCCGCGGATGTCGAGCTCACGAGCCGGGTCTCCCGTGAGAGCGGCCGGAGCTCCTCGAGCGCGGCCACGAGCGCATCGGGACTGACCGGCCCACGCCTCACCCGAGTGAGAGGATCGCTGCGCAGGTGACTCGGGAGCGACCAGAGACTGTCCAGGATCAGGACGGCCTTCAGATGATCTCCGGCCAGCTCCCGCAAGGCGCCCAGGGCCTGGGTCGCCGGCGCGCCGGAAGTCATGAGCGAATTCAATACGAGCAACTGCAGTCCCGAGTGCCCGCGCGCGATCTCGGTGGCTTCGAACAGGCTGGCGGCGAGGAGCGTTCTGTAGCCCGCGGCGTGCAGGAGCCCACGCATGGCGTTACGGGTTTCCTCGTCCTGATCGAGGATGAGCACCAGGGGGGAGGGGACGGCCTTCGGGACGGGGACGGAGCGGAAACCTGGAAACACTGCGCACTCTCGGATTCGGACATCGAAACTCTCTCACTGGGCGCGGCGGCCGATCTGCCGGCGCCCGCTCGGACCCCCGCCCGCGCGAGGTGCGGGTCCACAGCAATTCCTGCTGCGACCCTATGAGAGTTGATTCCTTCCGGGAGGGCTATGCGTATTCCACGCAAATCCCGACCGCCTCACGCCTCGCTCTGCGGCGCCGATCGCACCAGAAGAACCGGAACCGGCGTATGACGCACGATGTATTCCGCGTCACTGCCCATCAGGAGCCGCGCCAGGCCGCGACGTCCGTGCGTTCCGCAAATGATGAGATCCGCGGGCCATTCACGCGCGCGCTGCACCACGCAGGCGCCGACCGCCACGCCGATCTCCTCGATGAGCGCAGTCTTGGCGGACACCCCGGCGCCGCGCACGCGTGACTCGGCCTCTCGAAGGAGGTCCTCGCCGATTTCGCGCAATCTCCGGGCGCCAGCCTCGAGGTTGACGGCGGCGATGTCGCCTGCGGCGACCTGCCACTCGTTGACGACATGGAAGAGGAGTATTTCGGCGCCTTGATTCCTGGCGAGCTCGATCGCCTCGCCAAGACCCCGTGAGGAAGCCGGGCTTCCGTCGATGGGAACGAGTATCCGCCGGTACATGCGACCTCCGAGTGCGCCCGCCTGATGCGCCTACACTACGAAGCGCGGGGGCGATGCGCAAGTGCGAGGCCGCGTGCGGCCGGGGCGCCACGGATGTGAATCCGTACCGGCGGGCTCCGCATTAGCGCGTATTCCCTCATCGGCGCCGCAACCCGACACTTGTATCGTAATACGAGATGTATCGGACCTCACCGGGGTGGAGCGATTGCGCGTCAACCGACATACGGGGCGCTACGTTTCGATGGCGTGATGGCACGGATACAGAGTGCGGGCCTGCTCCTGTTCCGGGAAGTCGCCGGAGCGCTCGAAGTGCTCCTCGTGCATCCTGGGGGGCCCTTCTGGGCCCGCAAGGACGAGGGGGCCTGGTCGATTCCCAAGGGAGAGCTCGAGGGCGCAGAGGATCCCCTGGATGCCGCCCGGCGCGAGTTCGAGGAGGAGACCGGCGTGCCGATCGCCGCGGGGGAGCTCATTGCGCTCGATCCTGTCCGCCAGCCGAGCGGCAAGATCATTCATGCCTGGGCACTCAGAGGGGAGTTCGACGTCTCTGCATTGAAAAGCAACCTCTTCGCCCTGGAATGGCCGCCGAAGTCCGGCCAACGGCGCGATTTCCCCGAGGTGGATCGGGCCGAATGGCTGGCCGCCGAGGCCGCCAAGCGCAAGATCATCAAAGGCCAGCTCCCCTTCATCCTGCAACTGCAGAGGCATCTCGCGCGCCGCTCCCGCGGGGACGAGGCGGGACGGACCGACATAAGGTAATTTCTCTAAAACTCTCATAACAGATTGCTATTTATAGTAATATCCGTGTCCTGACAGGTTCGGCAAAGGCGCCCTGACCATCGCTGCCGAGGATGATTGGCTCGCCGTCTGTCCGAGAGGGTATAAATCGTCGCCGCACGCGATCTTAATCACTCAGGCATTCAAAGGTTCCACGCCGTTCGCTCGTGCCAGCCGATAAACCGACCAGCCTGGCCGCCGCGCTCGCGCACGTCGACCCGGCCGGCAACCTGGTGCTCCATATCGGTCATGCGGCGCCGGGCGTACATGCGCCGACGATGCTGTTTGATGCGCACATGGACGAGGTCGGATATCAGGTGACGGCCATCCAGGCAGACGGGGACCTGGTGATTCGCGAGCTGGGCGGCTTCTACGGCCGGGCCCCACTTTGCGCAACGGTTTCCAGGCCGGCAGCTCACTTTCCTCTGGGCGACACGCGAGGAGCTCGGGCTCGAGGGTGCGGCCGCCTGCGCCGCGCGGGTGGCCGGCCTCGGCCGCGAGCCGGATGTCGTGTTCGCGGTCGACATGTTCGTGAGCAGCCAGTCGCCGCTCGAGACCCGGCGCTGCAGTCCGACACCCGGGATATCTACGCGCTCAGCCGCATCTGTACGGTGCTCGCCAAGGACTGGTAGGGGGACGCACTTTGACACCTGATGCCCCGTCTGCGCTTGGGTCACTCCGGCGGCGCCCTTCGGAAGATACCTAGTCCTGGATGCCTGACGACGGGCGGTAAAAGCCATACCATCGGGCCAGGTGTGGCATCCGTTCGGAGAAGGCGATGCCGGGCATCAAACATCGGGTGCTTGTCGGGTTGGGTGCGCTTTTCATGGCGTTCTGCGCCTGCGCGCAACCGCCCACGCCCCTGCTGCACCCTTGGATCCACCCGGGGAACGCACTCATCCGGGCGAACGGCTACCATGGAGCGCAGAGCTGCCTCCCGTGCCACGCGCAGGCGTTGAATGAAATCACCCACACGGTGCACTGGGATCTCGCCTCTCCGGTAAGAAACGTCCAGGGGCTGCCCAACGGCTCCTGGTGGGGCATGACGAACCGCGAGTGCGCGCTCGCCGGGTGCATGGCGGCCGCGAACTGGCTCGCGGCAACCCACGGCACCTTCACGCCGCAGTCGCAAGGCTGTGGGGTGTGCCACATCGGCTCTCTGTCCGCCCCGCCCGTACCGGGCAAGCCCGTCACCCCGGCACAGGCGCGAACGGTGGATTGCCTGGTCTGCCACGCGAAACACTACGACTGGAGCAAGCGCGAGACACTCGTGACGGATGCCGCGGGGGAGCATTGGGGCGAGGACACCTCGCTCGAGTCGGCCCTCAGCATCACACGAGTGCCGACCAACGGCGCCTGCCTGCGCTGCCACGAGCACGCCTTCTCCTACGACTACAAGCGGGGCACTCCGTTTACGGCGGCCAATGACGTGCATGCGCGGGCGGGGCTGCGCTGCGTCACCTGTCACCTGACCGAACATCACAAGATCGCCAAGGGCCAGGACGAGTCGGACATGGTCGCCAACGACTTGCCCGAGGTGGCGGTAAGCTGTGTGGGCTGTCATGGCCCGGACCCGCACACCCGTGCGAACGGCGCGATCCTGAACGCGCATACCGCCAGAATCGCCTGCCAGAGCTGCCATATCCGACAAGTGGGCGGCATCGTATACGAGAACTGGGGCAGGCCCGTGCGCGATGATGTCCACGGCCGCTACAGCGCGCTCTCCAAGTACGACCCGATTGCCGCGATCGCGGGGGAATTCGTGCCGACGGTGCGGATCGTGAAGGGACCGCCGTCCTACATGTGGCGAACCCCAAACACCGCGGGCCACCCCGATGCGCAGAGCTGGATGGCCTTCGCCACCTCGCATCGCGGCACCCCGGGGGCGCAGATCTTCCCGGTGCGGGCGTTGACCCAGATCCTGTTGTTCGACCGCACGATGAAGATGTGGCAGGCGCCCGGCATGGGGTTCCTGAAGGACAACCCCCGGATGGCGGACTTTCCGATGCTGCTCGCGCCGAATCGAGCGGTGTACAACCAGACGGGCAGCGTGAAGCGCGCCATCGAGGCGGGCATGAAGGCGATGGGCGTGTCCTGGAGCGGGAGCTGGATGGCGATGCGGGTGCCCGGCACGTCCTACATCTCGGTGAACCACGGGATCCGAACGAGGGGACTCGCCTGCGCGGCCTGTCACTCCCCCCACGGCCTGATGGACTTCAAGGCGCTCGGCTATGCCCCTCGAGAGGTGCACGAGCTGGAACGGCCTGTCGCCGGGCGCGCGGAAAATCCTGCGGCTCGCTGATTCCGCGAGCGATCAGTCCGCCGGCAGCCGGAGGATCTTGCGCCAGAGGACCTCCAATCCCGTATCCTGGAGACGGGAAATCGCCAGGGTAGAGATCGATGAATGGCGCGGAGCTTTTCGTCCAGGCGCTCGAGAATGAGGGCGTCAGGCAGATATTCGCCGTCCCGGGAGAGGAGAACCTCGATGTCGTCGAGGCTCTGCGCCGCTCCCCGATCGAGCTCGTGCTGACCCGTCACGAGCAGGCCGCCGCCTTCATGGCCGCCACGCATGGACGGCTCACCGGTGAGCCGGGAGTGTGCCTCTCGACGCTCGGGCCCGGAGCGCTGAACCTCACGACGGGCGCCGCCTACGCCGGGCTCGGCGCGATGCCGATGGTCATGATCACCGGTCAGAAGGGAATCCGCACGCGTAAGCAGGCGCGCTTTCAGGTCGTGGACATCGTCTCGACCATGAGGCCCCTGACGAAGATGGCCCAGCAGATCGTCAGCGCCGCGACGATTCCCTCGACGGTCCGCGAGGCGTTCCGCATCGCGCGCCAGGAGCGGCCGGGTCCGGTGCATCTGGAATTGCCGGAGGACATTGCGGCGGAGGAGGCGCCGGCTGTTGCGCTGGTTCCGCCCCTGGCGACCGTCATGCCGATTGCGCATCCTTTGGCGCTCGATCGCGCCGCGAAGCTCATCATCGAGGCCGAACGCCCCTTGGTCATGCTGGGCGCCGCAGCCAGCCGCCCGCGCCTCGCTGAGGCGCTGTCGGATTTCGTGAAGCGCGTGCAGATCCCGTTCTTCAACACCCAGATGGGCAAGGGCTCCGTGGCGGGCGGCTCCGGACTGTACATGGGAACCGCCGCGCTCTCCGAGCGGGACCACGTGCACCGGGCGATCGATCGCGCGGATCTCATCATCTCGATCGGGCACGACACGGTCGAGAAGCCGCCGTTCCTGATGGGGCCCGGCGGACCCCAGGTGTTGCATGTCGGCTACCTGCCCGCCACGGTCGAGGAGGTCTACTTCCCGCACGCGGAGCTGATCGGGGACATCGGCGGGAGCCTGGCGCTGCTCGCCGACCGTCTCGTGGGAAAGCTTCCCCGGGCGGGGGCGCTTCTTCCGCTGCGAGAGGAGATCCTCGCGCGAATCGCCGAGCGGGCACACGAGAGCCGCTATCCGCTCACCCCGCAACGCATCGTTCACGACGTGCGCCGGGTGATGCCGCAGGAGGGCATCGTCTGCCTCGATAACGGCATGTACAAGATCTGGTTCGCCCGCAATTACCGCACGCAAGTGGCGAACACGCTGCTGCTCGACAACGCGCTCGCCACCATGGGCGCGGGGCTGCCCTCGGCCCTCATGGCCTCGCTCCTGTATCCCGACAGACGGGTGCTCGCCGTGTGCGGTGACGGCGGCTTCATGATGAACTCGCAGGAGCTCGAGACGGCGGTGCGTGTCGGGGCGAATCTGGTGGTCCTGATCCTGCAGGATGACGCCTACGGCATGATCCGCTGGAAGCAGGCGGTCGATCACTTCCCCGACTTCGGGATGACCTTCGGCAACCCGGACTTCGTCACCTACGCAAAAGCGTACGGCGTGAAAGGCGCTCGTGTGGAAGGCGCCGAGATGCTCGCACCGACGCTCGAAGCCGCCTTCGCCGCCGGCGGGGTGCGGCTGGTCGTCGTCCCGATCGACTACTCCGAGAACATGCGTGTCCTCGTCGATGAGCTGCGGGATTCGGGGCTCGCGGGAGCGGTGAATCCCCGGGATGAGCAGTGACGCGCCGCCACGGAAAAACCGGCCCGATCGACGACAATCGATCGGGCCGGGCGTGCTCGACTCGGGGGTCGATCAGAAATTGACTGGGGTCGTCTGATTGGCCGTCACGGTGGCAGTCACGCCGTTGGCCGGCAGGAAGGCCACCGTGGTGGCGCCGGTGCTGGAGGTGCTGGTGCAGGCCACCGCCAACGTATACGGACCCGTGGGCAGGAACGCCTGGTCGTAGCTGAATCCGGAGGAGGATTCCATGATCTCCGGTTCCACCAGCGGTGTAAGGGTGCTCGAGAGACTCGTCAGGGTCCCTGTGTAGATGTAGACATGCGCATTCGGCAGGGGACCCGTGCCGGTCGTCCCCCCCGGCAGACAGGTGGAATTGCCCTGTAGTGTCGCCAAGGCCACTGATCCGGCTATGGTTCCCACCTGCTCATCATTCACCAGGCGCAACGCGGGCTTGAGGATATATTCCTGCAGGCCGCCGCTCGTGGTCTGTCCCGGCGGGGCGGTGATCGACTGCTGCAGCATGAAGTCGATCGTGAAATTGGCCTGCTGGCCGACGGCCATGGTGAAACCCTGCACCAGCTTCAGGCCCGTCTGGGCGCCGCTCGGAATGATCAGCGGATACTGCGCCCCATTGACCTCGATGTAGGAGTTCGCGACCGTGCCGTTCGCGGCCGCACTGACGAGCAGGCGGATCCAATCGTAATTACCGGGCGGCACGGATGCTCCGGAGAGGAGCGAGGCCTGGTTGCCGTTCTGTTCCTGCAGAAGATCGATCGTCTTCGCCGAGCTGAAATTGAATGTGATGGCATTGCCGCCGCCGCTCGGCTGCAGTTCCACGCCTGTAAAAGATACGACCACCGAACTCGCCGAATCGACCGGTCCGTCCGTGATGCCGAGGTTCATGGAGCTCGAGCCCGGGCCGCCGCCGCCGCAGGCGGACAGCAGCGGCAGCGCGCAGCATGCCAGTGCGATGGGGCGCACGCGGCGCCACGAAAAAGTGTCACGAATCATGTGTCTCATGTCACTCCGCCTCGAATAGAAGATCAGACCCACTTCCCCCATGGATTGCATCCCTGACGAATCAATACCAGTAACGTCGAGGGGACGATTTGGTTTCACGGCTCGATGTGATTTGGATCACGATTGCCGGCCAGGGAACCGCGGATTGCTCGATCAATTTGCCAAAGGGTGTCGGTCCCGGACGACATGCGGTTCCACCCGAATGGACCGCTGTGACTGATCGGGATCGGACTGTTGTACGTGTATCGCAGATTCAACGTGCTTGGAGGAGGGCTGAGCCCGACGGTCTTCGTCAACGGGGTACCCTTTGCCCAGCTGCCGGCCGGCGGCTATTTCGTGTATCAGGCGCAACCCGGCAAGGTGAAGCCGTCGGACAAGACAAAGGCGGAACCATCCGCGACCGTGGACGCCAAAGCCGGCGAGGTGTACTACGTGAAGGGCACGATCGTGCCCTTCGTGGGGCACCTGGACCTTACACCTGTGTCGAGGGAAATCGGGGAGAAGGAAATCGCCAGCTGCAAGCTCGTGCCTCAATCCATGGCGGCCAATGCCCAGACGCGCGCCGACTTCCAAGAGGTGACCGTCCCGGCCGACGAAGGGGCCGTCACCACGTATCCCGGGGGTCGCCTGGTTTTCCGGGGCGGACGCCCTGGCCGGCTTTGGCGCCTACGTCGAAGCGGAGCACCGGGCCGTTGCAGGCACGCTCGAGCTCACCGACCGGTCACTGACGTTCCTGACGGGCGCGCAACGGGCGGATCGAACGGGAATGGGATTGCGTATTGCGTACGACGACATTGCTTCGGTCGATGTCCGCCACCTGTTGAACACTCCCGCGGTCGTCATCCGGCGGCGTGATTCCAAGATCGATTCATTTCAGGTTCGCGGCGCCGTCTTCATCAAGCGCAAGGAGACCGAGACGCTCGGGCACCTGTTGCAGTCGAGGATTCACGACCCCTCGGTGAGTGGACCGTAGCCTCATCTCGTGCAGACCGTGCCGGGGATCGCGATCGTTGAATGATGGCGCGAAATCCCGGCAGGGGTCATCGGAATCGCGTGGAAGCGACGACTCACGTGTCGGCACGACGAATTTCCGGTAACGGTGGCCTCGGGAATTCAGACACCGAGATGATCTCAGGTCCGTTCTCTGAGAATGCCGCAGGGCGTCAGTTCGCCCGGAATCGAGTGAATGCGCGTCGCGGTGAGGCGGCGGAACGCAGAGGCACTGATGATCTGCCCGGAAATCCTTGCCCTGGGATCGGACTGGCTCACAAGATCGCCGTTCGCGATGCACCGAAGCGATGTGATCGCGAAAGGCGGGCCTTTTCCGTGTGGCAGGGTGCGGCTTGACTTAAGCCCCGGTCTCGTTAGGATACCCGATCTGTAAACGTTTACACATGGGGCTGATCCTTGTCTACCAGCATACGCGATGTCGCAGCGCTTGCGGGAGTCTCCATCGCGACTGTGTCCAGGGTCATGAACGGCTCCTCGGTCGTGAAGAGGGAATCCAAGGAGGCGGTTTTACGTGCGGCGCAGCAGCTGAACTACGTGCCGCACGCCGCGGCCCGCGCGCTGATCACAGGACGCTCGCGCACGATCGCGGTGGTACTGCCCGACATGCACGGTGAGTTCTTTTCCGAACTGATCCGCGAGCTCGACCAGTGCGCGCACGCGCACGGGCAGAGTCTGCTGGTGGCGAGCTTGCATGGGAACCTCGCCGAAGTGAGGCGGGTCCTCGGGCTGCTTCACGGGCAGGTCGATGGCGTCATCCTGATGGCCCCGTTTATCGACGCCGCGGCGCGTCTGGCCCCCATATTGATGAGCGTTCCGACGATTCTGCTGAATGCGCCCGGCCCGGTCAACGGCTGCCCTGCGCTGACGGTGGACAACGCCGACGGTGCGCGCCAAGTGGTGCGGCATTTCGTGTCGATGGGATACCGCAACATCGTGCACATCGCGGGCCCGCTGGGAAATTTCGATGCCAGCGAGCGGGCGCGCGGGTTCCGTGCGGCGATCGAAGAGGCCGGCCTGCCGCTACATCGTGACATTCCGGGCGATTATTCGGAGCGGGCCGGCTACCAGGCCGGACAGCTCATAGCGAGCCGCTCGAGGCGTCCCCGCGCCATTTTCGCCGCCAACGACAACATGGCGGTGGGATGCCTCGAGGCTCTGACGGAGGCCCGTATCCGAGTACCGGAGGAAATTGCCGTCGCCGGGTTCGACGACGTTCCGATCGTGCGATTCACGCGACCACCGTTGACCTCGGTGCGCCCGCCGATCGCGCAACAGGGCGTCGAGGCGTTCGAATGGCTGGTGAAAGCCGTCAACCGCAAGCCGGGCGAGCCGCCTCCCTCCGGGCCGCGCGAGCGGCCGTTACCGACGACCCTGATCGTTCGCGGGTCGACCGATCCGCGGGCCACCGCGCGGCCGGGCGAACAAGCGGGCCGATGAGGAGCGCCTTCGACCGGGCAAGGGCACTCGCG
The DNA here is from genome assembly GCA_021777555.1 of Pseudomonadota bacterium. Lineage (GTDB taxonomy): Bacteria > Pseudomonadota > Gammaproteobacteria > Steroidobacterales > Steroidobacteraceae > 13-2-20CM-66-19. Next base: position 24,981 of record JAJYDK010000011.1, on the reverse strand, counting down.
GCGCTCGGCGCGGCGATGCTTGCTTGCGCCGGCTGCACGCACGCCCCGTGCGGACTGACCGTGTGGGCGATTGGTTCCGAGGCGGACGCGCTCGAGCGCATGGTGCCCGGATTCGAAGCGAGTCATCCGGGGAGCTCGGTGTGCGTGCAGGAGCTCGCCTGGAGCTCCGCGCAGGCACGCCTGCTGTCGGCGGTCGCGGCCGGAGACCCGCCGGATGTCGCCCAGGTAGGAGACACGGACATTGCGATGCTCGTCACCCTGCACGCACTCAGGCCCGAGCGGCATATCGCGGACGACTTCTTCCCCGGGGCGCTGCAGGTCACTCGCTTCGACGGGGTTTCCTACGGCGTGCCCTGGTATGTCGATACGCGGCTGCTGTTTTATCGCCCCGACATCCTGCGGCGGGCTGGATTCGACCGGCCGGCCCGGACTTGGAACGGATGGCTGAAGCAGATGCGCGCTGTCAGGCGGATCCTCGGTCCCGGGCAGTACGCGCTCCTCGCTCCCACCAACGAATATGAGTTCCTGGAGGTCCTCGCGTTGCAAGAGCCCGCTCCGATGTTGCGCGACGGCGATCGCTACAGTAACTTCACGAGCACCTCGTTTCAGCGCGCACTGTCGTTTTACAAGAGCTTGTACCAGGGGCATCTGGCGCCTCGCGTCGATGACCGGCAGCTCGTCAACCTGTGGTGGGAGATGGCGCGGGGAGACTTCGTGTTCTACGTGTCCGGTCCATGGAATATCGGTGAGTTCCGCCGGTTTCTGCCGCCTCGGGACGAGGACCTGTGGATGACCGCACCGATGCCTGGTCCCGATGGTCCGGGAGTGTCGATCATCGGTGGCTCCGATTTCGTGGTCTTCCGGGCCTCGCACCGCGTGCGGCTCGCGCGCGAATTCATCCGCTACATGCTGGCCGACGAGCAACAGGTCCGGCTGTACGAGCTCACGGGCGACTTGCCGGCGCGGCGCGGCGTCTGGCGGTTGCCGCCGCTTTCGACCGACATCAAGCTGCAGGCATTCCGCTCTCAGCTCGAGCGGGTGCGCCCCTTTGAGGCGATTCCGGAGTGGGACGAGATCATGGATGGAATGCGCCGCATGGCTGCGCGCGTGGCCGCGGGCGATGCTACGGTGCGGGGTGCCACGGCGCGGTTCGACCGCACCGTCGATGGCTGGCTCGCGAAGCGCCGCGAGTTTCTGGCGCGCTCGAGGTTCCCGGCAGCGATGCCCCCGAGGGGAGACTCCCTTGGGGCGAAGGCGCGATGAAGCGCAAGCGTTCCACCGGTGCGCTGTTCGTCCTGCCCGCGCTCGTGCTGCTCGCGGTATTCGTCTTCATTCCCCTGATCGGCGTCCTCGGGCTGAGCCTGACCGATTTCGGTGTGTATTCACTTGCCGATTCGGCCAACCTGCACGTGATCGGTGCCGCCAATTACTGGCATCTGCTCAGGGACCGGGAGGCGTGGCAGGCGCTGGAGACGACGCTAGTGGTCGTGGTGGTGGGGGTGCCCGCGACGCTGTTTCTGTCGCTGGTCTCGGCGCTGATGATTGAATCGATCGCCGAACGTTGGCGCGGGATGTTCCGCACGGCTCTGTTCGTGCCCGTGGTGTGCTCGACGGTTGCCATCGCGATCAGCTGGCGCTATCTGCTCAACACGCGCTTCGGCCTGGTCAATCACCTGCTCGCGCTGCTTGGCCTGGGCGCTCCCGACTGGCTCGGGAGCCCGCACCTGGCGATCCTCGCGATCACGATCGTAGTCGTATGGAAGGGGTTCGGCTACGGGATGATCATCGTCTCCGCGGCGCGCAAGGAGATACCCGACGAGCTGTACGACGCCGCCCGCATCGAGGGCGCGGGCGTGCACCAGAGGCTGCTGCGGATAACGGTCCCGATGCTGGCCCCGACTCTGGGCCTCCTCGCGCTGCTGGATGTCAGCGGCTACTGGCAGCTTTTCGCCGAACCGTATGTGCTTACGCAGGGTGGGCCCTTGGGCAGCACCACGAGTCTGCTGCTGCTGATGTACGAGCGCGGCTTTCGCTGGTGGCGATGGGGGGCGGCGAGCGCCATCGCAGTGGCGCTGACGGCAGTGATGTGGCTGTTTGCATGGGTGCAGAGGCACACCCGCGCCGGCTGGCGGGGGGAGTGATATGAGCCTGCGTACCCGCACGCTTCGGGCCGGCACCTATCTCGGACTCACTGGGCTCGCTGGCGTTACGCTCTTTCCCCTGCTTTGGGTGACCTCGATCGCGCTCATGCGCGCGCCGGAGGCCGCCGCCGGCACGCCGCCGCTCTGGCCGCACCATCCGACACTCGTCAACGTCATCAACATCATCAGCCGGCAGCACCTCGGCCGGTATTTCTTCAACTCCATCGTGGTCGCCACCGCCACCATGGCGCTGTCCGTGCTGGTGGCCGGCTCGGCCGGGTATGCGCTGGCGCGCGTAGAGTTTCGAGGCAGGCGGGTGGTCTCCTGGCTCGTGATGCTCGGCGTTCTGATCCCCAATCAGGCGCTGGTGCTGCCGTTGTTCGAGATGTTCCGCACGGTGCACCTCGTCAATCACTATGCGGCGTTGGTGCTGCCGGCCGCCGCGAATCCCGTGGGCATCGTGCTGGTGCAGGCGTACATGCGAGGCATACCCGTGGAAATCCTCGATGCCGCGCGCATCGACGGCGCGAGCGAGTGGCGCATCTACCGCTCGATCGTCGTGCCGCTGATGGCCCCGATGCTCGCTGCGGTGGGCGTGCTGGTCTTCGTGGTGAGCTGGAATGACTTCATGTGGCCGATGATCGCGATGCAGCAGGAGGGCATGCAGACCCTGCCGGTTGCCCTGGCGGCGATCGACCGCGAGCACTACCAGGATATCGGGCTGATGGCGGCGGGCGCCACCATGACCATGCTGCCGATGGTGGTGGTGTTTCTCGCATCGCAGCGCTATTACCTGCGGTCGGTGATCGCCGGAAGCCTCACGGACTGACATGGCGGCCCTGGAGATCGAGCATGTCGAGAAGATCCTGCGCGGCGGCCAGGCGGTGCTGCGCGATGTGTCCTGCTCGGCGCGCGATGGTGAGTTGCTGGTGGTGGTCGGACCTTCGGGGTGCGGTAAATCCACTTTGCTGCGCCTCGTCGCGGGCCTCGAATCGGTCACCCGGGGAGTGATCCGAATAGGTGAGCGCACCGTCAACGAGCTACCGCCGCAGCAGCGCGACGTCGCGATGGTGTTCCAGAACCACGCGCTGTACCCGCACATGACCGTCTACGAAAACCTGGCGTTCGGACTGCGCGTGCGGGGCACGCCCCGCGCACGCCTCGACCAGCGCGTCAGACTGGTCGCCGCGCAGCTGGGCATCGAGGCGATGCTCAAGCGCTTTCCACGCGAGCTTTCAGGCGGCCAAAGGCAGCGGACGGCCCTCGGTCGAGCCATGCTGCGCAATCCGTCGGTGTTCCTGCTCGATGAGCCGCTCTCGAGCCTCGATGCGCCACTGCGCGCCGAGCTTCGCCGCGAGCTTGCTGCGTTGCACCGTTCCCTTGGGGCCACCATGGTTTACGTCACCCACGATCAATCCGAGGCGCTGTCGCTCGGTCAGCGCATGGTGGTGCTCGCCGGCGGCCGTGTGCAGCAGATCGACACACCGGCTCATGTGTTCCAGCGGCCCGCCAATCGCTTCGTGGCGGGATTTGTCGGCTGGCCGCCGATGAACTTTCTCACGGCCGACTCCTTTGACGATGTCGCGCGTGTTCCGGCCGGGCAGGGCGCGCTGGAATATGGCGTGCGCCCCGAGTGCTTCTCGGCACGGCCCGGCGGTGGCGACGATCTGCAACTCACCGGGCGCATCGAGCGGATCGAATCCCAGGGCAGCGAATGGGATCTGGAGCTGACGCATCGCCTGGGTCGGGTGCTCGCGCGCTTGCGTCCCGAGAGGACGCTGGAAGTCGGGGAGCAGATACGGCTCTGGGTCGCACGGGGACACTTGCATGCGTTTGATCTAACGAGCGGGGCACGCGTGGAGTTGAAACCCTGAGGTGGGGCGATCGTGACCGGGGTGCCGGCGTGATCGAGGTCCGGGCGCCGCGCTGGAACAGGGCGCGTCAACGGAATGCCGTTGCAAATATGCAACGGAGATCCCGCCGGACGGCGATGTGCAGGGCGGTTGGACCGTTCCTTGCGTTTCCATGCCCTTCTGCGCCCCCCCGGCATTGACGAAATATTGACAACGGAGCACCCGGAGAATATAAAGCGAAAACGTTTACAGTCCGAAGTAAGCGTTTACATTGGTTGGTGCGGAGTTCCGACGCAGAAATCCGCATTCAGGATCGTAGTCCCAGGGGTGTCGCGCCCGCGCAATCGCTGACCGGGCGCAGTGCCGCCCCGGGGAATACACCAAGAGATCCGCAACCGCGTCCGCTCTGCGCCACAGCGCCGGTCGGGCGTCTCGAGAGGAGTTTGCGCCCTGGGGTCCAAGGCGTGAGCTCACGATGGCCGATTCGTCAAACTGAGGGGGGAAACACGATGTCGAGGCACTGCAGGTCACGAAAGAATCTCGTCGCCAGTTTTGTGGCATCCACGCTGGCGGCCAGCACCGCCGCACTCATTCCGCACACGGCCCGGGCACAGATGGCCAACGCGACACTCGAAGGACATGCGGTTCCGGGAACGAAGATCGTCGCCACCAATATCGCCACCGGTGCCCGTCGAGAGGCAACGGCGTCCAAGGCCGGTACTTACACTCTGATCGGCCTGCCGCCCGGCCGATACCGGGTGCGGGCCGGCACTCAGGAGCAGACGCTGATCCTGAGTGTCGCATCCACAGTGACCTTCGATTTCACACCCAGCAAGCTGCGCACGGCGACCTTGCAGGAAGTGACGGTGACGGGCCACCGCCTGGTCGAGGTGCGCACGCCGGCGGTCGGCGGCCTGGTCTCACAACGGACCATCGCGACCATTCCGCAGATCACCCGCAACTTCCTGGAATTTGCCGATACCATCCCGGGCGTCACTTTCACGGTCGACGGCAGCGGCAACACCGCATTTCGCGGCGGAGCGCAGGAAGCGTACAACGCCAACGTCTACATCGACGGCATGAGCATGACGGACTTCGTGCAGGGCGGCATCGCCGGCCAGTCGGGGCCGGACAAGAATCCCAACGTGGGCGACCCCGGAAATCCCTTCCCGCAGTCGGCGATCGCCGAGTACCGGGTGATCACATCCAACTACAGTGCCCAATACGCCCAGGTGGCGAGCGCAGCGATCGCCGCGAAGACCAAGTCCGGCACAAACAATTTCGAAGGCAACTCCTTCGTGAGCTTCACCAACCAGAATCTGCGGGCGGATACGCCAGCGGAGGCCAATGCAACCACACCGGGCGACCCCAAGGCGCTGGGCGGCCAGAGCCTGGAGTACGGCGCATCATTTGGCGGGCCCATCGTGAAGGATGCCGCCCACTTCTTCGTCGCCTACGAGCACAAGGATCTGGCACTGCCCAATACCGTGTTTCCCGGAAATAATGCGCCAACCGTGGCGGCCCTCCAGCCGCTGCTGCCCGGGAGCGTCTGGTCACAGTTCGGTCCGACCACCAACCCATTCAGCGAGGACCTGCTGTTCGCCAAGCTCGACTACGAGCCAGGTGTCAACGACCGCCTGGAGCTCTCCGAGCTCTACCGCTTCGAGAGCCAGATCTCCGGCGCGAGCGGCCAGACCGCGGCTTCGGCCGCCAACTCGGTGGAGAACCGATTCAGCCGCGTGGGCCTGTACTGGTTGCATGCGGGCGAGAGCTGGACCAACGAGGCGCGCGTCAGTTACGAGTCCTCGGGCCAGACTCCGCGGCCGAGCTCGACCAACCCGCAGCTCACCTACCAGTGGTTCTACTCCGGCGGCAATACTTCGATCATCAACGTGAACGGTGAGAACGCCTACGCCCAGTTCAAGAACCAGCAGCAGGTGTGGACGCTGTCCGATGACTTCACGCTCGCCAACCTGAGCTTCGCCGGGACGCACACCCTCAAGCTGGGGGTGAGCTACAGCGGCACCAAGCTCGGCTACCAGGACGCAGCCCAGGGCTCGCAGTTCTACTACGCCGTGGACTCCGCGGGCACCCACGCCACGCCCTATCAGGCGAGCTACACCGCGCTCTACCAGGGCGGCAAGCAGGTGCTGGCGAACTCCAACGACAACCTGTTCGGGATCTACCTGCAGGACGACTGGAACGTCAATCGGCATCTCGAGCTCGATCTCGGTGTGCGCTACGACTACGAGACCGTGCCCGCCTGGGAGCACTTCGTCACGCCCCAGGCCGTCGTCAAGGACATCTATGGACCGTACTCCCCTGGATCGAGCGAGACCTACGCTCAGGCGCTCGCGCTCGGTGGCACCAACATCGCCAACTACATCAGCACCGGGAACAATCGCTCGCCGCAGAGCAACGAGATCCAGCCGCGACTCGGCTTCTCCTACGACATAGAGGGCAATCAGCGCTACGTCATCTTCGGCGGCTACGCGCGCGCCTACGATCGCAACATCTTCGACCTGATGTCCCTGGAACTCACCAAATCGGCGCTCGCCGAGCCGACGGTGGGCTTCTACGGCGGCGGCTACAGCTTTGCCAACCCTCCGTGCCTTACGGCGGCGGACGCCAGTGCGAGCTGCGTCGCCTGGAACCCCGCCTACATGAGCCTCGCCAATCTGCAGACGCTCAACACCACCCCGTACGGCGAGATCGATATGGTCAACAATCATATCAGGAACCCGTACTCGGACCAGTTCAGCCTGGGCTTTCGCACGCGCATCGGCGCATGGGACGCGAGCCTCACGCTGTCGGAGGTCAAGAGCTACAACCGCATCGTCGGACAGCTCGGCAACCGCGCCGCAAATGGCGCCTACTTCGTGCCGTGCAGCTGGGGCGCCGCGGGAGTATGTCCCGCCTGGGGCGGGGTGCCGGGCACGACCGGCAACCTGGTGCTGTGGAACAACGGCGGAAAGGATATCAACAAGGAGGTGCTGGTATACCTCGACAAGCCCTATACCCGTGAGTCCGGCTGGAGCGCCACCATCGCCTATACCTATTCGGACGCCCACCAGAACGATTACTACTCGTACTTCGGCAACAACAATTACCTGTTCGATCTGCCCAAGGTGTCGATGTATCCCATGGTGCCGAGCAGCGTGATCCCGAAGCACCGCGTGGTGATCACCGGCTCGATCGACGGGCCATGGAGCATGACCTACGGCGCCAAGCTCACTCTGTCGACGCCGATCGGGTTCGGCGCCGCGGCCCCGTGCCCGACCACGATCCAGCAGTGCGGCGGCTACTGGGATTTCCCGATGACGGGGTTCCCACGCGATGCATGGGGCGAGCACAATCTCGATCTGCAGGCGACCAAGCACTTTGGTCTGCGCTGGTACGGGATGAGAGGATACGTCCGGCTCGACGTGCTCGATGTGTTCAACACGCCGCAGTACGCGTCCGCGAGCTTCAGCCCATCGCTAGCCGGCTCACCTCCGCCGCAGTATGTCACCAACGGACCCATCTACGGGGTGCCGCTGACCATCAAGCTCGATGCGGGGCTCAATTGGTAGGGCTGCGCGCGGCCGCCGGGGCGTTGTCCCGGCGGCCGGCGGGGCTCGAGGCGCCGGATGTGCGGTCCCGGAGAGCGGCTTCTGCGGGCATGTGTCCGGTGCACCATGGCGCGCCCGGGTTTTCAGCGGCGCGGGGGAGGCGCAAGCGATGAATGACAATAGCATCCGCCGGTTGGTGATCGTCGGTGGCGGAACGGCCGGTTGGATGACGGCCACGGCATTGCGGCGGCTGCTCTACCCGGAACTCACAATCGAGGTGATCGAGTCCGAGGAGATCGGCATCATCGGCGTCGGCGAGGCAACCATCCCTCCCTTTCGCAGGCACAACGCGCTGCTCGGAATCGACGAGCGGGAGTTCGTGCGCGCAACGCAGGCGACCTTCAAGCTTGGCATCGAATTCCGGGATTGGGCCCGGCCGGGGGATTCGTACATCCACGGTTTCGGCACGCTCGGGCTGGACCTCGACGGGCAGCCCTTTCATCAATATTGGACGCGGGCCCTGCAGATTGGCGCTGCCAAGGATCTCGGCCTGTATTCCTTCAATGTTCAGGCCGCCCGCCAGGGCCGGTTCATGCCGACGCCCTCGGACGCGCCGAAGAACACTCCGCTCGAGGACATCGTATACGCGTACCACTTCGACGCATCGCTGTACGCCCGCTACCTGCGGCGGTTCGCGGAGGCACACGGTGTACGGCGGGTCGAGGGGCGGGTCGTGGAGGTCCGCCGGCACCCGGAAAGCGGTTTTGTGGAGACCCTGGTGCTGCAGGACGGGCGCAGCGTCTCCGGGGACCTGTTCATCGACTGCTCGGGCTTTCGCGGTCTGCTCATCGAGCAGTGCCTGCACGCAGGATACGAGGATTGGTCGCACTGGCTGCCGTGCGACCGGGCCTGGGCGGTGCCGTGCGAGAACGTCGCACCGCCGGTGCCCTACACACGCGCGACCGCGCGGCCCGCTGGATGGCAATGGCGCATTCCTTTGCAGCATCGCGTGGGCAACGGGCATGTGTTTTCCAGCCGCCATATGAGCGAGGACGAGGCGGCCGCGATGCTGCTCGCCAACCTCGAAGGGCGGCCGCTTGCCGAGCCTAAGCTCATCCCGTTCCACGGCGGCAAGCGCCGCCGCGCGTGGATCGGCAACGTGGTGGCCATCGGGCTCTCGGGCGGGTTCCTCGAGCCTCTGGAATCGACGGCCATTCACCTGATCCAGACGTCGATCGCGAAACTGGCGCTGCTGTTTCCCGAGCGCGATTGCAGCGAAGCGCTGCGAAATCGATATAACTCGCAGATGGACGGAGAGTTCGAGCGGGTGCGCGATTTCCTCATCCTGCACTATCACGCGACGGAGCGGGCCGATACCCCGTTCTGGAATTACTGCCGCACCATGGAGATCCCGGAGTCGCTGCGCGAATACATCGCGCTCTTTCGTGACAGCGCCCGCATCATGCCGAAGAGCGATGAGCTGTTCACCACCGTAAGCTGGGCGCAGGTGCTGATTGGCCAGCACATCGCCTCCCGCCGCTACCCGCCCGTGATCGATCGCCTGACGGACGCCGAGCTCCGGCAATTCATCGAGCACGTGGAGCAGGTGATCGGCAGCTGTGTGGCGGTCGTGCCTGCGCACGAGGCATTCATAGCCCGGCACTGCAAGGCTCCGCCGCCCTGAACCGGCCACGGCACCTATCATGATCTCAACGACTCGGAGAAGGGTGCGGCTTGCCCGCGCCATACTGACCGTCTATGCGAGCTTTGCGGCGATCGCGCACGCTGCTCCGAGGGCCACGGCCATCTCGCCGCTACCGCCGCAGCTCGTGCGGCGAATCGCCCTCAATCCCCAGCGAATGTTCGCGGATATCGAGCGCCGGACTTTCGAGTACTTCTGGAACACCACCGACCCGGCCACCGGGCTCACCCCGGATCGCTGGCCTTCACCGGCCCCCGCCAGCATCGCGGCCATTGGTTTCGCGTTGACCGCGGATGTCATTGGGGCGGCTCGTCATTACGTCAGCCGCCGCGCGGCGGCGCTTCGTGTGCGCACGGCGCTCGCATTCCTGCTCAGCCGGCCGCAGGGACCGGGGGCGGCGGGGTTCGCCGGATATCGGGGATTCTTCTACCACTTTCTCGATATGCGTACGGGGCTGAGGCATCGCGGCAGCGAGCTCTCGACCATCGACACCGCGCTGCTCATGGCGGGGGTGTTGACCGCGGAGAGCTACTTCAACCGTCCAACGACGGTGGAACGTCAGGTGCGAAAGCTGGCCGATCGGCTGTACCGGCGCGTCCATTGGGGGTGGGCCGCACCGGGGCTGAATCCGCTCGTCAGCATGGCGTGGCTGCCCGGACACGGCTTCTACAAGGCGCGCTGGGCGGGATTCAATGAAGCATCGATTCTGTACATCCTCGGTCTGGGCTCGCCCACTCACCCATTGCGTGACAATGCCTGGAGCGCCTGGACGGCCACCACCAGGCACGACTGGCGGCACCTCGCCGGTCAGACGCTGCTCGCCATCGGTCCGCAGTTCGTCTTTCAGTACACGGCCGTTTGGGTGGACATGCGGGGTCTCGCCGATCCGTTCATGCGAGCCCATAGAGAGACCTACTTCGAGAATGACCGCAGAGCGACCCTGGCACAGCGCCAATACGCGATCAGCAACCCGCACGGCTGGGCCGACTATGGCCCCGACATCTGGGGGCTCACGGCATGCGATGGGCCGGGAAATGTTCGCGCCTGGTATCACGGCCGGATGCGCCAATTCCACGGCTATGACGCGCGCGGAATCACCGACCAGGACGACGACGACGGCACGCTGGCCCCGACCGCAGTGCTCGGCTCCCTGCCATTCGCTCCGCGGTATGTGACGGAGGCGACCCGGACACTCTTGCGCCAATTCGGCGGCATCATATACACCCGCTACGGCTTCCTCGACTCCTTCAACCCGAGCTTCACTCACGCGCGACTGGCTCGCAAGGGCCGGGTCGTGCCACACCACGGCTGGGTCGACAACGACTTCATCGGCATTGACCAGGGACCCATCATCGCAATGATCGAGAATCAGCGCAGTGGCCTGATCTGGCGGATCATGCGGCGTAATCCCTATGTCCGTGCTGGATTGCGCCGGGCGGAATTTACGGGCGGTTGGTTCGGCGCGGCAATGGCGCGCGCCCGTGCCAGGCATCGCCGATGAGAAGGATCGCCCGGATGGCGGGGCGAGGTGGGACGGCCGGACCGCGTGTGCACCCAATTGCCGCGGCCCTGACTCTCATCGCGCTGGCGCCCGCATGCGGCTCGTGCGCAAGCGCGCCGCTCGCGTTGGGAGCCGATGCAGTCATCGCGACCGGCAACGACTGGATCGCGCTTCCGGAAATTCGCGCCAGTGACGGCGCCCTGGTCAGCTTCAACGTTCTGTCGATGCATGACCGCGGGCTGCTGCAGGTGCAGGGCTCGCCGGCCGTGGAAACGGGACCGGAGCAGAAATTGACTCCGGTGCTGGCACCCTGGGTCGCTGCGGGAACCTCAAGCAGGGGTCTTGAGATCACCAAATGGCGCCTGATCGATGACTGGATCCCGGTGGCCACGGCACGCACCGGACCGGCGCGTGTCACGATCACCTACGCGACACCCCCTCACGCGCGAGCCGCCTGGATCCGCATGGTGATCGTCAACGAGGCGGCCGCTCCGCGCAAGATTCGCTTCGGAATCACCGCGCACTGGTCCGGGCTGGCGCGCGTGACCTATTCGCCCTCGATGATCATCGGGCAACGCCTGCAGTCGGACGCGCCGGCCTGGATCCCGCGTACCCGCGTGTTCAGCTTCGTGGAGAACGAGACGGTTCTCGCCTGGGCGCTCGGCCACCCGGATTGCCCGGACGAGCAGCGCGCCGGCGATACGTATACGGTCAGATGCCAGCGTGTGCTCGCGCCCGGCCAGCGCACGGTCGCGAATTTCATCGTCTCGGTCGGACTCGATGAATCGAGCGCCGAATACGCCTCAAGGGTGCTTGCGGCGCAGCTGCAAGACCGTGGCGCGAGGACGGTGCTCGCCGAGGAGCGCTCCTGGCTGGCACCGCGCCTGCGTACCACGGGCGATCCGGCGCTGGACCGGTTCATGAACCGCAATCTTCTGTTCTCCTCGTTCTTCGCCTGGGGGAGGACATATGACACGGAACAGTTCGTCGGCGTGACGTCGCGCTCGCCGCGGTACTACGTTTCGGCGGCCTACTGGGACCGCGACGCCATGCTGTGGAGTTTCCCGGCGCTGTTGGACAGCGATGTCCGGCGCGCCCGCCGGGCGCTGGATGTGGCGCTCGGCATCCAGTTGCGTGACGCCGGCACGCATAGTCGCTTCATCGACGGCGTCACCCTCGAGCCCGGGTATGAGCTCGATGAAAACGCCGCGCCGATCATCGCCCTGGCCGAGTATTGGCGGCGCACGGGCGATACGGGCTATGTGCACAGACATCGCGCTGCGCTCGCTGAGCTGTTTGAGAAGCTTGCCGCGCACCAAGGCCGCGCGGGCCTGTACTGGACCCAGCAGGATTCGCAGGACGAGAACCGCCGCTGGCGTTACGAGACCTACGATAACGCGCTCGTCTGGCGGGCACTGCGCGATGGCGCCGCCTTGTACCGTGCATTGGGAGCGCCTGCCACGGCGCATGACATGGACGAGCGCGCGCGCAGTCTGCACGCCGCCGTGATGCGCATCCTGGTGGCTGCGGGCGCCCCCGGCGCCGGCGGTCCGATCTTCGCCTTCGGTTGGGACGGGCAGGGATACAAATTCGACGACGTCCCGCCCGGATCGCTGCTGAAGCTGCCGGCGCTGGGGTTCGTGAGCCAGGACGATCCGGTCTTTCGCCGCACGTACCGGTGGCTGCACTCAAAGTCCTTTCGGTACTCCAATGCCGGCAAGCCCTACGGCCTGCCCGGGAGCTACCGGCTGCCGGATACGAGCAGCTGGTCGATTGCCGATCACCTGCGGCTGCGGGCGGGCCGGGTGAGGGCGCTGAAGATGCTGCTTGCGAGCCCCTGGGACGGCGGCATCGTCTCGGAGCAGGTCGATCCCGAGACGGACGCAGCGATCCCCGGCGGCGGAGCCTTCGCGACCGCGGCCGGCTATCTCGCAGCGACGGTGTGCGACCTGTATTGCCGGCCGCGGCTCGCGCAACGGCCGACTGCTCCTTCCGTATCTGGTGGTACTCACTGAGGGAATGTCCATCATGAGCCGCTTCTTCAACGCCTTGCCAGTGAACCGCGTCGTCCTGTTTGCGCTCATCTTGATCCTGGCGCCCAGCGGGGCGGTGCACGCCGCAAGCGGGCAGGCCACTGACCCGGGGACGGTGGTGCATCTGGTGATCAATGCGCGCGCGCCGGGTCGGCCATTCCCCCATTTTTGGGAACGCATGTTCGGGTCCGGCCGGGCGGCGCTCGTGTTGCGGGCCAATTATCAGCGGGACCTCGGAATAATGCGGACGGATACGGACATCGCCTACGTACGCTTTCACGGCGTGCTGGATCGCGGCGTCGGATTGGTGGAAAGCAATCCGGCCTTGTTTTACAACAAGCCGTCGTCCAAGCACTCGCCATACAACTTTTCCTACATCGATCAGATCTACGACGCCTTGCTCGCTCACGGTGTGCGCCCGTTCGTCGAGCTCGACTTCATGCCGAAGGCGCTCGCCGCCAACCCACGCATGCGCCAGTCATTCTGGTACCACCCGATCGTCTCGCCGCCGCGCAGCTACGCGGCCTGGGACAGGATGATCCGCGCACTGGCGAGGCACGTGATTTCACGCTACGGCATCGACGAGGTCTCAAGGTGGTATTTCGAAGTCTGGAACGAGCCAAACCTCGACTTCTGGGGCGGCGCGCCGCGGCGGCAGAGCTACTTTGAGCTCTATGACCATACCGCGCGCGCGCTGAAGGAAGTCGATCCGCGCCTCAGGGTCGGCGGCCCGGCGACGGCGCAGGCGGCCTGGGTGAGCCGGTTCCTGGCCCACGTACACAAGGTAAGGGCGCCGATCGACTTCGTCAGCACCCATGTCTATGGCAACGATACGGCGAAAACCGTCTTCGGTACCCACGCGAAGATCCCGCGCCGGGCGATGGTCTGCCGCGCGGTGCACAAGGTGCACGAGGAGATCGAGCATTCGCCGTATCCTCATCTGCCGCTCATCTTTTCCGAGTACAACGCGAGTTACTCCAACGAGCCGGATGTGACCGACACGCCCTACATGGGGCCATGGCTGGCAACCACCATCTCGCAGTGCGACGGCCTGGTGCACATGATGAGCTATTGGACGTTCTCGGACGTCTTCGAGGAGGGCGGCGTCATCCGCAAGCCGTTTTACGGCGGCTTCGGCCTGATCGCCGAGGACGACATCCCGAAAGCGGCGTTCAACGCCTTTGCCATCCTGCACAAACTGGGCACCATCAGGCTGGATCCTGCCGCGCGATCGGCTCTCATCACCCGGACCTCCAGCGGCGATGTGGCAATCGCTCTCTGGAATTACGCGCCGCCTGACGGAACGGGGCCGCGGTATACGCCACCACCCGCCACCCGGCAGGTGCGGACCTTCAAGCTCACCGTTCGCGGCATTTCGCCCTCAGCGAGCGGCGAGCTGTGGAGAGTCGACGATCGACACAGCAACGTATTGGAGGCTTTCGATGCAATGGGGCGTCCCAGATGGCCGACGCTGGTGCAGATCCAGAAACTCAAGGCCGCAGGGCGGCTTGCGCCCCCGCAAGCCGTGAGGTTGAAGGGCGGGCGGATTCAGGTCGCTGTGCCGCAGCACGGCTTGTTTCTGCTGCGCCTGGATGGGCCTCGGGGACACTGAGTCTCGCGGCATCTTTCATGTGTGTCCGAGGGATCAGTGCCCATGCAGACCCGTCGGCGCCATGACCCGCGGAACCGCGCGCCCATTAACGTCCTGCAGGGGAAAGTACACCCAGTGCGTGATCGGATCCACGGCGACAGAGTGAGCCTCGAAAGCGAGATACCTGCGGCCGAGCAGACGCAACCGTGCGCCTTCCAGCTCGAATACGCTCACGACTCCGCTCTCACTGGCCGCATATAATCTGCGCACCCCGGGATCGAATGCGAGGACGTCCGGATCGCGCCCCACCGCGTGCACGGACAGGACGCGCATATTCCTCATGTCCACGACCAGCAGCCTGGCATTGCCATCGCACGCAACAAAAGCCAGGCGCGCGGGCGAATCGATTATTGACCCGGCGTGATTGCAGTGGACTTACGCGGCATATTTGATGTGGCGATGCTTGAAGTAGGCACGCACGCGGTCCGGCGACCTCTGGATGCGGCGGGAGTGTCTCAGCATCGTCCGTTTCAGGTCCGTCACGTCCTTTGGCGGCACGCCGCGCTGGATCTCACCCTTCAGGTCGCCATTGAAGTACTCGGATGGATTCAACTCCGGGGAGTACGGTGGCAGATAGAACACCTCGATTCGATTGGCGTGCTCTTCAAGCCACTCGCGCACGACCTTGGCCTTGTGAACGTTCAGATTATCCAGGATGAGGAACACCTTGCGAGGCGCGTCCTTGATCAGTCGCTGCATGAACACAATCAGCCGCTGCGGACTCAAGCCGCCCGGGTAGATCATGAAACGCACCTTCCCCTGGTTGCTCACCGCAGCGATCATCGAGAGGCTCTTTCGGCGGGCGGGGATCTTCACGATCGGAGTCTGGCCAGGCGGCGCGTAGCCGCGGTGGCGGCTCTCGTCCGAGCGAACCCCCGTCTCGTCACCCCAGCTGATCTCGGCGTTTTCCCGCTTCGCGCGCGCCTTGATCTTCGGATACTCGATCGACAGCCAGTCCTTCACCGCTGCATCGTCGCGCTCGTACGCACGCCGCGCCGCCTTCTGCGGGGTGTAGCCCCACCGCGCCACGTACTCACCGACTCCCCGAATCGACAGTCGGATGTCAAACTCACGCCGGATCAGCTCGCGAATCGCGCCTCGGGTCCACAGCGCAAACGGCAACGACAGCTGATCCGGGCACTTACCGCAGATCAACTGCTGCGCCCCGCGCTCCTCCTTCGCCGACAATGCTCGCAGACTCCCCTGCGGTCGTCCGCCACGCGACATCCCTTCCAGCATCTGCGGTGCGCCTTCCAGGCGTTTGAGCATCGTCGAGACGTACGAGCGGGTATAGCCGGTGATTTGTGCTATTTCCACGTGCGTCTTGCCCTGCTCGCGCAGCATCAACATCTGCCGACGCAACTCCAGGCGAACGTCCGTGCTTGCACTTCGACGATCGGGTTTGTTCGGCATGCCGCATCATGACATATCGCCGCCCCGATCGTCGGCGGCATGGTGACTGCGACGATCGCCGTGATGATCCTGGTACCGATCCTGTTCGTCATGCTCAAGGAGCACGCGCTGCGTTGCGGGACGCTCACGAATGAAGGCGCTGGGACTGCCCTCGGGGAGGAACAACGGTGATGCATAGATCGCATTTCGTTGGCCTGTCCGCCCGCACCAAGCCGCATCGTGCGCCGCTGTCAACCCCGTGAAATGCGGCTGCGTCCAGACTGTTTATTCGGGTCCATGTCCGGTGTTCTCGGGGCGCTGGCCATTGGTTATCGCCCACTCGATGGAGGTGTCTACCATGAACAAGCGAGTCTTAATTTCTCTGGTCCTTGCCGGCGCCATGCTGGTATCGGCCACGGCCTTCGCTGTGACGGACGCCGAGCTTCAGGCATGCTTCAAGGCGCATAGTCAGCTGATGGAGAAGCCCGCGCTGCGCAATCTGTATACCTGCTGGCGGGTGCACGGATACTTGATGAAGCGACAATCGTAGACGGGACGGTATCGAGAGCGCCGGTGCCCAGTGCCGGCGCTCGCCATCGCCGGGTGCGGTAGACGGGGCGGGTCCCGTCCCCCCGCAGTCCAATACGAATTGGCGCCTACTCGATTGCCGGGTGCCTCGCGATATACCTCTCGTGCAGTCTCACCAGCAGGTAATACACCACGGGCGTGGCGATGAGCGAGAGGAGCACGGAGAAGCACAGCGCGCCGATGACGGCGATTCCGAGGGGCTGCAGCATCTGCGCGCCGGCACCTGCGCCGTAGGCGAGGGGCAGCATGCCGAGCGCCGCAGCGAGCGAGGTCATGAGGACCGGGCGGAGCCTGCGATGCCCGGCCTGCACCAGGGCTTCGACGAGCTCCATGCCCTCGGCGCGAAGCTGGCGGCAATAATCGAGCACGAGAACACCGTTTTTGGCGACGATGCCGACGCCGATGATGGCACCGAGGTATGAGACGATATTCAAGGTGATGCCGCTCACCCAGAGCCCCACCAGGGCGCCGAAGAGCGCGAGCACCGCGCCGAAGACGATCGCGATCGGCTCATGGAACGCGCGGAATTCCACCACCAGGACCGTGAAGACGAGCAGAATCGCCGCCAGCAACACGGCGAGGAGGTTCTGGAAAGACTGCTGCTGAAGCCGGTAGAGTCCTCCGAACTGCACAGTCCCGGGCGGCAACCAGCTGTCGCGGGCGAGCGTGGCGCGCACCTCGCGCATCGCGGTACCGAGATCGATGCCCTCGAGCCGGGCCGAGACGATATCGTCCTGGCGCAGATTGTCCCGGTTCAACTCCACCTGGTTGGCGCGTTCCTGCACCGTCGCCACCTGCTTCAGCCGCACGAGCGCGCCGCTCGGTGTGCGGATTGGAAGATTGGCGAGGGTTGCCAGTCGATCGATGCTCTGCGGATTGACCATCACCCGCACATGCACCACTCGGTCGCCCTGCAATACGTACGAGGAGGTGCTGCCGAGCAGGGCGTTATGAACGGCATGCGCAATGTTCTGCGTGGTGAGTCCGAAGCGGCCAGCATCAGCGGGGCGCACTTTCAGATCGAGGGTCGGACCGCTCACCACCAGCCCGTCGAAGGTATCGACGAGGCCTGGAATCTTCTTGATTTGCGCCTCGACGCGCGGCGCGGTCTTCTCGAGCCACTTGAGGTTCGGTGAGAACAAACGGATCTCCACCGGATACGGTGCGAGCTGCAAATCCCCGACGAGATCGGTGAGGAAGCCCTTGAAGTCCCAGCGGATCATCGGGAAGCGCTGGTCGAACTCGGCGCGCAGCTGATCGAGGACCTGCTCGGTCGTGTGCCTGCGGTTGGGCTTGAGCTTGATGAGGAAGCTCCCGACATTGGGCTCGGAGAGGAACGGTCCGAGCTGCGTGCCGAGCTGCCGCGAATACGCTTGCACGTCGGGATCAGCGCGGATGATCCGCTCGGCCTGATCGAGCTCGCGCGAAGCCTCGGCGAGGCTCGTGCCGGGGAGCGCCGCAAAATCGATGTTGAAGCCCCCCTCATCGAATTGAGGCAGAAATCCCGTCTGTAGCTGCCGATACACGAAGAGCGCACCGAGTGCGATGGCCGCGCAGGCGAGCAGCGTCAACCCGGTATGTCGCAAGGCCCACCGGACGGCGCTCTCGTACACGCGCAGAATGGGCCGCAGGACGCGCCCTGATTCCTCGCCGGCTTGGATGCGACCGCGAATGAGCCATCCGGCGAGCGAGGGTGTCAAGGTGAGCGCCAGGAGCAGGGAGACGAGGAGCGAGACCACCATGGTCATGCCGAGCGCCCGGAAGAACACCCCGGCAAGACCGCTGAGGAAAGTGAGCGGCAGGAACACCACGACCGGCGTCAAGGTCGAGCCGATGAGCGCCGTCAGGATCTCACCCATGGCCTCCTGAATGCCCGCGAGGCGTGGGCTGCCCGTGGCGATGCGGTGGCACATCGCCTCGACGACGATGATGGCATTGTCGATAATGAGCCCGATGGAGGCCGCGATGCCACCGAGAGTCATCATGTTGAAGCTCATGCCGGCGAGCTTCATGGCGACGAAAGTAATGAGGACCGAGATCGGAATCGTGACGAGTGCCGTCCAGACGCTGCCCCAGCTTTTGAGGAAGAGGTAGAGGATGACCGCCGAGAGAATCAGCCCGAAGATCACGGCATCCCACACGTTGCTGATGGATGCGCGAACGAATGAGGATTGGTCATAGAAAAAGGCGAGGTGCATTTCCGGCGGCATCTCGCGATGCAGCAGCTTGAGATCCTTCTGCAGCGCTGCCGCGATGGCCGGCGTGCTCGCGTTGGTGTGACTCTCGATGTCAAAAAGCACCGCGGGTCGTCCCTGGGAAGTGACGTTCGTGTAGGTGGGCGCAGCTCCGGGCACCACTCGCGCGACGTCGCGCACCCGGATCGGATGACCCTCATGGACGGCGATCACCACGTTGCCGATCTGGGCGGGCGAATAGACTCGCCCGTCGACGGTTGTGAGGTAGAGCCGGTAGTTCTGCGCGAGGAAACCGGCTGAGGCGACCAAGTTGTTTCGCGCCAGCGCTGCGGTGACGTCCTTAAGCGCAAGATGCGCAGCCTCGAGCCTGAGCGGGTCCACCACGACGTGATATTCGGGCACCCGACCGCCGACGATCTCCACTCTCGAGACCCCTGGGATCTGCAGGAAGAGCGGCTTGATGGTGTAGGTGGCCGCGTTCCACAGGCTCGTGAGGCTGTGGTGGGATCCGGTCAGACTGATGCCGATAATGGGATAGCTCAGCGAGAACCCGACCCGCTCGGCGCTCGTCACGGACGTCCCCGGCAGTTGACTGCGAATCTCCGCAAGCCGACCGAGCACATACAGCTCCGCCCGATGCATGTCGGTGCCCCAGGGGAACCTCACGTTGACGATGGCCGATCCCCGAGTCGTGGTCGAGAGTACCGAGGTAACCCCCGGAATGCTCTTCAAGGACTGCTCGACCGGGCGGGTGACCGTCGCCATCATCTCATCGGCTGGCATGATGCCATTGCCGATATTCACCACGATGCGTGGGAAAGCCGTCGCGGGGAACACCGAGGAGGGGGTGTGCAAGGCGGCGAATACGCCCGCCACACAAAGGATCACGGCGATGAAGGCGATGGCAATCGTGTGCCGGATTGCGAATCGGCCGACCGGCGAGCCGGCACGGAGGTCTGTGGGTGCGCTCATCGCGGGTCAGTCGCAGGGGATGGCTCGGCCGTCGGCGACCCCGCCGTTGCGCCTCGGATCTGGACCGCGGTGCGGGTGGGGAGTCCATACGTGCCCACCGTCACGACTCGAGTGCCGGGCGCAAGTCCGGCGCCGCTCACCTGCACCCAGCCGTCCTCGCGCAAACCCATCTTGACGGGGACTCGGATCGCCTCCCGACCGCGAACGACCGAGAGGACACCGCTGCCGCCTACGGCGTTACGGATAACGCTCTCACTCGGCGCCACCAGCGCATCGCGCGCCGTTGCCGTGACGATGCGCAGGCGAACGAATTGCCCCGACCGCAAGCCGCTGTGGGGCGGCAGGCTCGCCCAGGCCATGACGGTTCCGTCGCTCGAATTGATGGTGGGACTCACGTAGGCGAGCGTGGCCGTCAGCTGCGATGCGCCTGGCACATGCAGGACTTCCCCCGCCTTGAGCTCTCCTGCGTCCATCTCGGGAATACTCGTGCGCACGACGAGCCGATCGAGGTCGATCACCTCGGCGAGTACGGTGCTCGCATCCACCGCGGCGCCCGGTTTGACGTTGACGCTGACCACCGTTCCGCTGAGTGGCGCCGTGACGCGTAGCAGCGCAAGCTGAGCCTCGGCGTTCTGTAATGCCTTCAGGGAAGCATTGTGCTCGGCGTAAAGCTGCCTGAGCCGGGCCACTTCCTGCGCCGCGTAAGCCGCGGTTGTCGATCCGGAATTCAATTCCATCAGCCATTGCCCGCGCCTGACGCGCTGACCCGCGGTGACGGCCACTGCGGTCACCACCCCTGTCACGGGTGCGGCAATCGCCGCGGCTGCGGCGGGCCGGTGTCGCGTTGCCGGGGCGGGCGCTACGACGCCATAACCGGTGACGTACCGATGGAGGGTCATGCGTTTGAGCTCGCCAACCTGGACGCTGATCGCCGAGTGGATCGATGCTGTGGGCTCTCGGGAAGGCGCAGGGGCCGCCCGGTGAGATCGCAGTGCATATGCGCCAAGTGTGGCGCCCAGGGTGAGGAGGCCGCCGGCAATCAGGATGCGGGATTTCATGGGAGGGTTGATGCGCTCTCGGATTCCGCGGATCGCACCGCGGAGGGGGACAGGGTGAGGGGACTTTGCACGGCGTCTTCCAAGGCGCCGAGGGCCTGCTGGGCCGACAGGTCGGCCGCGAGCCGGCTCTGCACCGCGGCGTAGAAGGTGACCTTGGCATTGGCGAGATCGAGCGGCTGACGTTCTCCGGCCCGCACTTGTTCGCGGGTCGCTGTGAGCTCGCGGCGCAGGTTGCCGAGCAACGCGTTGGCGGTTTGCATCCGGGCGAGAGCCGAGTAATAGGCGCTGAGTGCGCGGTCAATCTGCCCGACCGCATCGGCCTGTACGGCGATGAACCGGGCGGCGACCGCCCGCCGCCGCGCCCGCGCTTCGGCGATGGGACCTTGGTTGTGGTTGAGCACCGGCAGCGTGACGCTCAGCCCGAGCTGCCACTCGCTGTCGCCGGCGAGCTGCGCATTCCAGGCGTAGCCGGGACCAAGGTGAATGTTCGGCCATTGACGGGCGATCTGGAGCTTCAGTGCCGCTTGACTGGCGGCGTATCGCTCGAGTGCGGCGCGCACGTCGGATCGGCCCAGCAGGGCGTCGCGGCGCACCTCGGGTCGGGTGAGATTTTGAGGAAAATCGCTGAAATCGGCGAATGAGAACCGCACGGAACGCAACGCCCGAACGGGTACCCCGAGCGCGCCCGCAAGGGCAATGCGCGCTTCCCGTATCTGTCCCTCCTGTGCTTGTCGGGCGAGCATCGTGCGGTCGAGCGTGATACGCGCCTGGGTCAGCTCGTAGCCCGATACGCCTCCGGCTTTGAACTGCCCCTCGAGCAGCTTCAAGACCGTCCGTTGTGCGGCTTCCTGACGGACCAGCAATACCTCGCTCCGGTGTGCCGCGTACCGCGCAAGCAGCGCTGCGCGC
Source organism: Pseudomonadota bacterium (assembly GCA_021777555.1). GTDB lineage: Bacteria > Pseudomonadota > Gammaproteobacteria > Steroidobacterales > Steroidobacteraceae > 13-2-20CM-66-19. The sequence goes on along the minus strand of JAJYDK010000011.1, from coordinate 3,435 downwards.
AAGCGGTTGCGCACCTCCCAGACTGTGCCGATGAGATCCCAGTGGGCCGCGGCCGACAGGTGGCGCGCGACGGCCATGCGGTCACCGCGGCGGCCGGCGGTCTCGATCGGCCAGTCCATGCTGAGGGGCACGATCCACGGATTCGGGGCTCCGGGGATCCCGGAGTCGTGCGCGGGACTGATCGATAGCGATGGGTTCGGTCGCTCGGCAGCGGTGATGCGCGCGGCCTGGGCCGCCCAAAGCTGCGCCCGCGCGTAGGCGAGAGACGGCTGATAGTAAAACGCGGCCAGGGTCAGCGCCTTGAGGTCCCATCGCCGTCCGGGTGCCGGGGTTGCGACGTGATTGGCCGCGAGGAATGCCTCGAGATCCGGGCGCAAGAGGGAACGGTCTTCGTAGGCGGCCAGAGATCGCGCGGGCGAGATGGGTCGGGGCTGGAAATGCGCGCAGCCGGAGAGCGCCAGGGCGAGGACCCACGCGTGCGCCGCGACGAACCGAATGGCTCGTGACTTGAAGTTCACTATCGGCATGATCAAGCTAATACGCACGAGTACCGTCGATCCCTCCCTCGCGGGGGCTCCTCGGCGTGTCCCGAGGGACTCGCGAGTGACGTGCGTAGTGATAGTGAGGCGATGAACGTGAGGCATTCCATGATCGAGCAAGACATCCGAGACCTCGAGAGGCGGGTTCCAGATCGCCGACTCGATGGGCTCGAGGCCGACATCTGGGCCCGACTGGCCGTGCAGGAGCAGGCACGGCGGCGGTCGGTCCGACTCTTGGCGCTGCAAGTGGTGCTGCTCGGTGTCGCACTCGGTGCGAGCACGCTCGCCGGTTACCGAGCGCGCCCGAGCAATTCCCCCGAATTGAGCGTCTTTTCCACCCGGATGCCCCTCAACGCGTCGACGTTGCTCACCGAGGATAGACCGTGATCGCGAACGTGCGCACGGTGGTTGCCGTGCTGGTGCTCACGGCGCTCGCGGGGGCTGCGGGCGGCTGGCTTGGCGTGCATTACGGTGTGGCGGCTCAGCGTTCGAGCACGAGCCTCAACCGGCTGCTGCATCGGCAGCTCCATCTGAGCGCCGATCAACGGAGCCGGCTCGCCGCCTTGGAGGTTCGCTACGACGCGCGCCGCCGTCTTCTCGAGTCCCAGGCCCGGGCGGCCAACCGTGAGCTCGCCCTCGCATTGCAGGCCGACCATCAGTACGGCCCCAAGGACGAGCAGGCGATCAACAACTTTTATGCGGCAATGAAGACGTTGCAGGTCGCGACGGCGAAGCACGTACTCGCCATGCGCGCCGTGCTGACGCCGCAACAGGCCAAGAGATTCGATCGGACCGTGTCCCGCGCGCTCGACTCCGACCGGCCGTGACGGAGCATGCGGACGATTCCGAGCGGCTGCTTGCGGTGGCGGCCCGGGCGGGCGATCGCGGGGCATTCGAGAGGCTCGTCCGGCTGCACAAACACGCCCTCTACCGATTCGTGCGACGATATACGGGCGATTCCCAAGACGCCTACGATATCGTCCAGGACTCATTTGTGGCCGCTTGGATGGCATTGCACCGGTATGACGAGCGGAAGTCCTTTACCTTCTGGCTGCGTGCCATCGCACTCAATAAGTGTCGAGACTACGGCCGACGGCGCGCGGTGCGCAACCGCTTCCTGATGTTGTTTGCGTCTGAGCAGGACACGGGATGCGCTTCAGAGGACGAGCCGGTCGGGTATTCCGAGCCTGTTGAGGCGGCGCATCTTCGCCAGCTCGATCGGGCAATCGCTTCATTGCCACAGCGCTACAAGGAGCCGTTGCTGTTGACTCTCATCAGCGGCCTGACGCATCAGGCGGCCGCAGACCAGCTCCACACGACGACCAAAGCGATCGAGATGCGGGTCCGGCGCGCGAAGGCACGTCTGCGCATTGCATTGCGGCAATCGGACGACGCCGAACCGCAGAGCGAGCCATAAAAGTCCTTCGGTTCTGACATGCCACAAGATGATCGGCTACAACATCCGCTCCGACGGCTCCGCCGGAAACTCAGGGAAGGTGGGTCCTAAATCAGGAAATCGGGTGGGTCCAAAACGGGAAATCGCGCACCTGAAATTCGCCCACGAGAAACGCGGGCTGGAAGCGATGACCGCTGGTTACCGAAATCTCGTTGCGCTGTGAGGACTGATCATTGATGTCACCGACGCCAACACGCTGATAAGTTCCGGATTTCTCAAGTGAACTGGGTGACAACAATTGCTCGTGCCGCGAGTGTGAGCATAGGCCCGCCGCCATTCTAGGGCGTCTTCGCAACGGCGGTGACAGCAATGGCTAGTCTACAGGTGGCGCGCGAGGCGGTCGCAGACTACCCGCTTGGAGACCACTTTCCTCACGCATTTTAGCGGCTAAATGCTCGCCGCCCCACGGGGCGTACAGCTTGCGGATGGGCGCAGCAAGCGCGCTTGCGCAAGCCCGCGACCCTGCGCTACGCCGTTGATCGGGTGCTTCGTGTTCTCTTCATCTTCGAACGCCACCGCTGTCCTTCACCGCGATAGCAATCCACAGGCCAGAGCCGGCCACCAGTGCCGCCGTGGTCCAAATGGCCGGCAACACCGCGTGTGCAAATTGCGCAATCGACCCGAGGAGCAACGCGCCGATGGCATAGCCCGTATCACGCCAATAGCGGTACGTGCCGAGAGCCTTGCCGCGAATGAGAGGCGGCGCACGGTCAGATATCGCGGCGATCAGGTTCGGATAGAGGAGCGCCATCCCGACCCCCATGATCGCGGCAGCCGGTACCCATAGGCCCGCCCCTCGCCCAAGTGCCGTGAGAGCGATTCCTCCCGCCAACAGGAAGAATCCCGCGACCACCGGGCGCTTACGCCCGATGCGATCGGCCAGATGTCCGGTCCAGAGCTGGGACAGTCCCCAGGTCACCGCATAGATTCCCGTCAGCCAGCCGATCTCCACTAATCCCGCGCCATATGCGCTGAAGTACAGCGGGAACATCACCCACACCAGGGTATCCGCAATCTTGTTGACGACCCCGCCTTGGCACAGCGCTCTGCCACCACGGTCGCGAAATGAGATTCGCACGAAGGTCGCGGCGAGCCTCTGGGAATCGTCCACCACGGGCCGAGTTGCGTGAACCTCGGCATGTTCTGCATGGACCCAGGCCAGCGTGTCACGCACTCGAACGAGCGTCGCCAGCGCCGCGATGATCGTGGCGAGACCAAACAGAAGCAATGCTGGTCGGGCGCCGAGCTGGTGAGCCAGGAGCGCCGCCCCAAGTCCGGCGACACCGACCGCAATATAGCCGGTGGCCTCGTTGATCCCGACCGCGAGTCCGCGCTGATGGCTGCTCGCCAGATCAATCTGACTGGTGACCGTCATCGTCCAGGTGAACCCCTGGTTGACGCCGAGAAATGCGTTCGCCGCGACAATCCACCACCAGTTGG
>JAJYDK010000087.1 GCA_021777555.1 Pseudomonadota bacterium | reverse complement strand
AGGACCTCGCGCTCTACGGGATGATCCGGTTCTGGCAGGCCTCGTTGTTGCAGGCACTCGATGCGTCGATTCCGCAGGAGGATCTCATGACCGATACCTCGGGTGGCCACATCTGCGATGTGCGCACGCCCGACGTGCCGCACCGGATCCGCTTGCTGGCCGGCACGGTCGCGCGGCACCTCTGGGTGCGGCTCACCGAAGGGCACTGGCGGTGCGGCCGACACGAGACTCTCGAGCGAGTGCTGAACGAGCCGGGGCGCTGGAACGACGAGGAGTGGTGGCTCGAGCAGCGCCTGCGGACCTGGCCGGCCGCGTTGCAAGCCTCGGGCCGAGAGCTCCTTCGACGGACGGATCCCTTCGTGCAGCTGCCGCCCTGGGAGCGCTGCCGCCAGTGCGTTCGGGGCGTCGATGGGGCCGTCCGGGAGGTGCTCTCGATCTGCCTGCCCGAAAGTTGGCACTGTCTCGCCCGGGACGCCTCCGTCGAGGATGCGCTCGCCGCGCTCCTGGGGCGCTATTCCTCGGTCGCGGGGGACGACAGGAGATTCGCCGCCCGGCTCGACTGCACGGCGCCGGATTGATAGTACCGCAGGAACGTCATGACGCTGCGGTGTCCGGTGAGCGCCATTGCCTCTTTCAAGGGCACGTTCTGCCGGCCGGCTTCGGTGATGAAACCGGAGCGTAGGGAGTGGGCGCCGAAATCCCCCTCGAGCCCGGCGAGCGCCGTGCGCCGCTTCACGATGCGCCAGACGGCCTGGTCGGCGAGCGGCTCGGCGGCCTTCGAGCCGCGGATGCGCCGAAAGATCGCCCCTGAGGTCACCCCGGAGGCCTCAAGCCAGGCGGCGAGGCCCGCGGCGGCCACCCCGACGACCGGCTTCACGGCATCCTCGTTGTCCGCCGTGCCCGCCTGGTCGGTCTTCGAGTGCGCGAGTCGGTAGAGATACGTCTTGTCGTCCACCTTCGTGAGATTCTCCATCACGGCGCCTGCGACCTCGGAGCGCCGCCGGCCGCCGGAGGCCCAGGCGAAAAGAAGCAGCGCCCGGTCGCGCACGCCGACGAGGCCGTCCGTACAGGTCGCGAGCATCGCGGTGAGCGGATCCTTGGTGAGCGCCGCCTTGGCGGCCGGTCGCACCCCGCGGGTCGCGTGGGCGCGGCGGATGCGTCGCACGAGCTCCCGGACTGCGGGATCGCGGACGGGATTCGCGAGTTCGCGCAGCTGGTGCGCTTTGGAGAGCACCGCAAGGCGATGCAACACCGTGTTGAGCGCCGGGGCGCCGCGGGAGGCCTTGAACCCACCGGCCACCAGGGCCTCATCAATCGCATCCGGCAGATCATGGACGAGTGCGCCCTCCGCAGCACCGGGTGCCCCGGCGCCGCCGGCGCGCTGCACGTGATCGACCAGGAACTGCAGCACCACCGGCACCGGCAGTGGCAAGGCGAGGGCGCGCCGATAGCGCAGCCGAAACCACGCCACCCAGTAGCGGAGCGCGCTCGCATAGCTGCGCACCGTGTTCGCCGATTCCCCTTCCTTCAAGAGCGCTGCGACGGAGGCCTGCGCCTCCGCATGCAGCACCTGCGGATCGAGCCCTGTCACGCAATCGCGCGGCACGAGGGCGGCGCGCGTGCGGGTGCCGGTTGGGTGAGTGTGCCGTTTCCGCATATTTATAGTAGAATATGTGTTATATATCGCTAATGTCAAGGTCGACTCATGGTAAGGATCTCTTATCGTGAGTCATTTTACGACAGGGTAGGGCACCGAGTGACCACCGAATCTCATCCCGAGGAAAAGCCCGCCGCCCGGCACCGCTCCGACGCGCCGTACGAATCCCGGCTCACGCCGGCGTTGGATCCCGCGACCGCAGAGCCGCCGTCGGACGATGCGCAGAGCGCACCGGAGCGGCGCGCCGCCGGACCACCGCGGGCCCGGCGCGTCTCGGCCGCCGAGGTCTTCGCGGCCGCCGACGCACTGCTCGTCGAGGGCCACCGGCCCACCATCGACCGGGTCCGGGTGTGCCTGGGGCGCGGCTCGCCCAATACCATCAATGAGCATCTCGATGCCTGGTGGCGCCAGCTCGGCGCCCGGATCCGCGACCTCCCCGGACAGGAATTCCCGCAGCTGCCCGAGCGCGTCGCGCACACGTTGCAGCTGCTCTGGAATGAAGCGCTGAAAGGTGCGCACGACGCGCTGCGTGACGCCGTGACCGCCCGCGAGGACGCGCTGGAGCATCGGGAGAAGGCGCTGACGGAACGTGAGCACCAGTTGGAAGAAGAGCGGCAGGCTCTGGCGGCCCGCGGCTCGGCACTCGAGGACAGTCTCGCGCTTGCCCGCGCCCAGCTCGGCGAATCCAATCAGCGCGCGGCAGCTCTCGAGCAGGCGCTACGCGACCGCGAAGAGTCCCTGGGGAGCCTCCAGCGGCGGGTCGAGCAGCTCGAAGCTCAGGCCGCGAGTTTCGCTGACCGACTGGAAGCCGAGCAGAAGGCACGCGTTGTCGAGCGTGCCAAATTCGATGAACGCTATGATGCCGCCGAGCGGCGGTGGTTGACCGAGGTGGACCAGGCGCGAGAGCGCCTCAAGGTGAGTGAAAGGCAAGCGCGGGCCGACGCCGCGGACTGCGCTCGACTCCAAGATGAGCTCCAGCGCGCGAAGCGCGAAGCACTCGAAGCGGTTCACGAACTGAAAACCGTCCGCGTGGTCAACGCGGAGCTACGTGAGCGCATCAAGGCCTTCGGGGATCATTCGACGGCGTCCACCGGTCGGCGTCGCAAGTCGCGGCGGCCCCAACGGACGGCGTCTCCACGCAAGCGAGCGAACAAGACCCCATAGTATTCAGATTCCCAAGCTCCAGCGACGCGGGACAGGGGAGATGCATGCCGACCGCAAAAGAGCTTCTTGCAGGGCGAACACTCAACAATGGCTGGAAGGTGACGCAGAGGGTCGCACACGCGGCGGGTGAAACCGGGGGTCACTTCTCCACCGGCTACCTCGTGGAGTCTCCTTCGGGGACACAACATTTTCTGAAGGCGATCGATTTTGAAGCGGCCATGCGAGATCGAGACCCGGCCCGGGCCCTTCAGGCTTTGACCGAGGCATTCAACCTCGAGCGCGACATTCTGAACCTGAGCAAAAGCAAGCGCATGAGTCATGTCGTCACGGTCATCGAAGACGGCACTGAGACGGTATCCGTCCCCGGCCCACCGCCGGCCGACCCACCGCAGACCGTTCAGTACCTCATTTTTGAGCTCGCGCACGAAAGCCTGCGGCACATGGTCACGGTGTCCAAGCGGCTCCCGATGTCGCAGGCGCTTTCGGCCCTCCACAACATTGCCAACGGGCTACGACAGCTGCATGGCGCGCAGGTCGCCCATCAGGACATGAAACCCTCGAATGCGCTGCGCTTTCCGGACGGGCTATTCAAAGTCTGCGATGTCGGACGGGCGTCGATGAAGGGGCGCGCGGCGCCGCACGATGGCTTGCCTTTCGCGGGCGAACGCACTTACGCCCCTCCCGAACTCCTGTATGGCCAGGTGGATCCGGATTTTGTGGTACGCCGGCTCGGGTGTGATGCGTATCTGCTGGGGAGCCTTGCCGCATTCCTGATTACTGGCTTGCCCATGACGGCGATGATTGCGGAGGAGCTCGATCCGGCGGCTCGGCCGGCGGTATGGACCGGCACCTATGCTGGCGTTCTCGGTCAGGTCCGGGCGGCCTATGCTCGAGCGCTCGATCGAGTGGCGGGCGAGATTCCGGCTGACGCCCCGTACCGAGACGAGCTGCTGACCTGCATCCGGCAGCTCTGCGACCCGGATCCCGCTCTGCGCGGCCACCCGCTCACGCGGGCAACGCTCGCTGGCGTCGGGAACGTCTATGATCTCGAGCGCTACGTCTCGATCTTCGATCGCCTGTCTTACGAGGCAAAGATCGACGAGCGACGCAAGGCCCGTCAATGAGCATCAGTCAGCCCGACGCCAACAGGCGCCTTCTGCCACGATGGCGGTCTTCGGAAGCGACCATCTCGACAGCGGAGCTCGCGAGTACCTCGACCGTACAGAAGGAACCCGAGCCAGATGCGCACTTCGAGGAGCGCAAGCTCGAATGGGAACACGAGCATTCCATTGAGGTTGCCGCCGAATTGGTTGCCTCAGGCATCGTGCTCGGTCGCCTCAATGAGGTCGAGCCTGCGGTCCGGATGCTGGCAGACAATGCGTCCGATGCCACCCCGAGCATCCGGGCGGTCGCTCGGCGTGCGCTTGATGAGCGCTCAACAAACCCAACGGAGTCACCGAGACTTCGTCCCGGACGCCTCGATCCGACCGCTATTTACAGCCGAATCAGTGCATTGCGTCGACACGTGCATCTGCACCCGCGCGATGCCTACGCGTGGGTCGACCTCGCGCGGCTCTACACCATCTTGGGCCAGACATCGAGCGCCGATCGGGCGATCCGCATCGCCATTCGCCTCGCGCCAGAGGATCGGTTCGTATTGCGATCGGCCGTTCGGTACTTCGTGCACGTCGAGGATCCGCCGGCTGCACAACGGCTCCTGAACGGCGCGCGCGCAACACGGGTCGATCCGTGGCTCATCGCGGCGGAAATCTCGGTATCGCAAGTCGCCAATCGGCGCAGCCTGACGGCGTCCATCGGGCAGCGCGGCCTTGATCATTCCCGGTGGACTCCCCGGAGCAGTTCCGAACTGGCGGGTGCCCTCGGGACTTTGCTTCTTGAGGATGGTGCGACGCAAAAGGCGCGGCAATTCTTTCGACGCAGCCTCGAGGATCCGACCGAGAACGCGATTGCCCAAGCTCAGTGGGCCAGTCAACGTACTTCAGGTCTCGTCGTACCCGCACCATTGTTCCAGCAGCCCACCACTTACGAGGCTCAGGCGCTGCGTGCTCGCCTCGACGGTCGCTGGGAGGCTGCCATCTCGAGCAGCTGGGAGTGGGCCGACTTCGAGCCGACCTCAAGTCGACCCTTAATGATGGGGTCCTATGTGGCAAGCGTGGTGTACGGGGATGGTACCACCGTACTTGATTTCAGCGAACGCGGTCTGGATGCGGAACCCCATAATCCGGGTTTGCTTAATAACAAAGCGGTTGGACTCGCCTATCTCGGTCGAGTCTCGGAAGCGGTAACGATTCTCGCCAAAGTCGCAATTGACGCGAGCCCACAGTTCATTCAACCAGCCCTCTATGCGACGACCGGACTTCTCGCGTTTCGTGCTGGCGATTTCGCGACAGGACGGAAACTCTACGAAAGAGCCGCGACTCACCCCTACACCAAACGGGATCGCGATGTGCGCATTCTCGCTCTGTGGCACCTGGCGTTGGAGGAGGCTCTCGCGCGAACCGATCAGGCCGAGGCTGCCGCTGCACGGGCGGAGCGTGCGAGCAAAGACACCAAGCTCGCCGAGGTGGCGGCACTTCGAAAACGTCTCGAGGGGGCCAAGAGCGAAGCGCATGCGGGCCGAAGCCGACATTGACAGGTGCACAAAGGACCAGCGGCGGCCGCTGCAGATCATTTGTGTCACTGGGGTCAAAATTGCGAGTCATTGATGTCACCCAGAAGCTCGCGGGGGACATCAATGAGTAGTCTGGCGCCAGGCTGACCGCGACCCGCGCCGGGACCAGTGTCACCGGAGCGCCAACTCATTGAATA
>JAJYDK010000045.1 GCA_021777555.1 Pseudomonadota bacterium | reverse complement strand
TCGAGCATCGGCTCGGGAATGGGATTCGGCGTGCTCATCGCGCGCTGGTAGCTCTTCAGCGCTTCGACATTCTTTGAGATGAGCAGAGATTGACCGGACACCCGGGAATTCCCGCCCGCATATCGCTCGGCCATCTTCTCGACGATCAGTACGTCTGCACCCGCATCGTCATCGTGGGCCTCGATGGCTGCTGCCGCTCCCGCAAGGCCGTAGCCGCAGATCAGAACGTCAGTCTCGTCGTGCCATTCGCGCACACTGGTCAGGCTTGCCATCATCGTTCTCCTGTCAGAACCGTATCCGGCCTTCGGCGCCGGGCATGATCTTTCCCGGCAGGACGTGAGCGAAGGGGTGCTCAGGGCTCAGGAACGTGAGGCCCATCCCCGCCAGTGAGAAATGAATGTCACGCAGGATATGACTCACATCCGCTGCCTTGATTGATGGACCCAACGACAGGCTCCCTCTTGCGTCACTGTTGTATCTTTAGCAGCGAATTGCGGGCCGTCATCGCGTCACGGGCGCGATTCCGACAGGGAACCCTGCGGCGGGAACCTTCGTCTTGAATGCGCTGCTTCGCGGGTGTCTCTCTTCGCAATGTGGATGCGCTCCGCTGTGATGAGCCGTCAGGACGGAACCGTGATGACTATAGTACGACACTCAGGCGGTCGCAACAAAAAATTGTCTCTAGTTTATAGCAATTCGAAATCTGCGAACCGAGCCGCCGATGTGTGGAAGAAACTTTCCATGCCTGCCCCGTCGCGCGGAAACTCGGTAAATACGCCGGGAATTTCCTTCCTGACGCCGAGGCCGGGCGTTCGCCATTCCGTGCGGCGCCGCGGGCTCCCCTGCCCTCGAGGGGAGAATATCGGTCCCGAGATGCTCCAGGGGTTTTTATTATGCTATATGTATGGTACATTTTTAAAAAGGGGATGAACTCGATCACCCCCTCCTGGTGTCCAGTCGAGGATGAACGATGACGATCCCTCTGTTCCCCGTCCTGGTGTGGTCGCATATCATCGCGATGACTTATTGGCTCGGCGGCGAGTGGGGCGTTTTCCAGACCGCGTATAATGTCACCAACCCCAGGCTCTCCCTCGAGGAGCGCCGTCGGCACCTCGAGACCGCCTACCGCATCGATATATTGGCGCGCACCGGCATCATCCTTCTCTTCCCGCTCGGCTTTCAGATGGGGTCCCTGCTGGGCGTCAATCCACTCGGCGGCCTGGTCGTACCGGTGTGGATCGTCGCGCTGGCGTGGCTCTGCCTTACCTGGAGCGCCTTTCTCAGACGGGAAACCGACCTCGGGATCCGGCTGACGCGCTGGGATGAGCGCCTCCGATACGTCCTCATCCCATTGCTTCTTTACATTTCGATCAAATCGCTCGTGACGGGGGCGCCGTTTACGGCCAAGTGGTTCGCCGCCAAGATACTGATCTATGCGGGGCTGCTCATCATCGGACTCGGACTTCGCTTCGTGATGCGCCATTGGACCACCATATTCCGCGAGATGGCTGCCAAGGGGATCACCATTGAACTGCAGAGCCGGCTCGACCGCGAGATTGCGCTGGCGCGCGGTATGGCCTATGTGTACTGGATCGGCATCGGCTCGATGGCCTTCCTCGGTGTGGCCGCCGTTTTTGGCGTGACCTCGCTCATCGGCTTGGGCTAGCAATGGGATCGCCCCCGGGCCCTGCCCGAGGGTCCGCTGGCGCAACGCGCAGCTCACCTCGTGCAAGAAAAAAGGGGCATATCGGGGACCCACGATGCGATCTCGACACCGTGCCAGGATGAGGCCGACCGAGAGCTCTACGACACGATCGAAGGGCGGGCGCGCAGGCCCTTCTGGGAGAGATGGCTTCTTGGTGTCCTGGATGTCGCCTGCAGAGTATCTGATTACAGTGCACTGGAAAGGGCATGCCAGCGCTCCGGCGACGAGAGCCAGGGGATCGCACCGGGTCATCCTGCGAAGGCATGCGACGCGCTGTCTCCGCATTTTTTCTTTTAGCGCTCACCGTGTGTCACGGTGATGCAAACGGACCGGCAGAGACCGCCATCTCGGCCCTGCCCCGGCAGTCTAGACTCGACGCCGAGCGCCACCGATTGATGACACGGGGAGATTGATGAGCCGCTCCTACTTCGCATACTCGCTTCTGCTTTACGCCCACGTGTTGCTCTTTGTCCTCTGGCTGGGCGGGGACGTGGGCGTGTACACCGCGGGCCGGCATTTTCGCAAGCGCACTGTCTACAGCCTCGAGCAGCGCCTCGCGGTGCTGAGGCTCCTGGTCGCGATCGACATGGTGCCCCGTTCCGCGTGGGCCCTCATGGTGCCGGTATCGCTCAGCGTCGTCGCGATGGGCGGCTTTTGGGCGGTTCCCACCTGGCTCCTGATCACGGCGTGGATCGTCGGAGCATCGTGGCTCGCGCTGTCGTGGGACGCGCATGCCCATCAGCAAACCGCGCGCGCAGCGCGAGATCGACGCGTCGAGCTCGTACTGAAAGTCGTGATTGGTCTTGCGTATCTTGGTCTGGGGGCATGGTCACTGGCGACCGGCGTTCCGCTCCCCGAGCAGTGGCTGGCCACCAAGGCCTTGCTGTTCGGGGCAATCTTCGGTGCGGCCATCATGATCGACGTCGCCTACGCACCCGTCGGTGCGCAGCTGGGTCGTCTCATCCGCGAGGGCTCGAGCGACTCGACCGAGCTCCCCTTGCTGGCCACCATGAACCGGACGCGCTTTTGGGTGTTGACGCTCTATCTGCTGCTGCTCATCACCGCATATCTCGGACTCGCAAAGCCGTTCTGAGACGAGCCCTGGGCTCCGGAGAGGACAGACCCCATGCTGCTGCAGACACTCCTCGCCGCGCATATCGCGGTTCTCGGCTACTGGCTTGGCTCGGAGCTCGTGATCAACAGCACCTATCGCCGGGTTGCCTACGGCAGCCAACTGCCCTTCCAAGAGCGCACTCGCTGGATGGATCACGTGATGAATGTCGATCAGCATGTGCGCTATGCGCTCGTGCTGCAGGCGGGACTTGGCTTCATGCTGGCCGCCCTATTTGGCTTCATTCCGGGCGGCCGCGCGAGCGCCTGGGCGGTGGCCGGCGTCGCCACCCTCTGGCTCGCATTCGTCGAACTGGCCCATCGGCTCCGTGGCCGACCGGCGGGCCGTTGGGTCGCTGCGCTCGATCGGCGCATGCGCTACCTGTTCATCGTGCTGCTGCTCGCCCTAAGCGCCGGATGGATCGGCGCTACCTGGCCGATGCCTTTCTGGCTGCGCGTGAAGCTCGCGCTCTTTGCCGGAGTGATGGCGTGCGGTGTTGGCATTCGCCTCGCCCTCCTCGCACACTTTCGCACCTGGGCTCTGATGGCGAGCGAGGGTCCTACCCCGCGGACCGACGCGACCATCCGTCGCGTTTACGTCCGCGCGACATCGGTTCTCGCCCTCTTGTGGCTATTCATCGCAGCAATCGTTTGGGTCAGTCTCTGGAAGCCTATGTGACCCCGACGATCCCGGAGGCGACCAGTCGCTCGATCTCTCCGGACTCGACGCCGAGCGCCTCGAGGATGGTACGGCTGTCCGCGCCGCTCTGCGGCAAGGTGCTCTCCCGGCCCATCCGCTGACCCCCCATTTCGATGGGCAACGTCGGCAGATGCGTCTGTGCACCGTTTGGCAGCGTAACGGCTTCGAGCCCGCCGGAAGCCTTGAGATGCGCGTCCTCAAACATGTCTTGCGGCCTCCCGATCGGCGCGAACGGGATCCCCGTTCCCTCCAGATGCACGAGCAGCTCCTTCAACGTGAACTGGCGCAAATGGGCGCGTATCGGCGGCAGGATCCGCTCCCGTTGGGCAACGCGGGCGTTATTCTCGCGCAGGCTCTCATCCGCCCACAGGGCATCGAGGCCGAAGAGCGCGCAGAACCTCTCCCACAGCCCATCGGTGACGACGCCGATGAAGATCGCACTGTCGTCCCGAGTCTCAAACACATCGTAGATGGCCCATGCCGAGACCCGGGCGGGCATGGGACTCGGCGCCTTGCCGGTGACCGCCTGCTGCGCCATATGCTGGCCTATCAAATAAACCGTGGTCTCAAAGAGCGAGCTCTGCACTTTCTGACCTCGACCCGTGCGATGCCGCTCCTCGAGAGCGGCCAGAATGGCGATCACCCCGAACATGGCTCCGGTCACATCGATGACACTCGCCCCCGCCCGCAGCGGACGACCAGGGGGGCCGGTCATGTACGCGAGTCCGCCCATCATCTGGGCCACCTCATCGAGCGCCGTGCGATGCTCGTAAGGACCGGATAAGAACCCCTTCTGCGAACAATAGATGAGGCGTGGATGCTCACCCGAGAGCGCCTCATAGCCGAGTCCCAGCCCCTCCATCGCACCAGGGCGGTAATTCTCAATCAGGACATCCGCACCGCTCACCAGGCGACGCGCGATCTCAGCGCCCCGCGGCTGCTTGAGATCGAGACAGAGGCTCGCCTTGTGCCGATTGAACATCGGGAAGTAGCCTGCGCCTGAACCGAGCAGCCGTCGCGTCCGATCCCCGCCGATCGGCTCCACGCGCACCACCTCAGCCCCGAGGGAAACGAGTATGGCGCCGACGGCCGGTCCCATCACCATGTGGGTGAATTCAATTGCCCGGATACCGGCCAGAGGCTTCGTCATGCGTCTCTCCCCTTGAACCCGAGCGGCAGGCCCGCGGCGGGTGTAAAACCATAAAGCGGCTCACCTGGAAGCGCGGTCTCGATCAGGGCGCGCACCCGCAGGAGCTTCTCGATATCGATCCCCGTGTCGACGCCCATCGCCGCCAGCATGAATACGAGGTCTTCCGTGACGATGTTCCCCGATGCGCCGGGGGCATACGGACAGCCCCCCAAGCCACCGAGGGAGCTGTCGAGCGTGTCGATCCCCTCCTCGAGGCCCGACAACGCATTGGCAAGACCGAGACCGCGAGTGTTGTGCAGATGTAGAGCGTTCAGCCTCCCGGCACCGACCGCTGCCTTCACTCGTCGCACCAGGCGCTTCACTTGCCGTGGATTGGCGTATCCGGCGGTATCACTCAGACACACCTCCGCCGCACCGGCGGCGATCGCCTGCTCGGCCAGACGCACCACCCGGTCCTCACTCACCGATCCTTCTATCGTGCACCCAAAGGCGGTCGAGAGACCCACCTCGAAATGGGGCCGCTGGTCAGCGGGCTCCTCTGCGATGCGTGCGGCGATCGCTGCGATCTCGCGGATCATGGCCTCGTGGCTCTTGCGCACATTCTTCAAGCTGTGCGTCTCGGACACCGACAGGGGGATCGAGAGCTTGCCTGCGCCGGCGGCGATGGCCCGCTCCGCGCCCTTCAGATTGGGCACCAGCACGGCAACGGCGAGCCCCGGGAGCGCGCGCGCGAATTCGACGAGAGCCGGCGTGTCGGCCATCTGAGGCAGCAGCGTCTCCGGGACGAAGCTGCCGACTTCGATCTCTCGCACTCCCGCGGTGGCCTCCGCGGCGATCCAGTCCTTCTTCGCCTGTAACGGCATGACCCGCTGCACGCTCTGAAGGCCGTCGCGAAGTCCCACCTCACTCACCAGCACCTGATGCAACATCATAGATCCTCGAGATAGATCCAGGGGCGCTCAACCCGGTCACGAGTCGCGAACGCCTCGATCGCGCTGCGCAGCTTCAACGTGAGATCGATTTCATCCAGCCCCTCCATCAGCATCGTCTTCGCCGCCGCCTCGAGCTCAAAATGCCACTGCCGGCCGTCGGGGAGCGAGATCGTCCCGGAGGCGACCTCGATACTGATCTGCTCACTGACGGGATTTGCCTCCACGGTCGCCGCGATCTGCGCCAGAGCAGCACCGCCAAGCACGGCCGGCAGCATCCCATTGCGAATGCAGTTGCGGTAAAAGATCGGAGCGAAGCTCTGTGCCAGAACCGCCCGGAAACCAAACTCCGCAAGCGCCCAGACCGCATGCTCGCGGCTCGATCCACAGCCGAAATTCTGCCCCGCCAACAGGATCTGCGCGCCGGCAAAGCGCGGTTGATTGAGAACGAATTCCGGATTGGGCTGCCGCCCCTCCCCGCCCTGGTAGCGCCAGCCGGCGAACAGGCCATCCGCCAGTCCGCTCCTCCCGGTCGTTCGCATTTCACGGGAAGGGATGATGGCATCGGTATCGATGTTATCGCGCAGCAATGGCACGGCCACTGCGGTCACCGTGGTCAGCGGTCTCATCGCACAAACTCCCTCGGGTCCGCGATGGCGCCTGCGATCGCGCTTGCAGCAACCGTCTCGGGACTGGCAATGTGGGTGCGAATGCCCGGGCCCTGCCGCCCCTCGAAATTCCGATTGGTCGAGGAGATGACCCGTGCACCGGCCGGGAAGCGTTCGCCACCGGCGAAAAAGCACATGGAGCAGCCGCTCTCGCGCCACTCGAATCCCGCGGCGGTGAACACTTTATCGAGGCCTTCGGCTTCCGCGGCCCGCTTCACAGCGGTGGAGCCAGGGACGCAAAGCGCGGTGATCCCCGGGGCGATGCGTCGACCGACGAGCAATGCCGCGGCCCGCCTAAGATCCGATAAGCGACTGTTCGTACAGCTGCCGATGAAGGCCGCATTGATCGGTAGTCCACGCAGCGCCCGACCCTTGTGCACGCCCATGTAGGTGAGCGCCCGTTCGCCCGCCGAGGCAGGGATGCTTTCGCCGATCCCCACGCTGTGCTCAGGGGAGGTCCCCCAGCTCACCATGGGCTCGATCGCCCCAGCATCCATCGCAATCTCGATCTCAAAGGTCGCACCGGGATCGCTGACGAGGGAGCGCCAATGCTTGACGGCGCGGCCCCAAAGGAGGCCGGGAGGCGCGTAGCGGCGCCCTTTGAGGTACTCGATGGTCGTCACATCGGGCGCAATCAGCGCGCTCATGGCGCCGAACTCGGCCGCCATATTGCACAGCGTCATGCGCCCTTCCATGTCAAGCGAGGCCACCGCATCACCGGCGAATTCCACCGCGCAACCCGTCCCGCCCGCGGCGCCATGGCGGGCAATGAGCGCGATTGCCATGTCTTTCGGTGTCACCCCCGCGCCAAGCCGTCCCGAAAAGCTCACGCGCATCGTGCGCGGCTGTGAGACACGCAAAGTACCTGTCGCCAGCGCGTGCTCGGCCTCCGAGGAGCCAATCCCCCAAGCGAAGGCACCGAGGGCACCCTGGGTGCAGGTATGGCTGTCGGGAGCGATCAGCGTCGCACCCGGCAGGACGATTCCGAGCTCCGGGGAAATGACATGCACGATGCCCTGATCGGGATCGGTCACATCGAATAAGGTGATACCCGTGCTCTGCGCCGCGGCACGTGTGTCCGTGATGAAGGCCTGGCCGCCGGGCATCAAAGTCTGATCCCCTCTCCCGGGCCGTGTGTCGACGATGTGATCCATGACACAGAACGCGCGCGCCGGGTCGGCGACCCCTCGTCCCGCCGCCTGCAAGCCGCGCAGGGCAACCGCACCCGTACGCTCGTGCAGGAAGATCCGGTCGATCGCCATCAGCGTCATGCCGCCCGGCAGATCGGTGATCCGGTGACGCTCCCAGATCTTGGCGAATAATGTGCGTGGCGGCGTCAAATCCCGCCCTCCCGGAGGTACTGCGCGGGAGATTCGCTGCCGGTGCTGTCCCTGACGTCTGCGGACAGGACGCGCTGCCGCGCCTCTCCACTAGTTCTCACGGCGCTCTCCTGCAGTGAGGCTCGGCTGCCACATCTCCACGTGTCCGCGGGCCCAGTCGGCGACGTGCCACGCGGTGACCCTTGGAGCGCGCGCCCAGAGCGCCTCCCGATCCGCCTGCAGCAAGGCTCGCATCAGTGGCCTGAAAGAGCGCGCGCGGATGAGAGCGCGATGGCGAAGCGCCAGATGATGCGGCTCGAGCTCCCCAACTGTGAACGGAATGGCGTGTCGAGCGTCCGCTCGAAACCACGGCCAGAACATGCGTGATGCACGCACCACGGACCACGCTTCGGTGAGATAACTCCCAAAGCGATCCGGCGTCAGACCCGGCAGCTCCTCCAGCCATTCACCGCTTGCCTGCTCGAGGGGGATGTGCGCCTCCTCGCCCTTGACTGGAGCGGACAACTCCTTGGATACCGCGAGCGCCAGAAGCGCAGAAATTCCCCGCCCGACAATGATGGGAGCCGGCACGGTCGAGAGGCTCCGGACAGCGCTCGCCACGACTCGAGCCCAGACGCATACATCAGCCTCCCCTGCAAACGCGTCGGACAGTCCGTGTCCCGGCAGGTCGATGAGCAATGCGCCCGTTGGATCAAGCAGCTCGACGGATTCCCCGGGGGGATGCAGCACCACCCGCCCGGCATCGCGCGCACCACACCAATGGATCAGTCCCTCGAAACCATCCGCTGCGACCGCGAGAAAGCCCTCGTCCGCGACCTGGCGCGGTCGATGGGTCTGCGGCGCCAGCCGCTCGAGCAAGAAACTGAGACTCATCTGCTCATGATCAGCCGGGCTTGCAACGGCCTGCGCGGACCAGGCGGCGGGCAGCTTGCCGAGCCGGGCAAGGTGCGCTTGCAGCGGGTCGCCGTCGTAAGCCGTGATGAGCACCGGAGGCGTTCGGGCCTCGGGACCTGGAATGCCTCGTGGCGCGCGTAACACCGCGCCATATCCCATCCGATAAGCGTCCCCGCTGTCGAGCATTTCGCGAACAATGGCATCGACCCTGTCCGGCTCTGCGTGAGCCCGAGGCAGGCGGGTCTCGGGTCGCGCGTCGAACCACGGGAAGAACCAACTCTGCTCCAGAATTCGGTTCCACACCCAGGTGAGATGCTCGCCGTAGAAGAGCGGCTTGAACGGTGGCAAGTAGCCCGCGCCAAACACCCTGCGTTCCTCCTCCGTCCACACCGCATAGCCGCCGACCGCAACCGCGGTAAAGCGCTCCGGATGTCGACTCGCCGCGGCAACCAGGATGATGCCACCCGAGTGAAAGCCATACGCACCCGTCCTTCCAAGACCGACCGCATCCATGAAACCGATCAGTGCTTCGGCAAAGTCCGCGAGTTCCGGCTCCCCGGGCAGCGCGCTCGATTGACCGTATCCCGGCGTGTCAGGCGCGATACACGTGAAGTGAGCCGACCAGCGCTCCATGAGCGATTCATACTCGGCAGAGGATCTAGGACTCTGGTGCGCCAGCAGCAGCGGCGGCCCGACGCCCGCCATGCGGTAATGTACTCGGCGACTTCCGACATTGATGAAGTGACGGCTGATTCTCATTGTCATATAGTGTTCTGGACCTTTTTCTATGGCCAGCGCGTTGTGCGGAACCACTTCGAGTCAACACTTTGCTCGTTCCGGCGCTGGTTGAAGCGACTAGACACCAGGGTGTACCAGATATGCGAACGAGTGATATTCAAGTTGGACATGGCATCGACGGCGCCGTGCGGGCGCTGCCGGTAAGAAACCCGCGCACCGGGAAGAGCGACTTCACGCTCGACTGCGCTTCGCCCGCGACGATCAGGGCGAGTGCATTGAAGCTTCGCGAGGCGCAGACGCTCTGGGCCTCGCGCTCCGACGGCGAGCGCACAGATGCACTGCTTCGCTGGGCGGCAGCCATCGACGACGCGGCGGCGAGCATTACAAGTGCCCTCACCAAGGATACCGGCCGCCGCCGGCTCTCGCAGATCGAGACTGCGACCGTCACACAGCTCATCCGCCGATGGGCCGCGCGGGCTCCCGGGCTGCTCGGGCGGCAGCGTCAGATGCACCAACCGACCGCCACCCCAAGCATCTCCACCACCACGCTTCCCATTCCCTATTCGCTCGTCGGCATCATCAGTCCCTGGAATTTTCCTCTGGTCCTGTCGCTGATCGATGCGGTACCGGCGCTCGCCGCGGGCTGCGCCGTGCTGATCAAGCCCTCCGAGGTGACGCCTCGCTTCGTGAACCCGCTCCTCGAGGCCACCCGACGAGTCCCCGAAATCGCCGCGATCCTCGATGTCGTGCAAGGCGATGGCGCCACGGGCGCCGCTCTCATCGAGCAAGTGGATTACATCTGCTTCACCGGCTCGGTTGCGACGGGCCGCAAAGTGGCCGTTGCCGCCGCCCAGGCCTTTATCCCGGCAAGTCTCGAGCTCGGTGGCAAGGACCCGATGGTCGTGCTCTCGAGCGCGGACCCCGTCCAAGCGGCCGCCACCGCACTGCGCGCCAGCATCGTCAATACCGGCCAAGCGTGCCAATCGATCGAGTGCGTATACGTCGCGCGTCCGATTGCCAAGCCCTTTCTCACGGCATTGACCGATGCCGCCGCGCAGGTTCAGCTCAATTACCCCGATCTCGAGCACGGCGACATTGGACCCTTCATCTTCGAGAAGCAGGCCTCGATCGTGCAGGCCCAGATCGACGATGCCCGCGCAAAGGGGGCCCGGGTACTCACCGGAGGCTCGGTGCAGCAACTCGGCGGCGGTCTGTACCTCATGCCGACCGTCATGACCGGGCTCACGCCCGACATGGCGCTCATGAGCGAGGAGACTTTCGGCCCAGTCATCCCAGTCGTCCTCTTCGATACGCCCGAGGAGGCCGTCCGTCTCGCCAACCAGGGCCGGTATGGGCTCTCCGCCGCGGTGCTCGCAGGCACTGCCGAGGAAGCCGAGACGCTCGGCGCGCAACTCGAGGTCGGCGCCGTCTCCATCAATGACGGCAGTCTCACCGGAATCGTCTGGGAGGCGGAGAAATCGAGCTTCAAGGAATCCGGACTCGGTCCCTCGCGCATGGGGGACAGCGGTCTCCTGCGCTTCCTGCGCAAGCGCCTCCTCATCCGCCAGACCGCAGCGCCCGCCCCGCTCGCCGTCTACGCCGAATCCCCCAGATAGCGCCCCGGCGGCCTGCCGTTCGCTCGCTTGAAGTCCCGGTCGCGGACTCCCGTGCTGCGCGCTTGGGTCGGTGCCATTCATTTGCACTAGTATATATACAATTAAAATTCTATTTGCTATGGTATGCATACATTTCGTGAACGCCTCGGGGGAGGCAAGTCCACCAATGAGCAGGTCATCCACTTCCGCTTACCCTGCTTGCCTGCGCCGCGGCATGCTGCCTATGTATCGCGCCCCCGGACTGCGTGCATCGGCCAGAGCGCGGCCCAGCCCGCGGAGAACGCACCAAGATCAGATCCTGCTGCCCTTTTTGTATTGCGCCTCCAGGCAATGTGCTAGTGCCGCAAGTCCGCAGGGCGATGCCCGGCATCGACGCCACCCATTAGCACGAGAGTGTCACCGTACCACCACATTCCTTCCGAGGAAGGCAAGTCAATGAGAAACGCCATTCGTAGAGCGCTGCTGCTCAGTCCGCTGTGCATCGTCGCTGGAACCCCTGCATCCGCACTCGCGAATGCAACTTCCGCCCCGTCCAGCCACAGCCACGCGTCAGTCTCGGACACCGAGAAAAATCAGGGCCTCAAAGAGATCATCGTCACCGCGCAGCGACGCAAGCAGAACATTCAGCAGGTGCCCATCGCCGTCACCGCGATTTCCCCGCGGGCGCTGCAGCAGGCCGGCATCACCAGCGCGCTCGGCGTAGCGAGCCTTGTTCCCGGCATGTTCGCAGCCAACAATACAGGCCTCGGAACCGCGAACGTCTATTCGATTCGTGGACAAAATAATACCGAGTCCATCGCCACGTTCGATGCACCTGTCGGCACGTACGTCGACGACATTTACGTCGCCCGACAGAACGCCAACAACTACAGCCTGTTCGACATCGCTCGCATCGAAGTACTGCGCGGTCCGCAGGGCACGCTCTTCGGCCGCAATACCACCGGCGGTGCGGTCAGCATTCACCTGAGGAAGCCCTCCCCCACGCCCGGTGGCTTTGCCGAAATTGGCTACGGCTCCTTTGACCAGCGCACCTTTCGCGGCAGCATCAATGTGCCGGTCTCCTCGAAATTCCTGACGAAAGTCGATGCCTTCTATGTCAAGGACAACGGTTTCGTTCATGACATGACGACGAACCAGACTTTGAACGGCAATGATGCGCGAGGCGTGCGCGCCGCGATTCGCTGGCTCCCGACCGATGCGCTCACCTGGGACCTGGAGGCGGATTACATCGATCAGAGCTACATGAACCTGCTGAACTATCCGAATGCGCAGGGCGACCGCATCGCGAATGTCGGCATGAACACGGTGTACTCCGTCTATCCGACTCTCTTCAGTGGACCCAAATCGAAATATCCGCTCGAAAACCAAGTGCTCGAGCATTCAGTCACTTCGAACGTGACCTGGCGCACCCGTCTCGGAACGGTGAACTTCATCACCGGCTGGCGCGATCTCGAGCAGAAGTTCTTCATCGACTTCTTCGACAGCCCGCTGCCCGCGCAACAAGTGGCTGGCGCCAATGGAGGCGAGTTCCTCATCGACAACGAGGGTCGCGCCACTCAATTCACTCAGGAAATCAAGCTGGACGGCGCGGCGCTGCACGACCGACTGAAATACGTCACCGGTCTGTACTTTTTCGACGAGATGGACCGCACCAATCTCGGCCAGGCGTTCGTCCTTCCCGGCGGTCTTCTCCCCCCCGGGCTGTGTCTCCCGAACTCCCTGCCGGTCTGTGACGTGCCCACCAATGTGCCCGGACAGTACGAGACCGCCTACCTGCCGTTCTTCTATGACCGCACGCTGTACAACACAACCCGCTCTTACGCGATCTACGGCCAGGGCGATTATCGGCTGACGCACAAGCTGACGGTCACCCTCGGCGCACGGTATACCGATGAGATCAAGACCATCGAGTACACACCCAACCCCAATCCCTATGCGCCGGCAGTGAATCAGTTCAGCACTGCCGACATGATCGCCGCGGGCATTCCCACACGCCAAGAATCCCGCCAGCTCACGCCGCGCATCGCATTTCGGTGGGATTTTACGAGTGAGATAAATGCCTACGTTTCCGCCACTCGCGGTTTCAGCGGAGGCGGCTGGAACGCACGCTCATCGACCGCGAGTCTTTTGCTTCCCTTCCGGCCGGAGACCACCTGGTCCTACGAGACCGGCTTGCGCTCGCAATGGTTCCACAACCGCCTGCGCGCCAATGTCACGGGGTTCTATTCGGAGACGCGCAACTACCAGCTTCCTTCGGCATACGTGCCACCCGGGGGTGGTGGCGATGTCTTCATCACGGGCAATTTCGCCGGCCTCACCGTGCACGGCATCGAAGGGGAGTTCACGGCCCAGCCGACGAGAGACCTGAACGTATTTGCGAACCTCGATTGGCAGCAGGGGCGCTACCAATACCTAAGCTCCTCGGTCCGATCGCAGCAGGCCCGCTGCCAGGCGGAGCTGGCCAGCGGCACGTCTCCTGTGGATTGCGGCCAGGGCATCGTCGATTCCGCGGGCACCATTGCTGAGCCGGTGCGCCTGCCGCGGCATGATTTCACCGTCGGTGCCTCCTACACCTTCCACCTCGGCTTCGCGGACCTGACGCCCAATGCGATGGTCAACGATGTCGGTCAATACGAGGTAGATACCGCTCAGGCGCAGCCCAATTCGCGCTCCCACGGCTACGACAGCCTGGAAGTGGGGATCTCGCTCGTGGGAGCCAACGACTTCGACAGTCATTGGAGCGTTACGGCCAACTGCACGAACTGCACGAATAAGCTCATTCTCGCCACCAAGCTTCCCCCGACGCTCTACTACCAAGATCCCCGGCGCTGGCAGGTTGAGCTGCGATACGACTACTGAGTGCCGGCGCCTGGCAGGCGTTCGATTCAGCAGCCTCAGGCAGGATGACTCGCCGGCGTGTTCGCACACGCCGGCGAGTTCGCATAGGGGCCCCGATACGGGGACCGGATCGGCAGCGGTGCAGAAGAGCGCTCCTTCACCACGGGCGCACGCTCCTTGATGCGTATGGCAGAGGCTGCCGTCCCGCGCAGGTCAAATTCCCCGGTCAGCACCTGCAGGATCCTCGATCGAGCCGATCATCAAAGCGACTGCGATGGACAGGGGGGTCGTAGTCGGATTGTAGAGGATTCGGCGCACGGGATTGACGACGGCCCGGCCGTAGGCGCGAGTCATGAGAACCGCGGTCGTAACCTATCCGCTGGCACGCACCGCGACCGCCTCGAAGCTCAATGATGAAGGTCCAGGCGCAACTGATAGCGATCGGAGCGATAGTGCGCAATGGTGAGCAGCACCGGCTTGCCCTTGTGATCGAAGACTGAACGGGTAACCCGCAGGATGGCCGAGCGTGGCTCGACACGCAGCGCCCGACACAGTTGCGGGTCTGCAAGCATCGCCGCCACGATCTGCGTCGCCTTGCCCAGGCGATATCCGGCCTCCTGAATGAGTTTCAGGATGGGCTTATGGGTCAGTCCGCTCCGCGTCACATGCGTCGAGAGTGCCGCCGGGACATAGCTGATGACGTAGCCCAAGGGCTCATCGTCTAGTGTTCGGATACGAACCGCACGCAGTACGGCTTCGCCCGGGCCGAGATGCATGGTTTCGGCTACCCACGGACTCGCTGGCTCCCTGCGCAGCGCAAGAAGCCGCACCTTCGTCACCCGCCCGAGCTCGAGCAGCGAGTCGACCGCCTGATCCATGTCCGCTTCGATGGGTTGTGCGGGCGGCTGATAAATGACGGTCGTACCGACGCGCCGTTTGCGCGCGACAAAGTTGTGCTCGGCGAGCTCGGCGAGGGCGCGCCGGGCGGTGATGCGCGAGACCGCATAGGTCTCCGCGAGCGCCATCTCCGTTGGGACGGGTGATCCACGGGCGCGCTGTCCCGAGAGAATCTCGTCCCTGAGCTGCAGAAAGATCTGATGATAGAGAGGAATGGCGCCCGCGCGATCGATTTCACCCGCGGTCTCAGCACTCGCCTGCGTACTTCGTCGCAACTTTCGACCCCCCGGGAACGGTGCGGCGCGCCCTGGCGCCAAATGGCCGGGCTCATTCGAACCCGGCCGGTGGCGCGATTCTATGGCATTGGCAGCCCGCACGCGAGATAGTGACCGCGCGCTCTGATATGGTATATACTTAGGTCAATTCATCAGGGGACCGGGATGACGGGCGAGAAATTCGATCTATTGATCCGCAACGCACGCGTCGTGCGGCCCAATGACAGCCAGGTGCGGCTGCAAAGCATCGCCATCAAGGACGGAAAGTTCGCCGCGGTAAGCCCCGTGATCGATCCGTCCACGGCACGCTCTGTTACGGATGCGCGCGGCATGCTGGCGTTTCCGGGCCTGGTGGACGCCCACATGCACACCGGCATCTACAGTCCGCTCGCCGAGGATGCACTCACCGAGAGCCGGGCCGCCGCCCAAGGGGGCGTCACCAGCAGCCTGAACTACATGCGCTCTGGGCAGTACTATCTGAACAAAGGCGGCCCCTACGCGCAATTGTTCCCCGAGGTGCTCGAACTCTCCGCAAATCGCTTCTACGTCGACTACGCCTATCATCTCGCGCCGATGGATGCCCGTCAGATCAGCGAGATCGACATGCTGATCGACAAATATGGCGTCACTTCCTTCAAGATTTTCATGTTCTACGGCGGCTATGGCCTGCACGGGGCATCCGGTCACCAGCATGACTTCCTCATGATCGGGCCCGAGGAGCGCTACGACCTGGCTCACTTCGAGTTCGTCATGCGCGGCATCAAGCGGGCGCTTGCGACATTCCCGGAGCGCAGGCCCTATATCAGCTTGGGCCTGCACTGCGAGACGGCCGAGATCATGGCCGCTTACACACGTCTCGTACAGACAGAAGGCAAGCTGACCGGCCTCAGGGCCTACAGCGCGGCGCGTCCACCGCACTCGGAAGGCCTCGCGATCACCATTGCGGCCTATCTCGCCCAGGAGACCGAGTGCATCAACATCAATCTGTTGCATCTTTCTTCCAAGAAGGCCGTTGATGCGGCCCTGCGCATGCAGGCCGTCTTCCCGCAGATTGACTTCCGCCGCGAGGTGACCATCGCTCACCTGTGCATCGATTACGACGTAAAGACGGGGGTGCTCGCCAAGGTCAATCCGCCGATCCGCTCGCGTGAGGACGTGGAGTTTCTCTGGCAGACACTGCTCGACGGCAAGATCGATTGGGTCTGCAGCGATCATGCCTGCTGCCGCCACGAGCAAAAGGTCGACGGCAGCCGGCCCGATGAGGTGTTTCTCGCCAAATCCGGCTTTGGCGGCACGGAGTACCTGCTCTCGGCGCTGATCACCGAGGGACGCCGGCGAGGGCTCTCCTACAACCGGATGGCCGAGCTCACCTCCTGGAACCCGTCGCGCCGTTTCGGGCTGCTCAACAAGGGCGACATCGCGCCCGGGTTTGACGCCGACCTGGCTCTCGTCGATCCCGATCGATCCTTCGTCGTTCGCGCCGCCGAGTCGGAGTCGGCGCAGGGATATACGCCATTCGAAGGTTTGGAATTGACCGGCAAGGTGACGACCACATATCTTCGTGGTGAGCCCATCTATGACAACGGCACCGTCATCGGCTCACCGCGCGGCCGCTATCTGCATCGCCCCTGCTCCTGAGGGCCGCCGAGACGGAGCGCCGATGCGCCCCTCGGATTGGTCGCTGACGGGGCACTTGCGGCGCCCGGGCGCAATCGGGCGCCGCTTTTCTTTATTTCGTAGACGCGGGGCGCTCACCCCGGGTCGATGCGCACCAGCGCCTTGCCGAAGTTCTCGCCGCGCATCAGGCGGCAGAACGCCTCGGGCGCGCGCTCCAGCCCTACCGAGACATCTTCCTTCCATTTGAAGTGCCCAGCCCGGATCCAGGCGCTGACTGCACGCACCTGCTCCGACTGGCGATGGAGGTGATCGTAAACCACCAGGCCCTGGAGGTGAGCCCGCGCCGCGACGACAGGCCCGAGCCACGGACCTGCAGGAGGGGTCTCCATGGAATACGCCCCGATCATACCGCACAGTATGATGCGCGCCCCTCGAGCCAGCCGGGTAAAGACGGCGTTGAGCGTCTCGCCACCGACGTTATCGAAGTACACGTGAATGCGGTCAGGACAGGCCTTTTCGAGCGCGTCACGCAGATCTTGCGCCCTATAGTTTATGCAGGCCGCATACCCCAGCTCATGAACCGCGTAGTCACATTTTTCCGCCGAGCCTGCGATCCCGATGACTCGAGCTCCTGCGAGGCGCGCGACCTGACCGGCGGTGCTGCCGACCGGACCAGTGGCCGCCGAGACGACCACGGTCTCCCCCGGCTCTGGACCGCCCAGTTCGAGCATGCCCGCGTAACCCGTGAGTCCCGGCATACCGAGTACGCCGAGCCAGGCGGACAAGGGCAAGTCCTCCTGCGGGAGCTTGCATACACCCTCGCCTTTCGACAAGGCGAATTCCTGCCAGCCATTGCGCCCCACAATATAGTCCCCCGGCGCGTAGCCGGCGAGCCGCGACACAACCACCTGCGCCACCGTCTCCCCGATCATGACTTCTCCGGGTCGCAGCACTTCTCCGTAAAGGGGATGGCCCTTCATCACATTGCGATAATACGGATCGAGGGAGAGCCAGAGCGTGCGGCACAGAAACTCCCCTTCCAAGGGCTCGGGGATCGGTGCCGTATCGAGCTTGAAGTCAGCCGGTGTCGGCAAGCCAGTCGGTACTCGCGCAAGAAGTACGCGGCGGTTCGCGGTTCGCATCTGAGAGTTCCTTGAGACGATTGATCCGCCCTCGGCTGCGGAGTGCAACCCAGGGCTACGCAGATGTATGGACACTTCCTACAGGCCGAGAGCGCCGGGGTTCATCAGTCCGGCCGGATCGACCACGCCCTTGAACGCCTCGATGAGACGCAAGGTCGCGGGCTCGAGCGATTCACGGTAGGGATAGAACTTGCCGATCTGCTGATGGACGGCGCCCAGCCTCATGTAGAGCTCGGCGAGGTCGCGCAGCATGGCGCGCACCGCCTCGGTTGCCCCGGGCACCGCGGGAAGCGATCCGTAGCGCCTGGCCTCCTCGGGCAGCAAATTGCGCAGCTGAAATTCGCTGAGCGCATCCGGGTAATAGAATGCCGGCTCGAAGATCAAATCCATTCCCGCCACTGCCGTCAGATGCGAGGTGCAAATGTGGTATTGATCGAGAAGGGATTGGTGGCAGTCGAAATACTGCATAGTGGCATCGAATACGGCCCTCGCGCGGGACAAGGGAATGCAGGCGTGAATGGGCACCCAGCGCTCGCCCGAGTGCCCGACCAGATACTGTCCCGGATGCTTGAACGGCGCCGCGCGGCACACTGTCGGAATGGTGGGATCTATCTCCCGACCGGCCTTCAGGGCAAGCTTGCGTACTTCCTCGAGGCGCCAGCGCGCGATGTCAGGCATTTCACCCTCGGTCACCACGTGCATCGAATAGCGCACATCCTCCATGAAGCCCGCCCCAGCTCGCGCCACACGGAATGCATCGGCCAGCCCCTTGGCGAGGCCGCGTCCTCCTGTCGCCACCCCCGTCAGCGTCTTAAGACCCTGCTTGAGGTCTTTGACCAGTGTGCGCGAACCGTTCAAGTACGGGTCCAGACCGAAGCACTCGGCGGCCAGGCGCCGCCGAGCGACTTCAGCCTGCACCTCGATCAGGTCGTAGAACCTCTCGAATGCGAACGACCCGACCTGTGTATGCGGGGGGTCACGAATGAGGCGTAGTGTGGCCTCGAGCTTCACCCCCATTGCCCCGGTATCGGAGAGGAACATTCCGGTGAGATCGGGACCGAAGTGACGATGAAACGCAATCCCACCACGGTTCGCCCGTGAGCCCGTCACGACCACCTCGCCGGTGGCGAGCGCGATCTTGAGGCCGATGACGCTCTCGGCGACGGTGCCATACGTGGCGGAGCCATAAAACATGCTGTTCTGCGACAAGGCACCGCCTACCGTGGCCAGCATCCCGGACATGGGTCCAAAGTACGGCGTCCTCAGCCCTTGGCGCGTCAGTGCTTCGTGCAACTGCATCCAAGTGCAACCCGCCTCGACCGTCACCGCCATGTCAGCGTCGTTGATGTCAATGACACGGTTCAGCTTGCGCAGGTCGAGAACGACCGTGCGCGAGCTATTGGGCACATATCCTCGTGTGTAGGACATGCCGCCGCCGCGAGGCACCACTGCATAGCCCGCGCCCACCGCCTCGCGCACCACAGCTACTGCTTCTTCCTGCGACTCGGGGACGACAATGGCCTCCGGCACTTCCCCTTGCCAGAACGCGTCCATTGAGAAATAGTGGCGCTCCGCCTCATCGACGACAATACGCCCGACCGGGACAGCCCTCGCGAGAACGGCGCTCACCGCATCGTCTCGAGACGGGGCGGGCGCCCCGCCTCGCGTGGCCGCGCCGCGGGGAGGCGGGATATCACCGCGCCTCAATTACAACCCCAGGCTGCCCGGATTCATCAGATTGGAGGGGTCCACCGCGCGCTTCACCGCGAGAAGCAGCTCCCAGGCCGCCGGGTGGCTCGCCTGTCTCAGTGGATATGCGCGGGCGATCTGCAGATGAGCCGCATCGAGCCCGCGGAAGATGTCAATCACGCCGCCGCGCAGCTCCGTGACCAGCGACCGCGCCGCTTCGCTGGGCGGATACTGGCGTAGTTTCGCCAAATGCGCCGGCTCGAGAGAGCGGCGATGCACTTCCTCGAGCGCATCGGGCCAATAGAACACCGGCTCGATCAGACAGACCGAGGGACTGACCGCTGCAAACAACGAGCCGACGCCCACTCCGAGCCGCTCCATGTCCTCTTGCCGGCCGGCGAAGTGCTCCTGCAGGCGCCGCCACCCTTCCAACAGCCGGCTGTGGGGCAGCAGTCCATGTACGGGCACCCAGCGCTCCCCGGCCGGCCCCACCATGGAATTGACGGGCGGGAATGGATTGGCGCGCAGAACTTTCGGAATGGTGTTCTCCACAGCCTTGCCACCCGCCTCGAGCATGAGCTGATCGATGGTGGCGAGATCGGCCGTCACCGCGCTCTCATGATGGCGCTCGCAGACCACATGCAGCGAAAAGCTGCCGGCCTCGAGGAAGGACCGGCCAGCCGCGACCACCTTGGCGCCCTCCTTCAGTCCCTTCCAGGCGGAGCCCTGGGATTTCATCATATTGACCAGCGAGCGCGCATCGGCGGACAGGCTGTCGCGCTTCATGCGCTGTGCTTGCAGAAAGGGATCAAAGCCGAAATTCTCGGCTGCGAGGCCCTCACGCGCCACGCCACTCATTGCGCGGAAGAAACCCTCGGCGGTATCAAAAGAATATGACCCATACCCGAGGGCCGCTCCCTCCCGCACGAGCTGCAGCGTCACGGTGGCCTTGATGCCGAGCGCCCCGGTATCCGCCGCGAACAAGCCCGTCAGATCAGGACCGAAAGACCGAAAAAAGCCGCTGCCAGTGCTGATGAGTCGACCATCGGCCAGTACGACTTCGAAACGGAGTGCTCCATCGGCAATCACACCATCGCGTGCACCCCAGAAGACCGCGTTCTGACTCATGCTGCCGCCGATCGTCGCCTTCAGACCGGACAGCGTCCCCCAGGCGAGCGCCCGCAGGCCGTGCGGTTTGAGTGCCTCGCGCAACGTCGCCCAGGTGCACCCCGCCTCGACTGTGGCGGTCATGTCGATTGCGTTGACCTCGAGCACACGATTCATGGCGCTGAGGTCGATGAGCAGGGCTCCCGGCACGGAGGCCAGATAGCCTCCCGTATAGCTCATGCCGCCGCCTCGAGGCACGAGCGCGATACCGTGGCGGGTCGCAGCCGCAATCCCGCGCGCCAGCATCTGCTTATCTTTGGGCCGGAATACCGCCAGCAACGGCGCACCGCGGCTGAATACATCGTGCCCGAGATAGTCAAGCTCCTGCGGGTCGGTGCTGAGCGCCTCGGCACCAACGGCATTTGCGATGGCGCCCAGGCCCTCATCTGCGTTCGTGACAACCGCACTCATCTTACTGTGCCTCCACCGGCGCAAGGGTTGTGGTCGGAAGGGCGGCCGAGGTCGGGTAGCGTCCCAGCATCAGCAGCATGACCCCTGCCGCCGCAAAGAGGAATATGTCGGCCATGAGGATCAGGTTGTAGTCCCCGGTTCGGTCACGCACCATTCCAAAAAGGATGGGCGAAATCGAGGCCCCAATACCGAACATCATGTAGAGGGTGCCGTAGATGCGGCCGTAGTGTGCCATCCCGAAATACCGGGCCACAAAGTACGCGATGATGTCCGATTCAGCCCCCGCGGCGAATCCGAGCAGGAACCCGCCCAGCATGACCGACACCACGCCGCCTGAGGTGCCGATCAGCATCCAGCAGGCGAAAGCCGTGACCAGCATCGCAGGAAATGCTACTGCCGGTGCCCAGATGCGGTCGAACAGATAGCCAATCACCAATCGCGAGGCGAGAATGCCGAGCGCCACCAGGGTCAAGACGGTGGCTGACAGGCGCGCCGAGAGACCGTGAAGCTCTGCGATCTGCACAATGTTGATCTGCACCCCGGCGTAAGCCAGCGCGATCGCAAAGACGGCAATCACCAGTACCCAGAATCGATAGCCCCGCAGCGCCTGCCCGAAGGTGATCCCGGTCAGGCGGCCCTGCGCGTCAACGACGCTCGCGGGACGCTCCTCGGGGCGCGGTTCGCGCAGCCAGCGCCATCCCACCGGCAGCGCAATGAGTAACGGCAGAAGTGCAACCACCGGGAAGACCGTGCGCCAATTCGATGCGGCGACGACCGTCTGTGCAAGCTGCGGCACCACGATGGCCGCGGCACTGGTCCCGAGCAGCATGATCCCGAGCGCGAGGCCGCGATTGCGGGAGAACCACATGTTGACCCCACGGCTGAAGGTCAGGGGCGTGGAGCCGATGCACACGGCGCCGACGAGCGCCCACAGTGCCCAGTACCCGTCGAGCGAGTTTGGCAGCAGATAGAACGAGCCGAAGGTGAGTGCGAAAGCGGCCATCGACCAGAGCGCCACCGGCCGCATGCCGAACCGGTCACACAGCCCGCCGAACAAGGGCGCGAGGAGCGAGGCGATGATGCCGTAAATCGAGAACCCGATGCTGATCGCCGTGAAGTCCCAGCCGGTCTGGGCGTGAATGGGCCCCATGACCACCGGGAGAACATTGATTGGTACCGGAGAGGCGCCAAAGGTCACTCCGATGAAGGATGCCGCCAGTGGCTTCCATCCCAGGGCGAATTCGCCGCGCCCGCTGCCTCCGACACTGGCCCCGCTCACCACCGCACTCTCGCCGCTCTCATGATGCGTCGCTCCTCGGCTCGCCCCCGCGGGCGGCTTGGTTCTGATTGCCCGGGAATCTCTTAATCACTCCGCCAAACGGAACACCCGCAGCGCGTTCTCGCGCAGAAACAACCTTCTTACTTCAGGCTTCAGCCCGAGCGAATCGATCTCCGCCATGGTGCGGCCGAAATCCAGCACCGGGAAGTCCGTGCCAAAGAGCACCTTGTGGCGGCCATAGCTGTTGAGGTATTGCACGAACGAGGCCGGCCAGTATTTCGGACTGTGCGCATCCGCCCCGATGAATACATTCTCATGCTTCCAGGCCATGGCCATCATTTCATCCGCCCAGGGGATCCCGACATGGATCCCGATCAGCTTGAGCTCCGGGAAATCACAGGCCACCGCATCCAGGGCGATCGGTCGACCGACGCTCCGCAGTCGCTGCTCGGGCGAGTAAATGAGCGACTGTCCGACTTGCGTCATCAGGGGAATGTCGAGCTCACAGCACTTCGCATAGAAGGGATACCAGCGAGCATCATCCGGCGGCAGTTCGAACCAGTGCGGGTAGGCATGCGCGCCGATGAAGCCAAGCTCGCGGACGGCATGTTCGAGTGCCCGCACACCTGCCATCCCTTGCGTCGGGTCGATGCCTGCTAGGCCGTAAAATCGACCAGGATGCAGCGCGCAGGCGCGCGCCACCACCTCGTAAGGCATGTGGTAAGAGCCGGGCAGACCGAGCCGCCCAGACCGAGCCGCCACCAGAAAGCCGCGCTCGATGCACGCCGCGTCCATGCGCGCCAGCATCTCTTCCAGAGACAGGCCGGGCATCGGCGATTTCGCTTTCACCTTGTCTGCGAAGAATCGGTCCTTCCAATCGGGTCGATGGGAGAGCGCCTCCGGTGTCCAGATGTTGACGACTGCATCGATCGCACGCACATCGCCGCCCGGATCCCCTGCCGTGCCGCTCATGCTCCATCTCCCTGAGCCGCACCGCTTGCGGTAGCCGTGCCTTCCGTCGGCCCCGCAGGCGCGATACGCCCGGCGGCACCCGTGGCGATCAGGGCATCGATCTCATCGGAGCGAAGCCCGGCACCCTCCAGCACTTCACGAGTATGCTCGCCCAATTGCGGCGCATGGCGGCGCGTAACCTGCACCGGCGCTGCGCCGAAGTCGACCGGGAATCCCGGCATACGCAAGGCTCCTTCCGTCGGATGCTCGACTTCGTGCCAAAACCCGGTCGCCTGCAGATGCGGATCGTTGATGAGGTCCTCGAGCGTGTTGACCGCCTGGGCGGGAATGCTCGTTGCGCGAAACAGATCAAGCCATTCCCGCGTCGTGCGTGCTGCCAGGATCTCGGCGGTCGTGCCGTAGGTATCATCGATATGCCGGACGCGGTCGGCGAGGGTCGTAAAGCGCGGGTCGGATAGGAGGTCCTCTCTGCCTACCGCCCGGCAGAAGATCTCCCAATGGCTGTCGAGATAGGGCAGCAGCGCGATATACCCGTCGAGGGTGCGATAGGGCTTACGGTGCTTGCTCATGAGCCGCGTATAGCCGGGTTTCCCGAGTGGTGGCACAAAGCTCATACCCCACAGGTGCTCGGCCATGACGAAGTTCACCATCGTCTCGAACATCGGCACTTCAATCTCCTGGCCCTCGCCGGTGCGCTCGCGGTGAAACAGTGCCGCGGTCACGGCATAGACCACAGTGAGCGCCGCCGTCTTGTCCGCCACGATCGTAGGCAGGTATCGCGGCTCACCGAGTACCAGTTCATTGAGATGCGCGATACCGCTTGCCGCCTGAATCGAGTCATCCAGCGCGCCTAGATTCCCATATGGCCCGCGCTTGGAGTATCCATAGGCGCCACAATAGATGAGCCGTGGATTACTCGTCTTGAGGTCGCTGTACTCGAGTTCGAGCTTGCGCATGGCCTGAGGACGATTGTTGTGGATCAGCACATCCGCCCGATCGGTCAGTCGGCGAAGTGCTGCCCGGGCATCGGGATTCTTTAGGTCAAGAACGATGCTGCGCTTATTGCGATTACAAGTGAGGTACAGGGCCGCCATGCCCGCGTGGCGCGCAGCGCCCAGCGAGCGATTGCTGTCACCGCGCGGCGCCTCGACCTTGATGACATCGGCTCCCATGTCGGCGAGCATTTGACAGGCCCACGGGCCGAGCACGACGCTCGTCAGCTCGATGATCGTAATGCCGTGAAGCGGTCCGGGCATATCGGGTGCGACTCAGCGGCGCTTACGCCATGGGCGCCGGCCATGCGAGTGCTTGACCTTGCCGTCCCCATGGTGATGCGGCGTGTCACCGTGCGCGTGGCCGTGCTCGCCGGGGAACTCGAAGTCGACCGGGTGATTATGCTCACCCGTGGCGACCCAGGTGTACAGCTCCGGCTTCCAGTTCTGCATGCGCGCAGCCGCCCGCTCACGATTCTCATCGGGCGTCGTCCACGGGTTGAAATGGAAGTGATTGTAGAGCTGCGAGTCGGTGCGTCCGAGTGCAAGCGTCCCGAGCTTGCACGCGAACGCGCCATGATTGATGTAGGGCGGACGCCAGAAGTAGCCCCCGGTCGGCAGATCACCGAACTGCATCATCCAGGAAGAGCCCCAAATGTGATAGGACTCTTCGCAGCAGTCGTGATAGCTGATGTTGTCCTGCCAGAAGTTAGGCGTCATGCAGTAAAGAAAGGTGAAACCGTGGGTGCGCGGATCGAAGCGCAGCACTTTCACCAGACACCCGGGGGCCGTTGCGGGAAAGAAATGCGTCGATGACCACTGCATCCCCTCGTAGGCATTTACCGACACCAGCCGCTGCCGCTCGGCCTGCGGGTGATCCGTGTCGCTCTCAACGAACGAGGGTTCCGAGTAATTGAAGTACAGCAGCGCCTGGGCACCGCGAGGGCTCGAAAGCTCAGCCAGGTGCACTCCGGCGGGAACACAGAAATAGCTGCCTGGGCCGTGAACCTGGTCCCCGACCTGAATGGAGCCCGTCAGCACGAACAGCTCGAACTCAGTGTAGCTCATGCCGGGCGGCTGCCGGTACCCCGGCTCATAGAGGACTTTGAGCGAGCAGGCGCCGGTCTCGTTGTCCAGGCTCAGCACCTTGTAGCGCATGCCCTTCGGAAAGCCGGGTAGCGTCTGCTTTTTCCAGGGGTCGTTCAGCTCGACATAGGGCTCGATATGCGGACGCGGCATGGGATTCCTCGTACTGGAGCAGTGGACCGTGATTGCGGTGATGCCGTGGAGAGGCCTTAGAAGACGACGCGAAATTTCCGCTTTGGCCGAACCGGAATTTCACTCGCAGGGATCTTGCGCAACTGGTCGAAATGCACGTGATAACCGCGGGTTTGAATGCGCTCGAGGAATTCCGCCACCCAGCGGTCCCGCTTCGGACTGAGCGCCTCCTGCTCGGTCACGATGGACCGGTACCGCCGCCCCTGGGCGGCGATCTCCTCGCGCAGCCATACGATGGCCGCCTTCGTACGCTGGTGCTTGATGAGCTTCATCGCAGGGCTCCTCTCTAGATTGGAGAAAAGCTATTCGGCTCCCAGCCGCGGGACAAGTCGTTTATGATGAGCTACCGTTTCGGAATTTCCGAAACTTCGTGCGAGGACCGGCGGCGTGGCAGGCGAGCATCCCAATTATCACCAGCTGCTTTATTTCTGGGCCGTGATACGAGAAGGTGGGGTCGTCAAGGCGGCAGAGTCCCTGCATGTAACCCCGCAGACCATCAGCGGGCAGCTGAAGCTTCTGCAGGCATCCATCAATGGCAAGCTGCTGACCCGCGTTGGCCGCGGAGTTGAGCCCACGGACCTCGGACGTCATGTTTTTCGCTTGGCAGAGGACATGTTTGCGCGAGGCCTGGAGATATCGGAGTTCATCCGGTCCG
This sequence comes from Pseudomonadota bacterium, assembly GCA_021777555.1. Lineage (GTDB taxonomy): Bacteria > Pseudomonadota > Gammaproteobacteria > Steroidobacterales > Steroidobacteraceae > 13-2-20CM-66-19. Next base: position 1,269 of record JAJYDK010000045.1, on the reverse strand, counting down.
ATTCCCCACGCGGACCGCTACCGCTACTGATCGGGGTCGCCGACTCCGTTCCCGACGCCATGGTATGCGCCGCGCTCGCGCCCGCGCTCGCGCCTCAGCCGGGTGTACGGTTGGTCTGCCGCGAAGGAACCCTCGAGGCGCTCTTATCCGATCTCGGCGCCCACCGCCTGGATATGGTGCTCTCCGCCAGCGCCCTGCCCTCCTCCTCTTCGCTTCTCGGCTCGAGTCACCTGCTTGCGGAGTGCGAGACCGCATTCCTTGCCAGTCCGACCCTCTCGCGCAGCCTGCGGTCCCGCTTCCCGGGCAATTTGAACGGAGCGCCATGGCTGCTGCCCGGCACCGGTACGGCAATTCGACGTGCGCTCGACGCCTGGTTTGGCCGCCGCAGCATCGTGCCCAAGATAGTCGGTGAAATCGACGATGACCACCTGATGAACGCGCTGGCGGCGCGCGGCGCTGGAATCATCTGCGTGCCGGCGCAAGCCGAGGCGGAGCTCATGCGTCAGCATGGTCTGACGATGTTGGGGCGGTCCTCGGAGCTACTGGCTCGCCTCTACGCCATCGTGGCCCGGCGTCGAGTGCAATTGCCTGTGCTGCAGACCATTCTCGCGCAGACACAATCAACGCGGATGAGCGACGCCGACGACTGAGTTCGCTTGCGCGACCCGCCGTACCGTTGCGCAACGGCGCGGATTTTACGGCCTAAACGTCACCTGCCCCTGAAAACAGGCGGTCATTGCCTTCTCACACAAGTTCAGATCCCGGGCGAGGACCATCTGAGCGGTCAATACTGTGAGCTTCTGCAAAGGACGACGCATTGGCCAGCGACTGCGGCTGGTCGACATCAGCGAGACATACGCTGAATGTATGTTTAAGCTTAAGTTCCGCTTCAGCGCGAGCGCAATTTCATGGTGAATCATTGGGATTGCGGGCGCATCAGCGGCTGGCGCCCTGGCTACACGGTGATCCGCTGCAGCAGCTGCAGCGCTCGCTGTTGAGTCGTGTTCGCGGTAGGGAGCATTGGGAAGGCCGGCGAAGGGGTCTTCGCCGAGCGCGTCACGCAGGTATTGCGCACGATGGTGCCCAGGTCCTCGAGCAGGGTACGGAAGCTGTCCGCTGGCGTTCCGTCAGGCAGAGTATGTGTGAGGACCTTCTGCAGGGCCGCTTCGGAGCGCCTGGCGGGGGCCACCGGGTCGCGGTGCTGTTTGGGTTCGAGATCTTCGTCCGCGAAGAGTAATTCGCGCCAGGCCTCACGCATGTGCCACTCGA
>JAJYDK010000086.1 GCA_021777555.1 Pseudomonadota bacterium | reverse complement strand
CGCTCAAGCAGCGCGCCTATGATTGCTGGCATCTCTGGCCCTCGCAGCTCGCGGAGGGACCCATGCACCCCCCGACCGTGATTCGATTCTGAACGTTGCGATTCAGCACATTGACATTGTTGAAGTTTCGCACACTATTGCCTTATCTTACAGGAGCCATGATGGGCATAGATCTGGATCGGGCCGACCACGGCGCGGCGGATGATCTGCGCATCGTTCCGAAGGGGGCGGCGCGCGGGCTCTCCCAGCTCGTGCTGCGCACGGACGTCTCCGGCATGCCGCTGGAGTGGATCGATTACAAGGAAGCGGCTCGACTCTACACCCAGGAGCAGGTCGCCTATACCTGCGGATCCCCCCTCTATACGCTCTTTGGAGGGGTGAGTGCCCTCACCGGGCGGCGGACCGAACTCGAGATCAATTCCATCGTCTCCACGGTCGGCCACACCGGTAATCCCGGCAGCACCCGCCACGACTATGTGCCGCCGCTCAATAACCAGACGCTGTTCCGGCGGGACGGCCACCTCTGCATGTACTGCGGGGTGCGGTTCGCCTCCCGCGAGCTCTCGCGAGACCACGTCCGGCCATTCAGCCAGAGGGGGCTCGATACGTGGACCAACGTCGTCACGGCCTGCCGCCGCTGCAACAACCACAAGGCCTCGCGCACCCCGGAGCAGGCGAAGATGCAGCTCATCGCGGTGCCCTTCACGCCGACCTACGCCGAATACATCTTCCTGAAGGGTCGGCGCGTGCTGGCCGACCAGATGCAGTACCTGCTCGCGCACTTTCCGCGATCGAGTCCGTTGCACGATCGCATTCAGCGCTGGCTCACGTAGCCCCGGCGGGCTGCCACAACCCCACCCCGATCAGCCCGTCCCGTGATTTATCTCATCGACGCCTCGGTCTACGTCTTTCGCGCGTATTACTCGCAGCTGCCCGGCATGGTCGATCGGGAGCAGCGGCCCGTGCACGCCGTGTTCGGTTTCGCACGCTTCCTCGGTGATCTGGTGGAAAAGACGCGGCCGGCTTTCGTCGCCGTCGCATTCGATCAGCGTCTCGCCACTTCATATCGCAATGCCATCTACCCGCCCTACAAGGCCAACCGCGAGCCCGCGCCCACGGACCTGGCCGCACAATTCGACTACTGCCGGGACCTCTGCCGTCATCTGGGGCTCGCCACTTTCGTCGATCCACACTACGAGGCCGACGATCTGATCGGCACGCTGTCCTGCCTCATGCGCGGGCAGGGCGTGCGCTCGGCGTTCATCACCCGAGACAAGGATCTCGCCCAACTGGTCCGCGACGGCGACCTGTACTGGGACTTTGGCTCCCGAGGGCCGCTCGGCTACGGGGACGTGCAGCGTCATTTCGGCATCCTCCCGGAGCGTTTTGCGGATTTTCTCGCGCTCACCGGGGATACCTCGGACAACATACCCGGCGTGCCCGGCGTGGGTCCGAAGACCGCCGCCGCGCTGATGCGGGCCTTCTCATCGATCGACGATCTCTACGGACAGCTCGGCCGGGTGGGATCTCTCGGTCTGCGCGGCGGCAGGGAGTTGCGTGAGCGCCTGCTCGAGCACCGCGATGCCGTTTACCTCGCGCGAAGGCTGACGCAGATCGTCTGTGACATGCCGCTCGCGGTCGGGCCCGGGGACTTGCGTCCGCGCACCCCGGATCTCGCGGCGCTCGGGACGCTGTATGACCAACTGGGCTTTGGACCTCTCCTGCGTCGCCAGGGCGAGCGGCTCGCCGCGCGCGCCGCCCGCCCGTAAGCCGCCTTCCCCCCGGGCGCCGGGATTGGTATTGCATGAATCTTGCACGGATTCGGCTATTCTCGAGTTCAATCAGAGTCATAACCACGGGGGCCTCCATGTCGAGCCAGAATATCGAGTCCGTCCTGCACGAGGAGCGCACGTTCGAGCCTCCCGCGGAATTCGCGGCGCGCGCGCGCATCGGGACGGCCCGGCTCGATGAGCTGAGGCGGCACGCGGCCGAGGATCATTCCGGATTCTGGGCGCGCCTCGCCCGCGAGGAGCTCTCGTGGCACACGCCGTTCACCGTGTCGCTGGATGAGTCGGACGCGCCGAATTACCGCTGGTTCACGGACGGGCGGCTCAACGTTTCTTACAACTGCCTGGACGTCCATCTGGCCGAGCGAGGCGAGAAGACCGCGATCGTCTTCGAGGGTGAGGCCGGAGAGGTCCGCCGGTTGAGCTATCGGGAGCTGCACGCCGAGGTGTGCCGTTTCGCCAATGCCCTGAAGGCCCAGGGTGTCGGCCACGGCGACCGGGTGGCGATCTACATGCCGCTCGTGCCCGAGATCGTGATCGCCATGCACGCCTGCAACCGCATCGGCGCCATCCATTCGGTGGTGTTCGGCGGCTTCTCGGCGCCTGCGCTGCGGGACCGTATCGAGGACACCGGAGCGAAGGTGCTCATCACGGCCGACGGCGGTTGGCGCGCCGGTCAGGCCATCGAGCTGAAGGCCGCGGCCGACAAGGCGCTCGCCGGGGCCTGTTCCAGTATTGAGCGGGTGATCGTCCTCAAACGGACCGGGCGGCCGGTCGCCATGCAGCCCGGACGGGACCTGTGGTGGGAGGATGCGGTGGCCGGCTGCTCGAGGCAGTGCGAGCCGGTCTGGGTGGAGGCCGAGCATCCCCTGTTCCTGCTCTACACCTCGGGCTCCACCGGCAAGCCCAAGGGCATCCAGCACTCGAGCGGCGGCTACCTGCTCGGCGCCAAGGTGACCACCCAGTGGGTGTTCGATCTGCACGAGGACGATGTCTACTGGTGCACCGCCGATGTCGGTTGGGTCACCGGCCACAGCTACGTCGCCTACGGGCCGCTCGCTCTCGGGGCCACCGTGGTGTTGTACGAGGGGTCGCCGACGTTTCCCGACGGTGGACGGTTCTGGAAACTCTGCCAGGATCACCGCGTCAGCGTGTTCTACACCGCACCCACCGCCATCCGGGCGCTGATGAAGCTCGGTGATGAGATTCCCGGCGGCTACGACCTGTCCCGGCTGCGCCTGCTCGGCAGCGTCGGAGAGCCCATCAACCCCGAGGCCTGGGTGTGGTATCACCGCGTGATCGGCGGGGGGCGCTGTCCCATCGTCGACACCTGGTGGCAGACCGAGACCGGCGCCATCCTGATCTCCCCCCTCCCCGGGGTGGCCGCCACCAAGCCCGGCTCGTGCACACTGCCCTTGCCCGGCATCGAAGCGGACATCGTCGATGAGCGCGGCGAGAGCGTGACCGATCCACACACCGGTGGGTACCTGGTGGTCAGGAAGCCCTGGCCGGCGATGCTGCGCACGCTCTGGGGCGACAACGACCGCTACCGCACCACCTACTGGGGCAAGTTCGACAACCGCTACTACGTGGCCGGCGACAGCGCCCACCGGGACGAGGACGGGTACTTCTGGATCATGGGGCGCATCGATGACGTGCTCAACGTCTCGGGGCACCGTCTCGGGACCATGGAGATCGAGTCGGCCCTGGTGTCGCATCCGCGGGTCGCGGAGGCGGCCGTGGTCGGCAAGCCTCACGACATCAAGGGCGAGTCGGTTTTCGCGTATGTCGTCTGTCGGGGCAGCCGCCCCGGCGGCGATGCACGCGCACTGATGAGCGAGCTGCGTGACTGGGTGGGCGAGCAGCTCGGGGCCATTGCCAAGCCCGACCACATCCGCTTTGCCGACAACCTGCCGAAGACCCGCTCGGGCAAGATCATGCGCCGGCTGCTGCGCTCGATCGCCCGCGGCGAGGACATCACGCAGGATGTCTCGACGCTCGAGAACCCCGCCATCCTGGATCAGCTGCGGGGTGTCGAAGCGCCGGCCGGGGCGTAAATCTGCATAAACGCACCCGAAATGCCCCCTGTTGCGGGCAGGGGGCGGTGCACTAGCCTGCATGCCTCGTCCACGGAGGCACGCTCATGGCCCACAACAGCCGTTGCGCCCGGCCCGCCGGCGCCCGCTTCAGGACTCGGCGCGATTGCGCCGTCGCGTATCTGAACGCCCGGCTGAGCGACGCCGGGCACGAGGAGCTCTCGGCGGTCCTGTGTCGCATCGCCGAGGCCTGCGGCGGAGTGGCCCTGGCCGATAAGGTCGAACTCAGCTCCGACGTGCTCTACCGCACGTTGTCTCAGCGCGGCAATCCGGAGCTCAGGGCCGCAGCCACCCTGCTCAGGGCAATGGGGCTGAGACTCGTGCTGCAGCCGATCGGGGCGCATTGAGGGGTGGAATGTGGGAACGCGCCCGAAGCCGAACCCCCCGGGCCTCCAATGGGGCCTGAACAGCGGAGAATCGCTCATGGGTGACATCATCCGCGTGGCTTTCGGCGCCGAGCGCGAATGGGAGCGCACCCGCGCGCAATGGGCCGAGGGCCTCAGCGCCGTTGGCGCGCTGTTCGGCGACGACGAAGACCTCATGCGGGCCAAGGCCGACTGCTTCTATCACCTCTTGCGACGGATCGTGGAGGATGTGCCCGCGGTGCGCATCAAGGCCCATCTGCCGCGGGATCTGCCGGCCGAGCAGGTCGAGTTCCTGACGGGAGCGATTCGCGAGGCGGCGTTGAAGGGGATCGAGACCAGCCTGACTCACTCGGTGCGGGTGGTCATGGCCGCGGTCTATGACCTGTGCACCTCGAAGCTGAGGGAGCGTCCGTCGTAATCAACGCGCCGGGACGAGCTCGAGCGCGAAGCCAGCATAGGGGAGCGTGGCGGTGCCGGGGCGTGGTGAAACGGATCAAACCGACGTGTCGCGCGGCTGGGCCGCGGCGCCCTGCCAGCCGAGCTCAATCTGAGTCCAGCCCTGGCAGTGCCGGGCAATGTGGCTGGCGAGAAGCCTCGCGTGCTCGGGCCGTGCATTGAGCGCCGGCACGTATTCGAAGCGCTGTCCGCCGGCCCCGAGGAAGGCGGCCCGATTCTCGACGTCGATCTCTTCCAGCGTCTCCAGGCAGTCGACCGCGAAGCCCGGACACACGACGGTGACATCATTTATGCCGCGCGCGGGCATCTGCGCGAGTGTCTCGATGGTGTACGGACGCAGCCATTCGGCGGGCCCGAAGCGGGACTGGAAGGTGACACTCCACTGCCCTTCCTCGAGCAGCAGCTCCTCGGCGAGCAGGCGCGCAGTCTTCTGACACTTGCAGAAGTACGGATCGCCCTGGTGGAAGTAGCGCTCCGGGATGCCGTGGAAGGAGATCAAGAGGTGAGCGCTGCGGCCGCGCGAGCGCCAGTGCTCCGCGACGCTCTCTCGCAGCGCCTCGATGTACTCCGGCTGGTCGTGGTACTCGGCGATGAAGCGCAGCTCCGGCAGCCAGCGCCAGCGCGAGAGTTCGGCGTTCACCTGGTCGTAGACCGCCCCGGTGGTCGCGCCGCAGTACTGTGGAAACATCGGGACGACGAGGATCCGTTGCGCACCCGATTCGCGCAGCTTCGCGAGCCCCTCGGGCACGCTCGGGGTGCCGTAGAGCATGCCGAGCTCCACCGAGAAGGGGGCCAGCATGCGCTGGGCGAGCGTACTCGTGAGCGCCGCCCTGAGCCGCTCGCACTGGTCGAGGAGCGGGGACCCCCGGGGAGTCCAGACCTTGCGGTACTTCGGGGCCACCTTCGCGGGTCGCAACGGAAGGATCAGCCCGTAGAGGATGGGCAGCCACAGGGCCCGGGGCAGATCCACCACGCGCCGGTCACCGAGCATCCGGGCGAGGAAGCGGCGCACATCCCGTGGCCGGGGCGAGTCTGGCGTGCCGGAGTTCACCAGCAATATGCCTATGCGCTCCGCCGTATCGCGGTGGAAATCAGGGGAGGTGTGGTAGCGCATGTCGGTCAAGATACCCCAGGGCGCGGGCCGTCAACCAGGGGTCTTGCGGGAAGTCCCTAGCGACCCACCGAAGCCCGCTCCGGGGGGGGCTCAGGCGCCTGGCGAGACATCCATGCACACGTATTTGATTTCGGTGTAATCGAGGATGCCGTGGCGGGAGCCCTCGCGGCCGATGCCCGACTCCTTGATGCCCCCGAAGGGGGCGAGCTCGGTGGAGATGAGCCCGGTATTGAGCCC
>JAJYDK010000010.1 GCA_021777555.1 Pseudomonadota bacterium | reverse complement strand
ATGAAGGAGTTCGAGCGCCGCCACGGGTAGGGCTCCTGCGCATGAAATACCGCATCCTGACGCTAAACCACATCAGCGCCCGGGGGCTCGAGCGGCTGCCGCGCGAGCGCTACGAGGTCGCCTCGGGACTCGACCGGCCGCACGCCATCCTGGTGCGCTCGGCCGACATGCACCGGATGGTCATTGCGGATACGGTGCGCGCCGTGGGCCGCGCGGGCGCGGGTGTCAACAACATACCGGTGGAGGCCCTCAGCGCCCGCGGCGTACCGGTGTTCAATGCCCCCGGTGCCAACGCCAACGCGGTCAAGGAGCTGGTCCTCGCGAGCCTGTTTCTCGCGGCGCGCAACATCTGCCAGGCCTGGGCTTTTGCGCGCGGCCTCAAGGGCGATGACGCCTCGATCGATGCGCAGGTGGCGAGCGGCCGCCAGGCGTTCTTCGGCTTCGAGCTGGCCGGCCGCATCCTGGGGGTGGTCGGTCTCGGGGCGGTCGGGGTCGAGGTGGCCAACGCGGCCGCCGCCCTCGGCATGCAGGTGCTCGGCTACGATCCGAAGATCACCGTGCAGCGCGCGGGGCAGCTGTCCGCGGGCGTCGAGCAGGCGCTGTCGCTCGATGACCTGTTCGCGCGCTCGGATTTCGTCACGGTGCACGTGCCGCTCAACGAGCAGACCCGTGGCCTCGTCAACGAGTATCGCGTGAAGCTCATGCAGAAGGGCGGGGTGCTGCTGAACTTCTCGCGCCCCGGCATCGTCGAGGATTCCCAGGTCGTGGCCGCGCTCGATGCCGGACGGCTGCACGCGTACGTGTGCGATTTTCCGAGCAGCCTGCTGAAGAGCCATCCCCGGGTCATCACCCTGCCGCACCTCGGCGCATCGACCTCGGAGGCCGCCGACAACTGCGCGGTCATGGCCGCGGACCAGCTGCGCGACTTCCTGGAAAACGGCAACATCCGCAACAGCGTCAACTATCCGGAGGCGCAGCTTCCCCGGCCCCCCGGAGTGACCCGCCTCGCCATCGCGAGCCGCAACGCGCCCAGCCGGTTCGGGCCGATCTGCGGCTGCCTGGCGGCGGCGGGGCTTGGCATCGAAAACCTCCTCAACAAATCGCGGGGGGAGTTCGCTTACACGCTGATCGACCTCAGCGGACCGGCCGGCGAGGGCCTCATCGCGAAGCTGCGCCCCATCGAGGGTGTCCTGTCGGCATATCTCATCTGAACGGCTCACTTTCAATCCGACACGAATGACCAGGCAAAAATCCCCCTCCAGCAGAACGCGCGCCGGCGCCGCACCCCCGGGCAAGGCCCTGGCCGCGGTGCGCGGCCGGATCGATGCGGTCGATGAGAAGATCCAACAGCTGCTCAACGAGCGAGCGCGCCTCGCGCAGCAGGTCGGGATCTCCAAGAGCCGCGACGGCAGGACCATCGATTTCTATCGCCCGGAGCGCGAGGCCGAGGTTCTGCGCCGCGTCCGGGAGCGAAACCGCGGACCGCTGCGCGATGAGGAGGTGCTGCGGCTCTTTCGCGAGATCATGTCGGCGTGCCTCGCGCAGCAGGAGCCGCTGAAGGTCGCCTACCTCGGGCCCGAGGCCACTTTCAGCCAGACCGCGGTGCTCACCCATTTCGGCCACTCGGTGCGCGCGCTGCCGCTCGGCTCGATCGATGAGGTCTTTCAGGAGGTCGAGTCGGCGGCGGCGGACTTCGGCGTGGTGCCGATCGAGAACTCCACCGAGGGCACGGTCAACCACACGCTCGATCGCTTTCTCACCTCGCCGCTGAAGATCTGCGGCGAGGTGGAGCTGCGCATTCATCATCATCTGATGGGCAACATGAGCGCGCTCGGGCGCATCGTGCGCATCTGCTCGCATCCGCAGTCCCTCGCCCAATGCCGCAACTGGCTGCAGGAGCACCTGCCCGAGGTCGAGCAGATCCCCGCCTCGAGCAATGGCGAGGCCGCCCGCCGGGCCCGCGACGAGCGTGGCACCGCCGCCATCGCCGGCGAGACGGCCGCCGAGGTCTACGGACTGAAGGTGCTCGCGGCGCAGATCGAGGATCGCGCCGACAACACCACGCGCTTTCTGGTGCTCGGCCGCAAGCTCCTTGCTCCGAGCGGGCAGGACCGCACCACGCTCCTGGTCTCGGTCGGGCATACCGACGCACCGGGGGCGCTGTACCGGCTGCTCGAGCCCCTGGCGCACCACCGCGTCAGCATGACCCGCATCGAGTCACGTCCATCGCACCGGCGCAAGTGGGACTATGTGTTCTTCATCGATATCGACGGCCACGCGGACGAGCCGCACGTGGCCCGGGCTCTTGCCTCCTTGAAGCAGCGCGCGTCGCTGTTCCGGCTGTTGGGCTCCTATCCCCGCGCGGTTCTTTGAGGTGAGGGTGACGACGATGGGCGGAAAAGGGGCGCATTACCGGGTCGCACCCGGCGGTGAGGTGGCGGGCGAGCTCACGGTGCCCGGCGACAAGTCGATTTCACACCGGTCGCTGATGCTCGGCGCGATTGCTGAAGGGCAGACCGAGATCACGGGATTTCTCGCGGGAGCGGACTGCCTCTCGACGCTCGGCGCGCTCGGCGCGCTCGGCGTACGCATCGAGCGGCCGCAGGCCGAGCGTGTGCGCATTGAAGGGGTGGGGGTCGAGGGATTGCGCGGGTCTTCCTCGGCTCTCGACATGGGCAACGCCGGTACGGCCATGCGCCTGTTCATGGGCCTGCTGGCGCCACAGCGGTTCGATTCGGTGCTGGTCGGCGACGAGTCGCTCACCCGGCGGCCTATGGAACGGGTGGCCGGTCCGCTGCGCCAGATGGGCGCGCGGATCGAGACTCGCGAAGGCCGTCCCCCGGTCGTGATTCACGGCACGCCCGAGCTCAGAGGGATCGATTATCGGCTGCCCGTGGCGAGCGCCCAGGTGAAATCCGCAGTGCTTCTGGCCGGGCTGCGCGCCGCCGGCCGCACCCGCGTGACCGAGCCCGCTCCCTCGCGGGATCACACCGAGCGCATGCTGAGCGCCTTCGGCGTCTCGGTGGTGCGTGACGGACCGAGCGTCTCGATCGACGGCGGGCAGAGACTCAAGGGGACGGCCATCACGGTGCCCGCCGACTTCTCCTCGGCCGCGTTCTTCATGGTGGCGGGCTGCCTTGCCGCCGAGCGTGGCCTGCTGTTGCGCAACGTGGGCGTGAACCCGACCCGAACCGGGCTCCTGACGATGCTCAAGCGGATGGGCGCCGATATCCGGCTGCACCCGCACGGCGCCCCGGACGGGCGTGGCGAGCCTATTGCCGATATAGAGGTGCACAAGAGCCGTCTGCGCGGCATCGAGGTGCCCGAGGAGCTGGTCCCCCTGTCGATCGACGAGTTTCCGGCTTTCTTCATCGCCGCATCGCTCGCGGAGGGCGAGACGCTGGTGCGGGGGGCGCAGGAGCTGCGCGTCAAGGAAAGCGATCGCCTGGCGGCCATGGCCGAGGGGCTGACCACTCTCGAGGTGGAGAACCGCCTGCTCGAGGATGGCCTGTGGATCCGAGGCGGCACCGGTTTCTCGGGCGGCATCATCGAGAGCCATGGGGATCACCGTATCGCCATGGCCTTCACGATCGCGGGACTCGCCGCGCGCGGCCCGATCGAAATCCGCGACGTCGCCAATGTCGCCACCTCATTCCCGGGCTTTCTCGAGCTGGCGCGGACCGCCGGTCTCTCGATCGAGGCGGCGTGAGCGTCCCGATCCTCACCCTCGATGGCCCGAGCGGCTCGGGCAAGGGAACCATCGGCAGGGCGGTGGCGCGCCATGCGGGATGGCATCTGCTCGACAGTGGCGCGCTGTACCGCCTGGTGGCGATGGCCGGGCGCAAGCGTGGCCTTGACCAGAGCGATGTCCGCGGTCACGCCGGCCTCGCCGTGTCCATGGACGTTCGGTTCGCGGTGGAACAGGAGGCGGAGCGGGTCCTCCTCGATGGACGGGAGGTGACAGGCGAGATCCGGACCGAGGAGGCTGGGCAGGGTGCCTCCCGCGTGGCCGCCTGGCCCGAGGTGCGCTCGGCGCTGCTCGCCCGCCAGCGCGCCTTCGCCGAGCCCCCGGGACTGGTGGCCGATGGCCGCGACATGGGCACCGTCGTCTTCCCCGAGGCGGCTTTGAAGATATTTCTTACCGCCAGCGCCTCAGAGCGGGCGCTGAGGCGCTATAACCAGTTGAAAGAAAAGGGTTCCGGTGCTAGCCTCTCCGCCCTTTCGCGCGAGATCGCCGAGCGCGATGCGAGGGACTCGAGCCGGGCGGTCGCCCCGCTCGTCCCCGCGTCAGACGCCGAGGTGATCGACTCGACGGGACTTTCGGTTGCGGAAGTCGTCGATCGCGTGATCGAGTTGGGCCGGCGTCGCACGCTCTGGGCGTGATATCCCGAGCCCCGCTGTCGCAAGAGCGAGTGCTCCGGTAAAAGGGGCTCGCTGAAGATTTTCCGGTCGGTGCGTGATGAGGATGCGCGCGCCGTGTTTGCATCTGCCTGGGCCGCAGCGGAAGCAATGGCTCCAGTGACGTGCACGAGCCCACCATGGGCCGTGCGAGTGAAGGTATGACAGAAAGTTTTGCACAGCTCTTCGAGCAAAGTCTCGCCAATCAGCGTATTCGCCCCGGCATGATCCTCACCGGGCTGGTCGTGGATGTCACACCCGATGTGGTGGTCGTCAACGTAGGCCTGAAGTCCGAAGCCGTCATCCCCCTCGAGCAGTTCAAGAACGAGCGCGGGGAGGTAGAGGTTGCGGCCGGCGATCAGGTCGAGGTGGCTCTCGATTCGGTGGAGGACGGCACCGGCGAGACGCGCCTGTCCCGTGAGAAGGCCAAGCGCGCCCGCACCTGGACGCGGCTCGAGGACGCTTTCAACAAGTCCGAGATCGTCACCGGCGTCATCACGGGCCGCGTCAAGGGCGGCTTCACCGTGGAGATCGACAATGTCCGGGCGTTTCTGCCCGGATCGCTGGTCGATGTGCGCCCGGTGCGCGACACCGCCTATCTCGAGGGCAAGCCGCTCGAGTTCAAAGTCATCAAACTCGACCAGAAGCGCAACAACGTCGTGGTATCGCGTCGTGCAGTGGTCGAGCAGGAGTTCTCCGCGGAGCGCAGCGCGCTGCTCGACAACCTGCAGGAAGGCTCGGTCGTGCGCGGCGCGGTCAAGAACCTGACCGACTACGGCGCATTCGTCGACCTGGGCGGCATCGACGGTCTGCTGCACATCACCGACATGGCCTGGAAGCGCGTCAAGCACCCCTCCGAGGTCGTCAAGGTGGGAGATGAGATCGAGGTGCGCATCCTCAAGTTCGACCGCGAGCGCTCGCGCGTGAGCCTCGGTCTGAAGCAGCTCGGCGCCGATCCGTGGGAGAACATCGCGCGGCGCTACCCGGCCCACACCCGCGTGTTCGGCAAGGTCACCAACATCGCCGACTACGGCGCGTTCGTCGAAATCGAGGACGGCGTCGAGGGCCTGGTGCACGTGTCGGAGATGGACTGGACCAACAAGAACGTCAATCCCGCCAAGGTGGTGCACACCGGACAGGAAGTCGAGGTCATGGTGCTCGATGTGGACGAGGACCGTCGCCGCATCTCCCTCGGCTTGAAGCAGTGCCAGGCCAATCCGTGGAAGGAGTTCGCCGAGAACTTCAACCGCGGCGATCACGTGAGCGGCCTGATCAAGTCGATCACCGACTTCGGCATCTTCATCGGCCTCTCCGGCAACATCGACGGTCTGGTGCATCTGTCGGACATCTCCTGGGACCTGCCCGGGGAGGAGGCGGTACGGAGCTTCCAGAAGGGCCAGCAGGTCGAGGCCATGGTGCTGTCGATCGATCCGGAGCGCGAGCGCATCAGCCTCGGGATCAAGCAGCTCGCCAAGGATCCGTTCTCGAGCTACATCGCCGAGAACCCCAAGGGCACCATCGTCAAGGGCGTGGTCCGGGAAGTCGATGCCCGCGGCGCGATCATCGACCTCGGCAACGGGGTCGAGGGGCAGCTGCGTGCCTCGGAGCTCGGCCGCGACCGCATCGAGGATGCGCGTACCGTGCTCAAGGTGGGTGATGAGGTCGAGGCGAAGTTCACCGGCGTCGACCGCAAGTCGCGCACCATCTCGCTGTCGATCAAGGCCAAGGAGGCGCATGAGGAGGCCGAGGCGGTGCAGAGCTACCGCTCCTCCGAGTCCGCGTCCACCGGCACGAGCCTCGGTGATCTGCTGAAAGAGCATATCGGGGATCGTGGCTGAAGCCTCAACGCCGCCGCTCTCCCGCGGGGGAGCGGCGGTGAATTTCGAATAACATGACCAAGTCCGAGCTCATCGAAATCATCGCCGCCAAGCAGAAGCACCTGCCGGCCAAGGATGTCGAACTGGCGCTCAAACAGATCCTCGAGGTCATGAGCGATGCGCTGGCGCAGGGCGAGCGTATCGAGATCCGCGGCTTCGGCAGTTTCAGCCTTCACTTCCGTCCGCCCCGCCAGGGCCGGAATCCCAAGACCGGGGAGGCGGTGGCGCTTTCCGGCAAGCACGTGCCGCATTTCAAGGCGGGCAAGGACCTCAGGGAACGGGTCAACGAAGGCGCGGGACAGCCCATCAGAGGCTGACTCCCCGCCGCACGGCGAGCCGCCGCGAGTCCTGCGCTTCAGCGCATGAACTGGAATCCCGCAAGAGCTGCCCGCAGCGCATAATGATTCCGTGATCGAGCTGCCCGCCTACCTGCTCGCATTGTCCTTCGTGGCGATTGGCGTTGCCGCATGGCTCCTCGGCAGGCTCACCGGCGCCCAGCGCACTGTGCGGCTCCCGCGCGATTACTACGTCGGCCTGGATCATCTGATCAACGACCGCTTCGACCACGCCGTCGAGGTGTTCGCACGCATGGCCGAGGCCGGCGACGCGGCGGAAATCCAGTTTGCGCTGGGGAGCCTTTTCCGGCGCCGCGGCGAGGTGGATCGGGCGATCGCCATTCATTCGCGCCTGCGCGAGCAGGGGGCGGCGGCGCTGCGCGACAAGGCGGCCTTTGCGCTCGCGTTGGATTACCTCGGCGCCGGGCTGATGGACAGGGCCGAACGGCTGTTCGAGGAGCTCTCGGCCTCGAGGGAGTACCGCGACGTCGCGCTCGATCATCTGCTGCGCATCTACGAGTCCCAGGGCGATTGGGCGAACGCGCTGAAGACCCTGCACGCTCTGCCGGAGTCGGTGCAGGCGGAGCGGCGCAGGGTCGCCGCGCACTATCTGTGCGAGCTCGCCGAGCAGGCGCTCACCCAGGGCGAAACCGTCAGGGCGTCCACGCTGCTGCGACAGGCGCGCACCCACCAGGAGGATCTTCCCCGGGCGGACGTGCTCGCCGGGCGCATTGCCGAGCTCAGCGGAGATTCCACCGGTGCGCTCGCGCTTTATCTGAAGGTCATCGAGGAGTCCCCCGACCTCGCGATCGAGATCATCCCGCGCGTGCTCGCGCTCTGGCGCCTGGGATGCACGGAAGATGTGCTCGGGGAGTTGTGGGCGCGGCTGCGGCGGGGCGGCTCGATCAGCCCCCGGCAGCTCGCCTGGCTGTTGGCGACGGCGCTGCCGCCGGCGCAGCTCACGCGCCTGCCGGACCTGGTGGCCGGCTCCGAGGCGGGCTCCGCCGCGGAGGCGACCTCGCTCGCCTTGCTGCTGAATCGGATTGGCGACACCGGCGGGCGCTACCAATGCGAGGATTGTGGATTGCACAGCGTCGGCTGGTACTGGCGCTGCCCCAAATGCCGCGCCTGGGACAGCATGCGGCCGGCGGTGTTCAAATGGGCCGGGAAGCCTGGCGAGCTGGCCATGAGCTAGGGCTGTCACTACACTCGCAACAAAGCCATTCAGGAGACTGCGATGCGCACCCCGCCGAGGTCGATCATCCGTACCGCCGTGTTTCCCGTTGCCGGCCGCGGCACGCGCTTCCTGCCCGCCACCAAGGCGAGCCCCAAGGAGATGCTGCCGGTGGTCGACAAGCCGCTCATCCAGTACGCGGTCGAAGAGGCGCTCGCGGCCGGCGCCACGCGCCTGGTGTTCATCACGGGAGCCGCCAAGCGCGCCATCGAGGATCACTTCGACTCCGACCAGGAGCTCGAGCAGCTGCTCATGCGCCAGGGCAAGAGCCAGCTCCTCAATCAGCTGCGCAGCGTGCTGCCCTCCTACGCCTCCTGCATCTACATCCGCCAGCCGGCGCCTCTCGGGCTCGGGCACGCGGTGCTGTGCGCGCAGCCGGCCGTGGGCTCCGAGCCGTTCTTCGTCCATCTCGCTGATGACCTGATTCGCAGCGACGTGGCCTGTCTCAAGCAGATGGCCGACGTGTACGAGGCCAAACGGGCGAGCGTGCTCGGCGTGCAGGTCGTGCCGCGCTCCGATACGGACAAGTACGGCATCGTCGCGGTCGAGGCCGACAAATCCGCGACCAGTCGCGTGCGCAGCATCGTCGAGAAACCCAAGCCCTCGGCGGCGCCTTCCAATCTCGGCGTGGTGGGGCGTTACGTTCTGGCGCCGTCGATCTTCGAGCACCTGGAGAAGCTGGGGCAGGGCGCGGGCGGGGAGATCCAACTCACCGACGGCATTGCCGCGCTGATGCGGGAGGAGGCGGTCTACGCCTACCGCTTCGAAGGCAAGCGCTATGACTGCGGCAGCAAGCTCGGGTATCTGCAGGCCACGGTCGAGTACGCCCTGGGCCATCCGGTGCTCGGGAAGGAGTTCCGCCGTTATCTGCACGGGCTGCAGCGCAGCGCGGGGGCGAAACCCGCGCGCCGCGCCCCCGATGGCGCCGGCCGGGCGACGGGCAAGTCAAATGGTCATGCCGCCAACGGCCACGCCGCGGGCACGGGCGCTCACGCATCCGGTTCGGGTTCGCGTCGCCGGGGCGCACGGGCATCGCAGTCCACGTCCACCTGAGGAATCGACAGTCCTCTCTACGCCGGCTGCGGGAGCCCCCGTACCGGCGCGGCGCGCCCCACTATGTGGGCCAGGGTGTTGATGTTGTCGACGAGGCGGTCGCTGAGGCCTTCCAGTTCGGCGCTCGCGCCGGCGTCGGCATTCGCTGCGAGCCGCTGAGCCAGATGCCATTGCAGGGCGCGTATCGGCGGCAGCCCGCTCGGGGACTGCTCCGTGCGCAGTGCTTCGGCCACCTGGCGCAGCGCCTCGGCGCTCTGACGGATGAGCTCATCCTCGGGTCGCTCCGCGGGCCGCCGCGAGTGGCTCAGTGAGGCCTCCAGGGTCATGATGGTGAGCGCCAGCCGGTTGCTGTTGGTGAGAAGGGATTGCGCCAGCTCCGCCAGCGGCGCTGGTGTGGCGGGCTCGACCAGGAGCCGTTTCACGGAGGCCTCGGCGTTGCCGCGCGCGACACGCGCGGCGAGGCGCGCCACGCCGCGCTCGTGTGCTCCGCTGGCCGCACCGAGGCTGGCCAGGTAGGTCGCATAGGCGTGCAGCAGGCGCGCCAACATCCCGCGGGCACGGCCCCGTTCCCACGTCGGCCACAGGCCATAGGCGGTGAGCGCCATGGCACTGCCCACCACGGTGTTGAGGAGTCGGGCGATCATCGTGGGTTCGGGCGCTTCGCCGGCCAGGGCCAGCAGCAGCACCACCATGCCCGTGAGGCAGGCGACCGCCACCCCGTAGTGCACGGTGCCGAAGTAGCGGAATCCGGCGCAGAGCAACGCCATCACCGCCAGGCGTACCCACGGGTCCGCGGGCAGAAAGTGCAGCAGCGCCGTGGTCAACACCAATCCCAGCACCGTGCCGGCGACACGCAGCACGCCATAGCTCCAGGTGGCCGCATAATCGGCCCGCAGCACGATCGCCACCGTCATCGGTGCCCAGTAGCCGTGTCCGATTCCGAGCAGCCGCCCGAGCCACAGCGCGGCGGCGAAGCAGGCGGCGCTGCGGATGGCGTGACGAAAAGCCGCCGAGCGTGGGGAGAGACTGGCGGTCACGGTCGCGAGGATCGATTGTGGCCGCAGTGCGCGGGGCAGATCCAGCTCCTCCCGCACATGGCGCTGCGCGCCCCGGGCATCGGCACGACCGGCATTGCGCGCGGCCGCGGAGAGCTGGCCGGAGAGGGATTGAAAGTGGCGCCACGGGGCCGCGGCGAGGGTCTGCTCATGGGCCCCGAGCACATGCTCGGCCGAGTGCAGCGCATTCAGCGCGCCGGCGAGCGCCTGGGAGCTGTCGTGACCGGCCATGATGACCGCCGAAACGCCATCGAGCGCGCGGGCCGCTTCGCCCTGAACGACCCGGCCGATGGCCTCACCGGGATCGGTGGCCGACAAGGCGATCAGCTCCAGGCGGATGCGCTCGGCCAACTCGAGCAGCACACCGAACGTGTCCATCACCGGGCCACGCGCGCGATGCGCGCCGAGGAGCGTGTGCTGCAGTGTGGTCATGCTCTCGGTGAGCTCGGGCGCCGTGTCACCGCGCTGCGGCTGACGGGCGAGCGCAGCCAGCCCGCGGTAAACCTCCGACAGGGCGTCGCGCTCCGGCCCGTAGCGCTGCAGCGGCCAGGCGGCGATCGAGAACAGGGTCAACAGCAGCCCGCCGGCGGTGACCGCCGCGGTCAATTGCAGCTGCGCCGCAAGAGTGGAGGCGGGCAGGTCGGTCGCTATGACGAGCAGCATCATGGCGACCATGCCGACGCGGGCGATGGCATCACCGAAGACCACGAGCAGGGCCCCCGCGAAACCGACAACGAGGCTGGCCGCGAGCAGCGCCGGGAAGTGCTCGCGCAAGGTCAGCCCGAGAAAGGTCGCGACACCCCCCGCGGCGGACACCGCGAGCAGGCGCGTGAGGCGCTGCCGGTAGGGACCGGGCTGGTCGGAATACATGGTGACGACCGCTCCGACCGCCATGGCGATCCCGGCGAGGAGCCGGCCGCTTGCGATGCCGAGTGCGAGCGGCACGATCGCCGCGGCGGTATTGCGCAGCAACACCCGCCAGGGCACCTGGGCGGAGCGGGTCGTCAGCAGCGTCGAGAGGATCCTCGAGGACAGGGGGTCACGAGCATTCACCGCCACAGCTCCCCGATGCCGATCACAGTGTCAACGCTTTCCAGGTGAGATCGATCCCTCGGCGGACTCTACCGTACCGAATCGATGTTTGTCATTCCGGCTGGGTGCTCAACTCCCTCGTGCGCTGCTTGGAGCGGAATCAGCTGCTGCGGCTGGTTGTGCAGCAGGTCAGGAGTGCCGTGAGAGATGGTAGAACGCGCTCTCACCGGATACTTCCATGGAGAACAGGGTGTCGCCTTGGGTCTCGAGCGCCTCGCGCAGCCCCCAGGGCGCCCGGTGAGCTGGAATTGAGGATGCTCAGGGTGGCTGGCAGGATGAATGCACGTGCCATGCCAGCGACCTTTCTCGATATAAGTGATTGAAATGCAAGGGAAGGATCCGGTCACGTCATCGTCATGCAGGACTGTGACAATGTCCGCTCGATGGACAGCGCACAGTCACCGGACAGGGACCAGACAGTCTGGCGAGTTGTCCACATCCGGCGACAGCGCGCACCGCCGTTACGCGTTTTCCGGTGTCGCACGCCGGGTGGAATGGGCTTATGCTTTCGAGCGGTCCAGGAGGGGGACCGGGGCGGCATGCGGACCGTTGCGCCGTGCGTGCCGCCATATGTTTATCGAGCCACTCTGAGGAGTATTCATGGCCACCCGTCGCTCCGACCCCACCCGCAGCCCCCAGACGCCCACCCGGACGCCCACATCACCGCCGGGACACGTTCCCGGTGCGACTCCGACGCAAACGGCCGCCAAGGCCCCAGCGAAGAGTTCCACGAAGGCCGCGCCGCGCCGCGCGAAGCCGGTGCAGGCCGCTCCCCCTGCGCAGACTGCGGCCGTGTCCGACGATCAAAGGCGAGCCATGATCGCCGAGGCCGCCTTTTTCCACGCCGAGCAGCGTGGCTTCGCCCCGGGCGGGGAGGTCGAGGACTGGTTGGCCGCCGAGGCGGAAGTCGACGCCCTTCTGGCGCACTCCAACGGTGTGCGGCAGTAAGCCCGGAGCCGGATCCGCCGGGAGAGCTGCAATCGCGTGGAGCCTATGTGTCGTCAGGGGGAGGCTCTATCTCCGGCCTTGCGCGCAGACTTGATGTCGACTTTCACGTGAGAATGCGCGTGTTGGGGCGACGCTGTTGATGTTTGCACGCGCAAATTTGCAGACCGCCTGAAGGAAGCTGGAGTGGCGTCTCGGGTCGCCGAAGCCCGAATTCGGGCCAATGACGTGTCAGGGCAGGACGCTGACTATCTATTCAACACCATCGACAGCCGCCGGCGATAATCCGTCACGAAACCTGGCCGGTCGGCGGCCAGATCGAGCACCGACAGGAAAGTGCGGCGGGCGGTCTCACCCTGCTCTTTCCGGTCCCGCTTGATGACCTCGAGCAGCTGATCGAGCGCGCTCTCCAACTCACGGTCTGCGATGTGACGCTGTGCGAGCTCCATTCGGGCCGCCAGATCGGCCGGGTTCGCGGCCACGCGGGCGCGCAGCGACTGCACATCCGGCAATGAGGCCGTGCTGCGCAAGCTCGTGAGGCGCAGATCCAGGGCGCGCCACCGTGCATCGGCCTGCGCCGCCGGGCCAACTGAAGACAGAGCGTATTGCGCTTCCGCGAGCTGCTGCTCATCGGGGGCGGTGGGAAGCCTGTTCAGCACGATATCCGCGAGGTCCAGCTTCGCGGCATCGTTCCCCGGCTCGAGCGAAATGGCCGACCGCAACGCGGCGAGCGCGCCGGTGAGATCGCCTTGCTCGATCAGTTTGAGCGCCTTGCGTCGTTCGGTCTCACCGGGCCCGGGCAGCAGCCGCTCGAGGAATTGCCGCACCTGTCCTTCAGGCAGGGCGCCGACGAAGCCATCCACCGGCACGCCGTCGACGAAGGCGAGGACGTAGGGGATGCTCCGCACCATGTACTGCTGCGAGAGCTCGGGGTTCTCGTCGGAATTGACCTTGACCAGCTTGAAGCGCCCGCCAGAGCTCTGCTCCACCCGCTCGAGAACGGGTCCAAGCGCCCGGCAGGGACCGCACCAGGGCGCCCAGAAGTCCACCAGCACCGGCGTCTGCCGGGAAGCCTCGATGACCTCATGCTCAAAACTCGACAGGCTCGCCTCGATCATTTCCCCGGTGCTCCGCAGTCCGACACCCCCGATATTGGGGGTGTCGGGTCGCTGCTTCAATGGGCTTTGAGGGAACGGGGGCCGAGAGGCCGCGTCTACCGACTCCCGCGAGCGCGAGGCATCCCCGGGGTCACTGCGCCTCCTTGCGGGGCTGAGGGGTGAGTGCACTCAATCCGCCGCGGGTGGGTGTCGCGGCGGGGCGGATGAGCGGACGGAGCTTGACCAGGAAGTCCGAGGCCATGAGCAGTGCGCCCAGCGCGAAGACGATGTCACCGGGCATGCGCATCCACTGCCAGAAGACCGTCGTGTTGTAGAAGGCGAGGCTGCGGGCGTACGCGTACCCATGCTCGTAGACCGCCGCGAGCTGCGGCCAGCCGATGGGGAAGAAGTTGAGGAGGATCCACAGCACGAGGCCGCCGTTGTAGAGCCAGAACGCCCAGCGGCCGGTCTTCTCGGTGAACGCATGCTCCTCGCCCGCCGCGTAGCGCAGGCAGAAGTAGATGAGTCCGATGCCGAGCAGCCCGAAGGCCCCGAAGAGCGCGGTGTGCGCGTGGTTGAGCGTGAGGAAGGTGCCGTGCTCATAGTAGTTGATGAGCGGCGCGTTCAGCGTGCCGCCGCCGAACACTCCCGCTCCCACGAAGTTCCAGAACGCGGCCCCCAGGACGTAGAGGTAGGCGAGGCCATACTTGAACTGCGCGGTCGCCTTGATCAGGCGGTGATTCTGAATCGCTTCGATGACCAGCAGCAGCAGCGGCAGCACCTCGATGAAGGAGAACATCGAGCCGACCGGCACCCACATGCCGGGCGCGCCCACCCAGTACAGGTGGTGTCCGGTGCCGAGCACTCCACCCAGGAAGATGAGGATCAGCTCGAGGTAGACCCCGCGCTCGGCCAGTTTTCTCGAGATGAGCCCGGTCGCCATCAGCAGATAGGCGCTCACGGCCGCGGCGAAGAACTCGAAGGACTGCTCCACCCACAGATGTACCACCCACCAACGCCAGAAGTCGGTGATGGTGAAGGACTTCTCGATGCCGGTGAGGGGGATCATGCCGAACACGTAGAGGAGGGCGATGTTGGCCGTCGAGGCCCAGAGCAGATGCTCGAGACGGATACGCCCGGACCAGAACGCCCGGGTGGCCGCTGCGGCGGATGTGCGATCCGGCCAGAGTGCCCGGAACATCAGCACGCTCCAGATGGCGAGGCCCGCGAAGAACCCGATCTGCCACGCGCGGCCGAGCTGGATGTAGGAGAGCCCCTGCTGGCCGAACCAGAACCAGCCCCTGTGCAGGTAGCCCATGATGTCGAGGTAGTTGCCGGCGAGCGCCCCGACCACGATCGCGAGCGTCACCCAGAACAGCGCATCGACCAGCCAGGCCTGGCCTTTGGGCTCGCCGCGGCTGATGCTCGGCGCGAGGAACAGTCCCGCGCCGATCCAGGAGAGCCCGATCCACACGATCGGCGACTGGATGTGCACGTCGCGCAGGAAATTGAAGGGCAGGAACCGATCGACCGGAATCCCATAGAAACCGGTCCGGTCGGTGTAATAGTGCGCCATGATCGAGCCGGCGAGAATCTGCAGCAGCAGCACTCCGGCGACGACCAGGAAGTACTTGCCCACGCGGCGCTGGCTGGCGGTGAGCGGCCGCATCTCGAGCGTCGGCTCGAAAGGTCCGTGATCCGACGTGTGGATGTAGCGCTCGTACAGAAAAATCACCGCGCCGAAGGCGAAGAAGGTGAAGCCGATGCTGACCCAGGTCCAGATGAATGTGCTGGTGGTCGGAGTGTTGCCGACCAGCGGCTCGTACGGCCAGTTCTGCGTCCAGGACGCGACCCCGCCCGGGCGGCGGGCCACCGTGGTGAGCGAGGAGTAGATGAGAAAGTCGGCGGTCTTCTGCGCGGTGGCCGCATCGAGACTGTGGGCCTGCGTCCAGCCCTTCTCGTAATCCGGATGAAGGAGCGAAACGGCGATCTCATCGCGCAGTGTCGAGATGGCCCGGGCGAGTGCGGCGGGCAGCGTGACGACGGGTCGAGTCAGGTCGACGCCCTGCAAGTCCCGCTGCATGTCGATCTTGACCGCGGCACGCTCCTCGACCGAGAGCGCCGCGAGGGGCTTGCCGAACCGAGCCTGTGCGAGCTCACCCTCGGTGAGGGTGGCCAGCTTGACGAGATCGGCGGCCGTGTAGTCCTCCCCGAAGTACGAGCCCATGCCGTAGAGGCTTCCGTAGTCCATGAGGTCGGCACGCTGGAAGCCGGCCTTGCCGGCTTCGATGTCGGCTGCGGTCAGGACCGTTGTGCCATCCGGGGCGAGAAAGCGCACCGGAGTGTCGGGCGCGAATCGATACGTCTGGCCGGTCGACCAGCCGAGCAGCGCAAAGGTGATGAGCGCCACCGCGAACAGCGTCCACTTCAGGACATTGCTCACGGGGTCCTCGTGGCTTAGGGCGGTCGTTCTGGCCTCGATGGTCATCATGGTCTCCCGGCAGCGGTCCAATGCCCGGCCCCGTAGCGGTCCGTGTCCGGAAAATGGTCGTATTACGATATTGTGGCCTGCCCGTAGTACACTTGGGCAATACGTGCTAATTCGGGTCGCGCATGCTTTCGAGCGCGCCGCGCGCACCCGCCCATGTGCCGACCCCGCGAGACGTTACCGCGGTCCCCGGGAGCGATGCCTTGACGGCTGTCAAACGCACTGTGACCTTCGTCGCAAGCCCGGGAAGCCCGTGTCATCGAGGCTGGGGCGATGAGGCCGCCGGGGGAAGTCTTGATCGAGATCATTGTGCGCACCGCGCATGGCGAGAAAACTTCGAAGCCGGGAGCCGGAGGCGCGGTGCTCGGTGCCCGACCCCGGATCCCTGCGGAAAGACTCTGTTGCCAGTGCGCATGCCCGAGGAGGACCAGCGATGTCCGATTCCGTCTACCCCAATAGCTCACCGAGGCTGAGCGAACAGCGTCGCGCGCTCGCCCCCGAAACCGAGAAGGCGTTCCAGGCCTTCAGCCACCAGGTGTTCGCCGACGGCGCGCTGGCGGTGAAGGTCAAGCAACTCATTGCGGTCGCCGTGGCGCATGTGACCCAGTGTCCCTATTGCATCCGCGGTCACACCAAGAGCGCATTGCGCCATGGGGCCACCCCGGAGGAAATCATGGAGGCCATCTGGGTTGCCGCCGAAATGCGCGCGGGAGGGGCGTACGCGCATGCGGCGGTCGCCCTCGCGGCGATGCAAGAAGGCCATCCCCACCAGGGCGGGGGGTGACCGGAGGGCCGATGTATCGTTTTCCCGAAGATAGCGGAGCCCGTCATGGCACAGTCCAATGAAATGTTCGACGTGCGCATCAAGCGCGCATACCTGCCGTCCTCGACACGCGACGGTGTCCGGGTGCTGGTGGATCGGATCTGGCCCAGGGGCCTGAAAAAGAGCGATGCGGCCATCGAACAGTGGGCGCGGGAGGTGGCCCCGAGCACCGCGCTGCGGCAGTGGTTCGCACACGACCCGGCTCGCTGGGAGGAATTCCAGCGCCGCTACCGCGCCGAGCTCAAAGACAAGGCTGCGCTGCTCGATGAGTTGCGGCGCATCGCCCGCGACCGACCGCTCACACTCGTCTATGCCGCACACGACGAGCTGCACAACCAGGCGGTCGTGCTGCGGGACGTTCTCCTGCACTGAACCTTGAGAGGGTCGCATCATGAAGGCTCAACTCTCACCCACGGACCTGACACGGGCGCTGCTCGATCCGGCCGGCACATTCGATGGTCCCGGGGAGGTTCTGAAGAGCGCCGGTCTATCCCGGGACAGGAAGCTCGAAATTCTGTGTCTGTGGGCCTACGATGCCGCCGAGCTCGCGGTGGCGGAAGAGGAGGGCATGGGGGGCGGGGAGCCCAGCCAGCTCGATGCCGTCATGAGTGCGCTCAATGACCTGACCGGAGGCTACGACTCCGAGCACGGCGCTCCGACGAAGCATCGCGGCTTCTGCTTCTCCGCCAAACGCGGCGGCGCCGGCTGCTCGGGCGGGGGGTGACATGCGTGAGTATGCGGATGATCCGGATGGTGAGCCGCGTCAATTCGCCTCCCCGGCGTGCCTCATGCACGAGCTGGTCCCCGATGCGCTCGAAGTCAGGTCGGCGTCCGAGACGCGGGCGGGTGCCGAAGGGGCGAGTGGGCGCGATGCGGGGTGCGAAGCGCCTCGATCCGAGCTGCGGCGGATCGAGTTCCTGCTGGACCGAGATGGGCTCGAGGCTACGCGCGAGTGGGTCGGGCGAACGCGTGCCATCTACCGCCAGGCGCTCGCCGATCCGACCAGCCATGCGGCGGATCCGACCTACAAGCCGCGCTTCGAGAGGTCGGTGCGGGAGTTCGAAGAATGGCTCGCCGCCCCGACACCCTGACGAATCAGCTTGGCGAGAGACTGCGCCGCTGGGCCCAGGGCGCCCGCCCAGCCCTGTCTGATGCGAATCAAGGCGTCCCCGGAACGAGTCGTGACAGGATCGTGCGTGCCGGAACCCGCGCGGTACGGTGCGGTCATGAGTCACCTCATGCGGTTGGACGCGCCGATGGCGGTGGGTGATGTGCGGCTTTTGCGGTCCAGGTCATTG
Source organism: Pseudomonadota bacterium (assembly GCA_021777555.1). Classification (GTDB taxonomy): domain Bacteria; phylum Pseudomonadota; class Gammaproteobacteria; order Steroidobacterales; family Steroidobacteraceae; genus 13-2-20CM-66-19. The sequence goes on along the minus strand of JAJYDK010000010.1, from coordinate 89,563 downwards.
CGAGGGGCCCCTCGCGGCAGCATGGGGTGTGGACATGGATGCGAGCGCGGATCCGATCGGCCTGCTGCTCGAGCAGCACGATCACCTGGAGGATCTCTTTGCGCGTCACCAGGACGCCCTGGTGGATCGCCGGTGGGAGGATGCCGCGCGGCTTCTCGATGAATACTCGCAGCACCTGAAGCGCCATATCGAGCTCGAGGAGCGGTATCTGCTGCCGCAGTGCGCGCACCTGCGGATCCCCAGGTGGCCGGGCGATGTCTACCACGCCGAGCACCGGCGCATCGAGTTGCTTCTGTACAAGGCCCGGGCGAGCCTGGCGCACGCGTGCCGCGATGGCATCACTTCGCGTGTGCTCATCGTCCTGTTGGATCACGAAGGCACCTTCAAGCGCCTCATCGAGCATCACCACGAGCGCGAGGAGAAGGGGCTGTTCCGGGAGCTGCGCTGCGGGCCGTGTGTCGAGGCGCGCTCGGCCATCATCAGGAATGCGATTGGCTGCGAGATCCCCTGACCTCGCCCGTGCGGCACGAAGGCCGTCAGCGCTCGAGAAGCGGCAGCTTCTCGGGCACCCCGTCCCATTGCGCAGCATCCTCGGGCGCGGGGATCTTCTGCGCGAGCACCGGCCACCCGGGAGCGAGCTGCCTGTTCAGCTCGAGGAAGTGCTGCTGGCCCGCCGGCACCTCGTCTTCCGGAAATATCGCTTCCGCCGGGCACTCCTCCACGCACAAGGTGCAGTCGATGCATTCCTCCGGGTCGATCACCAGCATGTTGGGTCCGGCGTGGAAGCAATCCACCGGGCAGACCTCGACGCAGTCGGTGTACTTGCACTTGATGCAGTTCTCGGTGACGACGTGGGTCACGGCTCGCTCCTTGGCCGCCTGGCGCGGCTCGTGCCGGAAAGACTAGCGTTGGGGCGCTCGCGCGGACCTTGATTCCCGTCAAGTACCGTGGCGGACGATTGTCCGGATGAGATCGCCGGCCGGCCGCTCTGCGCTCCGATCCCGCGATCGCGTGATACAGTGAGTCTTGGTCATCCTCAGACAGGCAGGGGCATGCAGACAGACACCGTCCTCGCGCGCGAGCTGCGTCACCACTATCTGTTCTGCGCGCTGACAGAGGCTCAGCTCGAGCGGTTGCTGGCGAGCGCCGCCCTGCGGCGTATCGCCGCGGGGGAGCGCCTGTTCGCTCACGGGGACGCCGCGACGCAGTTCTTTCTGTTGCGCAGCGGCTGCGTCAAGCTGTACCGCCTCTCGCCCGAGGGGAACGAGAAGATCATGCGGCTCATCCGGCCGTCTCAGACCTTTGCCGAGAGCATCCTGTTCATGGAGGCGCCCCGCTACCCGGTGTCCGGCCAGGCTGTCGAGCCCGCGCAGCTCATGGCCTTCGATCGCGAGACATTCCTCGGCATCCTGCGCGAGTCCTTCGCCACCTGCCAGGCCGTGATGGCGCAGATGGCCGTGCGCATCCAGGCGCACTGGGATGAAATCGAGACGCTGGCGCTGCAAAACAGTCGCTACCGCGTGGTGCACTACCTGCTCGGACTCGTGCCTCGCAACGCCCAGGGACGGGTCATCGTGACGCTTCCGACGCGCAAGATGGTGATCGCCGCGCACGTGGCCGTCACCCCCGAGACGCTCTCGCGCACGTTGCGGGGATTGAGCGATGAGGGTCTGATCGAGGTTTCAGGCGAGGATGTGACGATCACCGATGTCGACACGCTCCGTCGCCACATGCACTGACGCTTGACGCCCGTCAAGGCGGACTCGGGGCATGACGAGGACGCTTGGGGGGGCAGCCATGATCAGCAAACGCCTCTCGCGCTCGACCCTGCCCGCCTTCGCCTGCGCGCTCGTCAACTTCGTGGCGGCGCAGGGGCTGATTCTGGCCGGTGTGACATGGCCGGCTCGGGCGATCTCCGCGCCCGGGACGCTCATCGTGGTGCATCTGCTGGTGATCGGCTGGCTGTCGCTGTTGATGCTCGGGGCGTTGTTCCAGTTCGTCCCGGTGATCACCTGTCGCCCGCTCCCGAGTCAGCCGCTGGCGCTCGCGACGGTCGCGATCCTCGAGGCCGGCCTCGCGGGCATGGTCTGCGGCTTCATCGGATTCGGCGGTGGCTCGAGGGAGCTTGCCATTGCGCTGCCCTCCGGTGGCGCCGTGGTGATCGTGGGGGTGCTGCTCGGCTGCTGGAACATCGGTGTGCCGTTGTTCCGCTCGCGCCCGTTGCCACTGCCGGGACGGATGATCCTCAGCGGACTGATTTTCCTGATCCTCACGGTGACCCTCGGCCTGTCGTTCGCCCTGGCGCTCACCGTGGCGCCCCTGACGCCAAATCTGGCGCCACTCATGTCCAGTGTCGGCGATCACGCGATCGCCGGACTGGGAGGATGGTTCACGCTCACGGCGATGGGGGTCGGCTACAAACTGTTTCCCATGTTCATGCTCGCCCCGGAGGAGCGTGGGATCACCGGAGAGTGCGTTCACGTCCTCGGTGCCGCGGGTTTCGCCCTGGCCATCGGGGCCGGCGTGGCGCGGATCTGGCTGACGGCGGAGCCGCTGCGGATCGCGCAATGGACGGGATACGTGGCGATCGGGCTCGCCGTGACGCTCTATCTCTGGGACATCGTCCGCATTTATCGCACCCGCAGGCGCGCGCTCATCGAAGCGCATAACCGGGCCGTGTCGGGCGCCTTCGGGTTCCTGGGGATCGCCACGATGCTCGCCGCCGTCTTTCTTGCGACCGGCCATCCCGACGTGGGATCGCCGCTCGTCGTCTTTCTACTGATATTCGGGTGGCTCACGGGGCTCGCGCTCACGCAGCTGTACAAGATCGTTCCCTTTCTCACCTGGCTGAGCCGCTACGGCAGTCATCTCGGGCGCGGCGGGGTCGTGCCTCGTGTGCAGGATCTGGTCAGGGAACGGCGTGGCCGTCGGTGGTTCGCGCTCTACTTCCTCGGGGTTCTGCTCGGGGCGGTCAGCGTGCTCCTGCGCAGCGGGCTGGCCTTCCGATTCGACTTTGCGCTCGTGACGATCTCGACCCTTGGTCTCATCACCGAGTACTGGCGCGCCTGGCGTGGCCATTACGCGCGCCCGCCGAATTCCCGGCCCGACGCGCCCCCATTCCTGCCTGACCCGAGAGGATCACCATGACCGAGCCGTTCACCCTGGATGTTCGCGAGGAGCTGCGCACGGGAGGCGAGCCATTGCCCCGAATCCTGAAGGCGGTCGGTGGCCTCGCCGTGGGACAGTCGCTGCGGCTGCTCGTCCCGTTCGAGCCCATGCCGTTGTATGCGCTGCTCGGCCGCAAGGGATTCGATCACGAGGAGCTACGGCGGGGCGAGGGCGAATGGGAAGTGCTGTTCTCGCCCCGGTCATCGCAATCGGCGCCGGCATCGTCCGCGGCTTCGAGCACAAAGGATCCGGCCCGGCACTCCACCATCGCCGACTGGCCCAAGCCCAGCGCGATTCTCGACAACCGCGGCCTCGAGCCCCCGGAGCCGATGATCCGCATCCTCGATGCGCTCGAGCATCTTGCTCCCGGACAAGTCCTCGAAGCGCTCAACGAGCGAGATCCGGTCTTCCTCTATCCGGAGCTGCAGGCACGAGGCGCCGCCATCCATACCGAGAAGGTGGGCGAGGGCGTGCGGCTTCTGATCCGGCACGCGGAGTGATCCCATGGGCGACGGGAGCGCATTGAATCGGGAACACGTCCTGAATGCCCTGCATGAGGTGATCGACCCCGAACTGGGCTACAACATCGTCGATCTCGGCCTGCTCTACGAACTGGAAGTGGAGGGTGGCCTGGTCAAGATCACCATGACCATGACGACGCCGGGGTGTCCCGCTCAGGACTACATCCTGTCAGGTGTCCACGAACGCAGCAAAAGTCTGCCGGGTGTGACGGACGTGGAGGTGAACCTCGTGTGGCTGCCGGCATGGTCGCCACGGCTGATGACGCCCGCCGCCAAGGCGCATTTTGGTGTCCGGGATTAGCGTGGCGGGGCCGTCAGCGCGGTCGCCGGCCCGCTGAGGGCCATTGCGGCGGGCGCGATCTTCTCGATGTAGATGCCATGGGCCTCATCGGCATCGAAGTCGGTGCGCGCGCTTCTTTACACCTAGCTCGCTCAACAGGAGGTGGGTGGTGGGTTCGACGCCCGCGATGCACGACATATCGGCAAGCCCGGCGCGATCGAGCCGCAATGCGAGGTGATTGGCCATTTGCGCGGCGCTCGAGCAGCCGGAGCAGGAATAGACGAGTGGCTTGGGATTCGTGCGCATCAAAGCGCGATTCGGTGCTCAGCGGCGCGTGGCCGCGGTGCGGCCGATCTCCACCTGCCACGTACCCGGTCCCTGCTCCCGGTAATTCCACGAGAAATTACCCGTGTGTTCGGCCTCGAACTGGTAGTAGAGGGGTTTCGGGTCATGGTCGTTCACCAGTACGAAGCTCTCGCCGAGCTCGAGCTTGCCGTAGGTTTCGAAGATCACGCGGTGGCGCTCCATTGGAATGAGCGTGCGAACGTCGAGAATTTTCGGTGGTGTCATGGATATCTCCTCGTTGATCGTGGCCTGTCGGGAACGGGAAAGGCCGGGTGCGTCGGCGTACGGCAGCCCTCCGAGCGCTTCGAGGCGGGCGACATCGCGATCCTTCTGGAAAAACGTATCGGAGGACGACATGAACCACGGTGCGCGTCCGGAGGAGCCGGCGCCTTGATGTCCATCAAGCGGGCAGGCCGGGATACGCAAGAGTCGTCCGTGTCGTCAGGCGACAGGACTTTCCTTACCCGGGCCGACGTCGCATCCCGGCTCGAAAACGCGTATGTTCAGGATACGGCTCGTATCGACTGGACGCATCCCTTCATGCGGCAGACAGCTTCATCGACGCGGGTAAGGCCTGCTACGGGGCCTGGCAACCGTTGCCCGGCGGTATGGGACCCATCTTGGCCTCCATCGCCCGGCGCGCGCGCCGTTTTTCCAGCTGGCCGCTGACAACCACTGCGTGACCGCCCACGATGCTCAAGCCCGCATACGGACTCACCGCTGAGGATCTGTACCGGCGCCAGGGGCTCGAGCGCCTCGACCGGGCGTATCGGGAATTCCTAGCGGCGGCCGATCCCGATCTCGCGCGCCGCCTCGGGGAGGCGCGTGGCGAGCCGGAGTCTCTCGATCAGGCGGCGCGCTCGGCGCTGATGCTCGAGCTCGCTCCGCACCTCGAGGATTTTCTGGCCGATCTGTTCTGCATCGGCGCCGAGGCGGGCGCGCTGGCGGCCCGCCACCGCGAGTTGGCCCCGCTCTACGCCTGCAAACGCCTGTTCGTGCAGCGGCGCGCCATGAAAAAGATCACCCCGGTCGAGGCGGCGGGCCTCGATGGCGAGTCGCTCGAGGCGCAGATCCGCTCGCGCCTGGGCGGTCCGTTCGATGAGCTCGCCTTCGCCCGGCAGGTGGCGCGGTGGGAAGAGGCGCCTCAGGCACACTGCGAGGATCTCGAGCTGGCGCTGCGTTACGCGGCTTGGGCGGTCTGGACGGAGGAGGGCAAGCGCCGGCATCGCGCCGGAGTGCTGTTCAAGGCACCCGCGAAGCTCGATGCGCAGCATCTGCTGCCCATCGCCGTCGAGGAAACCGCTGGCGTTCGCAGTTACCGGGCCCCACCGGAGCACCTGCGCCGCCGCGATGGTTTCGAGCTCACCGACGGCGGCGCCGATCTGAAGAGCGCGCTCGATCAGGTGCACTACTGCATCTGGTGCCACAACCAGGGCAAGGATTCCTGCTCGCACGGATTTGCGGAAAAGGGCGCGAGGAACGCCCCCGAGGCCCCGCCCAGGGCATTTCGTGCCGATGCTTTCGGGAGACCCCTGACCGGCTGTCCGCTCGGGGAGCGGATTTCCGAGTTCCAGCAGTTGAAGGCCGAAGGCTTTCCGATCGCGGCGCTCGCGGCGATCACGCTCGACAACCCGATGGTCGCCGCGACCGGCCATCGCATCTGCAACGACTGCATGCGCAGCTGCATCTACCAGAAGCAGCAGCCGGTCGACATCCCGCAGGCGGAGACGCGCACCCTGCGCGATGTGCTCGAGCTTCCCTACGGATTTGAGATCTACAGCCTTCTCACCCGTTGGAATCCCCTGGATCTGCGCCGTCCGTACCCGAAGCCCCCGAGCGGCAGACGGGTGTTGATCGTAGGTCTTGGGCCCGCGGGATTCACTCTGGCGCATCACCTGCTCAACGACGGGCATACCGTGATCGGGATCGATGGACTGAAAATCGAGCCACTGGATGAGGGCCTTTCCGGCGTCGGGCTCGGCGGCGAGCGGCGCCGCTTCCGGCCGGTGCGCGAGGTGCGTGAGCTTCACGAGCCGCTCGATCGGCGCCGGATGGCCGGCTTCGGCGGGGTCGCCGAGTACGGCATCACCGTGCGCTGGGACAAGAACTTCCTGAAGCTGATCCGTCTGATGCTCGAGCGGCGGCACGAATTCGCGCTGTTCGGCGGCGTGCGTTTCGGCGGCACGATCACCCTCGAGGACGCCTTCGCGCTCGGCTTCGATCACATCGCACTCGCAGTCGGCGCGGGCCGCCCGACGATGCTCGAGCTCCCGAATGGCCTGGCACGCGGGGTACGCACCGCCTCCGATTTCCTCATGGCGCTGCAGCTCACCGGGGCGGCCAAGCGCGACTCGATCGCCAACCTCGAGATCCGCCTGCCGGTGGTGGTGATCGGAGGGGGCCTCACGGCGATCGATGCCGCGACCGAGGCGCTCGCCTACTACCCGGTGCAGGTGGAGAAGTTTCTGCACCGCTTCGAGGTCCTCGCCGCCGAGTGTGGCGAGGACACGGTGCGCGCGTCCTGGAGCGCCGAGGAGGCGCAGACCGCCGAGGTGTTTCTCAGCCATGCACGAGCGATCCGCGCTGAACGCGAGGCGGCCGGGCGCGAGCACCGGGAGGTGAGGCTGCGAGAGCTGCTCGAGGAGTGGGGCGGAGTGACCATCGCCTACCGCAGGCGCCTCCTCGACAGCCCGGCCTACACCGTAAACCACGAGGAGGTGGCCAAGGCGCTGGAAGAGGGCGTGCGGTTCGCCGAGGGACTCGATCCGCGCGCGGTGGAAGTGGACAACCACGGGCATGCGGCGGCACTGCGTGTCGCGGTGATGCGGCGCGGGGAAACTGGCCGCTGGAGTGAGGGCGGCGAGCGCGTGCTGCCCGCGGGCACGATCCTGGTCGCCGCCGGAACTCAGCCCAACACGGTGGTGGCGCGCGAGGAGGCGCTAGATCTGCCGCTCGCACAGCGTTATTTCCAGCCCTGCGACGAGCAAGGCGCGCCGGTGAGCGCTGAGCGCGCCAACCCGAAGCCCGATGAGCCGCGGGTGCTGCTGCACAGGCGTCCCGACGGGCGATTCCTCAGCTTCTTCGGCGACCTCCACCCGTCCTATTTCGGGAACGTGGTCAAGGCGATGGCGAGCGCCAAACAAGGGTATCCGGTGCTCACGCGCGTGCTCGCGCGCAGGGCGCCCGCCTCGGACCTCGATGAGGCCGCCTTTCTCGGGCGGCTCGAGGACGGACTGCGCGCCAGGGTCGAGGCGGTCCACCGCCTGGCGCCCAACATCGTCGAGGTGGTGGTGCGCGCCCCCTTCGCCGCCCGTCGCTTCGCCCCGGGGCAGTTCTATCGCCTGCAGAACTTCGAGGCGCTCGCGCCGCGCACCGGGGACACCACACTCGCCATGGAGGGCCTCGCGCTCACCGGAGCCTCGGTCGAGTCTCGCCAAGGGCTCATCTCCACCATCGCGCTCGAGATGGGCGGCTCATCGGACCTGTGCGCCTCGCTCGCGCCGGGCGAGCCGGTCGTGTTGATGGGACCCACGGGCACCCCGACCGACATCCCCTCCGGGGTCACCGTGGCGCTGCTCGGCGGTGGCCTCGGCAATGCGGTGCTGTTCTCGATCGGCGCTGCGCTGCGCGCCGCCGGATCGCGCGTGCTCTATTTCGCCGCATATCGCCGCCAGAGGGATCGCTACAAGATCGGCCAGATCGAGCAGGCGGCGGATGTGGTCATCTGGTGCTGCGAGGAGCCGCCGGGTTTCGTTGCAGGCAGGCCGCAGGACCGCAGCTTCACGGGCTCCGTGATCGATGCCGTCGTAGCGTATGCCTCCGGGGCGCTCGGGCCTCCCGCCATCCGCCTCGAGGAAGTCGATCGCATCATCGCCATCGGCTCGCAGGGCATGATGTCGGCGGTGGCGCGCGCGCGCTCGCGAGCATTGCGTCCGTACCTCAAGCCCCATCACGTGGCCATCGGCTCGATCAACTCGCCGATGCAGTGCATGATGAAGGAAATCTGCGGCAGTTGCCTGCAGCCGCTTACGGATCCGGCCACCGGCGCGACCGTGTACGTGTTCTCGTGCTTCAACCAGGATCAGCCGCTCGATCACGTCGACTTCGCGACGCTCGATGCGCGCCTCAGGCAGAACTCGACTCTGGAGAAGCTCACGCGGCGATGGATAGACCGCTGTCTCAGGCAACTGGGCACGCGTCCTTGAGCCGCGCGAGGGTTGATCCGCCCTGTCAGGCCGAGGGCCACGCATGTCAATGACTTGTGCCGCGTGCCCCGGCCTGCAGCGTCGATCTGTACTGGTGGCCCTCATTGAACGTGACAAGGTGGGATTGGTCATTGGTCACCGGGGGAGATTACTCGATGATTCATCCCCCTGGGGCGCCTGCGGCAGCTCTTCGGTGCGTGCCGTCTGGCTACGCCTCAGATGGCGCGGCCTGCCGAACGCCGAAACCGGATGGGTGCCGATGTCGCAGATCATGACCTCGAAGATGCGTTCGAGCGGGCGGTGACTGCCGACACGCGGCTCGAGGTGTATCCTGTTGGCGGCTTATCCGGGTACCGGCACCGAGATCGGAGTGCGCCAGGAACCACGATCGCCCGGACGGCTGGCGTCTGCAAGCGGTGCTTTCGGCGCCCACTCGCTTTCGCAATCCAACTCGGAGGTTCATCGTGAGGTATTTCCAGCCCAGGCATCTGGCCGCCTTCGCCGCGGTCATCATGATCGCGCCCGCCCTGGGTCAGGCCACGGCCATGGCGCCGACCGGCATGAGCAGGGGCGGGATGCCAATGGGTGGGGCGAGCGGGCGGATGCTGTCACACTCTGCGAGCTTCCCGTTCGGCCATCCCGGCAGGGCATCGGCTGTCGATCGGGTGATCCACATCATCGCGACCGAGTTCAAATTCTCTCCCGCGACCGTGACGGTCGAGGTCGGCGAGACCGTCAAGTTCGTGATCACGAACGAGGGGGTGGTCGATCACGAATTCATACTGGGCACCGCGCAAGAGCAGAAGCAACACGACCGCGAGATGGCGGCCCATCCGAACGCCGGGATGACCGATCCGAATGGCGTGAGCATTGCAAAGGGCGCCACCGCCTCGCTCATCTGGACGTTCACGCGGCCCATGACCATGCAGTACGCGTGCCATGTTCCGGGCCACTATCGGGCGGGAATGTACGGGACCCTGAAGGTTGTCCCGGCCGTGCATCGGCCGTGAAAGTCCACATTCGTGGGGCCGAGCGCGCCGCCGCCTGAGGCGGCCGCAGGTCGGATCCGCAATGGTGGCGTGCGCCAGAGGCAGCACCCGGTCGATATCCCGCAAGGCGAGCGGCGCACCGTGCGCGCCGGGTGCGCGCTACCCGGCAGGGGCTCGGCCGCCGCGTCACGCGTCTCGCTGCAAGGGAAGCTGCACGATGATTCGCCCCTCTCCGGGCAGGAAGCGCGCATCTCCGCCGTGGCTGCGCGCCACCTGACGCACGATGGCGAGCCCGAGGCCCGAGCCCGGGGTCTGGGCGTTCAGCCGGTGGAAGCGCTCGAAGATGGAGTCTTCCTGGCCGGGCGGTACTCCGGGGCCTTCATCGGCCACCTCGATCGTCACTATCCCGGAGCTGTCCGTTGGTGTCAGGATCCGCGCGCTCACCGTGCCGCGGCCGTGTACGAGGGCATTGTCGAGGAGATTGCGCACCATGTCGCGCAGGTCGTCCGCGCGGCCGCGCAGCTGCACTGTGTCCGGAACGTCGATGTCCAACCGCCGTCCCTGCGCTTCCATCAGGGGCAGGACCTGTGCGGCCGCCTCGCGGACCAGGCGTGAGAGGTTGAGCACGGGCAGCACCTGCGCCTGCCGCTCGTGCGACAGAGATTCCTTGCGGGCGAGATCGATGAGCTGATCGACCAGGCGCCCCATCTGGGCGAGCTCGCGCTCGAGCGCCGGCCAGTCGGTCGTGCCGGTGAGACGGGCGCGCTGCAGGCGCAAATTGAGCACCGCGAGCGGCGTACGCAGCTCGTGGGCGGCATCCGCCGTGAGCCGCCGCTCGGCCGCGTAGGCGTGCGAGAGCCGCTCGAGAGCGCCGTTGACGGCCTCGACGAGGGGGCCGATCTCCCTCGGCAGATCATCCGCGGAAATGCGCAGGTCCGGCTGGCGCGGCCCGACCCGGGCCGCCTCGCGCGAGGCCCGCTCGATGGGGCGCAGGCTCCAGCCGCTGATGAGCCAGATCAGGGCGAGCCCGAGCAGTGCGAAGGGAATGAGCACCGAGACGTGCTCGGAGTCCTCCTCGAAGAGGCTGTCGATGAGCGTGTCGCGGCTGATGCCCTTGCGCGCCACCACGATGACGTCCCCGTGCGAACCTCTTGCGGCGACGACCGTGCGCCGCGAGGCGCCCACGCCGGTGAATTCCACCGGTCCGATCGGGCCCTTGGCATCCACCGGGATGTATTCCAACGGCCCGGCGAGATTCGCCGACCAGGCGAGCGGGCGGCGATTGCGGTCGAACACGGTGTACGTGAACTGGCGCGACGGATCGGCGTATACCCGGCTCCAATCGGGCGGCAGACTCACGCGCAGCGTGCCCGCGGAGGTATTGAGCGCATCGAGCAGGTCGCGCGCCTGGTTCTGCACGGTACGCGCCTCCAGGCCGCCGATGATGTTGTGCACTTCGAACCGGTAGGAGGCGAACGATGCGCCGAGTCCGAGCGCAAAGACCGCGAACATCACTCCGAGCAGGCGCAGCCGCAGGCTGTGAGGACGGCTCATGTATCGCCGCTCTCCACCAGGCGGTAGCCGATGCCCCACTTGGTCTCGATGGCAAGGCGGGCCTGCGCACCGGAGAGCTTGCGCCGCAGGCGCGAGACCGCCGCTTCGAGCGCATTCGCGCTGCCGGCATCCTCCAGCGCATACAGGCGGTCCTCGAGCCTGTCCTTGGTGATCACCTGCCCGGGCACCCGCATCAGCTCCTCGAGCAGAGCCGCCTCGCGGCGTGTCAGATCGAGAGGCTTGCCGAGGGCGGAGGCTTGCCGGGTGACGGTGTCGAAGGTGATGCCGCCCAGGGAATATCGGGTCTCACGGCGGCTGCCGGCGCGGCGCAGCACGGCGCGCAGCCGCGCCTCGAGCTCGAGCAGGTTGAACGGCTTCACGATGTAGTCATCGGCACCGGAGTTGAGGCCGCGCAGCCGGTCATCAACGCCGTCGCGCGCCGTCACGATGATGGCGGGAAGATCCGGCTGGTGATCGCGCAGTGAGGCGAGCAGCCGCATCCCATCGGTGTCCGGCAGACCGAGATCGAGCACGGCGGCATCGATCCGCGCGACCCGCGCGGCCGAGAGCGCCTGCTCGCCGCTGCCCACCGCATCGACCGCGAACCCGCGCTCGCGCAGGTGATCGGCGATCATCTCGCAGATCGCCTGGTTGTCCTCGACCAGCAACACTCTCATTCGGCTTCGGCTCCGGCGCGCATAATGCGCCAGATGCCATATTATCCCGGCAAAGCTGACCAAGTGCTGACCACGCTGGCGTGGGCAGACGGCCGTCCGGCGCCGTCGCGGGCCTCTGTGAGACCCGTTTGCGCGCGGGGCGGGGCGCCCGCCGGCCCGTCAGGACTTGGTCAGCAATGGCTGCCAAGGTATCCGCATCCGGCTCCCGAGGGAGCCCAATCCCTGTGCGAGTTTCGGAAAGGCGATCACCCGATGTCTCCGATTGGTGGTACGAGCAGCACCGCTCCCCCGATCCCGAACGTCCCGGTCCGGGGTCGGTTTGCATTCGCCAGACCCTTGTTGCGCACGTTTTCGGCGGCGCTCGCCGGCGCGACACTGCTCGGCGGCTGTGCTTTCTACCATGCGCTGCCCCTGGCACACGCACCTGATCTGGCCAGCGGGCTTTCGGGGCTGCATACGCAGGTCCCGGGTCCAGGCCCGGGTGAGGCGCCGCGCCGCATCGCCACCGACAAGCCGCTGACGCTGACCGATGTCGGTCTGCTGGCCGTGCTCAACGATCCGCAGTTGCGCGTGCAGCGCGGCGAGATGGATCTGGCGCAGGCGGGCCTCCTGCAGGCCTCCTTGCTGCCGAACCCCTCCGCGAGCGTCAGCTACGCGCAGCTGCTGGGCGGCCACGACATCACGCACGCGGCGTGGACGGCGTCTCTCACGCAGGACGTCAAGGCGATTCTCACCTACCACACGCGGGTGAAGTCGGCTCGCTTCCTGACTCGGCAGGTGAACGCCGATCTGCTCTGGCAGCAGTGGCAGGTCGCCCAGAAGGCCCGGCTCCTGGCGCTCGATCTGTACTGGGGCGGGGTGGCCGTCGATCTCAGTCGGCGGGAGGTCGCGATGGTCGGTCTGGAAGTGCGCCAGGCCCGCATCGCCGCCCAGGCGGGCAGCCTCGCCCTGACCGCGCTTGCCCCGCTGCTCGCCGCCAAGGCCTCCGCGGATCGGGCGCTCGCCTCGCTGTCTCTCGCGCAGCTGCAGAACTGGCAGGCGCTCGATGCCCTGCTCGGGCTCGAGCCGAACGTGCGCTTCACCCTTGCCGCGCCGTCCCTGGCGCCGCCGCCGAAGGATCTCGGGCCGCTGCTGGCAGGCCTCCCGGACCGTCGTCCCGACCTGGTGGCGCTCAAGCTCGGCTACCGGTCCGCGGACGAGGACGTGCGGACGGCCATCATCGGGCAGTTTCCCGCCTTTCTGCTCGGCGCCGCCTGGGGTCAGGACACGGGCAATGTGCGCTCCGTGGGCCCCACCGCTACGTTCGATCTGCCCCTCTTCGATCGCAACCAGGGGCAGATTGCCATCGCGCGCGCGACGCGCCTCACGCTGCATGAGCAGTACCAGGCCCGGCTCGATGCGGCGGTGGGCGCGGTGAAGGGGCTGGCGGCCCAGATCCGGCGCCTGAAGCGCGATGTGAGCGTTGCCCAGCACGCCGCCGCCGCTGCCGCCACGCTGTCGAGTTCCGCCCAAAGGGCCTACGCGCTGGGCGCGATCGACCAGCGTGCGCTCGCCGATTACGAGACCACGGCTCTCAATCGGGAGCTGGAGGCGGTCACTCTCGCCCGCGCGCTCGGCGAGGCCGATATCGTCATGACCGTGGAGCTCGCCCGGGGGCTGCCCGAGACGCGCATCGCTGCGCCGCAAACTTGAGAGAAAGCCATGAGTCCTCGAATGATTGCAAGGATCGTCTGCCTGGCGGTCGCCACCATCCTGCCGCTGCCGCCGGCGCTGGCCGTGGGCGCCGCCCAAGGTCCGAGCGCGCTGGTGACGCTGACTCGACTCAAGGAAGGCAGTCTGCCGCGAGTGCTGAACGCCTACGGGGTGGTACGCGCAAGCAACACCGGTGGCACGTCGTTGATGGCGCCGGGGTCCGCAGTGGTTGGAGCCGTGCAGACACACCTCGGTGAACGGGTGCGCGCCGGCGGGCCTCTCCTGACACTGATGCCGAGCTCGCAGTCGGGCGCGGCCTATCAGCAGGCGAAATCGAGCCTGACGGTGGCGGAGGATCTGGTCAGGAACACGCGCCAACTCCTGAAGCTGCACCTGGCGACCGGCCAGCAGCTCGCGCAGGCGGAGAAATCGCAGAGCGACGCGCGTGCGACGCTTGTGGCGCTGCGGGCAGCGGGGGCCGGCGGCGGCCATGTCGTGCGCGCTCCGTTCACGGCCGTCGTCACCGGGCTGTCGGTTCATCCCGGGGACATCCTGAGCGAGGGCTCCCCGATGCTGACGCTCGCCGCGCCAAACCGGCTGGTGCTGGCCGCTGGTGTGGTGCCCGCGGTCGCGCTGCGGATCCACGCGGGGGATGCCGCCGCGGTGAAGGCGACCGGCACCGATCAATGGATGAACGGGCGAGTCGTGCTGTGTGGCGCGGCAACCGATCCGAGCAACGGGCTGGTGCCGGTGCAGATCGCGCTGCCCCCGGGGAAGTTTCTGCCCGGTGAGTTCGCCGTGGCCCGCATCACCACCGCCCAGGTGCGCGGCTACGTGGTGCCGCACAAGGCGATTCTGATCAACAACAGCGGGGCGACCTACGTGGTCCAGGCGGTCAACGGCATCGCGCACAAGGTTCCGGTGCAGGTGCTGGATGAGGTCAACGCCATGAACGTCATCTCCGGCGCACTCGATCCGCGCGCGCCCGTGGTGCTGACCGGCAACTATCAGCTCGATGACGGCATGCGGATTCGGCTGGCCGACCCGGCGAAGAGCGGGGCCGCTGAGTGAGCTTCTCATCCTGGGTCGAGCATCATCGGCGCTCGCTGATCACCATCGCATTCGCGCTGGCGCTGGCCGGGGCGTTCGCGGCCATCTCACTCCCGGTCGGCCTGTTCCCGGTCACGAGCTTTCCCCGCATCCGTGTCGAGGTGAACGCAGGCAGCATGCCCGCACGGCAGATGCTGGTCGATGTGACCGAGCCGCTCGAGCGGGTGGCGCGCGCGGTCCCGGGCGCGCAGGACGTCAGCTCGACGACCTCGCGCGGCGCCGCCGAGATCTTCGTCGATTTCCCCTGGGGCTCGAACATGAACCAGGCGCTGCTCGCGGTCGATGCAGCGTTTGCCCAGAAGCTGCCGGCGCTGCCCCAGGGCACGACGTACGACATCATCCAGATGAGCCCGAACATCATCATGCCGTTCGTGTCGTACGCGCTCATCTCGAAGACCGTCCCCCCGACGGCGCTGCGCCAGCTCGCTGAATACCAGATCGTGCCGCTGCTCACGGGCATCCCGGGGGTGAGGCGGGTCGGGGTCCTCGGTGGCGAGACGCCCGAAGTGCAGGTGTCCGTGGATCCGCAGAAACTCAAGGCCTACGGCCTGACGCTCGCGGACGTATCGCAGGCGCTGGCGAGCACCAACACCATCTCGGCGGTCGGGCGACTGGAAGACAACGACCTGATGTTCCTGGCGATCGGCAACAATGCCTTCACCTCGATCCGTTCCGTGCGCAACGTCGTGCTGCATACGGGGCAGAACGGCATCGTGCGCCTGGCGGATCTCGCCAAGATCTCCATGGGCACCGTGCCGCAGTGGCTGCTGGTGGATGATGACGGCAAGCCGGCGGTCACGTTCGACGTCTATCAGCAGGACACGGCCGACTCGCTGACGCTCGCCGGGGAAGTGGCAAAGAAGCTCTCGGTGTTCATGAAGACCCAGCCGAAGGCGATCCACCTGTACAAGTGGTACGACCAGACGCAGCTCGTCGGGTCCTCCATCGCGGCGCTCGAGGAGGCGATTCTCATCGGGCTGGTGTTCGCGGGAATCGTGCTGTTCGCGTTCCTGCGCAACTGGCGGGTCACACTGGTGGCGATGATGGTGGTGCCGCTGTCGGTGCTGATCACGGTGCTGCTGCTGTCGCTGCTCGGCATGACCTTCAACATCATGACGCTCGGGGGCATCGCGGCGGCCATCGGCCTGCTGATCGACGATGTGATCGTGATGATCGAGCATATCGCCCGGCGCACCGGCGTGCCCGGCATCGAAGATCCGCACAAGACGGTGCTCACCGCGGCCCGTGAATTCCTCTCGCCGCTGCTCGGTTCGAGTCTGGCGACCATCATCATCTTCATTCCTCTCGCCTTCCTCTCGGGCATCACCGGGGCGTTCTTCAAGTTCCTCTCGCTCACCATGGCCTCGGCGCTGATCATCTCGCTGATCCTGACGGCGCTCGCGGTGCCGTTGCTGGCCCGCGGCCTGATCGATTTCGCGCGCTTCGAGGATCCTTCGCACGGCAAGGAGACCTGGCTCAAGCGCATCCATGGCCGCGCATTGGGGAAGCTGGCGGATCGGCCGATGCTGCTCGTGCCGGCGCTCGCGGTGCTCGTGGCCCTCGGATACATCGCCTACCGCAATGTCGGCAGCGGCTTCCTGCCGAGGATGGACGAGGGCGGGTTCGTTCTTGATTACCAGGCGGCCCCGGGCACATCACTCGGGGAGACCAATCGCGAGCTGGAGGAGGTCGAGGGGATCCTCAAGCACGATCCCTATGTCTATACGTACTCGCGCCGCACCGGCGCCGGGCTGGGCGGGGATCTCAACGAGGCCTATCAGGGCGATTTCTTCGTCCGTCTGATCGATCCTTCCAAGCGACCCGACATCTGGAAGGTGATGGACGAGGTCACCCGGAAGGTGACCGATCAGGTGCCCGGTCTCGATTTCGATACCCACCAGCTGATGGGCGACATGATCGGCGACATGGTGGGCCGGCGCCAACCGGTCGTCATCTCGCTGAGCGCCAAGGATCCCGCGATGCTGCCGGTCGTCGCCAACAGGGTGGCCGATGCGATCGGCAAGGTGCCCGGGATCGAGCCGGCATCCGTCAACAACGGCGTGATCCCCGCCGGCGATGCGCTCGACATCCACGTCGATCCGGCCGCGGCCGCGCTCGAGGGAATGACCGTCGCCGACGTGCGCAGTCAGGTCTATCACTACCTGCACGGCAAGGTCGTGACCAAGTACCTCGGCACGGTGCAGGACATCGGCGTCAGGCTCTGGCTCGATCCGCCGGAAGGCCATATCTACCGTGACCAGCTCGCGAGCCTGCCCATCCATTCCCCGAACGGCCAGGTGCTCAGGCTCGGCACCGTGGCGAAAGTGAGATTCGTGGCCGGGCAGCCGGAGCTCACCCGCGACAACCTCGCGCAGATCGTGCCGGTGACCGCGCAGATCGGCGGCGGGCACGACCTGGGCTCCACCATGGCCGCCGTGCAGCGCGTGCTCGAGAAGCCGGGGTTGCTGCCTGCGGGTGTGTACTACACCCTCGGGGGTCAATACAGGCAGCAGCAGATGGCGATCCACGGCATGATCAAGGTGTTCGGAGCCGCGGTGGTGGCGGAGATCATTCTGCTGTTGTTTCTCTACGAAACCTTCTCGATCCCGGTCATCATCATCGCGAGCTCGCTGTTCTCGACGCTGGCGGTGTTCATCGGCCTGTGGCTGACCCACGTCGAGCTCAACATCACGGCGATGATGGGCATGGTGATGATCGTCGGCATCTCGACCGAGATGGCGATCTTCCTGATCTCGGAGTACCAGGAGCTGCTGAAGACCATGTCGCCGCGCAAGGCGATCTACGAGGCCGCGCTCAATCGTCTGCGCCCGATCACCATGAGCACCCTCGCCATGATCCTGGCGCTGGTGCCGCTCGGGGCCGCGATCAGCGGTTCGGGAGACCAGATGCTGCAGCCGCTCGCGATCGCCATCATCGCCGGTGCGCTGGTGCAGTTGCCGCTGGTGCTGCTGGCGATGCCGGTGCTGGTGGGACTGGTCGAGCGGCGGTGGCCGGCGGCGCGGTGAGCGGATTCAGGCACTCCAGATGCCGTTGAGCTGACGCGCGAGTCCCTCGGCTTCGAGCTTCAAAAGATGCGCGAGCAGGGATCGCTCGGCAAGCGGATGCAGATGGGCCGGCACATCGTCATAGGCGCGGGTGAGCAGGGAGTCGAGCGCCAGCGGGGCGGAGTCCTGCAATCTCGCGAGCACCTTGGCTTCGCGCCGCAGGCGGTGGCGGATGAGGGCGCGCACCGCCTCGTGAGGCTGCGGTATCAGGGTGCCGTGGCCGGGTGCGAGAAAGGCCAGATCTTCTGCGAGCAGCCGTTCCAGGGAGGCAAGGTAGGCGCTCATGTCGCCATCCGGCGGGTCGATGACCACGGTGGAGCCCTGGATCACGTGATCGCCCGTGAACAGCAGCCGTTCCTCCTCCAACAGGTAGCACAGATGGTTGGAGGCGTGGCCCGGGGTGTGCAGGACACGGATCGTGATCCCCGCCCCGAGCCGCAGACGGTCCCCGTCGGCGGGCTCGCGCTGGGGGTCGAAGCTCGGGTCCTGCGAGCGCGGGTGGGGACTGCGGCGTCCGACCCGGTCGGCGCGCGTCGCCCCATGCAATGCCAGCGCGCCCGGAGAGTGATCCGGATGGGTGTGCGTGACGAGGATGCGCTGTATGCCCGGCGCGGCGGCGAGCATCGCGTGCAGGTGCCGCTCGCTCACCGGCCCCGGGTCGATGACGGTCCACTCGTCCGCCGCGCCGACCAGGTAGGTGTTGGTTCCGGGGCCGGTCATCGTGCCGGGGTTGGCGCAGGTGAGGCGCCAGACCTTCTCGGTGAGGCGCACCGGCTCCCCGGGACGGATCGGAGCGCTTGGCATGGATTCGCGGCCGCTCATGGCGATGGCGCCGAGCCGGCGCCTCTCTAGGCTTCGGTTTCCGGCAGGACAGGGTAGTCGGTATAGCCCGCCGGGCCGCCGCCGTAGAACAGCTCCGGCCTGGGGTCATTCAGCGGCGCGCCGCTCCTGAAGCGCTCGACGAGGTCGGGATTGGCGATGAAGAGCTTGCCGAAGGCCACAGCGTCGGCTTCGCCGCGGTCGAGCAGGTCCTGGGCGCTCGCGTGCGTCAGCTTCTCGTTGGCGATGTAAACGCCGCCGAAGGCGGTCTTCAGCTGCGGGCCGAGCCGCCCGCCTTCGGGATGCTCGCGCGCGAACAGGAAAGCGATCCTGCGCCGGGCGAGTTCCCGGACCACGTGGCCGAAGGTCGCCGCGCGATCGGAATCCCCCATGGAATGGGAATCGCCCCGCGGCGCCAGATGCACGCCGACCCGCCCGGGACCCCAGACCGCGATCGCCGCATCGGTCGCTTCGAGCAGGAGCCGGGCGCGGTTTTCCACCGAGCCACCGTAGTCGTCATCACGGCGATTGGAGCCGTCCTGCAGGAACTGGTCGAGCAGGTACCCATTGGCGCCGTGCAGCTCCACACCGTCGAAGCCGGCGCGCTCGGCATTTCTCGCTCCATGCGCGAAGGCGGCGATGATCCCGGGGATCTCCTCGCGCCCGAGCGCACGCGGTATGACATAAGGGGTCTTGGGCCTGACCAGGCTGACGTGTCCCTGCGGCGCGACGGCGCTTGGGGCCACCGGACGCTCGCCGTCGAGAAACAGGGGATGCGACACCCTGCCGACGTGCCACAGCTGCAGGAAGATCCTCCCCCCCGCCTCATGCACCGCGCCGGTCACCTCGCGCCAGCCCGCGACCTGCTCATCCGACCAGATTCCCGGGGTGTCCGCATAGCCAACGCCCATGGGGGTGACCACCGTGGCCTCCGAGATGATCAGGCCCGCCGAGGCTCGCTGACGGTAGTACTCGATCATCAGGCCGTTCGGCACGCGCCGCCCATCTGCCCGTGAGCGCGTCAGAGGCGCCATGACGATGCGGTTGGGGAGCGTGAGCTCGCCCATGACGAGCGGGTCGAACAGGGAAGGCATGGTGGTTTGAGGAAATTCCGAGGTGGAATCCCCCTATTGAACCACGGGGGGTCAGACGCCGCAAAATTCCTCGTGCAGCACGCCGAGCAGCCGCGTGACGAGGCCGGGAGTCAGGGAGTAGTACACCGTCTGCGACTGCCGCTCCGTGCGCACGACCGCGGCCTGTCGCAGCACCGCCAGATGCTGCGACAGGGCCGACTGGCTGAGCGGTACGCACTCATTGAGCTGGCCCACCGAGAGAGGCCCGGGTACGAGATGGCACAGGATCACCAGCCGCTGTTCATTGGCGAGCGCCCGCAGAACGCCCGCCGCCTGGGTGCAATGCGGCTGCAGGTCGCGCGCGGCGCGCCCGAGCGAGACGACGGGATGCGCTTTGCGCCGGCGGCGCATCGCTGGGGAGGACTTGCGATCTTTGATCACGACCGCAGTTTACCGCACACCTTACTAAATTACCATTTGCTAAATTAGCGTATCCTAATATACTTATCCGGTCGGGACGGAGCGAATCGTGCCGTCCGCCGCGCCGCACTGGAGGCCGCTATGTCAATCGATCGCGTTGTATTCGTCTTCGCCGGGACAGTGGTGCTCATCGGGACTCTGCTCGGCTGGCTGGTCAATCCGTGGTGGCTGCTGCTGCCGCTTTTCGTGGGCGCGAACCTGCTGCAGGCGGCATTCACCGGCCTCTGCCCGCTCGCGATGTTGCTGAAACGGCTCGGCGTCAAGCCGGGCGCAGCGTTCTGAGGCGGACCACGCAAGGCGGGCGACACATGAGAGGGTCACGGTTCAGGCTGGCCGCCATTCTGGCGGCAGGGGTGCTCTCGGGATGCGGCGCGCGGCATGCTCCGCCGCCCGCCCGGAGCGAGGCGTCCCTCGCATCGGTGCTGGTCGAGCCCGAGCAGACCTCCGCGCAACGGCGCTTCGATGGTGTCGTCCAGGCGGTCAACCGGGCGACGGTGACCGCCCAGACCTCCGG
Source organism: Pseudomonadota bacterium (assembly GCA_021777555.1). Classification (GTDB taxonomy): domain Bacteria; phylum Pseudomonadota; class Gammaproteobacteria; order Steroidobacterales; family Steroidobacteraceae; genus 13-2-20CM-66-19. The sequence continues at coordinate 69,071 of JAJYDK010000010.1, read as the reverse complement.
GCGTGTCGCATCCGTCTATCACGATGTGGACGATGTCGTGCCCGCTGGCGCGTTGCTCATGCGGCTCCGCTCCACCATCCAGCGCGCCGATCTGACTCAGGCGCGGGCCGCGTTGCACGCGGCCGAGGCCAGGGCCACGGAGGCGCAGACGCGCTATCGACGCATTCGCGACATGTACGAGCGGCAGGTGGTGCCGAAGGCGGACTTCGACCGGGTGACGGCCGATCGAGACGCCGCGGTGGCCCAGCTGAATGCGGCCCGGGCCGCGGTCGTCAGCGCCGGCGAGGGCGTCGCCTACACGCAGATACGGGCGCCCTATGCGGGAGTGATCGCCGAACGGCTGGTGCAGGCCGGCGAGGCGGTGGCCCCGGGAACGCCCCTGATGAAAGTGGCCTCGCTGGGGGATCTGCGTGTCGTGGTGAGCATCCCCCAGTCGATCGCCGGCGCGGTGCGCAAGGCGAACGCCGGTACCGTGTTTCTCGAGGGCCGGGCGATTCCCGCGACGCACGTGACCGTCTTCCCGGTGGCATCCTCGCTGTCCAACACGTTCACCGTCCGACTCAGGCTGCCGAACGAGATCACCGGTCTTTATCCCGGCGAGATCGTGCAGGTGGCGTTCACCACCGGGCGAAGCGCCGCGCTGCTCGTGCCGGCACGGGCCATCGTGCGCCGCAGCGAAGTCACGGCGGTCTACCTCGTCCAGCCCAACGGCAACGTGCTGATGCAGCAGGTGCGCCTGGGCGAGCGCCTCGGAGATCGCATCGAGGTGCTCTCCGGACTGGTGGCGGGCGATCGCGTTGCGCTCGAGCCGCTCGCGGCCATGCAGCGCCTCGAGCCCTTCCCGGGCGTGTCAGGGACGCCGCGATGAGCGCCGAGGCGGCGCGCGGTCGCGCCGGGGGCCCGGCATGAGCGGGCAGCTCGGCTTCAGCGGCCGCCTCGCGAGCCGCTTCCTGCACAACCAGATCACCCCGCTGCTCGCGATCCTGGCGGTGGCCATGGGGCTGTTCGCCCTCGCCATCACCCCGCGCGAGGAAGACCCTCAGATCAAGGTCACGTTCGCCAACGTATTCATCCCGTTCCCGGGCGCCTCTTCGAGGCAGGTGGAGCGCCAGGTGACCACGCCCATGGAGCAGGTGCTGGGGGAGATCCGCGGAGTCAAACACATCTATTCGGTCTCGCGACCGGGGCTCGCGGTCCTCACGGTGGAATACGAGGTGGGCCAGTCGCGCACCACGGCCATCGTGCGGCTGTACAACGCGATCTACTCGCATCGCGACCTGTGGCCCGCCAACTCCGGCATCCTGCGGCCGCTGGTGCGCCCGATGGGCATCGACGATGTGCCCATCCTGACGCTCACTTTGTGGACGAAGGACGGGCAGCGCGGCTCGTACCAGCTCGGGCAGGTCGCCCGCTCGATCGAGACGCAGCTGAAGCGAGTGCCCGGAACACGCCGGGTCGCGGTGATCGGAGCCCCCCAAAGCCTCGTGCGCGTGCGTCTCGATCCGAGCAAGCTCGCCGTCTACGGACTCGCCCCGGGCGATATCGCGCATTCTCTCGAGGCGGCCAACCTGACACTTCAGGCCGGCTCGCTCATCGGCGGCAACCGGGTGATCCCGGTTGAGGCCGGACAGTTTCTCGCCGGCCGGGAGGAGGTGGCGCATCTGGTGGTCGGCGTGCACGCGGGGCGGCCGGTGTACCTGGCCGACGTTGCAGACGTCGCCTTCGCGCCCGATGCGCCGCAGTCGTACGTATGGTTCGGCACGGGGCCGGGCGCGGCCACGCGCGACCTGACCAAGGTGAGCTACGCGCCGGCCGTCACCATCGAGATCGCCAAGAAGACCGGCACCAACGCCAGCACCATCGCCGATGAGGTGATCAAGCGGGTGCAGCAGCTGCGCGGAACCTACATCCCGGCGGGTGTGAACGTCACGGTCACGCGCGACTACGGGCATACGGCCGATGAGAAGGCGATGAAGCTCATCGAGAAGCTCATCTTCGCCACCGTATCGGTCGTGCTGCTCGTCATTCTCACCATGGGCCGGCGCGAGGCGCTGGTGGTGGGCGCGGCGGTCGGGGTGACCCTGGCGGCGACGCTGTTCGCCTCCTGGGCCTGGGGCTTCACCATCAACAGGGTGTCGCTGTTCGCGCTCATCTTCTCGATCGGCATCCTGGTGGACGATGCGATCGTCGTGGTCGAGAACATCCATCGGCACGCGCGCCTGGGCGGCGGCACGCTGAGCGACATCATTCCTGTGGCGGTCGATGAGGTCGGCGGACCGACCATTCTCGCCACCTTCACGGTGATCGCCGCGCTCCTGCCGATGGCCTTCGTCGGCGGTCTGATGGGGCCCTACATGAGCCCCATCCCGATCAACGCCAGCTCCGGCATGTTGATCTCGCTCGGCGTGGCGCTGATGTTCACCCCGTGGCTGTGCCGCAAGCTCCTCTCGCACAGCCACATACCGGCCACGGAGCACGCCGCGGACCCGCCGCTGCTCAGGCTGTTTCAACGCCTGGTCGGGCCGTTTCTCGCCGGCCCCGCCGGGCGCAAGCGGCGCCACCGGCTCTATTGGGCGATCGTCGCGGCGATCGTGGTCGCGGTGGGCCTCGTCGTGACCAAGACCGTGGTCATGAAGATGCTGCCCTTCGACAACAAATCGGAATTCGAGGTGGTGGTGGAGATGCCGGTCGGCACGACCGTCGAAACAACCGCCCGCGTGCTCGATGCGCTCGCGCAGGTGATCGCGCGGGTGCCGGAGGTGACCGACTACCAGGTGTACGCCGGGACCCATGCGCCGGTGAATTTCAACGGCCTGGTGCGCCAGTACTACCTGCGCCAGGGCCCGCGATACGGCGAGATCGCCGTGGAACTGATCCCCAAGGACAAGCGTCATCGCCAGAGTCACGCCATCGCGCTCGCAGTCCGGCCGGCGCTCGCGGCGGTGGCCCGCAGGTTCGGCGCCTCGTTGCAGGTGGTCGAAGTGCCGCCCGGACCGCCGGTTCTCGCGCCCATCGTCGCGGAGATCTTCGGGCCGAGCTATGCCATGCAGCGGCAGCTCGCGCTGCGCATCCGCAAGGTGTTCGACACGACGCCCGACATCGTCGATACGGATGACAGCGTCGATGCGCGCTCGAGGAGGCTCGTGATCGATGTCGAGCGGCAGAAGGCTTCGCTCCTCGGGGTCTCGCAGGCGCAGATCACCCGCACGCTCGCCATGGCGCTCTCGGGCTTCGATGCGACCTACGTGCACATCGGCCGCGAGCGCGAATTGATCCCGGTGAGGCTCGAGCTTTCTCCGGCCGACCAGGCGCGAATGACGAGACTGCTGGCGCTGCGGGTGCGGGCCGCGGATGGGGCGCTGGTGCCGCTCTCGGAGCTGGTGCGCGTGCACAGGAGCGTGTGGGACGGGGCGATCTATCACAAGGACCTCATGCCGGTGACCTATGTCATGGGGGACATGGCCGGACCGCTCGACAGCCCGCTCTATGGCATGTTCGACATCTCCGCGAGGCTGCGCCGGCTCACCGTCGCCGGCCAGCCGCTCGAGCAGCGATTCATCAGTGTTCCGTCCAATCCGAGCCGCTTCTCGCTCAAATGGAGCGGGGAGTGGCAGATCACCTACGAGACCTTCCGCGACATGGGAATCGCCTACTCGGTGGGTCTCGCGCTGATCTATCTGCTGATCGTGGCGCAGTTCGGCTCCTACATGGTGCCGCTCATCATCATGGCGCCGATTCCGCTCACCATCATCGGCGTGCTGCCCGGGCATGCGCTGCTCGGGGATCAGTTCACGGCCACATCGATGATCGGCATGATCGCTCTCGCGGGCATCATCGTGCGCAATTCCATCCTGCTGGTCGATTTCATCGACGGGGCGGTGCGCGCCGGCTTCCCCATCGAGGAGGCGGTGGTGCGCGCCGGAGCGATCCGCGCCAAGCCGATCGCGCTGACGGCGGTCGCGGCCATGCTCGGCGCCATGTTCATCCTTCCCGACCCGATCTTCAACGGGCTCGCGGTGTCGCTCCTGTTCGGCATCTTCGTCTCGACGCTGCTGACATTGATCGTGATCCCGGTCCTCTATTACGCCTACCTGAAGCGGAAGGAAGCGCGCGCGCTGCGCGCTCGGGGCGCAGGCTCATGAGTGACGGCCGCGCCATCCCGGTTCCCATTCACGTCACTTGCACGCGAGATCGTCTCTCCTGGGGGTTGCCATGGCACATGTCGCCATCATCGGTGCGGGCCTGGGCGGAGTGCCGTGCGCCTACGAGATGCGCAAGCGTCTCAGCAAGGCGCACCGCGTCACGCTCATCGGATCGTCGCCATACTTTGAGTTCACTCCGTCCAATCCCTGGGTGGCCGTAGGCTGGCGGAATCTCGCCAAGACCCGCATCGCGCTGCGCGAGCCGCTCGCGGCCAAGGGAATCGACTGGATCGACCACCCGGTCGTCTCGATCGACGCCGAGCGGCGCACGCTCACGCTCGCAGACGGCCGCTCCCTCGATTACGACTATCTGGTGATCGCGACGGGACCGAAGCTCGCCTTCGATGAGGTGCCGGGCCTCGGGCCCGATGGGCATACGGAATCGGTGTGCACCCAGGAGCACGCCGTGCGCGCCTGGGAGAGATACCAGCTGTTCCTCGAGCGGCCGGGACCGGTCGTGATCGGGGCGGCACAGGGGGCGAGTTGCTTCGGACCGGCGTATGAGTTCGCGATGATCGTCGATGCAGATCTTCGCAAGCGCAAGATCCGCGACCGCGTGCCGATGACCTTTGTCACGAGCGAGCCGTATATCGGGCACATGGGCCTCGGCGGCGTGGGCGACAGCAAGGGCCTGATGGAATCCGAGCTTCGCCAGCGCCACATCAAATGGATCACCAACGCCAAGGTGAGCGCCGTCGGCGGGGAGTCCATGACGGTGCTCGAGCATGACGAGGACGGCAAGCCTCGAAAGGAGCATCAGGTGGCCTTCCGGTTCGCGATGGTGCTGCCGGCGTTCAAGGGCGTGGATGCGGTGGCCGCCGTTCCCGGGCTGTGCAACGCGCGCGGCTTCGTGCTCATCGACGAGCACCAGCGATCCACGAAGTACCCCAACATATTCTCGGCCGGGGTGTGCGTGGCCATCCCTCCCGTCGAGGCGACCCCGGTGCCGACCGGTGCGCCGAAGACCGGCTACATGATCGAGTCGATGGTGACGGCAATCTGCGAGAACGTCGCCGCGGATATCGGCGGGCGGGCGGCGAACGCGCGGGCGACCTGGAATGCCATATGCCTCGCCGACTTCGGCGACACCGGAGCGGCGTTCGTGGCGCTGCCGGAGATCCCGCCGCGCAATGTCACCTGGGCAAAGGTCGGCAAGTGGGTGCATCTTGGCAAGATCGCGTTCGAGAAGTACTTCCTGCGCAAGATCCGCACCGGATCGACTACGCCCGTCTACGAGAAATACGTGCTCAAGCTCCTCGGCATCGTTTCGCTCAAGGGCACCAAGCCATGAGATCATCGCGTGCACGCGGCATCATCGCGGCGCTGGTGATGGCGGTTGCGGCGAGGCCCGCGCTTTCCGAGACACTGCAACAGGCCTGGCGGATGGCCATTGCGCGCAATCAGAGCTTGGCGGCGGCCGTGGCGGAGGTGCAGAGCGCTCGCGACCGGGAGCGCGCGGCGCGCGATGCACGCTGGCCGAGCGTGAGCGCCAATGTCGGTTACACGCATCTCGGCCAGGCGCCGGAGCTCGATGTGGTGACGCCCGCGCTGTCATTCCGTTCGGGTCCCATCTTCCGCAACAATCAGTATGTCAGCGGCACGGTGCAGATGAAGATCCCGATCTACAGCGGCGGGGCGATCACGGCGGGGATCGATGCCGCAAAGTCCGGAGTCTCGGCCGCCTCCGCTGACGAGCGGGCCACGGTCGCGGACCTGAAGCTGGCGGTGGCGCAGGCCTATGTCGGGGTGCTGCGGGCTCAGAGCCGCCTCAAGGTGGCCGACTCGGCCGTCACGAGCCTGCATGCGCACCTGCGGGACGTGCAGGCCAAGTTTCACCGCCAGCTGGTGGCCAAGAGCGATCTGCTCGCCGCCGAAGTCGCCTTGGCCAATGCCGAGGAGGGACGGGTGAGCGCCGCCAATGCGGTGGACATCGCGCGGGCCGACTACAACCGCCTGATCGGAGAGCCGCTCGAGCGCGTGCCGCGGCTCGCACAGGAGCTTCCGGCCTTTGCGGTCGATGATCTGCCGCTCACCTCGCTCGTGCAGCGGGCGCTCGCCTCGCGCAACGAACTCACCGCGCTCGCCTCCGAGGCCGGCTCGCTTGCCTCGCGGGCGCGCGCCGAGACCGCGAAGCGACTGCCGCAGCTTGCCGCGGTAGGCGGAGTCACGCATTTCGACAACCAGATCCTCAATCGCGAGAACTTCTCGACGGTGGGCGTGGGACTCACCTGGAAGCTCTTCGACGGCGGGCAGGCCGCGAACGAGGCCGATGCCTTGCGGGCGCAGAGCCGCGCGGAGCGGCGGCGGCTCGAGGATCTGCGTTCGCGCATCGAGCTCGAGGTGCGCGCCGACTGGCTGGCGCTCTCGGCGGCCCGCGCCCGCCTGGCCGCCTCGCGCTCGGCGACGGCGCAGGCGGCCGAGAACCTGCGCATCTCGCGGGAGTTGTACGGAGCGGGCCTCGCCTCCAACACCCAGGTCCTCGAGGCCGTCACCCTCGAGACCCGTGCGGCGCAGAACTACGACGACGCGGTGCTCGATGAGGCGCTCTCGCGATTGCGACTGGCTTATGCGGCAGGGGCGCTCTGAGGCGCGCCGCGGGCAGGCGGGATCCGATGTCGCCCGTTCCCGATCCGAATCCGCTGCCGGCCGCTGACGCCCGGGAGAGGATCGCCGAGTCGGTGATCGATGCGCTCTACCGGGAGCTGCATCGCAAGGCTCCATCCCCCGTTCTGCATCCGCGGAGCCGTCTCGATGCGGATCTCGGGTTCGACAGCCTTGCGCGTGCCGAGCTCGTCAATCGGCTCGAGGAGGCGCTCGGGATCGAGCTTTCCGCGGCGGCGCTCGATGGCGCCGAAACCCTCGGGGACCTGCTGAGAGTGCTGAGCGATGCCCCGAAGGCCGTCCGGCCGGCCGGGGCCCGCCTCTTCGGCGCTCCCGCGGTCAGCGTGCGGGCCTTGCCCCGCGCAGACGGCGCGGCGCCCGATGAGGCGCGCACCCTGACAGAAGCGCTGAGTTGGCGAGTCGATCGCCACCCCGGGGCCACGCATGCCATCGTGCTCGGGGACTCCGGACCCCGAGAATTGAGCTACGCGGCGCTTCTCGAGGGCGCGCGGGCCATCGCCGCCGGGCTCGGCCGGTACGGCCTCTCGCGCGGCGCGCCGGTGGCGCTGATGTTGCCCACCTCGGTGGACTACCTCCACGTCTTCTTTGGCGTGCTGCTCGCGGGACTCCTCCCCGTGCCCCTCTATCCGCCCGCCCACGGTCACCAGCTGGAGGATCACGTGCGCCGGCACACCGAGATCCTGGCCAACGCGGGCGCCGAAGCCCTGATCACCGTCCGGGAAGCGCATCGATTGGCCCATTGGCTGAAATCCCGCGTGCGCGCGCTGCGCCACATTCTCACGGTCGCGGACCTCGGGCGAGGGGGCGAGGCCGGGCCGGCGCCGATGCCGCTCTCGGGGGACTCTATCGCCCTGTTGCAGTACACCTCCGGCAGCACCGGATCGCCGAAAGGGGTCGTTCTCACCCATGGCCAGCTGTTGGCGAACATCCGCGCAATGGGGACTGCCATCGGTGCGAGCGATCGGGATGTCTTCGTGAGCTGGCTCCCCCTCTATCACGACATGGGACTGATCGGCGCCTGGCTCGGCTCGCTCTACCACGGCTGCCTTCTCGTCCTCATGCCGCCGGACGCGTTTCTGGCGCGGCCGGCGCGCTGGCTGCGCGCGATCGGCGAGTATCGCGGCACGCTGACCGCCGCGCCCAATTTCGGCTACGAGTTCGCCGCGCAACGCGTGTCGGACGAGGAATTGACAGGGCTGGATCTGTCCTCGCTACGCATTGCCTTCAACGGCGCCGAGCCGGTCTACCCCGAAACGATCGAGCGCTTTCTGCGGCGCTTCGCCCCGTGCGGCTTGCCTCCGCAGGCGCTGACGCCGGTGTACGGACTCGCCGAGGTGGGCGTGGGGCTCACCTTCCCGCCGCTCGGCCGCGGACCTCTGGTGGATCGGATCGACCGGGAACTGCTCTCGCGCAGCGGGCGTGCCCAACCGGTGCCGGTCGGCGCATCGCAGGCGATTGCCTTCGTGTCAAGCGGCAGGCCGCTGGCCGGCTACCGTCTGCGCATCGTCGATGAGCGGGGCGCCGAGGTTGCCGAGCGAACCGAGGGGGCGCTGCAGTTCGAGGGTCCTTCCGCCACCGGCGGTTACTACCGAAATGCGGATGCGACCGCGCGCCTGCTCAGCGGGAACTGGCGCAATACCGGCGACAGGGCCTACATCGCCGCCGGCGAGCTCTATATCACCGGCCGTGCCAAGGACATGGTCATCCGGCGCGGGAGGCACATCTATCCGGAGGAAATCGAAAGCGCAGTCGGAGCGATCGAGGGCGTCCGCAAGGGCTGTGTGGCGGTCTTCGGCGCGATGGCCGACGCGATCGGCACTGAGCGGCTCATCGTCGTGGCGGAAACGCGCGTGAGCGATGCGTCGCAACGCGACGCCTTGACGAGACGGATCATGGAGCGCATCACGAGCACCCTGGGAGAGCCGGCGGATGAGGTTCTGCTGCTCGCGCCGCACAGCGTGCTCAAGACCTCGAGCGGAAAATTGCGTCGTGCCGCCACCCGCCAGGCGTACCTGGAGGGCGCGCTCGGACGGGCTCCGAGAAGCCCCTTCGTGCAGATGCTGCGGCTGTTCCGCGGCAGCGTCTCGCTCGCGGCGCATCGGCGTCTCGAGAGGGCGATGGGCGTGATGTTCGGTCTGTGCGCCTGGGGTGTCCTGCTGGTCTTCGCCCTCCCGACGGTGGTGCTCACCGGATGCGTGGGCAGTCCGCTGCGGCGCTGGCGGCTCAATCATCGGGCGGCGGCCCGGGTTGTGCGTGTGTTGCGCTTCCCGCTCGTTGCCACGTGGCAGGGGCAGGGCGATCTGCGAACGCCCCATGTTCTCGTGGTCAACCACGCAAGTTATGTGGACAGCCTGCTGATCAGCGCCCTGCTGAGGGAGCGCCATCGTTTCGGGGCGAAGGCGGAGCTCGCGCGGGTACCGGTGCTGGGGGGGTATCTGCGCAGGATGGGAACCGTGTTCATCGAGCGGTTCGCCCCCGGAGAGAGCACCGCCGAAGTCGGGCGGCTCACCGAAGCGCTTCGAGGCGGAGATTCCCTGGTGCTGTTTCCAGAGGGCACGTTCACGGGCGTGACCGGGCTGCGCGCCTTCCATCTCGGGGCCTTCCAGGCCGCCGCCGCCGCCCGGGTTCCCGTCATCGCCGTCGCATTACGCGGGACCCGGGACGTCATGCGCGAAGGCCGGTGGCTGCCCCGCCGAGCCCCGGTCCATGCGGTGATCGGTCCGCCGCTCTGCGCCGGCGAGCGGGAGGACGTCTTTGCGGCGGCCGTGCGCCTGAGGGATGAGGCGCGCGCGCATATCCTGCGCCATTGTGGCGAGCCGGATCTCACCTGAGAGCCTGAGGGCTTGCCGAGCCGGCATCCGCAATTTCGCCTATTCCCATCCGGCCGCGCACGGCACAGGCTTCAGGCAGCGGAAATCACCGGGAGTCCTTGAGGGGAGCCAATGAGCTGACAACCTCGATGCGCGGCACGCTACTGTGGATTGCCTCTCTGATGCTGCTCGGCGGCTGCGCCACGCTGGCGCGGCGTCCTCCGCCTCCGAGCGCCATCAATCACACCGAGCCGGTTGGATATACCTCTCCGGTCCGTCTGGTGACGACCGATCTCACCGGCTATACCGAGCAGGCGCCTCAATTTCTCGAGGGCATTCGCCGCGCCGCCGCGGGACGGCGCGTCAATATCCTCGCGCTCTCGGGCGGCGGCTCGAGCGGGGCGTTCGGGGCCGGCGCGCTCGTGGGCCTGTCCGAGGCGCACGAGCGGCCCCGCTTCGAGCTCGTGACGGGCGTCAGCGCCGGCGCGATCATCGCGCCATTCGCATTTCTCGGTCCGGCCTGGGATGCCGGATTGCGGGCGACGATCGAGGACTCCCGGCGCCACCCGCCGGTCGGTTCCCTCGGATGGCGCTTCACGCAGCTGATCCTCGCGCCGCTCGGCTGGTTCGGGCATGACCGGTTGAGCGACCTGATCGACCGCCACATCACACCGGCGATGCTGGGCGCGGTGGCGCGCGCGACGAGCAAGGGCCGGCGCCTGATCATTGCAACGACCGATCTCGACTCGCAGGAGACCGTCCTGTGGGACATGGGCGCGATCGCGGCAAAGGGCGGCAAGCGCGCGCTGGCGCTGTTTCGCAAGGTCATCATCGCCTCGGCGAGCGTCCCGGGGGTGTTCCCACCGGTGGTCATCCCGGTGCATGACGGGGGCCGCCAATACGATGAGCTGCATGTCGACGGTGGTGTCACGACGCCCATGTTCATCTTCCCGCTGGTCGCGGGGCTGCGGCCGCAGGACCTGGCCCCGCTGCGCGGCGCCGATGTGTACGTCATCATCAACGGCAAGCTCGCCTCGGCGCCGGACAGGACACCCATCAATACGGTCGATGTCATCTCGCGCAGCATCTCCGCCGGGATAACCGCCTCGACGCGCTCGACGGTCGTCGAGTCGCAGGCGATCGCGCGGCAGTTGGGCATGCAGTTGCATATCACGCAGATACCGCCGGGATTCCCCTCCAGCGCCGATTTCGATTTCGGTCCGCGGCACATGCGCGCACTGTTCGCCTACGGCGAGCGCTGCGCGGCGCAGGGACTGTTGTGGATGACGCCGACGCAGGCCAACATGCTCAACATGGAGGCCCGCCCGCGCGAGCAGAGGGATCCGGCGCAGTGCCCGGCTGGCGGCGGCACCGTCGCGCGGCGCTCGCGCTAACCGAGCTTCATCAGCTGGGTGATCAGCGCGTCGGTGTTGATCGGCTCGCCGCTCAAGGCCATGGCCAGCAGCTCTCCGCCGAGCAGCGGCAGCGTGAGCAGCACATCGGGCCTTGTCCGGGCGATGCGGCCGGTATTGCGGGTGTCGCTCACCGCCGCCACGGTGCGCAGCGAGGGGTTCATCTCTTTGGCAGCCAGCACGACGAAGGCGTTGTACGCGTCGTCCTCGCTCAATGCGAGCACGGTGCGGGCCTCGGTGACGCCGGCGTGCTGCAGGACCTGCGCGTCGCTGCCGTCTCCGATGATCAGATCCTCGGGCTGAGGCGCGCCGTCTTCGGGCTTTGCGGAGCGGATGACGGTGACGGTGAGATTGCGTGCCGAAAGCGCGCGGGCGGTGTCCAGTGCGAGCGGGCCGTCGCCCACGACGATGATGTGCGAAGCGCGCTTCACTTTCTTTCTCCTTCCCGGCTGCAGCAGGTTCATCAGACGTTTGTCGATCAGGGGGCCGGCGATCGCCGGTAGCGCCGTGGCGAACACCGCCAGACCGAGCACGATCAGGGAGATCGTGAACAGCCGTGCCTCGGGGGCGACCGGCGCAATGTCCCCGTACCCCACGGTCGACACGGTCTCGACGGCGAAATACAGGGCGTTGGTGAGATCGCGGATCGGCGGATTGAAGCCGGCGCCGAGAGCGAGGGCCCCGAGCGTGCCGTATCCCAGCGTGAACAGCAGTCCCGTGAGCGCAAACAGCGTGGCCGTGGCGAGATTGGCGCGCGTGAAACTGTCGCGGGAGGCGAGCAGCAGAAGAAGCTGCACGACGCCGAAGATCTCGAGCGGACGCGAGGCCCGCGCGAGCGGCGAGAGCTCCAGGGTCACCACCGCGAGCAGCGTCAGTACGAGCGCCAGCATCCAGGCGACCCGCGACCGCCACAGCATCCCGAAGGCGACCAGGATGAGCAGCACTCCGATGACCGCATGCGATGCGGCGCCGATTTGCAGGATGCCGAGGCCGCCGGCGAGCGAGGCGATCGGAGAGCTGCCGGCCCACGTGGCCAGCAGCGGCCGCAGCGAGCCCGAGGCGAACAGAATGTGCAGCAGCCCCTGCACGCCCACGATGACGGCGAGAGGCACGTGCGGGAACCAGGCGCGTGTGTGCAGGAAACGGGCCGTGCGGTGCCGTGCGGCCTGCACTCTCATGCGCCGGGCCGGGGGGAGTCGCACGCGAAACGCCTCCGGGGTCGGCTCAGAAATCCCCGCCGCACAGGCCCGCGCCGCATCCGCCGGCTGCGCAGCCCGGAGCATCGCAGGCCGACTCGGGCGCACTGCCGATGAATCCGGCGGAGATCAGCTTCTCGATGGGCGAGTGCGGGGCGCAGTCCCCGCTCGGCAGACCGGCGCGCTCGCACAGCTCGCCCCAGGTGGTGAGTCTTTCGGCCATCTTGTGGCGCACCTCGACCACCCGCCCGTTGGCCGGGCAGCGGTATTCATATAGTGGCACCGTCGTTCTCCAGTCCAGCGCGCAATTCCGCTCTCGTGGCCGGATCGCCACGGCATTGGACAATATAGCAGGATCGGAGCATGCCGCTTGCGGCAGAACGGCCGCGCGCCGCGACGAGCTTCGCGCACCGAGGCTGGCCAACCCCCCGATGCTCGGCTAACTTGGCACGCTTCAGGACAAGGTTCGCGTCGCCGGGGCGTCCGGGCGGCGCGCGAAAGTGAGATCCACGATGCAAGTGTCCGCCCGTACCCGGGCCCTAGCGGCCTGTTTGATCCTGCTCTCACCGCTCGCCCTCGCCGCGCGGTCCGGCCCGCAACAGGAGAACGCTCACGGCCGCACGAGGCTGCCGATGCCGGTGAGCCGCGCCGTGCATTTCCGCCAGATCGGACCGGCCATCGCCGGCGGACGAGTGACCGCGGTCGCCGGCGTGCCGGGCAATCCCGACATCTACTACGTCGGAGGCGCGGACGGGGGCGTCTTCCGCACCGAAGACGGCGGCATCACCTGGAAGGCGCTCTTTCAGCACGAGCCCGTCGCCTCGATCGGTGCCCTCGCGGTCGACCCGCACAATCCGGCGGTGGTCTGGGCCGGCACAGGCGAGGCGAACGTGCGCAATGACGTCTCCTTCGGCGATGGCATCTACAAATCGACCGACGGCGGTCTCACCTGGAGCCATCTCGGTCTCGCGGGCACCTCGCAGATCTCCCGCGTCGTCATCGATCCGCTGCACACCGACACCGTGCTGGTGGCGGCCATGGGCAGTCCCTGGAAGGACAGCCCGGAGCGCGGTGTGTACCGCACGACCGACGGCGGACTCACCTGGAAGAGGGTGCTCTACAAGGGGCCCGAGGTCGGCATTTCCGACCTCGCGATGGATCCGCGCAACCCCGAGATCGTGTATGCGGCAACCTACCGGTTCCGCCGCACGCCGTGGACCTATTCGGCCGGCGGCCCCGAGGATGCGATCTACAAGTCGGTCGACGGCGGGCTCACCTGGCGGCGCCTCTCCGGCCACGGGCTGCCCACCGGGCCGGTGGAGCGCATCGGACTCGCCATCGCACCGAGCTCGCCGAATGTCCTCTACGCGGTCATCGGCACCAAACAGGGCGTGGTCTGGCGCTCGGACGACTCGGGTGCGCACTGGCGGATGGTGAGCACGTACCAGGGCGCCGACTCGCGGCCTTTCTATTTCTCGCACATCGCGGTCGATCCGAGGAATCCCGATCACGTTTTCGCCCTGTCGGAGTTCCTGGTCGCCTCCGATGACGGGGGGCGCGCCTGGCACAAGCTCGCCAAGAGCATCCACGTCGACAATCACTCAATCTGGATCGATCCGACCGGCAGCGGTCGCATCATCGAGGGGAACGACGGAGGGGTGGCGCTCTCGCTCGACAACGGCAAGCACTGGCGCTTCGTGCACAACATCGCCATCGAGCAGTACTACCACGTCGCCGTCGGCGCCGGGATCCGCTACCTGGTCTGCGGCGGACTGCAGGACAACAATACCTGGTGCGGGCCGGCCTTCAGCAAGGACCCGAGCGGTATTCCCGAGCGGGCGTGGTTCGGATTCAACGGCGATGACGGCATCTTCGGCATGCCGGCCGCCGACGATCCCAACTTGATCTACAACAGCGGGCAGAACGGCGCCTACTTCGTCTACAACCGCAGCGAGCAGCAGATCCACGACATCGAGCCCTTTCCGGGCGATTACACCGGTCTCGGCGCTGGCGCGGTGCGCTATCGTTTCGCCTGGGAGGCCGGCTTCGCCGTCTCGCCCGAGGATCCGAAGGTGCTCTACGCGGGCGCGCAGGTGCTCTTCAGGAGCGGGGACCGCGGCCGAACCTGGCGGGTCATCAGCCCGGATCTCACCCGCAACGACAAGGCGAAGCAGGGCCCCTCCGGGGGACCTGTGATCCAGGACAACTCCGGCGCGGAGTACTATGACGCGATTCTCACCATAACGCCCGCCAAGTCCGATCCCAACGTCATCTGGGTGGGCACGGATGACGGGCTGGTGCAATTGACCCGCGACGGCGGCAGGCACTGGACGAATGTGACGGCGCACATCCCGCATCTGCCGGCCTGGGGCCGCGTGGAGTCGATCGATGTGTCCGCGACCGATCCGGGCAGCGCGCTCATCGCCGTGGATCGTCACTTCAGCGGCGATTTCAAGCCGTACCTGTACCGGACCGATGACTACGGGGCACATTGGACCTCGATCAGCGGCAACCTGCCCGGGGGGGTCTATGCGCACGTGGTGCGGCGCGACCCGCACGATCCGGATCTGTACTTCGCCGGGCTCGAGAACGGCCTGTATGTGTCATGGAACGCGGGCAAGACGTGGTACCTGTTCGGTCTCGGCCTGCCGGATGCCGCGGTGTATGACCTGGCGCTCGATCGGGCGACCGATTCACTGGTGGTGGCGACCCATGGGCGGGGCCTGTGGATCCTCGATGACCTCGCGCCGTTTCAGCGCTGGAACGCGCAGGTCGCCCGATCGGCGCTCACGCTGTTCAAGCCCGCGGACGCGCTGCGCTTCTGGCCCTGGTCGCAGACCGAGTGGATGGGCGACAGCGCGTTCTACGGACAGAATCCGCACTATGGCGCGGCCTTCAGCTACTACCTCGCAAAGACGGTGAAGCAACCCGGGGAGCTCGTGATCCGCAACGCCGCCGGAGAGGTCGTGCGCACCGTGAAGGGACTGCACCACGGGAAGCCCGTGGCGATGACGCCGGGGACCGCTTCCCCGACGGGCGGCCCGCCTGCGGCGGAGTCCGTCAAGGGCATGGTGCCGCGGGTGTCCGGCGAGGCGGGATTGCATCGCATCCATTGGGATCTGCGCGCCAACGGCCCGGTGCGCTGGAGCTCGGGCCCGAAGTACAACCGGGGACCGAAGGCCGGCGCGCTGCTTCCGCCCGGAACCTACACGGCGACGCTCGAGATCGGCGGGCAGAGCGCCTCTCAAACGTTCATCGTGGTCAATGACCCCGCCTCGCACGCGAGCGTGGCGGACATGACGGAGCGCTACCAGGTGACCCAGGCGGTGTTGCACGAGGTCTCGCAGCTCGATACCGCGCTCAACCGCCTGCACGCCATCGATGGCCAGCTCGGGGTGCTCGAGGCGGCGGTGACGGGCTCCCCGCGGCAGCGGGCCGCAGATGCGGCCATCGGCTCGCTCCGCAAGGCGGACGAGGCAGCGAAGCTCGAGATCACCAGCGGCGCCGGCGCGGAGGAGTCGACGCTGCGCGTGCCGGATCGCATCCACGAGCATCTGCTCGCCCTGGATGCCCTGCTGGAAGGCGCGGACAACACGGTGGATGCGGCGACCTTGCAGCAGAAGGCCATGCTCGACATCGAGTACCGCAAGGCGCTCACTCTCTACGATCAGTTCGAGCAGACCGCAGTCAGCCGCTTCAACCGGACGATGGCCGGCTACGGGCTGCCCGGGGTGGTCCCGGGCGCGGCGCTGACACCCTAGGCGATCGGCCCCGTGGCGCGCTTCATCCCGCCTTCCGCACGGCCTGCCGCACACCCCGGGGGGCGGCACCAACCGGTCGGTGCCCCGGTGGCATACTCGGTGGTTTGACGCCGGCCGACCCCTGGGTCGGCCTGAAAAATACTGATGGAGGGTCGATTCGTGAAGCGCTTTCTGACTCTTTCGAGCCTTGGTATCGCCGCACTCGGGCTGGGGGCGGCGCAGGCCGCGATCATTCCCGAGCCCAATGCCCATGCGGTGTCCTACGCCACCCAGAGCAACCCCGAGACGCTGGTGCTCGATGCCAGCACCGCCGGCCGGGGGTTCATGACATCGACGATGCAGATCCCGGTGCGGCCGGGTCCCTTCACCTTCGTGTACCCGCAGTGGATCCCGGGCGAACACGGGCCTACCGGGCCGCTCGCCGACATCTCGCAGATCAAGGTGAGCGCCAACGGCGAGCCGCTCACCTGGCGGCGCGACAAGGTCGACATGTACGCCTTCCACGTCGAGGTGCCGCAGGGCGTCTCCTCCATCCAGGTGAAGTTCACGGTGCTGATGAACTCGCCCGATGTGATGTCGACACCGAACCTCGCGGTGGTGAACTGGAACCGGGTGCTGTTCTACCAGAACGACACCAATTCCCATGACGTCTACTTCAAGGCGAGCATCATCCTGCCCGCGGGCTGGGATTACGGCACCGCCCTCACCTCGGCCAACAAGTCGGGGGATCGGGTGGACTTCAATGAAGTGCCGCTCAACATGCTGGTGGACTCACCGCTTGACTGCGGGCGCTATTTCAAGCGCGTCGAGCTCTGGAGCAACGGCCAGTCGAAGCAGGTGCTCGACATGTTCGCCGACGCGCCCCAGGATCTCGATGTGTCGAAGAAGGTGCTCGATGAGTACAAGCGCATGACGCCGGAGGCGCTGGCGCTGTACGGCTCGCGACACTGGCACGACTACCACTCGCTCCTCACGTTGTCGAACAAGATCGGCTTCGAGGGCATCGAGCATCACCAGTCGAGCGATGACCGGGCGCCGGCCACCTTCATGACCGATCCGCAGTGGCAGCTCGTCGCGGGCGACCTGCTCACGCACGAGTTCTCGCACTCCTGGAACGGCAAGTACCGCCGGCCCTGGGACCTCACCACGCTCAACTTCCAGATTCCGCAGCGCACGGATCTGCTGTGGGTGTACGAGGGCATGAACCAGTACCTGGGGGACCTGCTCTCGTTCCGCACCGGCATCCGCAAGCCGAGCGAGTATCCGCAGTACCTCGCGGCGATCTACAGCCAGATGGCGAGCGAGCCGGGCCGGCGCACCGAGCCGCTGATCGACCTGACCACCGCGGCTCCATACCTCTATGAGGCGCACGGCGAGTACTCCTCGATCCGCCGCACGGCCGGGGACTTCTACACCGAGGGTGAGCTGCTGTGGCTCGATGTGGACACCATCATCCGCGAGAAGACGCACGGCAGGAAGTCGCTCGACACCTTCCTGCACCTGTACTCGGCCCCGGCGCTCACCGGGCCTATCACCAAGACCTACACCCGCGCCGACATCGAGCATCTGCTCAACGAGGTGGTGCCCTACGACTGGCATGCGTTCTTCCAGCGCCATGTCTACGAGGTTTCCAAGCTTCCCCCGACCAAGGAGCTCGAGCGCGCCGGCTGGCGCCTGGTGTACACCGCCAAGCCGAACAAGTTCATGCAGGCCGAGGAGGCGAAGTTCCACATGGACTCCCAGTGGCTGAGCTACGGCTTCACGATCCGCAACGGCGCGGTGGGCGATGTGCGCGAGGGATCACCCGCCTGGACCGCGGGCCTGTCTCCGGGGATGAAAGTCGAGGGCGTCGACGGACAGTCCTACTCGCCCGCGGTATTGAAGTACGTGATGAAGCAGGCGCAGAAGTCCAAGCAGCCGACCAAGTTCCTCGTCTCGAAGGATGGCTGGTTCCACACCATCGAGGTCAGCTACTTCGGCGGCCCGCGCTACCCGCACCTCGAGCGCATCAAGGGCAAGCCTGACCTGCTGGCGAAGATCATGGCGCCGCACGCCAAACACTGAGCGCTCGAACCCCTGCCGGCGGCCCGGATTGCACGATCCGGGCCGCCGTTGCGGGGAAGCCGGCGGATGAATCACGATCGCAAGGGGGTTGGAGTGAACTCGAAGTCCATCTGTTCGATGCTGGCGGTCGCCTCGCTCGGGCTGTGCGTCGCCGCGAGCGCCTCGGGCCTGATCCCCGAGCCCAATGCGAACGCCACGCCGTTGGCCACCCGGGCCAATCCGGAGACGCTGGTGGTCGATGCCAGCACCGCCGGCCGGGGTTTTGCGACCGCGACCATGGAGATTCCGGTGCGGCCCGGGCCGTTCACGTTCGTGTATCCGAAGTGGATACCGGGCTTCCACGGACCGCACAATCCTCTGGCGGATGTCTCGCAGCTTACGGTGAGCGCCAACCGTCAGCCGCTCACCTGGCGTCGCGACAAGGTGGACATGTACGCCTTCCACGTCACCGTGCCCCGGGGTGTCGACTCCATCAAAGTGCGCTTTACCGTGCTCCTCAATTCGGGGGGGAGCAGACGGGCCTCGTCCAATGTCGCGGTGATCAGCTGGCCGCGGGTGCTCTTCTATCAGAACGACATCAATTATCACCATTACTACATCAAGCCGAGCGTCATCCTGCCGCAGGGCTGGGGCTACAGCACGGCCCTCACGACGGCGAACCGTACGGGCCAACTCGTCAGTTTCGACGAGGAGCCGCTGACCTATGTCGGCGACTCGCCGCTCGACATCGGCCGCTATTACAGGAAGGTGCTGCTCTGGCAGCAGGGCAGCGCCCACATGTGGCTCGACATGTTCGCCGATGCGCCGCAGGAGCTCGATGCGCCGGCGAAGATCCTCGATGCGTACAAGAACGTCGCGCCCGAGGCGCTGGCGCTCTATGGATCGCGTCACTGGAGCGACTACCACGCGCTGCTCGCGCTGTCGAACGCCATCACCTTCGAGGGCGTCGAGCACCACCAGTCGAGTGACAACCGGGCGCCGGCGGACTTCATGACGAACCCCAGGGCGCAGCTCCTCGGCGGCGACCTGGTCACACACGAGTTCTCCCATTCCTGGAACGGCAAGTACCGCCGGCCGCGCGACCTCACCACCGACAACTACCAGATTCCGCAGCGCGATGACCTGCTGTGGGTGTACGAGGGCATGAACCAGTACCTGGGCGACCTGCTCTCGTTCCGTTCCGGTATCCGCAAGCCCGCCGAGTATCCGCAGTACCTGGCCATGATCTACAGCCGCATGGCGAGCGAACCGGGCCGCGATACCACTCCGCTGATCGATCTCACCACCGGGGCGCCGTACTACTACTGGCAGGGGAGCGGTGAATACCCCTCGATCCGCCGCACCGCCGGAGATTTCTACATCGAGGGTGAGCTGCTGTGGCTCGATGTGGACACCATCATCCGCGAGAAGACGCACGACAAGAAGTCGCTCGACACCTTCCTGCACCTGTACTCGGCGCCGGCGCTCACGGGGCCGATCACCAAGACCTACACCCGCGCCGACATCGAGCATCTGCTCAACGAGGTGGTGCCGTATGACTGGCATGCCTTCTTCCAGCGCCACGTCTACGAAGTGGCGAAGCTGCCACCGACCAACGAGATCGAGCGTGCGGGCTGGCGCCTGGTGTACACCGCCAAGCCCAACCAGTTCGTGCAGGCGGCGGAGGCCCAATACCACTTCGACTCGCAATGGCTGACCTACGGCTTCAATGTCGGCAAGACCGGGGCGCTGAGTGACGTGCGCGAGGGCTCGCCCGCTTGGAGCGCGGGCATGGCTCCGGGGATGAAGATCGAGGCGGTCGACGGACAGGCCTACTCGCCCGCGGTATTGAAGTACGCGATGAAGCAGGCGCAGAAGTCGAAGCAGCCGACCCGGTTCCTCGTCTCAAAGGACGGCTGGCACCACACCCTGGAGGTGAGCTACTTCGGCGGGCCGCGTTATCCGCATCTCGAGCGCATCAAGGGCAAGCCTGACCTGCTGGCGAAAATCATGGCGCCGCACGCCAGGCGGTAGCCGGATCGGGCCTCAAGCGTGATCGGCTCGCGGCACGGACTGCGGTTCCGTGCCGCGGGCATCGCGGTTCTGCCGCGGTGAGCCCGCCTCGGTCGCGCCTGCGGAGTCGAGGGCGCGCTGCGCGGAAAATATGATCCGCGCGCCGCGCCGATAGCTCCAGTACGCCTCCGCCCAGTCGATGAGGACGACGAGCCGGTTGCGGAAGCCGATCAGGAAGTACACGTGGGCCGTGAGCCATACCCACCAGGCGATGAGGCCCGAGAGGCGGATGCGGCCGAAGTCCGCCACCGCCGCCATCCGCCCGATCGTGGCGAGCGAGCCGTGGTGGTGATAGCGGAAGGGGGCGATCGGCCGTCCCGCAATGGCTGACCGGATCGCCTGGGCGCAGTAGCGCCCCATCTGCTTCGCGGCGGGCGCGATCGCCGGAATGGAGCCGCATTCGGGCGGCGGGCAGGCGAGATCGCCGGCGACGAACACCTCGGGATGGCGGGCGATCGAGAGGTTCGCGGTGACCGGCACGCGGCCGGTGCGGTCCGAGCCGGCACCGAGCGCCGCCCCGAGCGGCGAGGCGGCAACACCCGCGGCCCACAGTACCGTGCGCGCGCGGATCGACTCTTCGCCGAGCTCCACTCCGCGCGCATCGAGATGGGTGACGGGGCGGCCGGCGCGCACGATGACCCCGAGACGCTCCAGCTGTTGCCGGGCTTTGAGCGAGAGCGTCTCCGGAAATGCCGGCAGGACCCGGGGACCGGCCTCGATCAGCAGAATTTTCGCGCTGGCCGGATCGATCCGGCGAAACTCGCGCTTCAGGGTATGGCGGGCAATCTCGGCGAGCGTGCCGGCGAGCTCCACACCCGTTGCGCCGCCGCCGATGATCAGGAAGGTGAGCCATGCGGCGCGATCTTGCGCATCCTCGGCGGCCTCGGCGCGCTCGAAGGCGGTGAGGATGCGGGCCCGGATATCGAGCGCATCCTGCAGCGTCTTGAGGCCCGGGGCGTACCTCGCCCACTCGTCGTGGCCGAAATAGGCATGGGTGCTGCCGGTCGCCACCACGAGGTAATCATAGGTGTGCGTGACGCCATCGACCTCAACATGCTTCGCGTCGACGTCCATGGAGCGCGCCTCGCCGAGCAGCACCGTGACGTTGCGCTGATCGCGCAGGATGTGTCGCAGAGGGGCCGCGATCGATGGCGAGGCGAGGCCCGCCGTGGCCACCTGATAGAGCAGTGGTTGGAACGCGTGGTGGTTGCAGCGGTCTATGAGGACGAGGTCGGCATCGGTGCCGTCGAGCCCACGCACGGCCGAGAGGCCGGCAAATCCGCCGCCCACGACGAGAACCCTGGGTCGACTCGAGGAGGCCATGATCGGAACCCCGCACCGCATCGCTCACGAGGGACACAATGGTCAGCCCGCGCCCGCTTTGTCAAACCATTCTGATCGACCCTCGCGGGTGGTCCCCGGAGTGTTCCATTGCGGGCGGCGCCAGGGCGGTGGTGGGCCCGCAGAGCTCGCCGGGCCGATCGATCAGGGATCCTGGGCGAGCGAGGGCGGGTCTGAGGCGTCGGGGTTCACTACACCGAAGTACGCGGGGGTGTAGGCGTAGAAGAGCCGCACCTTCTCGTGGTGCAGCAGGTCGATGAGCTTCTGCGCCTCCTCCTGCGTCACGATGAATTCCACCTCGACGGTGAGGGAGCCGGCGAGCTCGAAAAAGCGCGCCTCGTGCAGCATGTGATGGCGGCCGAAGCCGGCCATGGCCTTGAAGGCCGAGCCGCCGCGGATGCCGAGGCGGTTGCCCTGCTCGAGCAGCCACTCCCACACGAGCCTGCCGTGGTGGCGATGGTCCTCGTGCACGTAGAAGCGGAATAATGAGCCCTGCATGCGCGAACCTGTTGTATGGGGATCTGTCCTGCACGCAGTCTATGCGCACCCCGGGGCCGGTTCAATCGAGAGAATCCGCGGGTGGCGCATGCGGCCCGATGCAAGTAAGCTCGAAAATTCCTGCCCGATCCAGGCTGAAATCGAAGTCCTGATGGATAAGAAAGAGCTGCGCGCCGCAACATCCCTCGCCGCCGTGTTCTCGGTGCGCATGCTGGGCCTGTTCATGATCTATCCGGTGTTCGCCACCTTCGCGCGGCGCATCCCGGGGGCGAACCCGTACACCATCGGCCTCGCGCTCGGCATCTATGGCCTGACACAGGGCCTGCTGCAGATGCCCTTCGGGGTGCTCTCGGACCGGCTCGGGCGCAAGGTGATGATCGTGCTCGGCCTCACGCTGTTCGGGCTCGGGAGCGCCGTCGCGGCCAGCGCCCACACCATCGACGGGATGATCTGGGGCCGGGCGCTGCAGGGCGCCGGCCCGGTGGGCGCGGTGGTCCTTGCGACGGTGGGGGACCTGACGAGCGAGGAGCATCGCACCCAGGCCATGGCCCTGATCGGCATGACCATCGGACTGTCCTTCCTGGTGGCCATCGTGGCCGGTCCGGTGCTCGGCGCATGGGTCGGCATCAGCGGCATTTTCTGGTTCATGGCCGCACTGGCGGTCCTCGGCATCGCCATCACGCTGTTCATCGTACCGACGCCGCGGCATCTGCGAGTCCACCGCGACGCCGAGGCGGTGCCGGCGATGATCGGCTCGACGCTGCGAAACACCGAGCTGCTGCGGCTCGATTTCGGGATTTTCGCGCTGCACGCCATGCTGACGGCGAGCTTCCTCGTCGTGCCGGTGGTCCTTGCCGGCACCCTCGGCATGAAGACCCGCACCGAGTGGCAGGTGTACCTGCCGGCCCTGCTGCTGTCGGTGGTGGTGATGGTGCCGGCCATCCTCGTGGGGGAGCGCCTCAGGCGCATGAAGGTGGTGCTCGTGGCCGCGGTGGCGGGGCTCGCGGTGAGTCAGTTCATGCTGGCCGCCGGAGCAGGCCACAAATGGGTGCTCCTTGCGGCCATCACGCTGTTCTTTACGGCCTTCAACGTGATGGAGGCGAGCCTGCCGTCACTCGTGACCCAGATCGCGCCGGCCGCCTCCAAGGGCACGGCGACCGGGGTGTATTCGAGCTCGCAGTTCCTCGGGATCTTCGTCGGCGGCCTCGCCGGCGGCTGGATCCATCAGCGCCTGGGCGCGGTGGCCGTCTTCGAATCCGCCGGCACGGTCGCGCTGCTCTGGCTGCTCGTCGCGGCCACCATGCGCCGCCCGAGTTATCTCACCTCGCGCATCGTGCGCATCGCCTCCGTGGTGGATAGCGGCCGATTGTCGGCGCGGCTGCTCGAGGTGCCGGGGGTGGCCGAGGCGGTCGTGGTGCCGGAAGAGGGCGTCGCGTATCTCAAGGTGGACTCCAGGCGCTTCGACAGGAAACAGGCCGAGACCGTGGCCGGCGGCGTTGCCGCGCCGGCTTCCTGAGGAGAGTCCCATGCCCGAAGCTGGCTTTCGAGAGTACCGCTGGAGCTCCGCCGAGGGACTCTCGCTCTACAGCCGCCTCTACGAGTCGCCCGATCCCCGCGCGCAGCCCGTGCTGTGCCTGCCTGGATTGACGCGCAACAGCCGCGACTTCGAGGTCCTCGCGCCCCATCTGGCGGCCCGCTACCGCGTCCTATGTCCGGACCTGAGGGGGCGCGGCTTCTCCGCACGCGATGCGAACTGGCGCAACTATCATCCGGGCATCTACCTCGGCGACCTCCAACGCCTGATGGATCTGCTCGAGTTGCCCCGGGTGGCCATCATCGGGACCTCCCTGGGCGGGCTCCTCGCCATGCTGCTCGCCGCCGGTTTGCCGTCGCGGGTGGCCGGCATCGTGGTCAATGACATCGGTCCGGAAGCCGATCCGCGCGGGATCGAGCGTATCCGCGGCTATGCGGGCAAGCTCGCGCCCGTGCGCACGTGGGAGGAAGCGATTGCCCAGTACCGGCAGGTGAACGGCGCGGTCTGGCCCGGCTTGAGCGAGACGCAGTGGTCCGCTCTGGCGCGCCGCAGCTATCGCGAGGACGCCTCCGGCGTGCCGGTATTCGATTCCGACCCGATGATCGGGGAGGCCATCCGGTCCGCCGCCGCGGTGCCGGAGGGCTTGTGGCCGGTGTTCGCGCGGCTCACGGCCATGCCCATGCTCGTGATCCGTGGCGAGCACTCGGATCTGTTGAGCACCGCGATACTCGAGCGCATGCATCGCGAGAAGCCCGACCTTCAGTCCCTGACTGTCGCCGAACGTGGTCATGCCCCATTGCTCGATGAGCCTGGCGTGGTGCCGGCGATCGATGCCTTTCTCGCGCGGCTCACCTTCTAGGCGCCCGCGCGTGGCGCCTTTCGCCGGCGCGGTTGGATGACTGCGGATGTTGGGCGAATCCGCAAAAAAGATGAGTTGACATGGGCACGCGCATGCATATGATGCGCGGCATCGCAACCACCCGGACATTCAATGGACCCTGGACCCAGTAGCCGCTTCATCGCTGACTGATCAGCGAGACGCCTCCGGGCCGAGGGCTCCTGCCCCGCCTCATCGCCGTCTCGCAATTCCCTGCGGGACGGTGCACACCGCGCGATGGCCACCACCAGGCCGACCGCGCGACAGCATCCTCCAGAAGCGCTCACGTTGACGCATGCCGCACTGCGGCAGCGCGCGACGACGTTTATCGAGGTAATGCTCATGTCTTATTCAGACGATCACGCGGCGCCCGTCGAACCCGTCCTCCAGGAGGAGGCGTATGCCGGCGACATTCACGGCGCGTTCGGCAGCATCCGCCGGCATGAGGTCGGGTCGCGTACCGGATGGGGCCCACGGCTGCGCACGCTGCTCGCGATCCTCGGCCCCGGTCTCATCGTCATGGTCGGCGACAACGATGCCGGCGCCTTTGGCACCTATGCCCAGGCGGGGCAGAACTACGGCACGACGCTGTTGTGGACGCTGCTCTTGCTCGTGCCGGTGCTGTACGTCAACCAGGAGATGGTCCTGCGTCTGGGCTCGGTGACGCGCGTAGGTCATGCCCGGCTCATCCTGAGGCGGTTCGGGCGCTTCTGGGGAGCCTTCAGTGTCATTGACCTGTTCCTGCTGAACGCGCTCACCATCGTGACCGAGTTCATCGGCATCAGCCTCGCGCTCGGGTATCTCGGCCTGTCTCGTCCGCTCGGCGTGCTGGCGGCGGCCGTGGTCATCGTCGCCGCGGCGGGGACGGGTGATTTCCGGCGCTTCGAGCGTTTCTCCATGGTGCTGGTGTTCGCGAGCCTGCTGCTCGTGCCGCTGTTCCTCTGGATCCACCCTCCGATGGCGCAGGTCGCCCACGATCTGGTGGTACCGCATCTGCCGCCGGGGCGCCTGAGCGACATCATGCTGCTCATCATCGCCATCGTCGGCACGACGGTGGCCCCCTGGCAGCTGTTTTTCCAGCAGAGCTACGTCATCGACAAGCGCATCACCACCCGCTTCGTCAATTACGAGCGGCTCGACCTGGTGCTGGGGATCGTGCTCGTGGTCATCGGGGCGGTCGCCATGATCGCATTCACCGCGGCGACCTTTGCCGGTCATCCGGAGTTTGGCGCGTTCCAGGATGCGGGTGCCGTGGCCGCCGGCCTCGGCAAGTACGTGGGACGTGCCGCCGGGGTGTGCTTCGCGGTGGCGCTGATCGATGCCAGCATCATCGGCGCAATGGCCGTGTCGCTGTCCACAGCCTATGCCGTGGGGGATGTGCTGTCGCTGCGGCATTCTCTGCACGCGAAGCCGAAGGAGGCCAAGACCTTCTACCTGATCTATGCGGGACTCATCGCGCTCTCGGCGGTGCTGGTGCTGACTCCGGGCACCCCGCTCGGCCTGCTCACCAATGCGGTGCAGACCCTTGCCGGGGTGCTGCTGCCGAGCGCCACGGTCTTCCTGCTGCTCCTGTGCAACGACGAGGAGGTGCTCGGTCCCTGGGTGAACGGCCCGTGGCTCAACCTCTTCACCGGCCTGGTGATCGGTGCTCTGTTGCTCCTCTCGATCATCCTGACCGCGGCGGTCCTGTTCCCCGACATCAGCGCCCACCTGATGGTCGCGGTGCTCGCAGGCGGCGCGGCGGCCGGACTCGTGTTCGCCCTGCCGCCCTTCATCAAGGCGCTGCGCACGCCGGCCCGGCGCTTCGCCCCCGGAGTCCGCGAGTCGTGGCAGATGCCCGCGCTCGGCTCGCTCGGGCGAGTCCGGATGACGCCGCTCACCCGCCTGGCGATGGTGGCGCTGCGCGGCTACCTCGTCATCGCCGGTGGGCTCGTCCTGGTGCGCATCCTCACCCTGGCGGGCCTGCCTCTGTAGCGGGACGCCCCGTGGTAGGCTTGCCCGGGAGCCCGCACGTCGGGCGACGAAGGGGGCAGCATGAGATACCGTCTGTGGTGTGCCGCTTTGGCCGCGGCACTGGTTCTCCCGGCTGGAGCGGCTCGTGCGCGAGAGTGTGACGGCGTCTCATTTCCCGAGCACGTCACGGTGCAGGGTCAGTCCCTCACGCTCAATGGCCTGGGGATCCGCAAGGCCACCTGGTTCAGGATCAAGGTATACGTCGGGGCGCTCTATCTGGCGCATCCCTCGCCCGACGCCACAGCCATTCTGAAGGCGAGCGAGCCGAGCGAGATCGTGCTGCACTTCATGTGGAGCGTGAGCGCCAGTCAGCTGCGGGATGCCTGGAAGGATGGGTTTGCCAAGAGCGCCCCGGCGCAGCTGCCGCAGCTGCGCAGCCGCATCGCCCAGTTCGACCGCTGGATGACCGGCGCGAAATCCGGCCAGAGCATGACCTTCGTGCACGTTCCGGGGCAGGGCATCGAATATCTGCTCGACGGCACTTCCCGAGGCCGCATCGCGGGCGATGACTTCGCGCGCGCCCTGCTGGGCATCTGGCTGGGGCAGAAGCCACCGGGGCGGGCGCTCAAGGCGGGCCTGCTCGGAGGGGCTTGCGAGTGAGCCGCTCTTAGCCCCGGTACTCGCACCCGCTGGTGCAGGTCTCGTGGACGGTGATGCGGCTCAGGGCCGGCAATGAGGGCTTCAGGCGCTCCCAGATCCACTGCGCGAGCCGCTCGCTGGTCGGGTTTTCGAGCCCCGGAACCTCATTGAGATAGCGGTGATCGAGCGCCTCGTGCAAGGGCGTGAACGCCGCCTTGAGGGCCGAGAAGTCGCACACCCACCCGAGGACGGGGTCGAGCGGACCCTCGACGTGCACGCCGATGCGGAAGGAGTGTCCGTGCAGGCGCGCGCACTTGTGGCCGGGGGGGACATTGGGCAGGCGGTGGGCCGCCTCGATGCGGAATTCCTTGAAGATCTCCATGCGCGCGACTGTACCGGATTGCATGCACGCAGTGAGCCGGCTTTACACTGCGACGAACCGACGCCAGGACGGTCCCGCGGAGGGGTAGCCTAGTGGCCATGAACTCGCGCTTCCGGCCAATGCTGCTGATCGTCACGGTCTTCTGGATCTACGTGGCGATTTCCGACGTGCTCTACGCGAACCGGATGCAGGCGAGCCTCACCGCCATGCACATCGGGCATCTGTTCGCCCCGTGGCAGGCGCGCCTGCTGCAGCATCTCTTTCTCTATCCGGCGCTGCTCGGATGCATGTGGGCCTCCCTCAGCCTCGGCTGGCAGCCCATCATGCGCCGCCTGCCGCTGCAGATCCTTCTCGCGGTGGGCTTCGCGGCCCTCGGCGAGCCGAGTCTGTGGCTCGGGGATGCGGTGCTGCTCGGCGCCCATCGGGCCACGCACGACTTTCTGAGCAACCCGGGACGTGAGGCGACGATGTCCATCGTGCCGGTACTGGAGATCTGGGTGGCGAGCTCCACCAACTTCCTGCTGACCTATGGGTTCGGTCTCGCCCTCGCGACCGGCTTCGATGTCTACCGGAGGCTGCGCGACACGCAGATCCGCTCGGCGGCGCTCGAGCGGGCGCTGTCGGTTGCGCACCTGGCGGCGCTGCGGATGCAGCTCTCGCCGCATTCCCTGTTCAACCTGCTCAATACCATCCATGGCCAGATCGACTGGGATCCGGCCGATGCCCGCACCATGATCGTGCAGCTCGCGGACCTGTTGCGACGGCTCCTCCATGCCGGTGAGCGCGAGTTCTCGCGCCTGTCCGAGGAATTGCAGTTCGCGCGGCTGTATCTGTCGCTGCAGCAGCGGCGCTTCTCCGATCGGCTCACCGTGCACGTGCCGGAGCCGCAGGGTCTGCCCTCGGCCTGGGTACCGAGCCTGATCCTGCAGCCGCTCATCGAGAACGCCGTGGTGCATGGTCTTGCCAGTCACCCGGGTGAAGTCGAGATCCGCGTGGAGGCGAGCGCCTCGGAAGAGTGGCTGTGGCTGCGGGTGTCGAACACCATGGCGTCCGAGGGGATATCCGATGGGCCGGTCCGGCGAGATGGCATCGGCCTGAAGAACGTCCGTGAGCGGCTCTCGATCCAGTTCGGAGAGCGGGCGTCCTTCGAGGCGGCGCCGGCATCGGGGCAATGGCTCGCCGAGATCCGCCTGCCGCTGATGGCGGATGTCATGGGAGAGGTCGCGCCGGGCTCCGAGACCTCGGACGGGCGGGCGGGCCAGGCGCCGGGAACGCGCGAGCCCGCGGTTCGGGGCGCGCCGCCGGCCGCTGCCTGAGGGATGACCGCCGGGCCGCACCCGGGACGAATCTCGCCCGCCCGGCTTTGCAGCGGGCCGTGAAAACACTACAGTCTCAGCCCATGCTACGCATCAGCCCATCATGCCGGGTCAACCTCCATCACCCGAGGGAGATCGACCGCACCCCGGGTGAGGATTTCATCCTGAGGCTCTGCGGAGGCGGGGGTGTCTGACCGGTCGCGCACCGCGCGGCGCGCCTCGGTGGTGTCACTGTCGGTTCTGGCCGGCATCAATCTTCTCAATTACCTCGACCGCTACGTGGTTTCGGCGCTGCTGCCGCAGCTGAAGCGAGCCCCCATGGGGCTCGATGACTTCCAGCTCGGCACGCTGATGAGCGGCTTTCTCGTCGTGTACCTGCTGGCGGCGCCGATCTTCGGGCGACTCGGTGATCGCGGCTCGCGCACCCGGCCGATCGCCATCGGCGTATTCCTGTGGAGCCTCGCCACGGGACTTTCGGGCCTGGCGCGCAATTACCTGCAGCTCCTCGGGGCGCGCGCCACCGTCGGCATCGGCGAGGCGGCCTACGGCACCATTGCTCCATCGCTGCTCGCGGATTATTTCGCACCCAACACCCGCGGGCGGGCGTTTGCGGTGTTCAACATGGCGATCCCGGTGGGCGCGGCGCTCGGGTACATCGTCGGCGGGATCGTGGCGGCGCATTACGGCTGGCGGGCGGCGTTCTATGTCGCCGGGGTGCCGGGCATGCTGCTCGCCTGGTGGATCTGGCGCCTGCCCGATCCTCCGCGGGGCTCTCGAGACACGGATGAGGTCGCAGCCGCCGCGGGCGCCGGGACGACGCTCGCGGTACAGGCCGGATCCTGGGCCGTCTACCCGAGGCTGCTGCGCCAGCGACCCTACCTTCTCACGGTGCTCGGCTACGCGGCGTACACCTTTGCGCTCGGCGGCCTGGCGTTCTGGATGCCGACCTTCCTCGAGCGCGTGCGCGGTGTGCCCGCGGTGCAGGCCACCGCGGGGTTCGGAGCGATCGTGGTGGTCACCGGGTTCGTCGGCACCTTCCTGGGCGGCTGGCTGGGGGATTACTGGCTGAAGTTCTCGCGCCAGGCGTACCTGTGGATGTCCGGATGGGCGACGGTGCTCGCGGTGCCGGCAACCTATCTCGCGCTCGCCTCGGGCACGCCCTCGGTGTTCTACGGCGCGCTCGTCGTGGCCGAGCTGCTGCTGTTCATGTCCACCGGCCCAATCAACACGGCCATCGTCAATCTGGTCAATCCCGCGGAACGGGCGTGCGCGGTGGCGCTCAGCATTTTCGTCATCCATGCCCTGGGCGATGTGATTTCGCCCTCCATCATCGGCGGCGCCTCGGACATGGCTTCACTCGGCGCCGCGGTGATGATCGTGCCGTTCGCAGTGGTGGTGAGTGGAGTGCTGTGGCTGCTCGCTGCGAAGGCCGATGCCGGGGCCGCCGGCGCCGGGACGGCGTCGATGGCCTGAGACCAACACAGCGATCCGTGAGTGCCGTCGGCGCCTATTTGGCGACGAATGCCCGCTCGATGACGTAATCACCCGCCTCGCCGATGTGCGGCGACATCTGGAAGCCGCGCCCATCGAGCAGGGTGCAGGTGTCGGTGAGCATGGCGGGGCTGCCGCACACCATCGCGCGGTCGTTGGCCGGGTCGAGCTGCGGCAGGCCGAGGTCGTACGAGAGCCTCCCGGACTCGAGGAGCGTGGTCAGCCGGCCCCGGTTGACGTGCGGCTCGCGCGTCACCGCGGGGTAGTACAGCAGCTTCTCGCGCACGGAGTCGCCGAGGAATTCGTGGGACTCGAGCGCCTCGATGCGCTGCTTGACCACGGCGGATTCCCGGGCCCAGCGCACACCGTGCACGAAAATCACCCGCTCGAAACGCTCGTAGGTCTCCGGGTCCTTGATGACGCTCATGAAGGGCGCCGCCCCGGTGCCGGTCGAGAGCAGGTACAGGCGCTTGCCGGGCTTCAGATCGTGCAGCACCAGAGTACCGGTGGGCTTGCGGCTGATCAGCACCTCATCGCCTTCGCGGATGTGCTGCAGGCGCGAGGTGAGCGGACCGTCCGGCACCTTGATGCTGAGGAACTCCAGGTGTTCCTCGTGGTTGGCGCTCGCGATGCTGTAGGCGCGCAGCAGCGGCCGGGAGTCGACCTGGAGTCCCACCATGACGAACTGGCCGTTCTCGAAGCGCAGGCCGGCATCGCGCGTGGTGGTGAAGGTGAACTGTGTGTCGGTCCAGTGCTGAACCGAGAGCACACGCTCGCTGCCGAATGCCGCCAAGAGGCTCTCCAGTATCCGGGTCTTGCCAGGGCGCGCATTCTACCGGGGCGTGTTCGCGGTGGTGGCGCTTTTGCGCTATGCCCTCATAATCCCGCGGCATATGTCATGGAACCTCGGCAGAGCCGGGATGGATCGGCTGCTATCATGACTGGACCGCGGCGATGCGGGAGCTGGATCGGCAGGGGGGACTCATGGGCGAGCCGGGCACATCGGGCGGTCTCAAGGGCCGCACATTGTTCATCACGGGGGCGAGCCGCGGCATCGGGCTCGCGATCGCGCTCAGGGCGGCCCGCGACGGGGCCAACGTGGCGGTAGCGGCCAAGACCAGCGAGCCGCATCCCAAGCTCCCCGGCACGATCCACACTGCCGCCGCCGAGATCGAGGCGGCCGGCGGCAAGGCGCTGCCCCTGATGGTCGATGTTCGTGACGATGAGCAAGTGAGGGCCGCCATCGAGCGCACCGCCGAGACCTTCGGGGGGATCGACATCCTGGTGAACAACGCGAGCGCCATCAGCCTGACGCCCACCGCCTCGACGGACATGCGCCGCTTCGATCTGATGCACGGCATCAACACGCGCGGTACGCTGCTGTGCTCGAAGCTCTCCCTGCCGTATCTCGAGCGCGCAGCGAATCCCCACATCCTGGTGCTGGCGCCGCCCTTGAACCTCGAGCAGCGCTGGTTCGCACCGCACCTGCCCTACTCACTCGCGAAGTTCGGCATGAGCCTGTGTGTGCTCGGCCTGTCCGGTGAGCTGCGCGCCAAGGGCATCGCGGTCAATGCGCTGTGGCCGCGGACCATCATCGGCACGGCGGCCCTGAAGATCGCCATGCAAGGTGCTCCCGCTCAGGCGCTGCGCCGCGTGCGCTCGCCGCAGATCGTCGCCGACGCGGCGTATGCCATCCTGAATCGCGACAGCCGCGGCTTCTCCGGCCACTTCTGTATCGACGAGCAGGTGCTGAGGGAGGAGGGAGTCAGCGACTTCTCGGCGTATCGCGATCCGGCGGTACGCGAGGATGAGTTGCTGACGGACCTGTTCGTCTAGGGAGCCTCTGCCTCAGAGGCGCCAGATCCGATGTCCGAGCTCGATGCCGGCGAGCTCGTAGCCCTTGCGGAAGTCACGGATGTGGCGCGCCATCCAGGTGCGCGCCGTCTCGGCGTCCTTGCGACCGAGCGCCTCGAGGATCCGTCGCTGGGCGGTCGCGATGCGCGAGCGTGCCTGCGCGACCTGGTCGATCATGTCGCGCAGCGAGGGCTCGAGCAGGTTGATGAGCGGCTCCTGCACCAGGGCGAAGACCTGGTTGTGGGTGGCCGCGCCGAGGCCCCGGAAGAATTCCGCCGTGTGGTGCACCGCCTTCTCGGTGTTGGCGTTTTCGGCATCGAAGCTCGCGCGGACCGCGGCGAGCCGCTCGAGATCCGCCGCGGTGCGCTCGCGGGCCGCGATTTCGGCGATCGGCGGCTCGTAGTGCGTCAGCGCCTCCCAGACTTCGAAGAAGGTCACATCGTGCAGCGCCAGAGCACGGCTGACGTCCCGGGCGACCTCCCGATGCCGCGGCCGGCTGACCGTCATCCGCTTCGACCCCGGTCGGCGCTCGAGCAGGCCGCCGCTCTCGAGCTCCCGCAACGCTTCGCGCACCGTCGAGCGGTTGACTCCGAGCTGACGGGCGAGCTCGGTCTCGGGCGGCAACCGTTCGCCCTCGCGCAGGCTGCGGCTCAAGATGCGCTCGGTGATCGCGGCGGCGACCTTGCGGTAGGCCGGCGTGACGGGAATCTGGTCGAACTCGACGCTCATGGCGCAGTCTGCCCTCAGGCGGCATCCTCGAACAGCTCCCGTCCGATCAGCATCCGGCGGATCTCCTGCGTGCCGGCGCCGATTTCGTAGAGCTTCGCATCGCGCAGCAGCCTTCCGGCCGGATAGTCATTGATGTAGCCGTTGCCCCCGAGCGCCTGGATGGCCTCGAGCGCCACGCGCGTGGCGTTCTCCGCCGCGAACAGGATGCAGGCGGCCGCATCGCGCCGCTTCACCTGGCCGACATCGCAGGCTCGCGCAACGGCATACACGTAGGCGCGCGAGGCGCTGAGCGCGGTGTACATATCGGCGATCTTGGCCTGCATCAGCTCGAACATCCCGATGGGTTGGCCGAACTGCTTGCGCTCGCGCACGTAGGGCAGGGCCAGGTCGAGTGCGGCGGCCATCAGCCCGAGTGGTCCGCCCGCGAGCACCACCCGCTCGTAGTCGAGCCCGCTCATCAACACGCGCACGCCGCCGTTCTGCGGCCCGAGCCGGTTGGCCTCCTGCACGCGGCAGTCCTCGAAGAGGAGTTCGCAGGTGCTCGAGCCCCGCATGCCGAGCTTGTCGAGCTTCTGCGCAGTGGAGAAGCCGGGAAAGCCCCGCTCCACGATGAAGGCGGTGATGCCGCGGGCCCCCGCGGCGGGGTCGGTCTTGGCGTAGACCACGAGGACATCGGCATCCGGTCCGTTGGTGATCCACATCTTGCGTCCGTTGAGGACGTAGTGCTCACCGTGCTTCTCTGCTCTGAGTTGCATCGAAGTCACGTCGGAGCCCGCTTGCGGCTCGGACATGGCGAGGGCGCCGACGTGCTCACCGCTGACCAGTCGCGGCAGGTAACGGTCGCGCTGCTCGTCGGTGCCATTGAGGCGCAGCTGATTGACGCAGAGGTTGGAGTGCGCCCCGTAAGAGAGGCCCACAGCGCCCGAGGCGCGCGAGATTTCCTCCATTGCGACGACGTGCGCCAGGTAACCAAGGTCGGCGCCGCCCCATCGCTCCGGCACGGTGACGCCGAGGAGACCAAGCGCACCGAGCTCGGGCCACAGTCCGCGTGGAAACTCATTGCTGCGGTCGATGTCGGCGGCGAGCGGCGCAATGCGCTCGGTGGCGAAGCGGCGCACCTGCTCGCGGATCTCCTCGGTCGACTCATCGAGGGCAAAGCCGCTATCGGTCGATTCGTGGCCGGACATGAGCTTGTCTTCCATAGAGGTGGGATTGTATGATTGTCCGACAATCAGGCTATCGTGACAAGTCCATGCCCCGCATCGCCACCCGGCTCGATCCTCGTTCGCAGGACTTCCTCGACAATGAGCGCGCCCTGCGCGCCCTGGTGGATGAGCTCAAGGCTACGGTCGGGCGCGCCGCCCAAGGTGGGACGACGCAGGCGGTGAGCCGGCACCGCGCCGCCGGCAAGCTCACCGCGCGGGAGCGCATCCGAGTCCTGCTCGATACCGGCAGTCCCTTTCTCGAGCTCTCGCAGCTTGCGGCGCACGAGCTCTACGGCGGCGGTATCGCCTGCGGCGGCATCGTGACGGGCATCGGGCGAGTGAGCGGCCGCGAGTGCGTGATCGTCGCCAACGATCCCACCGTCAAGGGCGGCACGTACTACCCCGTGACGGTCAAGAAACACCTGCGGGCGCAGGAGATCGCGCGAGAGAACCGCTTGCCCTGCGTGTACCTCGTCGAGAGCGGCGGGGCCTTCCTGCCCGCCCAGGACGAGGTGTTTCCCGACCGCGAGCACTTCGGGCGCATCTTCTACAACCAGGCGACGCTCTCGGCGCTCGGGGTGGCGCAGATCGCCGTGGTGCACGGCTCGTGCACGGCGGGTGGCGCCTACGTCCCCGCAATGGCGGATGAGAACGTCATCGTGCGCAATCAGGGGCGGGTGTTTCTCGGCGGACCGCCGCTCGTGAAGGCGGCCACGGGCGAGGACATCGACGCGGAGTCCCTCGGCGGGGCCGACGTGCACTGCCGTCAGTCGGGTGTGTGCGACCACTACGCCGAGAATGACACTCACGCGCTGGCCATTGCCCGCAGCATCGTCGCGCGTCTGCGACCGCCGCCGAATACCGATCCGCCGCTCGCCCCCCGGGAGCCGCACTACGATCCGTGCGAGCTCTACGGCGCAGTGCCCGCGAGCCTGCGCAAGCCCTACGACGTGCGCGAGGTGATCGCGCGCCTGGTGGACGGCTCGGAGATTGAGGAGTTCAAGCAGCTCTACGGCACGACGCTCGTATGCGGCTTTGCGCACCTTTTCGGCTATCCCGTCGGCATCCTCGCCAACAACGGCATCCTGTTCTCGGAAAGCGCGCTGAAGGGTACGCACTTCATCGAGCTGTGCGCGCGCGAGCGCATTCCGCTGCTGTTCCTGCAGAACATCACCGGGTTCATGGTGGGGGCCAAAGCGGAGGCGGGCGGCATCGCCCGGGATGGCGCGAAGCTCGTGACGGCCGTGGCCTGCGCGCGCGTGCCCAAGATCACCGTCATCATCGGTGGCAGTTACGGGGCGGGCAATTACGCCATGTGCGGCCGGGCCTACTCGCCGCGTCTCCTGTTCCAGTGGCCCAACGCGCGCACCTCCGTCATGGGAGGCGAGCAGGCCGCGAGCGTGCTCGCCACCGTCAAGCGCGCGCAGATCGAGGGGGGCGGCGGCCGCTGGCCGGCCGAAGAGGAGGAGTCCTTCAAGCAGCCGATCCGAGAGCAGTATGAGCGCCAGGGGCACCCCTACTACGCGTCGGCCCGCCTCTGGGACGATGGAGTGATCGACCCGCTCGAGACTCGGCGGATCCTCGGCCTGTCTCTCGCCGCGGTGCGCAATGCGCCGGATGAAGAGAGCCGGTTCGGCCTGTTTCGGATGTAAGGACCATGATCCAACGTCTTCTGGTGGCCAATCGCGGCGAGATCGCCTGCCGCATCATGCGCACCGCCCGAGGGATGGGCGTTCACACGATTGCGGTGTATTCCGATGCGGATGCACACGCGCGCCATGTGCGTGAGGCCGACGAGGCATGGCGCATTGGTCCGCCGGCCGCGGCCGAGAGCTATCTCGATATCGAGGCCATCCTGAGCGCCGCCCGTGCCGCCCGCGCCGACGCGATTCACCCGGGCTACGGGTTCCTGTCGGAAAACGCACGCTTCGCGCGCGCGTGCCGTGAAGCGGGATTGACCTTCGTCGGTCCTTCGGCCGAGGCGATCGAGGCGATGGGCGTCAAGAGCCTGGCCAAGGCGCGCGTGCGCGCTCTAGGTGTGCCGGTGCTGCCCGGCTACGATGGCGAGCGGCAGGACATCGAGCACCTCATCGCGCAGGCGCATTCGGCGGGCCTGCCGCTCATCGTCAAGCCCGCCGCCGGCGGCGGCGGCAAGGGCATGCGCGTGGTGCGATCCACGGACGAGCTGCGCGATGCGCTCGTCTCGGCGCGACGGCAGGCCGAGAGCAGCTTCGGCGACGGGGCATTGCTGCTCGAGCGTTACCTGCCCGAGCCGCGCCATGTGGAGGTGCAGGTGTTCGCCGATCAACACGGCGGCTGCGTTCACCTCGGCGATCGGGACTGCTCGGTGCAACGGCGCCATCAGAAGCTGATCGAGGAAGCGCCCGCGCCGGATCTGCCTCCGGCGCTGCGCGAGCGGCTGCGCCGCTCGGCCGTGGAGGTCGCGCGAGATATCGGGTACTCGGGAGCCGGCACCATCGAATTTCTGTTCGATGGCCGTGAGTTCTACTTCCTGGAAATGAATACTCGGCTCCAGGTCGAGCACACCGTCACCGAGGCGGTGACCGGTCTCGATCTGGTGGAGTGGCAATTGCGCGTCGCGGCCGGGGAGGCGCTGCCGCTCACTCAGTCGCAGATCGTGATCAAGGGGCATGCGATCGAGGCGCGGGTGTGCGCCGAGGATCCGCGGCGCGAGTTCCTGCCGAGCGCCGGAACACTGACTCTGGCGGAGTGGCCGCAGGGCGAGGGGCTGCGCGTGGACGCGGGATTCAGCGCGGGCGATACCGTGCCCGCGGTCTATGACTCGCTGCTCGGAAAAGTGATCGCGTGGGCGCCGGAGCGGGAGCATGCGGCTCACCTTCTCGCTCGGGCGCTCGATCGGACGCACCTCGCAGGCATCCATACGAACGAGCACTGGTTGAGCCGCATCCTGCGCTCGACAGTCTTCCTCGAGGCGCGCCACAGCGTGGCGTTGCTCGCCAGGCGCGGCGAGGAATTCTCCGCCGAGGACCCCGTGGACGTCCGGACCCTCGTGCTCGCATCGCTCGCCGCCCGGGAGCCGGTCGACGGGCAGGCGAATCCCTGGAGCCTCGCCGACGGATTCGCGCCCAACCTGACGGCGACGATGGATGTGGTGTTGGCGACTCCCCAGGGAGAGCGCAGGATCACGCTGCGCTTCGAGCGCGGGGTGGCGCGGGCGGCGGTGGTGGGCGTGGAGCCCGCCGAACCGTCTTCGGACACGCTCGAGCTGGGCGATGTCAGCCGGGGCGAGGGGTGGATCGCGGCGCAGGTGCGGCGCGAGCGGCGGCACGCCCGATATTTCCGCCACGGATCGCGTCTGCATCTGTGGGCGGGCGCGGCGCATCACGAGTTCTCGATCGAGGATCCGCGCGCCCACGAGTTTACCGCCTCGGCCGCCACCGGCGGGCTGAGCACGCCGCTCCCGGGAGTGGTCTCGGCGGTGGCCGTAGAGCCGGGACAGAGGGTACGCGCGGGCGAAGTATTGATGGTGATCGAAGCGATGAAAATGGAACACAGCATCATCGCGCCCTTCGACGGTATCGTCGAAACGGTGCATTTCACGCGCGGCGAGCGCGTGCCCGAGGGGAGCGAGCTGCTGTCACTGTCGCGAAATGCAGACAGCGGGGAGTGAGTTTAGGCTCTGTTCAGCTTGCCGAGGGAAGAATGCCGACATCCAGAGTCCAGGGGAGCAGTGCATGAACAAGTCGTTGTGGATGGGGGTGGCCGTCGGTGCGGCGATTGCCGTAGGCGCCGGCGCCATGGCGGGTTACGCGCTCAGAACCCACAGTGCTCAGAATACGCCGGATACGGCCGGCGCCGGTGCCGGTGCCACCCTGGGTGCGGGACCCGGGGCCCGCACCGCTGCGCAGCGTGCGGCACATGTCCCGCGGAAAGTAAGGTCTGCCCGGTACGCCACGGTCGTGCAGGTCGTGCCGCTCACCCATCAGGTCGTGACGCCGAGGCAGCAGTGCCACGATGTGGCGGTCACACACACCCGGCCGGCCACCGACAACCACCAGATCCTCGGCAGCGTGGCGGGCGCGGTGATCGGCGGGTTGATCGGCCATCAGATCGGCGGTGGCACCGGCAAGGACGTCGCGACGGTCGCCGGTGCGGCGGCCGGCGGCTATGCCGGCAACCGGATCGAGGAGCACATCCAGAACGGTAACACCTACACGACTACCGAGCATCAGTGCCGCACGGTCTACGACAAGACGCTCGTGCCGAGCGGCTACGAGGTGCATTACCGTCTCAACGGCCGCGATGGCACCGTGCGCATGGACCATGCCCCCGGCCAGCGGATCCCGGTCGAGAACGGACGGCTCGTGCTGAATCAGGGCGGACAGAGCAGCTGATCAGCGCCCGTCGCTGCCCGCGGCGCGGCTCTCCCGCGTCGCGGGGCGACGCGGCGTCCGGGAAACGTGCGGGGAGTCCCGGTCGAAGAACCTCCAGGGCCGCCTCGCCCAGGACCCCGCGTAATCCACGCCGATCCGCGGGCTGCGCCCGATGCGCACCGCAGCCGCCGATGGCGGGCGCTCGATCCACATCGCCCCTGCGCAGAGGTCCGCCCCGTTCAGGCTCCGGTCGATGTCCATCGCCTGGCATAGCAGTCCCGGGCCGCAGGTGCGCTCCGTGACGCCCGTGACGGGCTCGAGCGCCCGCAGCAGCACGGCGTGAGGCACGCCCTCGGCCGCCGTGACCACATTCAGACAGTTCCACACGCCATAGATGAGATAGACGTACGCATGGCCCGGGGGGCCGAACATGACCTCGGTCCGTGCGGTACGGCCCCGCGAGGAGTGCGCCGCGCGGTCCTGAGGCCCCTGGTAGGCCTCGGTCTCGACAATCCTCCCGATCCGTACGGTGCCGCCGGCCCGGTGCACGAGGTGCATGCCGAGCAGCTCGCGGGCCACGGTCAAGGTGCTCTGCGCATAGAAACCGCGAGGAAGTTTGCGGGACGGGACCACGGGGCTCCATGTTACAATAGTCAGCCCTGTGGAGCGGACTGCAGGGGTCATGGCCAACGGGAAGCAGGAACGATGAAGTCGATCCAATCACGTGTGATGTGGGGTGTGGCGCTCGCGGCCCTGGCGTTGGGTTCCACCGCGAGCCGCGCGGCGGTATTCACCGTGCCGAAGGACGGGGCGCTCATCGGGCATGACCAGGTGGTGCACAGCAAGGCGTCCGACACGCTGCTCGGCATCGCGCGCAAGTACAGCGTCGGGTACTGGGAAATCCAGTCCGCCAATCCCCACGTGCACGTGTGGCTGCCGGGCCAGGGCACCCCGGTGGTGATTCCCGGCCGCTTCATCCTGCCGCCGGTGCCGAGAAAGGGCATCGTCATCAACCTGCCGGCGCACCGCCTGTTCTATTTCCCGAGGGCCCACGGACACGATCAGCCCATCGTGATCACCTATCCCGCCGGCACCGGGATCAAGGGTTTTGTGACTCCGGTCGGCGTGACCCGCATCATCCGCAAGGTGCCGCACCCGGTGTGGATCCCGACCAAGCACATCCTGGAGTACCACGCCAAGATGGGCGATCCCATCCCCAAGATCTATCCCGCCGGGCCGAACAATCCCATGGGCGAGTGGGCGCTCGAGACGGCCCTCAGCCACGGGGAGATCTACATCCACGGCACGAACAATCCGATGGCCATCGGCATGTCGGTGAGCCATGGCTGCGTGCGCCTGTATCCCGAAGACATCGCGGCGCTCTTTCCCGTCGTGCCGGTGGGCACCCCCGTCAATGTCGTCAACGATCCGATCCTGGCGACCTTGCAGGACGGCCAGCTGTATCTGGCCATCTCGCCGCCCGTTGACAGCGGCAACGTGCCGGCAAAGCCCGACTACGGCGTGATCTCCAAGGTGATCGACCAGGCCATCGGCAATGCGGTCGTCGCCATCGATTGGAACCGGGTGCGCAGCATTGCCGTGCACGCCACGGGCATGCCCGAGCTCATCGGGGTCGAGGCCGATACCACCCCGGCCAATGCCCAACCGCCGCAGGGCGAGCAGATCACCTCTGATCCGGGAAGCTCGGGCCGTGCGAGCGGTGGCAGGGCGGGGGCCTGAGCGCCCCGCCGATCAGCCCTCGGTATCGAGGACCATCCGCACCAGCTGGGCGAAGGACGAGGCGCTCATCTTCTCCATCACCCGCGCGCGGTGGATCTCCACGGTGCGCTGGCTCACCCCGAGGTCCGCGGCCACCACCTTGTTGGGTTTGCCACGGGTGATCAGGGAGAGCACCTCGCGCTCGCGCGGTGTGAGGGAAGTGAGGCGGTCGCGGATCCGATCTTTTTCCTTGAGCTCCTGCCGGGTCCGGTGGTCCTTCTCGAGTGCGCGTTGCACCCGATCGAGCAGGTCCTGGTCGCGGAAGGGCTTTTGCAGAAAGTCGAAGGCGCCGTGCTGCATGGCCTCGACCGCCATGGGGATATCGCCGTGGCCGGTGATGAAGATGACCGGGATGGTGGCACCACGCAGGTTCAGAATCTGCTGAAGCTCGAGGCCGCTCATTCCCGGCATGCGCACATCGAGCACCACGCAGCCCGGAAACCGGGCATCGTAATTGGCGAGAAACTCCTGGGCGCTCGAGTACACTGTCGCGGGAAGCCCTACGGATTTCAGCAGCAGCCGCAACGAGGCGCGCACGGCCTCATCGTCGTCGACTACGAAAACCGTCGGTTGAGGTTCGCGGGATGTTTCCATAGGGTGGCTACCGGGAATACTATACGGATTCAAGGACGGTCCCAACAGTTCTGCTCGGGGATGTCAACTGCGAGAGTATGTTGCCGGAAAGCCCGGCGCGCTAGGTACTTTCCGCAGGCAGACGTCGTTTGCGCACGGTCCGGAGGCTCCAGTGGATACAGAAGCGGTTCGCGCACGTCTGTTGAAGCGGCGGGAGGAGCTGCACACGCGTGCCAGCAGCGCCCGGGCGGATCTGCGTCATGAATCCGACCCGCTGAGCGCGGATTTCGCCGAGCAGGTGACGCAGCGGGAGAGTGACGAGGTGCTGGGGGCGATCTCCGAGTCGGCGCGCGAGGAGTTGCGGCAGATCCAGGCAGCCCTCAGGCGGCTCGATGAAGGTACTTATGCCGCCTGCTCGGTGTGCGGCGAGCCGATCGAGGAGGGGAGGCTTCAGGCGGTGCCGTACACGGACCGTTGCCGCCGCTGCGCCGAGGGGGCGCAGCCGGGTGCGAGGCGCGGCCCCTGATGGCCGAGGCGCAGACGCCCTCCGGCGTCATCACCATCACCACGGATTTCGGCCATCAGGGCCCGTTCGTCGGGGTCATGAAGGGCCGCATCCTCGGGCGCTTTCCTCAGGCGCGCCTGGTGGACCTCACGCATGAGATCCTGGTCCACTGGCCGGCGGAGGCGGGATTCTGGCTGTCGAGGTCGTTTGCCTATTTTCCTGCCGGTACGGTGCACGTGGCCGTCGTCGACCCGGGAGTGGGCACTTCGCGAGACATTCTCGTGGTGCGCGCCGCGGACCACCTGTTCACGGCGCCCGACAACGGCCTGCTGGCTCCCATCGTGGCCCGCCATCCGCAGGCCGAGATCGTGCGCTTGCGCGCCGAGGGACTGGCCCGCCTCGGGATTCAGCATGCCAGCGCCACATTCCATGGCCGGGACATCTTCGCGCCGATTGCGGCGGAGCTCGCCTCGGGACGCTGCCGGATTCAAGACCTCGGGGAGCAGGCGGGCGCGGCTTCCCTGGTGCCCTCCTGGGTCGAGGAGCCGCTCGTCGAGCCGGGCAGCATTGCCGGCCTCGTCATCACCATCGACCACTTCGGCAATCTGATCACCAATATCGGGGGCGAGCTCCTCGAGCGCTTACGGCTGCCCCTGGTGCATGCGGGGCATCACGCCCTGCCGCTGCTGCGGACCTATGGGGATACCCGGCCCGGGGAATACCTGGCGCTGATCAATTCCTTCGGGGTGCTCGAGATCGCCCGCGCCGAGCAAAGTGCCGCCGAAGGCCTGGGTCTGGGCAGGGGAGCGCCGGTGGTGGTGCGGGACAGGACCAAGTAGTCCTTCGCGCCTATTGCTCCGCGACAAAATTTCATTATAGTTCGCTGTCTTGCTGCGTGCCCAGTTTGCACTACCCCATTGATTTGACTCAGGATTTACACCGCTAGATGTCGGAACGAGATAACGAGAGCTTCGATCTCGATGAGGAATTCCTGGGCGGGGCCGCCGAGGAAAGCACCGATACCGATTACGATCGGTTGCTCGATCGGGTGGACAAGCGCCGCAACAATCCAGGTAAGCGCGGTAAGGCCGCGTGGAGCCGGCTCGAGGAAGTCCTGGCGGACAAGAAGCTCGAGAAGGACCTTCGCGATTTCGACGAAGAGCTCTAGCGCGCACGCCCGTAGAGCGAATTCGATCGGCCCGAGCAGGGCGGCCGAGACTCAGGCCTCGCCCGGGGGTCTGCTTGGGCTGTCAGTCTGATCCGGCGCCCCCGCCGACCGGCCAGGAATACTCGTGACCCGCATCGCTTCCGAGTGGATCGTCCTCAAGTTCGGGGGGACCAGCGTCTCCTCGCTCGCCAACTGGCGCAACATCGCCAAAGTCGCCGCTGCCCGCGTCCAGCAGGGCGCACGGGCGCTCATCGTGCACTCGGCCGTGAGTGGCGTCACCGACCGCCTCGAGAAACTGCTCGATGCCGCCCGTGGCCAGGCCCAGGAGGAGGAGCTGCGTCTGATCGAGGACCGGCACCGCAGGCTCGCCGCTGAGCTCGGCATTCCCTTGGGCGAGCTCTGCGAGCGCCAGCTGGGCGAGCTCAGGCAGATCGCCGCGGGCGTCGCGCTGATCGGCGAAGTGAGCGATCGGACCCGGGCCCGGGTCATGTCGGCCGGTGAGCTGATGGCCACCGATCTCGGCGTGCGATTCCTGCGCGCGCAGGGCCTGGAGGCCGAGTGGGCCGACGCGCGCACGATGCTCGTTGCCGAAGAGCGCGCAAGCGCCTCCACGAAGGCGAGTGTGCTCTCGGCGGTGTGTAATTTCGCGCCAGATCACGTGCTCGAGCAGCGCCTGAGAGCGATGGCCCCCATCGTCGTGACGCAGGGGTTCATCGCAAGCGATGCCGATGGCAATACCGTGTTGCTCGGGCGCGGCGGTTCGGACACCTCGGGGGCGTATTTCGCCGCCAAGCTGCGCGCGCAGCGGCTCGAGATCTGGACGGACGTTCCGGGCATGTTCAGCACCAATCCGCGCTCGACGCCGACGGCGCGTCTGCTGCGTTCCCTGCACTACGACGAGGCGCAGGAGATCGCCACCAGCGGCGCCAAGGTCCTGCACCCGCGCTGCATCCTGCCGGTGCGCCAGTACGGCATTCCGCTGCACGTCTACGCCACTCAGGCGCCCGAGCTCGAGGGCACGGTGCTGTCCGCCGAAGGCGATGGCACTGCGCAGGTGAAGGCGGTGTGCACGAAGAAGGGCATCACGCTGATCTCTCTCGAGAGCCCGGGCATGTGGCATCAGGTGGGGTTTCTCGCAGACGCGTTCCAGGTGTTCAAGAGCCACGGCATGTCGGTCGACCTGATCTCAACGTCTGAGACCAACGTCACCGTTTCCCTCGATCCGGCCGCCAACACGCTGGATACGGCTCTGCTGAGTGCCCTGGTCGGAGATCTGTCGCGCCTTTGCCGAGTGCAGGTGATCGGCCCCTGCGCCTCCGTGAGTCTCGTGGGGCGCAACATCCGGGCCATCCTCCACCAGCTGGGCGGCGCCTTCGAGTTCTTCGAGGAGCAGAAGATCTACCTGGTGAGCCAGGCGGCCAACGATCTCAACTTCACCTTCGTGGTCGATGAGAATCAGGGCGACCGGCTCGTCGATCAACTGCACGAGCTGCTCATCCGCCCTGCGGCGGGCGAGCGGGTCCTGGGGCCCACTTGGGAGCAGCTGTTCGTCAAGGCGCCCGCGGCCATCGTTCCGTCCGCGCCCTGGTGGCGCGGGCGGCGCGAGCAGTTGCTGGCAACGCTCGGTGAGCGCGATTGCGCCTACGTCTATCACCTGGAGACTGTGCGCGCCTGCGCTCGCGCATTGCGCTCGATGGGCTCGGTCGCTCGGGTCCACTACGCGATGAAGGCGAATCCCCATCCGGATGTCCTGCGCGCCGTGCGGCAGGAAGGGGTCGAGTTCGAGTGCGTTTCGCGCGGCGAGGTGCAGCGGGCGCTGGATCTGTTCAAGGACCTGGACCCGCGCCGGGTGCTCTACACGCCCAATTTCGCATCGCGCGAGGAGTACCGCTGGGCGCTCGAGCGGGGCGTGCAGGCGACGGTGGATAATCTGCACGTGCTGGAGTGGGGTGAGCTCCTGCGCGGCCGCGAGATCTTCGTGCGCATCGATACCGGCGTGGGGGCCGGCCACCACCATCACGTGCGCACGGCGGGCGCGCATGCC
The DNA here is from genome assembly GCA_021777555.1 of Pseudomonadota bacterium. Classification (GTDB taxonomy): domain Bacteria; phylum Pseudomonadota; class Gammaproteobacteria; order Steroidobacterales; family Steroidobacteraceae; genus 13-2-20CM-66-19. The sequence goes on along the minus strand of JAJYDK010000010.1, from coordinate 24,709 downwards.
AAGTTCGGGGTGCCGATCGCAGACCTGGACCACTTCGCCCGCGAGGCACAGCGTCACGGGGCGCGTATCGTGGGTCTGCAGGCGCACGTCGGTAGTGGCATTTTCGACGTCACGACCTGGGAGCGGACCGCGCGCCAGCTGGCGGACCTGGCCCAACACTTCGGCGAAGTGCGCGCCATCGATATAGGCGGGGGTCTCGGCGTGCCGGAACGCAGCGACCAGCTCGGGCTCGACCTCGAAAAGCTCGATACGCTGCTTCGCGCCGTGAGCGCCGAGCATCCGCAGCTCGAGATCTGGATGGAGCCGGGCCGGTACCTCTCGGCGCTCGCCGGGGTGCTGCTCGCGCGGGTGACTCAGGTCAAGACCAAAGGGCAGGTACGCTACGTCGGCTGCGCCACGGGGATGAACTCTTTGATCCGTCCGGCGCTCTATGGGGCATACCATGAGATCGTCAATCTCAGCCGCCTGTCGGAAGTGGCCAGCGAGCTGGTCAACGTCGTGGGCCCGATCTGCGAGAGCGCCGATGTGCTCGGCCATGATCGTCTGCTGCCACCGACACGCGAGGGGGATGTCCTGCTCATCGCCAACGCCGGGGCGTATGGTCACGTCATGAGCTCGCATTACAACCTGCGTGACCCCGCAGAGGAGATCGTGCTCTGAAGGGCAGGGATAAGCGCAAGCCGCGAGGCAAGTCCTCGCGCGGAAAATCCAGCGCACGCAAGCGCTCCTGGCGAGGACGGATCATCGGCGTCGCGCTGATCGGCGCGCTCGTCGTGGCGATCGTGTGCGCCGGCTACGCGTTCTATCTGGACAGGCTGGTCACGCGGCAGTTCAAGGCGCTGCACTGGACGCTTCCGGCGCGCGTCTACGCCGCGCCGATGCAGCTGTACGCGGGGCTGCCGCTGAGCGAGCCTCAGCTCGAGCATGAGCTGGAGCGTCTGTCCTATCGCCGCGTCCCCGAGCTGCAGGGACCGGGAACCTACCAGGCGGGGCGGGAGCGGATCGATGTGGTGCTGCGCCCCGCGCAGTTCGCGGACCGCAGCCGCGGGCCCATGCGCCTCGCGGTGAGCTTCGGCCCGGCGGGCGTGCAGGCGCTGAGCGGCGCGGGTGGGCAGGTTCCGGTGGTGCGCCTGGATCCGCTCCTCATCGGCAGCATTTTCCCGAGCGATGGGGTGGATCGTATCGTCGTCACCCCACAGCAGGTTCCGCCCCTGCTGCCGAGGGCCCTGAAGGCGGTCGAGGATCGCACCTTCGATACCAACTGGGGCATCGATCCGAAGGGCATTCTGCGCTCGGCCTGGGTCGATCTGATCGAGCATCGCTACGCGGAAGGCGGCAGCACCCTCACCCAGGAGCTCGTGCGCAGCTATTTCCTCAACAACCGGCGGACCCTGTGGCGCAAGATGCGCGAGGCCATCATGGCCGTCTCGCTGACCGAGCATTTCAGCAAGGCGTCCATCATGAACGCCTACCTCAACGAGGTCTTTCTCGGCCAGGACGGCAACCGGTCGATCCACGGCTTCGGGCTCGCGAGCGAATACTATTTCGGCGAGCCGCTCTCGGAGCTCGATCTGCCGCAGATCGCGATGCTGGTCGCCATCGTGCGCGGTCCGACGTATTACAACCCGCGCCGCGATCCGCGGCGCGTGCTCGCCAGGCGCAATCTGGTGCTCGACACCCTGGCGCAGCAGGGCGTGGTCACCGAGGCCCAGGCTCGCGCGGCCATCCGCCAGCCGCTTGGCGTCACAGCCGAGGCCTCCGGCGCCTATTATCCGGCCTACATGGATCTCGTGCGCCGCACGCTGACCCGCGACTACCCGGAGCAGGAGATCACCGAGTCGGGCCTGCGGATCTACACGAGCCTCGACCCGAGGGTGCAGGAGATCGCCGGGCACGCCCTCGATGCGCAACTGCACGTCCTGGATCGCTGGCATCACCGCGGCAAGGAGCAGCTGCAGGGCGCCGTAGTGGTCACCTCGCCCCAGACGGGCGATGTGCTGGCGGTCATTGGTGGGCGCGACGCCGATTACGACGGCTTCAATCGCGCCCTCGATGCGCGCCGCTCCATCGGCTCGACGATCAAGCCATTCATCTACCTGACCGCGCTCGAGACGGGCAACTACAATCCGGCCTCCATCATTCAGGACGTGCCGGTCGCCATCAAGCTCGCCAACGGGCGGTACTGGCGCCCGAAGGACTACACACGCACCGACCTGGGTCCGGTGCCCCTGGTGCGCGCGCTCGCCGATTCGCTCAATGACGCCACGGTAAACCTCGGCATGAGCGTCGGCCTCAACAGCGTGGCGCGGACGCTGGAACGTTTCGGCATGCCGCCGCAGCGGCAGTTGCCTTCGATGCTGCTTGGCGCGAGCGACCTCTCCCCGTTTCAGGTGGCGCAGCTGTACAACGGGCTCGCCAATGGGGGCTTCCTCACCCCGCTGCGCGCGGTGCAGGCGGTGGTCAGCGCGGATGGCAAGCCATTGAAGGCCTTTCCGCTGCAGGTCACCCAGGTCGCACCCCCCTCCGATGTCTACCAGATCACCACCATGATGGAGCAGGTGGTGCAGCACGGCACGGGCGAGCCGGCGACGCGCATCCTGCCGCCCGGGCTGACGACGGCGGGCAAGACCGGCACGTCACAGAACGACCGCGACAGCTGGTTCGCGGGCTTCTCGGGCAGCAACCTCGTGGTCGTCTGGATCGGCTACGATCACAATCAGCCGACCGGCCTCACCGGTGAGATGGGGGCGGTGCCGGTGTGGGCGCGCATCATGGCCTCGATCGGCACGCTGCCGCTCAGCATGCCGCCGCCCGAGGGGCTCACCGACACCTGGATCGATTTTTCAACCGGACTTCAGACCACGCCGACCTGCGATGGGCTCATGGCGGTGGAAGTCGCGGTACCAACGGGGACACAACTGCCCGCCATGCCCGGATGCAACCTCACTGGAGGGGTTCTGTGACACGCGCTCATTGCCGCTCTGGAACGATGTTGGTGATCCTGTGCGCGACCGCCCTGTCGGGCTGCGCGGTCTTCGGTCCTCCGCTGGCGGGGACGGCGGGCGGCCCAGGACCGCGCTCGGCCCGGCGCGGTGCCATCGAGCCGCCGCAGTCCTCCTGGCAATCGGCGCCGCCCACGCAATCCATACCGCCGTCCGCCCCCGGGGTGCCGCCACCTGCCGCGCGGCAGTTCGAGCTCGGTCCCGCGGCGGCCTCGCTGGTGAGCATCGCGCAGGGCCAGGAGCGCAGCGGCAATTACGGCCTGGCTGCACAGACTCTGGAGCGGGCCCTGTCCATCGAGCCGCGCAATCCCCTGGTGTGGATCGCCTTGGGCAAAGAGAGCCTCGCCGCCCGGAATCCCGCGCAGGCCTATGGCATGGCGCGCAAGGCGCTGTATCTCGCGGACGGCGATCCGGGCGTGCAAGCCTCGGCCTGGGGGCTGATTGCCGCCTCGCTGCGGGCCCAGGGACAGAATCAGGCGGCGGTGGCGGCCGAGCAGAAGGCGGCCGAGCTATACCCGCACTGAGTGCCGTCCGTGGCGGTCAGCGGCGCAGTCCATGCAGCAGAGCCGCGAAGGCCGCCGCTTCGGAGGGCAGACTCTCCTCCGCTCCGGCCGCGCCGCCGGCGGCCTCCGACTCCGGGAACAGCCGATAGCTCTCGCTCATGACGGCGCGGTTGAGCTCGGGAGCGAGTGTCTCGACGAACTGCGCGAGCCTGCCGAGGGGTGTCGCCAGGCGCACGGGACGGCGCACCACCGCCTCGCACACGAGGTCCGCGGCCTGTTCGGGACTCAACAGCGGGACGCGCCGATAGAGGTGGGTCGGGGCCACCATGCCCGTGCGCACGAGCGGCAGGTTGATCACCGTGAAGCGCACGCCCCGTTCACGGTACTCCGCGGCGGCGCAGCGTGTGAACGCCTCCAATGCGGCTTTGGAGGCGTTATATGCCGCGAAACGGGCGGCATTGCTCAATACCCCGATGGAGGAGATGCTGATGATGTGTCCGCTGCCACGCGCGGCCATCGTTGGCAGAAGGCCGAGAGTGATGCGCACCGCGGCCAGATAGTTGATCCGCATCAGCCGCTCGTAGTCGTGCAGGCGGTCGTAGGTGTGTTCGATGGCCCGGCGGATCGAGCGCCCCGCGTTGTTGATGAGCACGTCGATCTGGCCTTGCTCGGTGAGCAGCCGTGAGATGAGCGCGGTGCAGGCCTCAGCGTCGGTGAGATCGCACGCATAAGCGGCCGCCTCTCCTCCCATGGCGCGGATCGCCGCGACCGCCGCCTCGAGCTTGATCGGATCGCGCGCCACCACGAGCACCTTCGCGCCCGCGGCGGCGAGGCGCAGCGCCGTCGCCCGGCCGATCCCCGCGGACCCGCCGGTGACGAGTACCGTCTTGCCGCGGACCGTTTCGGCGAGGCGCTGCCGGCCGGGACGGTCCGGGTCGAGTTGGCGCTCCCAGTAATCCCATAGGCGCCAGGCGTACTCCTCGAGCGGCGGTACGCGAATGTCCGCGCGCGCCAGGAGTTCCGTCGCGCGACCGGCGGGGAAGGCGGTCGGGTAGTCGAGCAGATCCAGCACCGGAGCCGGGACGCCGAGATCGTCGAGGAGCTGCGCGAGCATCCGCCGCAGCGGTTGCAGGGCGCCATGAGTCGCGCCCGTCAGGGAGGTGAGCGTCTCGATGAGCGCCGGCTCGAGCCGCAGGGTCATGCGCGGCGCGTGGGCGGCGTCGGCCAACACATTGAGCACGGCGCCGATTCGTCTGTCCAGGGGATCGGTCAGATGGAAGCAGCGGCGGTCCTCGCCGGGAAGGTGGGCCAGATGATCGAGCGCGGTGGCCACGAAATCCACCGGCACGAGATTGATGTGTCCGCCCTCGAGACCGAACAATGGGATCCAGCGGGGCAGGGTGTCGCGTACCCGCTGGATGATCTTGAAGAAATAATAGGGGCCGTCGATCTTGTCCATGATGCCGGTGCTCGAGTCCCCGACGACCATGCCTGGCCGGTAGATGCGCCACGGGCTGCGGCAGGTGCCGCGCACCAGCGCTTCGGCCTCGTGTTTGGTGCGGAAGTAGGGATGTGACAAATCCCCAACCTCCTCGAACATCTCCTCCGTGAAGGCTCCCGGGTATCGGCCGGCGACCGCGATGGAACTCATGTGGTGAAAGCAGCCCACCCCGAGCTCCTGCGCGAGCGCGAGCGCATTGCGTGTGCCGAGCACGTTGGCCTGCTCGAGGGGCGCAGTCTGCGCGCCAAGATCGTACAGCGCCCCCAGGTGGAAGAAATGCCCGATCCTGCCCCGGAGTCTCTCCCGTTCCGAGGCTGCGACCGCGAGCCGCTCGGCGCCGAGATCCCCCTCGATCGGAATGAGCAGCCGACCCGCCGCCCCGCACGCCGCGCGCAAGCGCTCGAAGCGCTTCGCGGAAGCGGGCCTCACGAGCAGGTGGATCGGCTCGCCCCGGACGGCGAGCCGCGTGATGAGCCGCTGTCCGATGAACCCGGTTCCACCGGTGATGAAATAGGTCATGCGTCGAGCGCCAGGCGCTGTCTTGAGATGCACACGCTACGCCGCTCATGCGCCGCGCTCGTATCGTGGCAAACCGAGGGGCACAGCTCCCGCGACTCGCGCGACACTACGCGCATGTCGGCCGAGCGCATGTCAGGCGTCGATCGGGCGTGGCTGCTGATGGATCAGCCGGCCAACCCGATGACCATCGTGGGCTTGATCGTGCTCGGTGAGCCGATCGGGCGCGAGCCGCTCCGGGAGCTCATCGAGCGGCGATTCCTCGCCTTCGCCCGTTTTCGCACGCGGCCGGCCGCCGACACGCTCGGTGGCAGCTGGCTCGAGACACCCACCTTCGATCTCGACGATCACCTCCTCTCGGCCGCGTTGCCCGAACCGGGTGGTCAGCGGGAGCTCGAGGCATTGGCGGGCGAGCTCGCCAGCAGCCCGTTTGCGCCCGGACGGCCGCTCTGGTCATTTCACCTGATCGAGCGGTATCGGGGCGGTAGCGCCCTCATCGTGCGCATCCACCACTGTTATGCCGATGGCATCGCACTGGTCAAGGTTCTGCTGTCGCTCGCGGACCATGACATCTCGGGTGCGGTCTCGGTGCCCGCACCGCAGACGGCGCACGACGTCCTTCGTTCGGGCGCGGAGCTGATCGAGGCGGGAGTGCACTACGCGCTGCGGCCGGCGCAGGCGGTGGGTCTCGCCCAACAGGCGCTCGGGATCGGCGTCGAGCTGATGCGTCTCGCAACGCTGTCCGACGATCCACCCACGCGGCTGCGGCGTGATCTCTCGGGAGTGCGTCGCCTCGCCTGGGCGCAGGCGCTCTCGCTCGAGGAAGTGCACACGATCGGCCGGTGCCTCGGCTGCACCGTGAACGATGTGCTGATCGCGACTCTGGCGGGGGCCCTCGGACGTTACCTCGAGGCAGAAGGCGAGCCGGTCGAGGGGCTGACGATCCGGGCCGCGGTTCCCGTCAACCTCAAGCAGGGTGCGCCCGGGGGGCCGCCCGACACCTCGCTCGGCAACCGGTTCGGCCTGGTGCTCGTTGAGCTGCCGATCGGCGTGCGCCACCCGCTCGAGCGGTTGTACACCGTGCGTGCGGCCATCAAGGCGCTCAAAGGCTCTCCTCAGGCGCTCGCCACGTTCGGGCTGCTGTCGCTCCTCGGGAATTTGCCCTCGGCGGTGGAAGAGTACGCACTCGACCTGCTCAGCGCGAAGGTGAGCCTGGTCGCCTCCAATCTGCCCGGCCCCGCCGCGGCGCTCACGCTTGCCGGCCGCAGCATCACCGAGGTGCTGTTCTGGGTGCCGCAGTCCGGCAGCGTTGGCGCAGGCGTCAGCATGTTCACCTACCGCGGACGAGTGCAGTATGGCGTCATGGCCGATCGCGAGTTGATCCCGGAGCCGCAACGGCTGGTCGGGCTGCTCGCCTCGGAATTCGAGCGGCTGGTGCTGCTCGTGCTGCTCGGTGGCGCCGCGCTCGATGCCTAGCGCTCAACGCAGCCCGCCCCTGGCCCGCTCGGCATCGAGCCTCTCCATGGCGTCGGCGGGCTCGCATTCGGCGGCGTCGCGGTAGAGTCTCTCGGCCTGCTCGCGATAGCGGGCCGGATCGAGGAGCATCAGCCCGTGCGCGAACTCCATGTGCACGATGGGCGAGAGCGGGGCGAGCGCGAGCGCCTGTCTGAAGTGACTGAGCGCTTCGCGCTGCGAGGCGCCGTAGGCGAGGCTTGCGGCGAGCGAGCCGAGCTTGCTGACGATCTCGGCATGGAAGAGCCCGAATGCGAGATGCGCCTCGGCGTGCCGCGGCTCGAGGGCGAGCGCGCGCTCCAGGTGCTGGCGCACGCGGCCCGCCAGGCCGGCCGCGAGCGCCTTCACGATCGAGATGCGCTGGCTGTAGCGCCCGAGAAGCAACGCCAGGGTGTATTGCGTGTTGGGTTGGTTGGGAAGCTCGGAGACGGCGCGCTCGGCTCGCCCGATGGCCGACTCCAGCGCCTTCAGGAGTTCCGCTTCGCTTCGCTTGGAATAAAGCGAGTCGACCGCGACCGCTTTGTCGGCCACCACGGCGCCAAAGACGCCGAGCGCCTCACCGAGCCTCTTCGCGCGGCTGAACTCGCCGTCATGAAATTCGTTCCACGCCTCCTGCAGAACCCGCGCCACGCCCGCAGCGCCTCCGTGCGTCGCGAGCCAGGAGGCAAGACCGGCGTGGCCCGCGGCCAGGGCGCCGACGAAGTGCTCATCGGGCCAGGGCTCGCGATCGGTCAGGTGCAGGCGGGTCCAGCGTTGGTGCAGCCGCTGATGCGGCTCGGCGCGGGAGGTGCCGCCTCGGGCGCGAGCCGGAGTGTTTCCTCGATGCATGACGGTACCGGGTGTGGCAAGTACGAATCCAGCCGATCGAATTCCCCTCCTATAGTACGAGGCGGGCATCTGGTGCCCACTCGGGTAAATACGCATATGCGGCCGCGGCCGCAAAAGGGGTTTGGCATGGCATCCCGGAGCAAGTCCCGCAAGAGCCGGCGCAGCGCTGCTGCTCGCGCGCCGGCCACGATGGTGAATGCGCTGCATCAGATCTATCTCGCCGGTCTCGGCGCGGCCGCGCGGGCGCGCAGCGGCGCCCCCCGACTCTTCGAAGAGCTCGTGACCGAGGGGGCCCGCGTTCATTCCGATCAGCGCGGCGCCGCGGAGCAGGCGTTGCAGGAGTTGATCGGCGACGCACGGGCCAAGGTGAGCGCGGGCATCGGCCAGGTTCGCGGCCAGGCGGCCGATGCGCTCGAGGGGCTGGAGAAGATCTTCCAGACGCGCGTGCACCGGGCGCTGACGCAGCTCGGAGTGCCGAGCGCGGAGCAACTCGCGGCCTTGAGCAAGCGGGTCGATGCGCTCAACGCCAATATCGAGCAGCTGGCGCGGCGTACGCGCAGGTCGGTGGGCCCGCGGGCCTCTGGGCGCAAATCGGCCTCTGCGCCGGCGCACTGAGGCACGATGCTCACCATCGAGCCCGCGCGCGCGAGGCGTGCCTCGCGGGAGCGCGCGGGCACGGGGAAGCTTGCGGTCGCGCTCGCCGGCGGCGGGCCTCTCGGGGCGTTCTACGAGATCGGGGCACTGCACGCGCTCGGGGAGTCGATCGTCGGCCGCTCGCTCACCGACTTCGATGTCTATGTCGGGGTGAGCTCCGGCGCCCTGGTGGCCGCGGGCCTCGCCAACGGGTTCGATACCACGAGCCTCGGCACGACGTTCATCCACGATGAATCGACGGCGATTCCGTTTGCCACGGCGGTGGCCATGCGACCGGCGCTCGCCGAGTACGGACAGAGGATCGCGCTGATTCCGCAGGTGCTCGCGGACATCGCCCGCCAGTACGCCCGCAATCCGCTCGGCGCGGAGTGGCCCGCCGCGGTCGATGCGCTCGGCAGGCTCATGCCGAGCGCGCTCTTTGACAACAGCCACCTCGAGCACTACCTGCGCGCCGCATTCAGCTCCGAAGGCCACACGGACAGCTTCCGCAAGCTCGCACACCGTCTCTACGTGGTGGCCACTGATCTCAACACAGGCGAGTCGGTGTCCTTTGGAACCCCGCGGCACGATCGGGTGCCCATCTCGCGCGCCGTCGTGGCGAGCGCGGCCCTCCCGGGCCTGTACCCGGCTGTGAAAATCAACGGTCGCGATTATGTCGATGGCGCACTCATCCGCACCATGCATGCCTCGCTGGCTCTCGAGGCCGGCTGCAGCCTGGCGATCTGCATCAACCCGCTGGTTCCTTTCGATGCCTCGCAGGCCACGGGGGAGGTCCCAGTCAACCTCGCCTCGCGCGGGCTGCCCGCGGTTCTCGGCCAGACGTTCCGCTCGCTCATCCATTCGCGCATGCAGGTGGGCATGGCGAACTACGGTGCGCGCTTTCCGCACGCCGATGTCCTGTTGCTCGAGCCGGACCGGCACGATGAGAAGCTGTTCTTCACGAACGTGTTCCGCTACTCGGGCCGCCGTGAGCTCACCGATCACGCCTACCAGCGCACCCGGCGCGATTTGCGCTCGCAGGCCGATGCGCTCGCCCCGATCCTGCGCCGTCACGGACTCGATCTCGACATGAGCCGCCTGAGCGACCATGAGCGGAAATTCTCGACCGCGGTGCGCGAGAGGAGCCTCGATACCCGACGGGTCGCGCGCCGGCTCGGGCGTGCCCTCAATCGCCTGGACAGTGTGCTCGCCGGGCTGGGTGGCGGATAGCGGCCGTGGCGGCGCGGTTCTGGAGGATCGTGCTCGCGGCGCGTCTGCTCGCCGCGGGGGCGGTGGGAGTCTGTGCGGCAGCGTTCCTCGCAGCGCCCGGGGCAGCCCTGGTGGCCGGCGCCGCGGCCTGGATGGGCATGTCCGTGACGTTGGTCGCAGTCTCGCTCGTGGTGGCGCGCCGCGGCGCGCGCTCGGACGGGAGCCGTGCGGCGATTGTGATGGTGCTGCGGATCCTTTGCCTGGAAGCGATGCAGTTCGAGCTCATGCTCTTTCGCATGGCCGCCGAGCCGGTCCTGGCGTGGCTCGATCGCGTGGCCGGGCGCCCGAGTGCTCCGCCGGCGCAGGTCATCCTGGTGCACGGCATCGCCTGCAATCGCGCCATATGGCGACCGCTGCTTGCGGCGCTGCGTGCCGCCGGCATCGAGCGCGTAGATGCGGTGAATCTCGAGCCGCCCTTTGCCGATATCGACGCACTCGCCCAAGCGCTGCTCGAGCAGATCGAGGGACTCCGTGCGAGCGGCCGGCCGGTGGTGATCGTCGCGCACAGCATGGGGGGCCTGGTGGCCCGTGCGGCGGCGCGCATCGCCAACCCCGGGGTGATCGGGCGGATCATCACGCTCGGCACGCCCCATCATGGCACCGAGATCGCCTGCCGATTCGGCTGGCCGAGCACCCGGCAGATGTGCCGCGGATCCCCGTGGCTGCTCGAGCTCAACGGGCTGCAGGAGGGGCGGCTCGGCGTGCCGCTGACGAGTCTCTACAGTCTCGATGACAATCTCATCGCGCCCGCGACCAGCGCGGCCATTCGCGGCGCCCGCTTGATCGAGCTGCGCGGCCTTGGGCATTTGAGTCTGTTGAGCGCGCCGGCCGTCCTCGAGGGGATCGTTGCGGAGCTGCGCAATTGAGCGAGGCGCGCTCCCGCATCGAGACCGACCGCCTGCTCGAGCGCAAGGCGCAGCTCGATTCGCGGATCGCCGCCGATCCGGCGCTGGCCGAGCGGATGCGACGGCTCCAGGCGTGGCAGGCGCAGCGGCTCGAGCGAACGTATGCGGACCTGCGCGCCGGTGCGGTGACCGCTGCAGCCGTCGGCTTCTTCCTGAGCGATCTCTACGGGCCGCAGGACTTCGCCCGCCGCGATACGGAGCTTACGCGCGCCTGGGGCGCGCTGCGACGCACGCTGCCGCTCTCGGCACTGGAGATCCTGATCCTCGCGATCGAGCTCGAGGTGCTGAGCGAGGAGCTCGATCTCGCGATGGCAGAGCGCCTCGCGCCAGGTCCGGTCACGGCAGCCTCCTACGCGCGGGCGTACCGCGAAGTCGCCCGGCCCGCGGCGCGTCGACGACAGATCGAGCTGATTCTGGAGGTCGGCGGGCGGCTCGATCGGGCGGTCCGTATCCCTCTGGTGGGGGTGGCGCTGCGCGCGGCGCGCACGCCGGCGCGCATCCTGGGCTTCGGCACAATGCAGGATTTCATCGAGCGTGGCTTTGGCGCATTCGCGGGCATGCCGAGCGCCGAGCCGCTGCTCGCGGCGATCCGTGAGCGCGAGATCGCGTTCATGAAGTCTCAGCTCGGGGAGGCGCCCGGCGATGCGGCGGCCGCAGACGGCGCAGTCTGACGGGCGGCGTCAGTCCTGCGGGAGCCGCAGCGGGCCGGGTCGCGGTCCGGTCAATCGCAGCTTCCCGGGCGATCGTCACAGACCTCGATGATCCCCGCGCGGACACGCACCGGGAAACTGTGCACCGGCTCGTGCGCGGGCGCTTTGCGGACCGAGCCGGTGCGCACGCAGAATTCGGCCAGGTGGCGCGGGCAGACGATGTGATCGCCTTCGAGCCATCCGGTCGAGAGCGGACTGCCGTAGTGCGAGCACACATCCTCGATGGCGTAGTACTCGCCATCGAGATGGAACACCGCGACATCGGTGCCATTGACGATGAGCACCGTCCAGTCGCGCTCGGCGATGTCCCCGATCCGGCCCGCTTCGAACCATTGCGGCATCAGTCAGTCTCCGCTCCCATGACCGCCTCGAGGCGGCCCGCCGGGATTCTACGAAGGAGGCGCCGCCGCGGTGTTGATACATGTCAAGGGCGGCGTCCGCCCGCCGCCGGCCGCATCAGTCATCGAGCGTGATGCTCACCGGGCAGTGATCGCTGCCCATGATGTCGGCGTGGATCTCGGCGGCCTTGACGGCCTTGCGCAAGGCCTGGGAGACGAGCACGTAATCGATTCTCCATCCCACGTTGCGGGCGCGGGAGTTGGCGAAATGGCTCCACCAGGTGTAGTGGCCCTTGCCGTCCTTGAACAGGCGCAGAGTATCGACGAATCCTGCGTCGATGAAATGTTGGAAGCCCTCCCGCTCCTCGTCCGTGAAGCCCTTCTTGCCGCGATTGGGGCCTGGATTGGCGAGATCGAGCTCGGTGTGCGCGACGTTGAGATCGCCGCAGAACACCACCGGCTTCTTCTTCTCGAGCTGCTTGCAGTGGGCGAGGAAGGCCGGATCCCAGTGCTTGTGGCGCAGGTCGAGCCGACTGAGGTCGTCCTTCGCGTTGGGGGTATAGACGGTGACGATGTAGAACCGGGAATACTCGGCGCTGATCACGCGCCCCTCCTCGAGGCTGTCGCGTCCCTCGCGGTCGGTGAACTTGTACTGGTGGGCGATGTCGGCGGAGAAGCCGTTCATGACCGAGAGCGGCTCGCTGCGCGTGAAAACGGCCGTGCCCGAGTAGCCTTTCTTGACCGCCGAGTTCCAGTACTCTTGGTAGCCGTGGCCATTCAAGTCGATGTCGGCCTGGCCCCGCTCGGCCTTGGTCTCCTGCAGGCACAGGATGTCGGGCCGGTGAGTCTTGATGAAGCTCTGCAGCGTGCCCTTCTTGGTGACGGAGCGGATGCCGTTGACGTTCCAGGAATAGATTTTCATCAGCGCGGTCCCTGCCGCCCTCGCTCGGAGCGGCTCGAAAGAAAAGAGTGGAGGTGCCGGAGCGCCAGGGGCCCGCGGCTCGCTGGTGAAATGTACAGACCGGAAGACCCGGTCTCAAGGGCCTGGATTCAATCCACGACCGGTCAGGCCCCGGGTACCGGCCAGACCTTGACGCCCGGCTGGCCCTGCATGCGCTGCCAGACCTCGGAGCGCCCGAGAAGTGGGATGCCGAGGTAGCCGCGCATCACGAGCTTGCGGCCGCCGTCGATGAGGCGCAGCTCGCAACCGTAAATCCGGCCGGTGCGGGGATCGAGGATGTCCCCGCCGATGTATTCGCCATTGCGGTAGCGCAGGTGGCGCATAAGCAGCAAGCCGTCGAGGGGCTGATCCTTGCGGCGGCCGGTGCAGTGCGTACAACGCGCCGAGCGGTCATCCGTGGGCGAGAGCGGCTCGATGCGCCCGTAGTACAAGCCGCCATTCTCGTAGATGGCGATCAGTCCGCGCGGCTTGCCGGAGTGGTCGAGCGGTGACCACAGCCCGACGGGCGTCGACCAGCCGCCGATTGCCGCGCCGGCCGGAACCGCGAGCGGCGCCATCAGAAGGAACAGGGCGAGGAATCGCAGGAGGCTGAGCGGGCGCATGGGCGCGCATCCTACCGGCATCCGCGTCGCCCGAGGAAGTGATTCGATCTCAAAAATCCTGCGGCGCCGCCGGAGACCGGGACCGGACGTCTGGCGTGCGGGGCCAGGCGGGGGCAGGGCGGATATACTTCCGTGCCCGGGTCAATCGTCCTGCCGCGAGCGTGGCGCGCATGAATCCTCTCGACCGGCCCGCATGGGCCAGCCTCACCACCCACCAGGCGGCGCTGTCGATCGGCGGCGCGCTGGCGCGCCGATATCTCCCCGACGTGCATCTGTTCGCATCCGCCCGCGACGATTCTCCGCAGGCCTTGCTTGCTCTCGCGGCGCTCGTGAGCCCGGGCGAATCGGTGTATGTCCTTCAGGCTCCAACCGTCGCCCTGCCGCCGCAGCTCTCGTTGGTCAGATCGGCCGTGGGCGTGCAGATGGTGGCCGCCCGCAGTCAGAGCGCCGTGGCCGGGGAGGACATCATCCGGCTCACCGACGCGGATGCCCCTGAGATGCTGGCGTTGGCGATGCTCACCGAGCCGGGACCGTTTCTGGCGCGCACGCACGTGATGGGAGGATTCAGGGGTATCCGCATCGAGGGGCGGCTTGCCGCCATGGCCGGCGAGCGCTTCCGGTTCCCGGGCTACACCGAGGTGAGCGGGGTATGCACGCACCCGGATTTCCGGGGCAGGGGACTCGCTCGCAGACTCTCCGCGGTGGTCGCGGCCGGCATCGAGGCCCGCGGCGAGCGGCCGTTCCTGCATGCCTGGAAAACCAACTCTCCGGCGATTGCGCTCTATCGATCGCTCGGCTTCGAGCTGCGTACCGACGTCAACGTGGCGATGCTCGAGCGGCCCGCGACATGATGGCTCATACGACGTGCCGTGTGACGATGGTCTTGCCGTAGGGCGTGAGGGAGAGATGGGCGAGCTTCAGGTGCTGCACGGCGAAGGGAATGCCGATGATGGTCACGGCGAGAAGCAGCGCCCAGATGAGATGCCCCAGGGCGAGCCACAGGCCGCCGAAGAGGATCCAGACGATGTTGCCGATGAGTGAGAGGAGCCTGCCGGCTTCACCGCTTCCCGGTGTGTCGAGGATTTCCCTGCCGAACGGCCAGAAGGAGAATGTTCCGATGCGAAAGGCCGCGATGGCGTAGGGGATGCCGATGATGGTGAGCGCGGCGATCAGGCCCGCCAGCCACCAGCCGAGCCCCATGATGAAGCCGCCGAAGACGAACCAGACGAGATTGCCGAGTAGGCGCATCGCTTCCCCCTGAAAGGCTCCGCTGCCGGATCGACCGCCGGCGGGTGGCCCATGTTTGTAGTCCCGGTGAGGCCTCGAGTCAACGGCGGCGGGCTTGCGGCGCGGCGCGCCCGGAGTGCACGCGGCAGGGCGTGCGCGCCCCTCAGCGCTCGATCACCACATCGGTCAGCGGGCGGCTGCAGCAGGTGAGGATGTAGCCGCGCTCGATGTGGCGCGGGAGGATGCCCCCCTGGTGCCGCATGTCGACTCGGCCCGAGACGAGCCGGGCGCGGCATTTGCCGCAGGTACCGTCCCGGCAGTTGCTCGGCAGGGGTACGCCGGCCGCCTCGCCCGCTTCGAGGAGGGTCTGGTCGGGGCGGCACGCGACGGTTTGGCCGCAGATGCTGAAGGTGACCGACTTGGCGGAGATCATCCTGCACTCTGGTGTCCCCGGCGTCGCCCTGTCAATCCTCCGTGAGAGGGGCCTGCGACGGACCGCGCGGCGGCCGCGGCCGGGCATCGAGCAAGCCGTGCAGCGGACCGGCGCCTGCGGCTATGCTAGGAAGATGGATGACATCATCGAGATTTCCGGTGTCTCGAAGACGTACTCTTCGGGCTTCATCGCGCTGAAGGGCATCGACCTCGCCGTCCGCCGCGGTGAGATCTTCGCCCTGCTCGGACCCAACGGAGCGGGCAAGACCACGCTGATCAGCATCGTCTGCGGAATCGTCCGGGCGAGCTCGGGCCGCGTGATGGTGGACGGACACGACATCGGGCGTGACTGGCGCAGGGCGCGCTCGCTGATCGGCCTCGTGCCGCAGGAGCTCACGACCGATGCCTTCGAGTCGGTGTGGAACACGGTGTCATTCACCCGCGGCCTGTTCGGGTTGCGAGCCAATCCGACCCACCTCGAGAGCGTGCTCCGCGCGTTGTCGCTGTGGGATAAGCGCAATAGCCGGATCATGACGCTCTCGGGCGGCATGAAACGCCGCCTGCTGATCGCCAAGGCGCTCGC
This sequence comes from Pseudomonadota bacterium, assembly GCA_021777555.1. GTDB lineage: Bacteria > Pseudomonadota > Gammaproteobacteria > Steroidobacterales > Steroidobacteraceae > 13-2-20CM-66-19. The sequence goes on along the minus strand of JAJYDK010000010.1, from coordinate 9,187 downwards.
GCACGAGCCGCGCGTTCTGTTCCTGGATGAGCCGACAGCCGGCGTGGATGTCGAACTGCGGCACGACATGTGGCAGCTCATCAGCCGGCTGCGCGGCGAGGGCGTCACGGTGATCCTCACCACCCATTACATCGAGGAGGCCGAGGAGATGGCCGATCGGGTCGGAGTGATCAACAAAGGAGAGCTCGTGCTGGTGAGGGACAAGGCGGATCTGATGCGCGAGTTCGGCAGCAAGCGGCTGTCGTTGCGGCTGCGCCGGCCGCTTGCCCAGGTGCCCCCGGCGCTCGAGGGCTGGCGGCTCGAGCTCTCGGGCGACGGTGGCGAGCTGACGTACATCTATGACGCCAGGGATGTGCGCGACGGGGTCGGCGGCTTCCTCGACCGGGTGCGCGATGCGGGTATCGAGTTCACCGATCTCGGGACGACCGAGAGCTCGCTCGAGGACATTTTCGTCAGTCTGGTGAGGCCATCGAAATGAACCTGGAAGCGGTCCGCGCGATCTACAAGTTTGAAATGGCCCGTGCGCGGCGCACGGTGACGCAGACCATCATTTCGCCAGTGATCTCCACCTCGCTTTACTTCGTGGTGTTCGGCGCAGCGATCGGGTCGCGCATCCAGAGCGTGGGGGGCGTCGGCTACGGCTCGTTCATCGTGCCGGGCCTGGTGATGCTCTCGCTGCTAGGACAGAGCATCGCAAACGCCTCCTTCGGCATCTACTTCCCCCGCTTCACGGGTACGATCTACGAGGTCCTCTCCGCGCCCGTCTCGTCGGTGGAAATCGTGCTGGGATACGCCGGCGCCGCGGCGACGAAGTCGGTGATCCTGGGGGTGATCATCCTCATCACCGCGAGGCTGTTCGTGCCTCTGAAGCTGCTGCATCCCCTGTGGATGGTGGCGTTTCTCGTGTTGACGGCGGCGACCTTCAGCCTGGTCGGCTTCATCATCGGCATCTGGGCCGATGGCTTCGAGAAGCTGCAGATCGTGCCGCTGCTCATCGTGACGCCGCTCACCTTTCTCGGCGGCAGCTTCTACTCGATCAACATGCTGCCGCCCCCCTGGCGCACGGTGGCGCTGTTCGATCCGGTGGTCTATCTGGTCAGCGGCTTTCGCTGGAGCTTCTATGGTATCGCCGACGTCAATGTCGGAGTGAGCCTCGGCATGACCGCGGTATTTCTCGCGGTGTCCCTCGCCATCGTCTGGTGGATCTTCCGCACCGGCTATCGTCTGAAGACCTGATCCGCGCTCAGGGGGTGAGCTCGCGGGCGGCCAGCGCCAGGACCTTCGAGACGTAAGGGGCGAATGAGCGCCAGACCTCCAGGTGAAAGCGGTGCTCGGCGGTACGCCAGAGGACGATCTCCGCCTTGCCGAGCACCGTGCGGGTGCACATGCCCACCGGGAAGGCGGCCGGATCGAAGTCGAGCGGGCAGCCGCAATTGAGCAGGAGCCCCGCCTGGGGACCGCTCACCTCGAGCGCGCACTGGCGGTGACTGACATCGACGAGGGAATGCGGCCGGCCGGCGAGCGCTGCGCGCAGCAGCTCGAACACCTCGGAGAATGCTCCCTGCGGGGCGAGCAGCAACCGCTCATCGGGTCCCAGCCACAGCGCCGAGCGCCCCGATGCCGAGGCGGCCCGGCAGGCCGTTTCGGCAAACTCCAGGCCGAGCGCGCCCAGGGCCGCCGCCATGACTTCGGAGTTGCCCCGCAGCAGCAGACGCGTCGCGGGCGGCAGGGGGCGCACGAGAGGACTCGCTGCGATGTACGGCCCCTGGCGGGCGGCGGATAGATCACGCATTGAGGCGACTCCCCTTCGGATCGTAGAACACCGGCGAGGTGACTTGAACGGCCAGGTTTCCGCCGGGCATCGGCACATACAGCGTCTGTCCCATGCGCGAGCGGCCGGCGCGCACGAGTGCCAGCGCGATGGACCGGCCCAGTGTCGCGCTGTAATAGGAGGAGGTGACGTGGCCGATGGGGAGGGTGGGCGGCGTCGCCCGCGCATCCAGCACGATCTGCGCGCCTTCCGTGAGCACGACATGGGGTTGCGCGGTGAGCAGGCCGACCAGCTGTTTGCGCTCCGGGGAGTGCATGGCCGGCCTCTCGAGCGCGCGCTTGCCGACGAAATCCGGTTTCTGTTTGCCGATCGCCCAGGTGAGTCCGGCGTCATCCGGGGTCACCGTGCCGTCGGTGTCCTGACCTACGATGACAAAACCCTTCTCGGCGCGCAGCACGTGCATGGTCTCGGTGCCATACGGGGTGATTCCATGCGGCTCACCCGCGGCGTGGATCGCCTCCCAGACCGCCAGGCCATAGTCCGCCGGTACGTTGATCTCGAATCCGAGCTCACCCGTGAAGCTCACGCGGAAGAGCCGCATGGGAATACCGCAGATGCGGCCCGTCGCCGCACCCATGTGCGGCAGGGCGGCCGCGGACAGATCCACATCCTGCACCAGGGCTTCGAGCACTTGCCGCGCGCGCGGTCCCTGCAGAGCGATGACAGACCACTGTTCCGAGGTCGAGCTCAGCCAGACGCTGAGATCCGGCCATTCGGTCTGCAGGTAGTCCTCCATCATGGCGAGCACCCGGGCCGCGCCCCCGGTGGTGGTCGTCACGTGAAACCGGTCTTCGGCGATGCGAGCGACGACGCCGTCGTCGTAGATGAAGCCATCGTCGCGCAGCAGGATGCCGTAGCGGCACCGCCCGACGGCGAGGTTCGTCCAGCCGTTGACGTACAGCCGCTCCATGAATGTCACGGCGTCCTTGCCGACCACTTCGATCTTACCGAGTGTCGAGGCGTCAAACAGGCCGCAGCCGGAGCGTACGGCCTGGCACTCGCGCGCCACGGCGGCGTGCAGGCTCTCGCCGTTGCGGGGAAAGTAGCGGGCGCGCTTCCACAGCCCGACGTCCTCGAACACCGCGCCCTGACGCGCCGCCCAGTCGTGGATGGGGGTCGTGCGGATGGGATCGAAGAGCTCACCGCGCGAGTACCCGGCGAAGCTGCCGAAGGTCACCGGTGTGTAGGGCATACGGAAGGTGGTGAGACCCACCTCGGGAATCGACTTGCCCAGCTGGCGCGCCACGATGGCGAGCGCGTTGAGGTTCGAGGTCTTGCCCTGATCGGTCGCCATGCCGGTGGTGGTGTAGCGCTTCACGTGCTCGATGGAGCGGAAGCCCTCGCGGGCGGCGAGCAGCAGATCGCGGGAGGTGACGTCGTTCTGCCAGTCGACGAAGGCCTTGGCGGCGGGCTCGCCCCCGGGCTGGGGCAGATCGCCCGGCGCGGCCGCGCCCGAGCTCTGCACGGGCTGCGGCTCGCCGATCACGGTGTTCACCGTGAGGCCTGAATCTCGGGCGGCCTGGGCTCCGGCGCTCTCTCCGTCGCTGCGGACCGCGGCGGCTGAAAACACACCCCGGCAAGCGCCCGCGCACCGGACTCTCTCCGGCGATTCCGCCGGCAGAAAGGCCTGCAGCCCCTCGCTCCAGGCGAGCTTGCCGCGCGATTGCGAGAAAAGATGAACGCTGGGCGTGTAACCGCCTGACATCAGCACCAGATCGCAGTCGATGCGCTCGGTCGCACCTCGCGCCTGCCCGTGCGCATCGAGCTTCTGGATCTGGACGCTCTTGACGCGCAGCCTGCCGCGAGTGCCGATGACCGTGGTTGCGGTGTGAACGGTCAGGCCTTCGCGGCGGGCCGCCTCGGCCAGCTCGCTCGAGGCGCCGTCGCGCGCATCGACGATGGTCACTGTCGCGCCGGCGCGCCGCAGATCCAGTGCCGAGCGGTACGCTTCATCGTGGGTGGTGATCAGCACCGCGCGTTCGCCGGCGAGGACGCCGTAGCGGTTGAGATAGGTTCTGACAGCTCCGGCCAGCATGACGCCGGGCCGGTCGTTGCCCGGAAATACCAGCGGACGCTCGATCGCACCCGTGGCGAGCACCACCTGTCTGGCGCGGACCTGCCACTGTCGCTCGCGCGGTTGCTTCAGGTCCGGCTGCGCGAGATGGTCGCTCAGGCGCTGCTCGAGCCCGATCAGGTTGTGGGGGAAGTAGCCGAAGGCGGTGGTTCGCGTCAGCACCGTGACGCGCGGGTTGGCGAGCAGCCCGCGAATCGTGCCCGCGAGCCACTCGCGACCGCTCTCGCCGAGCGATGCGCCCGGATCCGCCTCGCCGAGCAGTGAGCCGCCGAGCTCGGGCTGCTCGTCACAGAGCATGACCCGCGCGCCGCTCGCCGCGGCACTCTGCGCGGCGGCGAGCCCCGCGGGCCCGGCGCCCACGACCAGCACGTCGCAGTGGGCGAAGCGGTTGGAGTAGCTGTCCGGGTCGGGATGCTCGGGCGCAAGGCCAAGACCCGCCGCGGCGCGGATCCTCGGCTCATAGAGCCGCTGCCACGCGCGCCGAGGCCACATGAAGGTCTTGTAGTAAAAACCCGCCGGTATGAACGGCGAGAGCAGACCGTTGATCGCGCCCGCATCGAGCTCGAGGCTCGGCCAGCGATTCTGGCTGTGGGCCTCGAGCCCCTCGTACAGCTCGACCTCGGTGGCGCGCAGATTGGGCGTGACCCGGGCGGCATCGCGCCGGACCGCCACGACCGCATTGGGCTCCTCGGAGCCGGCGGTGAGCACACCGCGGGGGCGGTGATATTTGAAAGAGCGCCCGACGAGGTGCACGCCGTTGGCGAGCAGCGCCGAGGCGAGGGTGTCGCCCTCGAAGCCGCGCAGCTCGCGGCCATCGAAGGTGAAGCGCACCGGTCGGGCACGATTGATGCGCCCGCCGGAGGCGGTACGGAGTCCCTGGCTCATGCCGTGGCCCCTTTCAGCTGCGCCTGGGTCGGCGGTTGTTCGCCGACCTTGTAGGTGGCCAGAAAGAGATCGGACGTCGTGTCCCGCAGGGCGTTGAAGAAGCGGCCACAACCGTGCGTGTGGCGCCAGCGCTCGGCGTGGAGCCCCTTGATGTTGTCGCGCCGGTAGAGGAAGTCCGCCCATTGCTGGTCGGAGCACTCGGCGGGGTTGGCGGGGCGGGCGATGTGCGCCTGTCCGCCGTGGACAAACTCGAGCTCCGGGCGCTCGCCGCAATAGGGACAGTTGATCAGCAGCATCGAAGGCTCCGTATCCGCTCAGTGCGCCACCGCGGCGGCGGCGGCTTCATCGATCAGGTTGCCGTCGCGGAAGCGCTCGATCGTGAAGGGCGCGTTGATCGGATGGGGCGCATCGCGGGCGATGGTCCAGGCGAGCAGGTGGGCCGCCCCCGGGGTGGCCTTGAACCCGCCCGTGCCCCAGCCGCAGTTGACGTACAGCCCCGGGACGGGGGTCTTGGCGATGATGGGGGAGCGATCCGGCGTCACATCGACGATGCCGCCCCAGTTGCGCATCATCCGCAGCCGCCGGAACATGGGGAACAGCTCGCAGATCGCCTCGATCGCGTGCCGGCTGATGTGCAGCCCCCCGCGCTGGGTGTACGAGGTGTACGCATCGGTTCCGGCGCCGATGACCATCTCGCCCTTGTCCGACTGACTGATGTAGGCGTGGATGGTGTTGGACATCACCACGCAGGGGAAGATCGGCTTGACGGGCTCGGAGACCAGCGCCTGGAGCGGGTAGCTCTCGATCGGCAGCTCGACGCCCGCCATCTTCATGATGACGCTGCTGTGGCCGGCCGCCGAGACCCCGATCCTGGGTGCGCTGATGAACCCCCGGGTCGTCTCGATCCCGCAGGCGGCGCCGTGGGAGTCGCGGCGGATGCCGGTGACTTCGCAGTTCTCGATGATGTCCACGCCGAGGGCATTGGCCGCCCGGGCAAAGCCCCAGGCCACCGCGTCGTGCCGGGCGGTCCCGCCACGCCTCTGGAACGCCGCGCCGAGCACCGGGTAGCGGATGTCATCGGTCTGCAGCAGCGGGCAGATGGCGCGAGCCTCTTCGGGCGTGAGCCACTCGTTGTCGACGCCATTGGCGCGATTGGCGTGCACGTGCCGTTGGGATACCTGCACGTCGTGGACGGTGTGCGCAAGCATCATCACGCCGCGCTGAGAAAACATCACGTTGTAGTTGAGGACCTGGGAGAGGCCCTCCCACAGCTGCACCGAGTGGTCATAGAGCGCAGCGCTCTCATCGAACAGGTAGTTCGAGCGGATGATGGTGGTGTTGCGCCCGGTATTGCCGCCCCCGATCCAGCCCTTTTCCACCACCGCCACACGGGTGAGGCCATGCTCCTTCGCCAGGTAGAAGGCCGCACCGAGTCCATGGCCGCCACCGCCGACGATGATGGCGTCGTAGGCCGCCTTGGGCTCGGCCTGGCGCCATTGAGGCTGCCAGCCGCGCTGACCGGTAAGACCCCGCCGGATGAGCGACAGGCCGGAGAAGCGTTGCATGGTCGGGTCCTTGGGAGGGCAATGGGGACGAATGCGGCGAATGATGCCGCCTGGATACGCCATTCACGAGCACGCGCGCGCCGGGGCTCTTGTACAGGAACGACATCGGGGCACAGGATGCCTCCCTGGACCCTCCGGCCGGAAAGGAGCACCAGGGCCGGCGACTTGCGGATCGCGAAGCCCGGTCGTCGTCGGGTCGAGGTGGCGGCGGCGGGACGGATCTGGGCAAGTTGATGCCGCAAATCGGTCATCCCACGCCAAGGGCCAGCGCTCATACTATCGGCAGCGCCCATACGGCACGTCATTCAACGTGGGAGTCCCCATGGATGAGCAGCAAGCTCAAGCCACCCGGTCGCGCCGCCCGAGCGGCCGCGATGCCAAGCGAGCCGCGCGCACCGCGCGCAGCCACGCCTCGGTACCTTATATCACCCGCAAGATTCCGTACTACGAGGTGCTCGGGACCGAGGGGCTGGAGCTGCTCGAGCACAATGCGGACACCATCCTGCAGGAGATCGGCATCGATTTCCGCGATGATCCCGAGACGCTCAAGATCCTGGGCGATGCCGGGGCCGACGTGCAGGGTGAGCGGGTGCGCTTCCCCCGGGGGATGTGCCGCACCATCGTGCAGCGCTCGGCGCCGAGGGAATTCACTCAGCACGCGCGCAACGCGGCGCGCAGCGTGGTGATCGGTGGAGCGCGGACCGTGTTCGCGCCGGCCTATGGCTCGCCTTTCATCCGCAGCCTCGATGAGGGCCGTCGCTACGCGCGTATCGAGGATTTTCGCAATTTCGTGAAGCTCGCGTACACCTCCCCGTGGCTCCATCATTCCGGCGGCACCATTTGCGAGCCCGTCGACCTGCCGGTCAACAAGCGGCACTTCGATATGGTTTACAGCCATATGAAGTACAGCGACAAGCCCTACATGGGCTCGGTCACCGCGGCAGAGCGGGCGCAGGATACGGTCGAGATGACCCGGATCCTCTTCGGTGATGAGTACATCGACCCGGCCACGGGCAAACCCAAGACCTGCGTCATCAGCCTGATCAACGCCAATTCCCCCATGACGTGGGATGCGACGATGCTCGGGGCGCTGAAGACCTATGCGCGGGCCAATCAGGCGACGATCCTCACCCCCTTCATTCTCGCGGGCGCCATGTCGCCGGTCACCGTGGCGGGTACCGTCGCCCAGACCCTGGCGGAGGCACTGGCCGGGATGACGGTCGCGCAGCTCGTCAATCCGGGTGCGCCCGTGGTGCTCGGCAGCTTCGCTTCCTCCTTGTCGATGCAGTCTGGTGCGCCCACCTTCGGTACGCCAGAGCCCGCGCTGGTGCTGTACGTCATGGCGGCGCTGGCGCGCAGGCTCGGCGTGCCGTTCCGCTCGGGTGGGTCGCTCTGCGCCTCCAAGATCGCCGACGGCCAGGCGGCGTTCGAGTCGGCCAATACGCTCCTGCCGACCTGTCTCGGGGGGGTCAACTTCGTGCTGCACACCTCCGGCTGGCTCGAAGGCGGACTCACCATGGGATACGAGAAGTTCGTCATGGACGCCGACCAGGCCGGCATGATGCACACCTTCCTCGAGGGAGTTGATCTCAGCGAGAACGGTCAGGCCATGAGCGCGCTCCGCGAGGTCGGTCCCGGCAAACACTTCCTCGGCTGCGCTCATACGCAGGCGAACTTCGAGACAGCCTTCTTCCGCTCACCGCTCGCCGACAACAACAGCTTCGAGCAATGGGAGGCGGAGGGCGCCGCCGACATCGTCAAGCGCGCCAATGGGCTGTGGAAGAAACAGCTGGCCGAATACGAGGCGCCGCCGCTCGATCCGGCGGCCGATGAGGCGCTGCTCGATTACATGAACCGCCGCAAGGCGTCATTCCCGGACTCGAACGTTTAGGCTCCACCATGTCCACCACCACTGCTGAAGCACCCGTCACCCGCGCGCAACATGGCTCGGCCACCGCCTCCGGCGTGACCCATCCGCCGCTTTACATCCTGACCACCTCCTGCCCCGATACGACGGGGATCGTGGCGGCGATCGCGGGATTTCTGGCCGAGCACAACGCGACGATCACCGAGGCGCAGCACCACAACGACGCGCACACGCGCACCTCGTTCATGCGCACGGTGTTTCACGACAACGGCCAGGGGCTGCCGGGGGTGCAGGCCCTCGATCGGGCCTTCGCCGAGCGGGTCGGCACGCGCTTCAAGATGGACTGGCGCTTCCACGAGGTCGAGCGCCGCTGCCGGGTGCTGCTCGCGGTCTCCCGCCAGGGGCATTGCCTGAACAGCATCCTGCACCGCTGGAGCACCGGAACGCTGCCGGTGGAGGTGGTGGCGGTGGTCTCGAACCACCAGGACATGAGGAGTCTCGCCGAGTGGCACGGCCTGCCGTATCACTACCTGCCCATCATCGACGGGCGCAAGGGCGAGCAGGAGCAGCGCCTGATCGAGCTGTTCGAGCGGGTGGATGCGGAGCTGCTGGTCCTCGCCCGCTACATGCAGATCCTCACCGCCGATGCCTGCCGGTACTTCGAGGGCAAGGCGATCAACATCCATCACTCCTTCCTCCCCGGCTTCAAGGGCGCCAAGGCCTACCACCAGGCGCACGAGCGGGGGGTGAAGCTGATCGGGGCCACCGCGCACTACGTGACCACCGATCTCGATGAGGGTCCGATCATCGAGCAGGAGGTCGACCGGGTCGATCACACCCAGACGGCGGAGGATCTCACCGTGGTCGGCAGCGAGCTCGAGACCGTGGTGCTCAATCGCGCCATCAAGTGGCACGCCGAGCGGCGCGTGTTCCGCAACGGCAGAAAGACGGTGGTGTTGAAGTAG
>JAJYDK010000085.1 GCA_021777555.1 Pseudomonadota bacterium | reverse complement strand
GCACCTCGGCGGCGGCGGCCGCCGCATTGAAATCCCGACCGCGGTGCAGCTCCTGGATGCGGCGAACTTCCAGTTCGATCGGCGACGGCCTGCGGGTGTCCGATTCCGCGGCAGGCAAGAGCGGTTGGGGTTTCATCGGGCTCATAGGGCACTCGCGGGGCGGGCAGTGAGGCCCCGCCCCGCGAGTGTACCGCGGCTGGCTCGCTTAGAATCGGTAACTCACGTTCACGCCGAGCACCCGAGGGCGCAGCGGCACCTCGGACTTGATGAACTGGGCCGTCGAGGTGAACTGACTGGCATCGCTGTTGCCGAGGTTCTGGCCGAACAGAGTCGCCGTCCACGCATCCTTCGAGACCCCGATCGAGGCATCGTAGGTGGTGTAGGCCGGTTGCTCGTAGCGGCAGAGCGTGGTGCCGGGGAAAGACGACCCGCCACACTGCGGATTGGTCAAACCGTCGGGGTAGGACGCGGGCTCGTTGTACATGCTGCCGACGTGCGCAACCCCTGCTTGCACGAACGATTCGTAATTCCCCATCATCCACGTGTAACGCACGTGCAGGTTGAATTCCAGTTTCGGAGAGAAGGATGGCACGGTGCCGGCCGGTCCAAGGGGATTGGTCGTCGGCTGCCCCTTGATTGCGGTGATGCACTGACCGTAATTGGGATTCGTGCCGCCGGTCTTGAGCAGGGTCGGTTCGTTGTCCACCAGGCAGGGTGAATTGGTCTGCGTGGCGTTGTTGTAGGAGAGCGATCCCTGGATCGTCAGTCCGGTGGCCACCAGGGCATTGAGCTGCAGTTCGCCGCCATCCACCTTGTAATTCGGGCCATTGAAGGCAAATGAGGTATTGCCCCAGCCGCCGGCAGGATTGAAGAAGAGGAATTGCGCACTGTTCCACAGCATGTGGTAGGCGGAGAGATTCAGCTGTACCCGATGATCGAGCAGCTGCGTCTTCAGGCCGACCTCGTAGTTGTCGAGTGAGTCCGGCGCGTAGGTGGTCTGCACCTGGTACTGCGGATTGCCGTTCGCATCGGGTGCCACGTTCTTCTGCACTCGGTTGAAGGCACCCGGCCGGAATCCCTGCGAGTAGGTGAAATAGGCCATCATGTCACGCGAGATATGCCACGTGACGTTGAAGCGACTCTTGAAGCCGTGGTAGCTGGAGCGGTAGTTCATCGGGAACATGCCACCGCTGCACTGCCCGTTCGGAACATCGACGCAGGAGCCATTGGTTCCGTACTGGGAGCCGGTCTGATACTCGGTGTAGTGGTAGAAGCGGGTTCCAGCCGTCAGCGTGAGGATCTTCGGAATCGCGTCGAAGGAAACTGAGGTGAATGCCGCGGTTTGCTTGTAGCCACGCTGGGAATCCTCGCCGAATGCCGTGTTGTCGGGGCGCACCGACGGATCCCAGGCCGGGGACCCGGGGGCCGGCCGCACGTTCGCGACGCACGGGGCTCCGCCAGCGAGTGCGGCGGAGAGATTCTGCGCCGTGCAAGACGGGATCGTCTTGTAGTTGAAATTCATGTTGTCCTGGATCTGGAAATCCTCGTAGTACAGTCCGAACAGACCATGAACACGCCAGCGCGACGGGGTGCTGATGCGCAACTCATGGCTCTGGTGCGTGTTGCGAACCTGATCGTTCCAGTAGCCAATCGGCGAGTAGCAGGTGGGCGTCGTGCCGGCCCCGAAGCCGGTCCCGCCCGAGCACTGGTAGTATCCGCCGCCGGCGCTGCGGGCGTAGTTCGTGTAGTCTTCCTGCTGATGGATGTTGCGAACCGTGTAACCGCCCGTGTACACGACTTTGAGCAGATGATCGATGTCCCCCTTGACCGTCCAGGCGGTGTTCTCCAGCCGGTCCGTGTCGTACGCGGGGGTGAATAGCGTGGCTTCCCAGGGGCCGAGCGTCTGGCCTTCTGAGCCGGTCGGATATTGAACGTCCTGTCCTTGGGCGTTCATGTCTTGATACATCTGCTCGATCAGCACGTTCCAGTCGTCGTTGATCTTGTACAGCGCGGAGGCCCGAAAGCCGGTGTAATCGACCGGATTCGTGGCGCGGCCTGCCAGTGCGTAGTTGTTGGCGACCGGGCTGCCGGGGACGGCGCAGTAGCCGGTCTTGGTGGGCAGACCGTTGGCGCACAGACCATTGGCGCCCGGCTGGATGTTGAAGTAATGGTTACCCGCATCGTTGTTGCTGCGGGTGAAGGTGCTGGCGACGTTCGTGATGTAGCCGCCCTGATGGTCGTCATAGATCACGAAGCGGGCGGCGAGTCGATCGGTGATCAATGGTACGTTCAGGACCAGGTCGGCTGCGGCGTTGGGGTCGCCGTGGGCCGTTACGCCGTACGTCGCGCTCGCGTTGCCTGAGGTCTGATTCAAAATGGGCTTATTGGTGATGTAGCGCACCGCACCGGCTTCGGCGCCGCCGCCGAACAGTGTCCCCTGGGGGCCTTCGAGCACTTCGATGCGCTTCATGTCGACGAAGTAAATGTCGGCGTTGCGACCTGGAAACGTCATGGCCTGGTTGTCCAGGTACAGCGCGACATTGGGAAAGGGCGCAATCGTGGCGCTCGATTGGTTGCCGGCATTGCCCGCCGAGAGGCCGCGCATGTAGATCTGGCCCTGACCCGGCCCGTTCGAGGCGAGCTGGACGTTCGGCAGATACTGAATGACTTGGTCGATGGTCTGTACGTTCAGTTGCTTCAGCTGCTGACCGGTGATCGCCTGAATGGTGATCGGGACGCTCTGCAGGGATTGCCGCCGCCGTTGGGCGGTAACGGTGACTTCTTGGAGCACGTCTGGGTTGAGGTTTGCCGCATCACTCGCGCCGGCCGGGGCGGGCTGGGGGGCTTCTGCGCCACGGGCGAGACCGCTCAGTGCGTGCGAACCGAGTGCGATCATCACGGCGAGCGTGACTTTGTGATTGATTTTCAAGTGAAAATTCCCCGAAGGTCTGGTCTGTAGAACAGGAGATCGAGTCGGTGCATCTCGATGGCCGCGAATATAGGCAGCGCTATGTGACGGTCCGGTGAAGGATCGGTGTCACTTTCGTGCAGACGTCATAGGGCGTGCGCCCACGCTTTAAGTGGGAGGCGCTGCGTGTTGATGAATCCCTCGATCGGTCACCATACGGGTCGGTTCGATGGACGCTCGTGCGGGGCGTGCGCCAGCCCAGGGGCGAGGGAGCCTTCACCCGGCGGACGGGTGGGGTCGACTCTTCCGGTGCGACTCGTTGCGCCTGGGCGCCTGAGCGCGTTACCCGGAGATGCAGTTCCCACGCTGCGTGTGCGACGGCTCAGCGGACGGCTTTGGGAATCGACTGGGCGCAGCTTCTGGCGCGGGTGCGCCACGGCGGCCTACTGATCTCGGCACACCTGCCGGCTGCAGTGCATTTACGGCTGCGGAGCGCGCGATCGGTCCTGACCGGGCGGCAGGAGGTCACTGCGGGCGGATCGGGCTCGCGAGTCGGGACGACCTCAGCGCCGGGCGCGCAAGTGGCGCGAGGGGTTGCCGCTGCCCACCGGTCCGCGGGTCCGGGTGGAGGTTCCCGTCGGAGCGATGCGCGGGCATTGGCGAGAGCTCCGGGCGCATGAATCGGCGTATCCTTGCGATTCGAACCGCGGCGCACGTTTTGCCCCGTGCACGACCATATGGGTTGCGCAGCTGAAGTGACGTGCGCGTCGCACAGGCGTCGTGACCGGTTTCGGGGCACGGTACGGCCGGGGAGTGCATTCGAGATGTCCCAGAGAAGATCTGACCTCGACATCTCCGTCGGGGTACGTGGCGCGTTTGTCGGGCAAGCCAGATTCTGCGAGCAACTCGGCTCGCCTTTTACGGCCTTGCTGTGCCGCGTCCTGGCCGATGGGCTCGACCCGGGGAATGATCTCGAACGGTCAATTCTCGACTGGCGCGGCGATCCGGGGCCGTTCGGTGATTCGCTGCCGCTGCGTCTCGCCGGAGCACTGCATGGCCTGGTGCGCGCCGGTCGCGTTCCCCCACTCGCCGCGCTGTACCCGCCGCACCCGCCTGCCGATCCACGGCGGCTGCTCGCGGCGGTGCGCTCGGCGCTGTGCGAGCATGCAGACCTCGTACGGGAATTCCTGCGACATCCGCCGCAGACCAACGAAGTCGGCCGTGCACCGCTGCTGCTGGCGGGATGGCTGGAAATCGCAGCGCGCACGGGATATCCGCTCTGCCTCTTCGAACTCGGCGCGAGCGCAGGGCTCAATCTCATTGCGGATCGATACGCATACCAGTTTGGCGATGTGCCCTGGCGTCCGGCGGCTCCGGGTCCCGGCGTGCACGAGGCGAGCGCCGAGGTGACCCTCGCGTGCAGTTGGAGCGGTTCCTTGCCGCCGCTGGATGCGCCCCTTCAGATTCGATCGCGTCGCGGCTGCGACCGTCATCCCCTGGACGTGACCGATCCGGTGCAGCGCGCGCGTTTGATGGCCTATGTCTGGGCGGACCAAGGGGTGCGTCTCGAGCGTCTGGATGCCGCGATGCGTGCGATGCAGTCCCGGCCGGTTCTCATCGAGACCGGCGAGGCGCAGCAATGGCTTCCCGCGGTTCTGCCACCGGCAAGCGAGCCCAACGTCACGCGAGTCGTCTTTCACAGCATCTTTTGGAGTTACCTGGACCCGGCGGCGCAGCAGCGCATCGCGGCGCACTTGGCGAGCGTCGGAGCGGCGGCCTCGGCCGAGCGACCGCTCGCGTGGCTGCGCCTGGAACTCGCCGGCCGAGATGAACCGGCGGTGCTGCGGCTGACACTTTGGCCGGGCGGCGCGGATGAAGTGCTTGCCCGTGCGCATCCGCACGGCGCTTACGCCCGCTGGCGGGAATGACGTGCAGGTACGGAGCAGCGGGGGCGTGTGACCGTGATGAGGACGGGACGCCGACGCTCCGGGCCGAGGGGTCTGGCAGCGTGCCGTGCTCAGCGCTGCCCCACGGAGAGGCCCAAACCGCAGGCCGCGACACTTGAGAATCTACGCAGCGGCACTCTGTGCACCGTGTGCATCCACCGGCTCCGGGCGCAATTTCACTTTTTCTAGACGTGCGCCGCCGTGGCCTGGGCGCTCACATCTCACGAGCCGCGGAATAGGGCGATGTGGCGCTCGCGCCTCGAGCCGCTGAAGAACGCCATGTCCTTGCGGCGCTTGCAGATACCACCCACCGTCACTGGATTCGCGGTTCGCGGCCGGATCTCCCGCCGTGCCGAGCCGGGACGGAGCAACCGGTGGCGGGCGGACTTCCGAGTGTCCCACAGAAGTCGACCGACGGATCGATAAAAATCATGCTGTATCATAAACTTGGCGCTATACCCGACGCCGTCCACAGATTCTGCTGAGGAGCCGCTGATGCACTCCGGTCGATCCGCGCGCAAGATTCCGATGCGATGCACGACGCTCCTGGTTGCGACACTTGCGACCCTGTTGTCTTTGACGTCAAGAGCATTCGCCGTTGACACGGTTCGCGTCGCCGCCAACGCCCCGGGGACGCCATTTCCGCACTTCTGGGAAGAATCGTTCGGCTCAGGCCACGCGACGCTGGCGATGCGCGCCGATTACCTCCGGGACGTGCGCGCGGTGAAGCGGGTCACGAACTTCCGATACGTCCGATTTCACGGCATCCTGGATCACCGCGTCGGGATGTATACCAGGGATTACCAGGGAAACCCGGTATACAACTTCTCCAACGTCGACACCATTTATGACGGACTGTTGAAGAACGGCGTGATGCCGTTCGTCGAATTGAGTTTCATGCCGCCGGCAATTGCGGCGAATCCAGATAACCGTTACGGATTCTGGTACCGGCCCGATGTCTCGCCGCCGCAGACGTATCGGAAGTGGGCCGCCGTCATTCGCACCTTCGCGCGACACCTGATTAAGCGCTATGGCATCGATGAAGTCGCCCAGTGGTACTTCGAAGTTTGGAACGAGCCGAACGAGACTTTTCGTGGTGGTCGGACGCAGGAGCGGCGGACGTATTTTGCGCTCTATGCCGCAACCGCACGAGCGTTGAAGTCGGTGAGCCCGCGTCTGCGGGTCGGCGGACCTGCGACGGCGCATGCGGCGTGGATTGGCGCATTTCTGCGCTACGTGACTGTGCACCACCTGCCGATTGATTTCATCTCGACGCACGCGTATGCCGATGACAGCGCGCGATCGCTCTTTGGCAATGGTCGTCCGGTTCCATACGACGATCGCGTGTGCAAGGTCGTCAAACGGGTGCGCAGGGAGATCGACGGCTCTGCGCGGCCGAACCTGCCACTCTTTATCACCGAGTGGAGTGTGATGGGCAGAAACGGCGCGCGCGATACCACCTATGTTGGTCCGGCAATAGCCAATACCATTCGGCAATGTGATGGGAACGTACAGATGATGTCGTTCTGGACGTTCTCTGACGTCTTTGAGGAAGGTGGGCCAAACCCTGGTCCGTTTACGGGCGGTTTCGGTTTGCGCGCCTACGGCGGAATCAATAAGCCGAGTTATTACGCCTTTGCGTTGCTGCATCAGTTGGGGCACGAACGGCTGAACAATCCGTCCCACAGTGCCATCGTCACGCGCACTCGCAACGGCGGACTCGTGATTGCGCTGTGGAATCTCGTCGATCCAGGCAAAACGGGCCGGACCAAGACAGTGCGTTTGCAGTTCAGCGGTATGCCACGAGACGCACCGGTGACGCTCACACGAGTCGACCACGATCACGGTAACGTACTGCCGATCTACCGGGCCATGGGCAGTCCGCGCTACCCAACGCCGAAGCAAGTTGCCGCAATGAACGCAGCGACGGCGCTGCCGGCGGCGCAGGCCGCTCGTTTGCACGGCGGTGTCCTGTCGTTACGCTTGCAGCCGAATGATCTGGTCCTGCTTCGAGTCGGACCTGCGGCGTGACATCCGCCGCTGTTGCAGGCAGAGCGGCAGCGAATAAGT
>JAJYDK010000084.1 GCA_021777555.1 Pseudomonadota bacterium | reverse complement strand
ATCTACCAACCGCTCGCCTGGCGTCCCGCCGAGGCGCTCAGGCTGCTCACCGATACCGCCGTCCTCGAAGCCTGCGGTCTGGTGGTGCGCATCCCGGACTGGTGGAAGGCCGGGCGCGCGCCGCGGCCTCAGGTGAGTGCGCAGGTGGGCCGCGCACCGGCGGCGCAGCTCGGCGCCAAGGCCCTGCTCGATTTCTCGGTGCGCATGACCCTCGAGGGGGAGCCGCTCACCGAGGCCGAGCAGCAGCAGCTGCTCGCCTCACGGGAGGGTTTGATCCGCTTGCGCGGCCGGTGGGTCGAGGCCGACGGCGAGCAGCTCGCCGCGGCGCTGCAGCATTGGACGGGCGTGGAGCGCGAGGTGCGCGCCGGCGGGCTGTCGTTCCACGAGGGCATGCGCCTCTTGGCCGGCGCGCCCGCCGAACGCTCACACCTGGAAACCCCCGAGCCGCTGGCGGCCTGGTCGGGGGTCGAGGCGGGCGCGTGGCTGCGCGAACTGCTCGAGCGTCTGCGCCACCCCGAGGCCGAAGCGGCGCTCTCAATCCGGGACCTGAACGCGACGCTGAGGCCCTACCAGGTCATCGGTGCGCAGTGGCTCGCGCTGCTCACGGGGCTCGGTCTGGGGGCCTGTCTCGCCGATGACATGGGGCTGGGCAAGACCGTCCAGGTGATTGCGCTCCTGGTGCACGGTCACGGCGGTCCGGGCCGCAGCCGCCGCGCTGCGGCCCGCTTGCCGGACGCCTCGGGCATCCCCAGCCTGGTCGTGACACCTGCGTCCCTGATCGCCAACTGGAAAAGCGAGCTCGAGCGCTTCGCGCCGCGCCTGAAGGTGTTCGTGGCGCACCCCTCCGAGACGGATATCGATCTCAATGATGCCGCCGCGCTCGATGCGGCGCTGGGGGGAATCGACGTCGTGCTCAGCACCTATGGGGTCCTCACCCGCTCCGAGCCGCTGCGCGCGCGAGCCTGGTGGCTGGCGGTGCTCGATGAGGCGCAGGCCATCAAGAACCCCGGCGCCCAGCAGACACGTGCGGTGAAGCAGCTGAATGCCGCGGCGCGCATTGCGCTCACCGGCACGCCCATCGAGAACCGGCTCTCGGATCTCTGGTCGTTGTTCGATTTCCTCAATCCGGGGCTGCTCGGCGGGGCGCGCGCCTTTGCCGAGGCGGCCAAGCGCATGAGCCGAGGCGCCGAGGGATCCTATGCGCCCCTGCGCCGCCTGGTGCAACCGTACATCCTCAGGCGACTGAAGAGCGATCGGCGCATCATCACCGATCTGCCGGAGAAGACCGAGATCCGCGCCTTCTGTGGTCTCACCCGTGAGCAGGCGACACTCTATGAGCGCTGCGTGCAGGATCTTGCGCAGGCGCTCGAGCGCACCGAGGGCATCCAGCGCCGCGGTGCGGTGCTCTCATCCCTGATGCAGCTGAAGCAGATCTGCAATCACCCGGCCCAGTGGACCGGTCAGGGCGAGTACACCGCGGCGCGCAGTGGCAAGTTCGAGCGTCTCGGGGCCATCTGCGAGGAGCTCGCCGAGCGCCAGGAGCGCGTGCTGGTGTTCACGCAGTTCCGCGAGCTCACCGCGCCGCTTGCGCAGTACCTGCAACAAGTCTTTGGTCGCGCCGGACTCGTCCTGCACGGGGGCACCCCGGTCGCACAGCGCAAGGGGCTCATCGAGCAGTTTCAGCGCGAGGACGGCCCGCCGTTCTTCGTACTCTCCCTCAAAGCCGGCGGCACGGGCTTGAACCTCACGGCGGCCTCGCAGGTGATTCATTTCGATCGCTGGTGGAATCCGGCGGTGGAGAATCAGGCCACGGATCGTGCGTTTCGCATCGGCCAGCAACACAACGTTCTGGTGCACAAGTTCGTCTGCCGCGGCACGGTGGAGGAGAAAATCGATGCCCTCATCGAAGCGAAGCGCGGCCTCGCCGAGGAGTTGCTCGGCGAGGGCGGGGAGCGGCTGCTCACCGAGATGAGCGATGCCGAACTGCTCGCGACCGTCGCGCTCGACATCCACAAGGCGTGCGATTCATGATGCGTCGGCCAGACGCGAGGTAAGGTGAACGGTGATGAACTGGAAGCAGTACGCGCGCACGCCCAGAGTCGCTGAGCGTGCCGCACGAGCGCGGCGCGCCGGGGAGAAGCTGTCGAAGGCGTCCGCCAAGACCGGCCGCCTCCTCAGCCCAGTGACGCTCACCGGGCGCACCGTCGCGAGCAGTTTCTGGGGCAAGGCCTGGTGCGCGAACCTCGAATCTTACCGGGACTACGAAAATCGCCTGCCGCGCGGACGCAGCTACGTACGCAGCGGCGCGGTGCTCGACCTGCAGATCGCGCCGGGACGGATCGCGGCCGTCGTCGCCGGATCTCGGCCACAGCCCTATACGGTCGAGGTCAACATCAAGCCGTTGGGGACGACCCTGTGGTCGGACCTGAAGCGCCAGTGCGCCGGGGAGATCGGCTCGCTGATCGAGCTGCTCGAGGGGCGGCTGTCCGATCGCGTGATGGGCATCGTCACTGCGCCGGGGCAGGGCCTGTTCCCGAATCCTGCGGACATCGAGATGACCTGCTCCTGCCCGGACTGGGCGACGATGTGCAAGCACGTCGCGGCAGTGTTGTATGGGGTGGGTGCGCGACTCGATACACAGCCGGAGTTGCTCTTCACGCTGCGCACGGTCGAGCACGGTGAGCTGATCGGCGCGGCGGTCGATCTCGGGGCCGCACCGCGAAAGACGCAGCGCAAGAGGATTGCCGAGGAAGATCTTGCCGGCGTGTTCGGCATCGAACTGGCAGACGCCCCGCAACCGGCGCGCAAAGCGCGACCTGCCGCAACGCGGACATCGCCCGCGAAGCGCCGGCCGGCGGTCAAGCCGACCCCGCGAGCGCGCATCAACTCCGCCAGAATCGGTAAGTTTGGCGCCCGGGGAAATACCAAGTCGTGAGTGCGCAGATCCGGCTGGCCTTGAGATCAAGAATTTTCTGAGCGCTCACGGCGCCGGGTGCCCATGGAGCCGATTGCAGCCGCGGCGGTAGCGGGTTGCACGAAACTGTCCGTCCGTGATCAGTACACCACCTTGAAGGTGGGGGAATCCTCCGGCCGACTCTTGCGCCGGTCATAGAGGCGCGTGGTGGCACTGCTCGCGTGACCCAGCCACTCCTGTACCTTCGCGATATCGGCTTCGTGCTCGAGGGCGTTGGTTGCGGCGGTGGCCCGCAGGGCGTGCACGCGGATGGCTACGCCGAATTTCTTGGCGTAGCCGCGCACGAGCTTATAGATCCCGTCGCCGCAGAGCGTTCGGTCGAGTTCCCCAGTCCGATTGTTGCGGACAGGTCGGAAGAGAGGGCCGGACTTGTCTTGACCGTGGCCGGAGGCCTCCGGATATTCACTCCGCAGCCCCTGGCTGCCCGGGTGTAGGGGGATGTGGCGCACGTGGCTCCCTTTCCCGCGCACGCGCAGATGCGGTACGCGGCGGCGGAGGTGAATGTCTTGCACCGTGACCCCGGAGAGTTCTTCGCGCCGCAGGCCGTGATGCAGGAGAAGGGAGAGCAGGGCGCGATCGCGCTTGGCCTTCAGGTCGTTGCGTTAGGCGCGGTGGGTGTTCGGGTTGCCGATGTTGGTGAACCACTCTCTCGCCGGCGGCACTTTGGCGAGCTGGTGAGACCCCGCTGCCGTGAGGTGCAGGTTCGATGCCGGTGCCGCACCCGGGGCGGGAGCGAGTTCCCGATGTGCGGAGGACGATGCGTTCACTTTTTCTCTCGGTCTGCGAGTGGCACATCGCCCGCGCAGTTCAACAGAGACCGGACATGCTGAAGCAGCGGCGGGAGATCCTGCCGGACGGTGTCCCAGACGACATCCCAAGCAATGTCGAAGTAGTCGTGCACGATCTTGTTGCGGATGCCGCGCAGCTGACTCCACGGCAGCTCCGGATGCACGATCACGAACTGCGGCGCATCCCTTTGAATCTTAACCGCCGCTTCGCCGATCACTGTGAGGGCGCGCACGATGGCATCCTGGGATTTTTCGTCTTGTTCCAGCATGGCGAGGTCTTCGAGGCCGCCGACGTAGCGGATCGCGCGCTCGATCGCGCCGGCAATGTGCTCGAGATAGTCCCCGAGCCGCTCGGGGTGGCTCATAGCGGCTGGGCCTGCTCGAGTACTCTGTCGCGGAACTTCGGCGAGAGAAAGCCGGGCGTGAGCACCGACACGCGCACGCCCGTCAGCTGGCGGGCTTCATCCTCGAGAGTCGCCAGGGTGAATAGCGTCGTGCCGCGCACGGGCTCGACGAGCACGTCGAGGTCGCTCTCCTCGGTGTCCGTTCGGGTGAGTGCCGAGCCGAACACGCGCGGCTGCCTGAAGCCGTGCCGGTTCAGGAGTTCTCGTAAGGCGGCACGGTGCAGCGCGAGCGCTTCGGAGGGTCTCATGTCATGTAAGGATATCACGGAGGTCATCCTGATAAAATATGTTATCAACAGTAATAGCGATGGCCGCTGCACATCCCCGCGGCGCTCAACCCGGTCCGAGTCACGTCTACGGAGGCAGTTCAGGGCTGAACTCGGTCGGTCGTTACAGTCGCGTTTACTCAGTTCGAGTGCACCTCATTTCCGTACAGACGCACAAACGTCAGGAGGCCATGAACGGGCAAGACATTCGCCGCGTGTTCACGGGGCTGCCCCCGTTTGAGCTGTTGCGCAAACCACCTCCTGATCGCCTGGAGCCTCGGTTGCACGGGTTTGTCGGTGTCCACCCCAATCGTCGATCTGATCTGTGTCATTGACTCGCTCCACCGCATTGCCATCGACCAGGACGATCTGCGCAGGCGCATTGACCAGAGACTCCCGCTCGGTTCGCTTGCGGAACCTCGAATACCCGAGGAGTTTCAGGGCCGTCCATCACTGGTTAATGTTCCACGCCGCTCTGCGCAAGCCCGACGACTCCTGCATGACTGCCCGCCGTTGTGACCTGATCCAGGCCCGAAGTGCTACGGAATGCCCCGGGGTGGTTCAGAACCCGGCGTAGTATCTCGATCGATTGCCCAGCCCTTCCAGGGGGGGCGCGAGCCGTCGCCAGAGGAGAACCCGTGTCCGCCCATTACTTGCTCAAGACAGAGCCTTCGGATTATTCCTTCGCCGATCTGCAGCGCGAGAAGGAAACGATCTGGGATGGTGTTGCCAATCCGGCGGCGCTGAAGGTATTGCGCGGGATGAAGCCCGGGGACCGGCTGGTGATCTACGAGACGGCCGATGTGCGCAGCGCGGTCGGCACCGCGACCGTCCGGTCGATCGAGGGCGCCGAGGATCGCGAGCCGCGCGTCACGATCAAAGTGACGCGGCGGTTGGCGCAGGCGGTGCCTCTTGCGCAGATCAAGGCTAGCGCACTCTTTCTCGACTCCCCGCTGGTCCGTCAGGGGCGACTGAGCGTGGTGCCGCTCACTGAGGCGCAGTACCGCTACCTGGCGGGCGCGTAGGACGCGGATTCAGCGCGGGGGTGGGGCAGCAGGTCTGCGCGAGGTCCTGCAGATCCAGGTCCGGACTGACGGGAAGCTCCTGCCAGGCGAGGGTCCCTGCCGCTGCGGCGACGCCCTCGCAGCAGGATGATCCTTCACGTACTGCTCGGCATCCGTTCCCGTTCCGTGCAGCGCCTGCGGACCCCTGCGAATGACAGCGTCAATAACCGATAATATTATGATAAATATTGCGATTGATATCAGCCATGGATATCACTGGCGAGTGTTCGAACAGGGACTCCCGAGCTGCCCATGAATACACCTGCCGTCGCGCCGAAGAAGACCACCAGCGTGTCGCTGGCAGAACCTCTGCTGGCGCAAGCCAAGGCTCTGGGGATCAACGTCTCGCAGGCGGCCGAGGAGGGCGTTGCGGCCGCGGGGGCACGCCGTTGGCGCGAGCAGTGGCTGCAAGAGAACGCTGCGGCGATCCAGAGCTACAACGAGTTCGTCGAAGAGCACGGCAGGGTGCTTAAGAAGTATCGGTTGTTCTGATGGCGCGGCTCGATGTGTACAGGAAACCCGACGGGAACGGGTTTCTGCTCGATGTGCAGGCAGACTTGATGAGTCACCTCAAGAGCCGCCTGGTGATTCCGCTCGTACATTCTGACATCGCGCCGCTTCCCATCAAGGTTCTGAACCCTGTTTTCGAGCTCGAAGACGCGCCCTACATGCTGCTGACCCAGCAGATGGCCGCGGTATCGATTCGGATGTTGAAGAGCCCCGTTTACAACGTGAACGATCGCCGCGATGAGGTCGTTGCCGCCATCGACCTGTTGCTTCAGGGGTTCTGATTCGCTCTGCAAAGAGGTCTTGCCGCAGGGCCGTGGCAGGTCGTGTGTGCCGCCCGCAAGGGTGGTGTTCGAGGGAGCGCCGCGAGGCCAGGGACCACGCCGAACGAGCCTCCGGGATCGGCGGCCAGAGGCCGCGCGCGCAGCACTCACCCGGCGCGGAAGATTATTCACGCCGTGAATTACCGTCATTCACGGCGTGAATGGAAATCAAACCCAGGATCCGCCCTGCGCCGGCGCGGAGCGTGGTGCGGCATGTCTCGAATTCAACCCGGGGCGCTCTGCCGGGCTGCAGCGGCGCGAGGCGAATGAAAGCCCACCCGTGACCGGACACCCTCGCACCTGCGTGGAGGCGGCGGGAACACTGCGCTCGCGCAACTGACGGCGCGCGACCCTAAGACGCGGGCCGGGGTGTTTGGAGTCCCCTTAGGGGGTTGAACGTGTCTTCAGCCCCGCCGGCCGTGGCCGATTGTGCTCATCGACCAGCACCACCACCGGGCGGTATGCGGCGAGCTCGGCCTCCGCGTACTGCGCATACGCGCAGATGATCAGCAGATCGCCCACCATGGCCCGGCGTGCGGCCGCTCCGTTCAAGCTGATGACGCCGCTGCCGCGCGGGGCACGGATGGCATAGGTCGAGAACCG
>JAJYDK010000044.1 GCA_021777555.1 Pseudomonadota bacterium | reverse complement strand
GCGCTCGCAGGAACCTGCGCTCGATGCAGCGACGCGCCACACTCGTGACCGCATTCTGGAAACAGGCGGAGATGTTTTGACATGGTCACGTACTTACGCAAGACTCAATAATAGCGGCAGAAACAACACGCCAAGCATCAAGAGAAGAACCCCGCCTCCGCCCGAAGAACCGCTGACCGCGGCATAGGCGCCACGCGCGAAGCCATCCACACTCATTCGATGACTCCTCGGCAGGATGATGAAGGCGGCGCAGACACTGTAGTCACGGGGATCAGATCGTCAAAATTTTGCTGATGCAGCCGATGATCCTGTCCGATTTGGGAGCAGCGGGAACGCGAGCCGCTGGAGCGCGAGAATGAGACATCCTGCCGACTCGGCAACAGGAAGGGCTTTCCCGCGCTCAAGGAGCGTGCTCACCGGCCGACGCTCCCATTCGTGCCGCGCACGGAATGCTCGTACCACCGGGACTGGAAGATTGTGGCGCGCCATAGCAACCCCTGCCGCAGGAGCTTCGCGAGACTCGCGTTGCGGTTGCGAGCGTCCCCGGGCGCGGTCTCGATGGACTGGGTGCACGCGGCGAGGGTTGAATCCGCCCGCGCAAGCCGCCGCCTCGGCGACCCGTCATGCCGTCGCCCGTCCCCTCCGGCTCCACCCCCGCTGCCCCCCACGGGGCCGCGCCACGCACCGGCACGCGAGGCTTGGGCGGGGGCAACTGCGAGACCTGGCGCCATCGCTGCGACCCGAAGGGGTTTCCGGGGCCGGCCGCCGCCCCTGGCATCGCGGTGTGCGCCGCCCGGGCTCATAGCGGCCCGCCGGGGCGGGGGCCTGGAACCGGGCGCTCTCCCAGGCAATGCGCTGCGATCGACGACGACTCTGACGTTCCATAATGACCTTCAAGTCGCTCGCTTCATCGATCTAATGCGAGGGCCTTAGCGGAATGCTCGTACCAGGCCGACCTGAAGATCGTTTGCTTCAACGTGAACACCTGATCCAGGAGAAATTCGAGCTGCCAGGCTCGCGTCCGAACGTCCTCGCGTATGGACTGAATTTTGCCGATGCAGGACGCCAGTGTCGCATACCACTTCGGACAGGAATGGAACCGTACCGCGCCGGTGCCGATCCGCAGGAGCAGATTGGCGAAGTAGCTGTTGCCCAGGCACCGCAGCAACTCGGGCTCGTGGATCAGCGCGCCGGTGATCTGATCGGTCGACTCGAGCGACGGCATGCTCTCCCCGTTCGTAAACTTGACGACCGCGTTCGGGAGGCGATATCCCAGCCATTGGGCTCGCAAGAGCACATCGTGAATGGCGCCTGCTGTGGTATCCGCCCAGGCGTAATCCCCCTCCGCGTCGTAGGTGGCTGCATCGAGAACCAGCTCCGAATCACTGCTCTGATACCGCGGATCTCGGCTGTAGGCGAGATTGCGCCAGATGGCAAGCTGGGCCCGAGCTTCGCCCGGTGTGACGGGGGTTCGCCACGCCCATTCGCTGTCGACGCAATAGAGGAGCCTCGCCTCGGGCGAGCTATAAGGAGCGCCAGCGGCGGCGGCCTGCCCCTTCAGGGCTTGAGCGAAATGGAGAGCAATGTGCTCGTTGGCGCGTGCATCGCTCATGCGATTGGCTTCGATGTCATCAAACGCAAGGCGCTGATAAAGATTCAGGTAGTCACTGACGAACAGACTGCAGAGAGACCCGTGACACGGTTGAGGATTCTGGCGCACGAATTTCGCAGCATAGGCGGCCGCACGCTTGAAGTGCCCGCCACTCGCATATGCCAGTGCAAAGTTGACGGTCTCGGAGTTCCCGTTCGGGATGGACTTCGTACACGCCTTGATATCCTTCGCCTTCCGAATCAGCCGGTTGGCGGCCGCGTCGTCTCCGCCGCCGATCTGCGACAGGGCGTTCTCGACGAGCGCATCCCTCGCCTCGCAGGGTGCCGTTTCGTAAAATGGAATCTTCGCCTGAGCGTTGTTGGAGAGGGCTTCCGCCTGAGACAGCGTGTCGATTTCCGCGTTGGCCGCACCCTCGAGGCTGCGAATCGCGCCATCGACCGGCGGATCGGCATCGCTGGCGTCCGCAAGCTCATACGCCCTCAGCAATGCGGCGGCCCGAAACTCGTAACCGGGAATATGCGCGGCAGCAAGCCCCATGTTGTACCAGACCACCGGCACATCCCGGTCGCTCCGGTACGCCCGACGAAATGCCCGGTAGGCATCGAGGTAATCCTGGCCGCTCGCGTAGAGCAGCGCGGAGGCGTAATCCGCGTTGTTCTCGAGCGAGCTCGTCGCGCTCGCCGCCCGGGCAGCCCCCGGAATGAGCAGAGCCAGGACGAGGAGCGCGTGCGTCGCGCAGAGTACGCGAGGTGCAATACCGCGAGGGGTACGAATTCGACCGAAGATCATGAGCCTTTCCTATCCGGCGCAAACCACCGATGTCGCACGATGATGCAATGACGCCCCGTCCATGGCCGAGACCGCCGCGGGCATGTGCGGCTCCCGCTCAGTGCGGACCCTGCGCGAGCGATTGAAACTCAGCCACCTCCGCCACGATGCGTTGCGTCAATTGCAACATGTGGGCATAGACCTGCGCGTATTGCGGGTACTGCTGCTCACATTGCTCGAGCCTTCCCGGGAGGTCGGCGAAATAAGGTCCCGCCTCGGCGGCAGCGCCAGCGAGCGCCGCCAATTCCCGCGCGTCGTACTCGCGCGTGCCCGCAAGAGTCGTGGCGGCGAGATTGGCGGCGTCTGAGCCCGGCGCCCGCTCCGGGACGCGGCTCGCCGCGATGGTCAGGCGAGTGACTCGAATGCCGAAGGTGGATTGCCGGAATTGCGGCTGTCCGCCGGTGGCGCGCAGCGCTTGCACCAGCGGATCCGCGTTGTACCACAGGAATTGCCGCGAGAACTCGCTGATGTCGAGCCGGGACCCGTCATCGGGCGATGCAGTCGCACCGCGCTGTCGAAAGTCGATGAAGCAGTCTGTGCTGTCGGCGGCAAACGCCGACACCGCCGCGACAGCAGCGGTCGCGGCGGTCGGGGCCCAGCTGCGCGGCGGGAGGAACAGGATATCGTCGCCGAAGCCCTCCGGAATCGGCATCATGTTGGTGGTGAGCCAGTAAGGTGAGCTTCCAACGAGACCCGAGCGCGCACGGTATGCGACTTGCAGCCTCCGCATGTCGCCTGGCACGAAGACCGCCACCGTCTCGATGAAGGCGGGGCGGGAGTCGGCGAACCGCCCGGCGAGGGTCCAGCTGCCGGCCCGGTCGCCGCAAAGGGACCGCGAACAGGGAGTGAGGAAGCTCACCCGCTTTCCCGCGTAGTCGTGGATCTCCAATCCACCCGGGTACTGGACGATTACGAATTTCGAGGCTTCCGCGGGGTGCAGCACGCGCAGCGTCTGATCGGATCCCACCAGCCGTCCATCCGCGTACACCCAGAACTCCCTGCCCATGAGCCCGACGGGAATCCCGAGCGTCACGAGTCGCACCGTGCTCGCCCCCGAAGCCGTCGCCTGGTCACTCGCGGCACCTCTAGCGGGTCCGAGGGCGCACGCGATCAGGGTGCAGACGGCGGCGACCATGACGACTCGCCGGTGTGCGGTCAGCGGGTTGGATGCTTGCATGTCTGCTCGGTCTTCAGGGCTCGGGAAGGATGTGATTCAATGGACCAACGGAATTTGCGGCCCCGCGACGGAATGCTCGTACCCGCGATGCTCGAACACCGTCGCACGCGACTGCAGTACCCGCCGCAAGCGCTTGCGGACGCTGAGTTCTCGGCCCGCAACGTCCCCTGGCTGGGTCTCGATGCTCTGCATGCGGGAGGACACGGCCGCATCCCCCGGGGGACAGGCCCCGAACCATACCCGCCCGGTGCCGATGCGCAGCAGCAGCCTCGCGACGCGAGGACGATGAGCGCCCTCACCGACCATCGCCGGCAGCTCACCTCTGCGGTGTCCTGTGGTCCCACTGCCCCACCCACTGCTGGGCGACGATCCGTGCCTGCACCAACGCCCCGGTCTGCAGGCGAGTGGTCTGACTGTCGGCCGAGGACCGGATCGCTTGCAGCTGTCCGTCGACCTGCTGCCTGAAGGCGGGGTCGGCCTGATACTTCCCCTCGAATCCGGAACCATCGAGATGATTCGCCGCCATGTCCTCGGAGATCACGGTCTTGGCGAGGAAGAGCGAATCAGAGCGAACCGCCGCTTCGTTGTTCAAGAGATTCTGCTCGATCAGCAGCACCTTGTGGGCGACGGCCGGATCGGTGTCGAGGTGAAACTGCAACGTGGAAAGCCCGGCCAGAGAATGATCGCTCGAGCTCACGTACGCCACCGAAACCGCGTGCTGCAGCAGCTGCTGGCGCACCTTCTCGCCGTAGGCCTCGAGCGGATCGTCCAGCGGGTTGTGTAGTCGCTGGTCGGACGCGCCGGAATTGCCTGTGGAGGCGAGCATGACGCCGGCGAGCAGCTCGCTCAGTTCCTTCTCCTGCGGCGCCGCTGCCTGATCGAGCGCGCGCGCGCCGCTGAGGTCCGATGCCGTCGGCCGCAGCGAAATCCCCTGCAAGCGCGCAAGATCGATGACGCCCGGGGCGGCCCCGAGAAAGCGCAGGTCGACCACGCTCGAGTCGTTCTTGTAGGGGTAGTTGTCCCCCTTCGCGGATGCCGCCGCCAGCTTGTCGAAGCTCAGTCCGGGCAACGTGATCGGCAGCTGCTCGACAGCCTGCATCGCCGATTGCGCCTGGCTTAACTCGCTGACGAGCTGCCGATCCGCGCGCCGATGCGCCATGATGTCCTGAATGACCCCTAACGCATTGGCAATGTTCGTGTTGTCCGGCCAGAGACTGTGCGCCTGGGTCAGAAGCTCCTCGGCCAACCTGTAATTGTGCTGCCGCATCGCAAGATCCGCCTTGGCGGCCAGTGCCTGGGCGTGCTCCTCTGCCGCGTACGCCTGCTGCTGCGCATTGTTGTTCTGCCCCGGAATGGGGTGGAAGCCGGGCATTGGATGGTACTGCGGCAGTGGCTGGCTGGTCGCCGTGCCGAAGTCGAGCGTCGAGCCCGTCATGTCCTCCAGCTGCTCGATGGCACTCTGCCCCCGGGCGAGACCCGGCAGGCTCACCGAGGCGACGAGCGCGATCGCCAATGCTCCCGGGAGAACACCACGGCCGGTCCGCATGTGCGAGATGAACATGATCCGCTCCCAGTCTCTGCAATCTCACGAAGTGAAGAACTATCCAATGGCACCCCATGCCCCTGCCTGGAACGTCATCGCATTCTGATGGTCGAGGGCCATGCCACGATGAATAAGACGGACGCACGCCACAGTTTTGCCGCCGGCTCGGTAAAGGGCGGCGGCCGCAGATCTGGAATGAGAATCGATCTCAACCCGGGACGGAGCGACCGCCCCCGACGGCTGAGGCGTTTGCCGCGCGGGCGGCGGTCTCAACCCATGATGGGGCTGATCGACACCGCGCCGCGGCGCGAGCGCCGCGAGCCGAGCCTCTCCTGCGTCTCGGTGAAATGGCCGGCCCCGGGCGGGCGGCGGCCTCAGGCTACCCATGACCCGTGCGGCGGGTGGAAAAGCTCGATCTCGCTGATGAGTACGGCGTGAAAGCCCGCGAACGGGCGGCCCTGCGCATCGCGGTAATCGGAGGTGATCAGCAGGCTGTTGATCAGCCGCCGCCCGGCCTGAAGGGTGTAGCGGGCCGCGGGAAGATCGTGGTAGGTGCTCAACAGCGGCTCGGCGGCCGAGTCGACTGGCTTGCCTGCGTCATCGAGCGCCACTGCCGTCCAGGCTGGGTGCGTGACGCCGCTGCCGGTGGCCGGGAAGAGCGCGGCGCGCTTGAGCGTCACGCTCACCGGTGGCGTTTCGAACGTGAGGGCGAAGCTGATCGGGGCGACGGTGCCCGTGATCTGCTGTGTGAGCACTCTGCCCGATGACTTCGAGTCGATCGCCCTGCCGTCGTACAGACCCAGGCTGTCGACGATCACCAGGCGCGAGTCCACGGGCAGGCGGGCGCTCACCTGGATGCCGTGGTGGTGCAGGTACGCATCCGCTGCGATCTGCATTCCCGGTGGCACGGTCACCCCCTGGAACGTGATCCGCGTCCAGTAGCGTGCCGCGAGCGCGGCGGGTACCCCGAAGGCAATCTGCGTCAATACTCGACGGCGGCTCGCTTGCCTCGTCGAGCGTCGGATGTACTCGAGGGTCGGCTGATCGCCCGCGGTCCACAGCGCCCGCCAGCGCGCATCGAGGGCGCTAGCCGCCTCAAGTTGCGGTCCGACGGGAATGAGTGCACGCGTGCCACGCAACCACTGCCGGGATTCCCGCTGCAGATCGAGCCACAGGCCGATGTCCGCCGCATGCGCCGTGCGGAACTCGACGGCCGGCGGCCAGTGCCGGAGCAGCGCGTCGTGAGCGGGGTGAAGACCCGTCCGTTCGAGGCCGTCCTCGATGAGAAGGCGCCGCTCGCGCATTGCGCCAAGCAGCGCCTGCATCGGGTGATCCGGCGGGTAGTCGGCCGGTACGATCGACTCCGCGGTCAGCAGGCGCCACAGGAGCGCGGACACGCTCGCGCGTGCCGCCTCCGACACGCCGGCGAGCGCGGACTGCGCGCGCGCGCTCACCACCCCGTCGAGCCCCCCCACGGCGCGATAATCACGCGAGCGCAGTTCGTTGCTGGTTGAGTCACGGCGCTCATGGAGCTCGGTAAGCAGCAATTCGAGCAGCGGCAGAACATCGGCACCGCCCTGGCAGGCGGCGGCGAAAATCTCCGCCTCGAGTCCGGGCTCGAAACGCAGCTGCGACGCCCGCGCCGGTTCGCGGATGATGGCCTGCAGCGCCTCGGCGCGTTGCAGGGGCTCGAGTCGAAACTCGCTCTCCGGACCGAAAAGCGCGCCGAGCACCGCGTCCTGGCTCAGCAGCCCATAACCGCTGTCCGCCACCGCGGCGATGAGCACACCGCCGGCGCCGAGGTATTGCGTGAGCCAGTTCCCGAGCCACGCAAGCGTCGGCGGCTGCAGCGGACTGCACAGCCAGGTTTCGAGTTGATCGAGCACCAACACGGGCCGGTTGGGCTGACCGCCACCGTGGTGTTGCGGCGACGCGATCGGGGGGGGCGGGCCCAGGCGCGCTGCCTTGCTCGAGCGCGCTGGGCTCGAGCGCGGTGCCCGCGGCGTCACGCCAGCAGGACTTCAGCGCCGCCATCAGCCCCGCAAGCTCGCGCTGCGCATCCTCATCGGCGGCGACCGATCGCGGTCGCAGCAGTCCCCAGCAGGTGACCGACTGACCGGGCGGTGTCGTGCCGGCGCGCCGCAGCAGCGCGGGAAGCAGGCCCGCGAGCACGAGCGAGGATTTGCCGCTGCCGCTCGGCCCCCTAACCAGCAACGAATTCGCCCCCTGCGCCGCGCGCCGATCGAGCAGGCAGAGCAGCTCCTCAACCTCGCGAGCGCGACCGAAGTAGATCGCGGCGTGCTCGAACTCGAAGGGCTCGAGACCGCGGAAGGGCGATTCGAGCCAGGTGTTGGCGATCGCGAGCCCGAGGTGGCGCAGCGCCTCTTCCAGGCGCTTCACCGGGCAGAGGGCGACCCCCTGGGCGGCCGGATCCCGAGCGCGACTTCGACTTTCTCGCGCAGATGTTCGATGGGCAGCACCGCGCCGTCATCGCCCAGGGCTCCCGTGGCCGCCACCGAGGCCGATCCCGGCGCCTCGGGGGATTCAGGCCGTGCGGCCGCCGCCAGCGCGAGCGCCAGGGCCAGCTCGGCGCTGCGGCCGTGAACGTTGACGCTTTCGGGGCCGGTCGCATAGCCGACGACGATCTGACGAGACAGGTACCGCTCCCGGCGCAATGCCTCGTAAGCGAGCTCAGCGGCGTGCCGCGCGGAGTCGCGCAGCTCGGCGCTGCCGTTGCTGACCTCGACATGACGCACCGCCTGGCCACGCGTACCCGCTTCGATCCTTGCCGAGAGCGCAATGGCGATGCCTTGCGCGCGGGTATTGGTGAGCAGCATCCAGGTGCGCGCGGGGGAGGGCATGGCGCAGCAACTCGGCCGGTCAGGGGTTGAACACCACGTTGATCGCGTCCCGGCGCCAGAGATCGAGACCGACGAGGGAGATCGGCGCATAGACCTCGCCCCCTCGAACCGGCGCATCGAGCAGCACCCGCTCGGCGTCATCGACGACGACGTAGATGCGGGCGTTGCGCTCTTCGTACGTCGTGCGGTGGTCCGGGTGGACCGAAAGCAGCAGATACCCCTGTCTCGGCGGGCCTCCATCTCCCGGCTCCTCGACGAACACCTCGAGCGTCCACAAGCCGCTTTCGCTGCGACACACGACCGCCGAGTCGCGTGAGCCGTCGGCGGCGGCGAGCAGCAGGAACGTATCGGCCATGGGGACGGCCCCCGAGGCAGCGACCTTCGATCCGTCCCGCCGTAGCGGCACCACCGTGACGCCTGCACCGGCGCTCCCCTGGGACCGACGCCAGGCGCCAATGGCCGCCTCGACCACCCCGGTTGGCGCGCGGCCGGAATGAGCGGCGATGCGCTCGATGAAATCGAGGCTCGCCAATGCCTCCCCGAGGGCGACGGGTGCGGAGCTGCCCTCCTCTGCGCGGCCGGGAGTGATGGCAAGGCCATCCACCCAGGCCGCCAGGCGCGCCACCTGCTGGGCTTTGGGAATCGGAGCGCTCGGCGTCCCGGCAAGGGAGCTCCACTCCGTCGCCAGCCGGGCGGCGAACTCGATAGCCTCGACCGCCATCGGCTCGCTCCGCCGCTCCTCGTCGCCCAGGAGCACCGCGAATCGATCCGCCAGCCGCGCACTCGAGCGCGCCGGGTCCTGCGGGTTCCCTTTCATGACTGGGTCAGACGGACGCGTGCCAATTTCTGACCTCCATTTCATCCCCGATGCTCTCCCGGAGAGTCCTCAACACCCGCTGCTTGAGCTTGTAGATCTCCTCGACCGGACGCTGCATCAGCCGGGCCATCTCGCGTGCGGGCAGCGGCTCGGCCCCACTCAGGCTGAGCTCCACATAGCGCCGCTCGAGCTCCGGCAGGGCT
Organism: Pseudomonadota bacterium; assembly: GCA_021777555.1. Classification (GTDB taxonomy): domain Bacteria; phylum Pseudomonadota; class Gammaproteobacteria; order Steroidobacterales; family Steroidobacteraceae; genus 13-2-20CM-66-19. The sequence goes on along the minus strand of JAJYDK010000044.1, from coordinate 22,520 downwards.
GCGGCGGCGCGGCGAAGCACGGCCGCCGCAGCGCCGAGCAGTCGTTCCTCCTCCAGGGCCGCGGTCCATTGCTCCGGAGAATGCGGCGCCGCCTCCACACCGGCTTCGTCGGCGAGCATCGGGGCATCGCTCAATGACACGAACCGGGCGCCCGAGGGGCCTGCCCCGTAATCCGACGGCAGCGAGCGGCGGACACGCGCGAGTGCATCGGTGAGCTGCGTGGGATCCGGCGCCGTCGACAGGCGCCCCGCCAGCATTCTGCCAAGCGTGGCCGGATCGGCTGCGCCCCCCTGCCAGTAAACGCAGCGGAACACTTCCTGCTCGAGCGCGGTCAGCCGGGCGACGGCGGCGGGCAGGCGACGGCGCATGCTGAAGGTGCGGATGAAATCAAGCAGCAGCCGATCCGCCGTGTGCAGCACGAATCCGATGAAGCTCCCCGCGCCACTGAAAGCCTTCAGGCGCCGGTAGTCATCCGCAACCAGACCGACGCAGATCTCCTGCCAGGCTTCACGGCGCGTGTCAGCTTGTGCCCCTCCCGGAAGACGACGGCGGATGAGCCGTTCGATGTCCGCTCCAAAGAACGCCTCGAACGCCCGCCAGCCCCGCTCGGCATCGTCCCACAGGAGCCGCAACAGCCGGTGCGCGAGCAAGTCGCGCCCACGCAGAGCGACGAACGTCGTCAGGCGACTGCGCCCATCATACGCATGCAAGCTCTCGAACCCGTTTGCCGCCAACCCCAGGCACACCGCGTCATACGCTTCGCGCGCCTGCCGTTCGTCCCGAGTGACCTGTGCGCAGGCGGCCCATAGCGCGTCCGCAGTCGCCCGAAAGAACTCCGCGACCGCGTCCGGGTCCCCCGCCACCACGGCGCGGACCAGACCCGCTTCCCGGGGTGAATGTTGGCAGTCTTGGGACACGGGGCGACGACCCTGGGTTATCGCTTCGACGTGCACAATGCACCGCTCGCCGGTGTCGAGGCGCGTCGGCACGCTCGCGAGCCCGTTCCAGGGTGCATCGGCAGACGGTCCGAGTCGTGCGTCAGCTATTCCGGCGAGACCGTCCTATAGCCATACTGCGCGAAATCGCCGTGGAAGTGCGACTGCAGAGCGAGCATGCCCGCAACCAGCACTGCGAGCAGCAGCCAGCCCCAGATGCTCAACTTGCTCTTGTTCTTATAAAAGATGGAATTGCCGCCCATGATCTTCGGGTGGATCGCGATCGCAGCCCCGAGCAAGCCGGACATCAGTCCCATGGACGACAAGCCGTCGTCCCACGATACGCGGCGGACTCCCTGCGCGGCCTCCTGCAATGGCTGGAGGATCTCGAAATAGCTCACCAACAGGCCAATGACCAGGAGCGCGACTCCGATCCACCGCGAGCCCTCGAAGGGCCGCGCGGGTCGGCTGGAACCGGGCAAATCGCTCATGGGACACCCCGACTGCGAATGATGACGGACCGTTGACTGTTCGGTGTTATGCCCTGTGCGGGGCAGGTGTTCTTTTGGAGAAGACCCAGGAAGCAGCATCGACAACGTCACCCAGTTCGTCAAGTCCGGACGGTGATTCCTGGAACTTCCGCACGCTCGACACCCGTCCGTGAAGGGGGGAATGAGACGCAATCTGTATTTGCCCTTGCCGTTCGGACGCCCGACCGCCGTGACATGGCCGGGTCCACCGCGCCCCGTGTCGCCGGGATCGATCCTGGCGTTGCCGCGCGACGTGTCAGGCGAGACCGCAATCCGATCCGCGCGGGCTACCGATTGCGCGCCTCAGCCCCTCCCTGATCCACCCTGGGACGCGACACGCCGGTGCGAACTCGTCGCCTCTGCAGCCCGATCTGGTCGAGGGTCACGATGGGCCCCGCAATGAGCGCGCCCAGCCAGCCACCGAATACCACCTGGCACGCGTAGGCGCTCGCGAGACCGAAGACGAGCCCCGAGGCGATCGCGACCCTTGGCGCCGCTGCCGGGAGTTGAAAGGCAATCAGGTAGCCGAGGAGCAAGGCGAGCAGTGGCGCGACCACTCCCACCGTGTCGGCCCACCGGCCCCAGTCCCAGAGATCCCTGACCGCCATGGCAGCCAGGGCAATCATGATGAGCCCAAAGGTGGAGGACCACCCCAGAAAGGCCTCCCGGTCATCTCCCGTGCCCGGGGGCTTCATCTGGTAGTTGACATGAGCCATGACTCTCCCCTCGCTGTGATCGGCTGGTCTCGCATTGGCGAGGTTACCGTGGCAGGCCGCCCGGCGCACTCGCTGCTCGAGGCCATCGGCGTGATGCGTGGGCTCTACGAGCGCGATCAGCATGACTTGCCGGTATCTTCCGTCTTATCCGTGGGCCGCCTCTGGCACGCCGCGCTCGAAGGTCCCGACCGCGAGCGCGCAAGGGCGGCCCTCGAAGTCGCAACGCTCTTGAACCTGCGCCGCACCACCGCGTCTGCCGCCTCGGCACGAGCCAGCCATGCCGATTGTCCTGCCCAGGCCTGAATGCGTTGAATATCCCGGGAAGCCGCGGCATCACATCGCATCGACCCGGTGAGGCCCCTTTGTACCGGATAGGGGGCAGGGCGAGGCGCGTCGGGGGGGCTCGGCAGCTGCCTGCTTGACCCGCCGCTCCAGATGCGAGAGCAGGTGATCGTAAACACATATTCCTGTATTTATGCGAACTACATTCAACCTGCCGGATGATCTTATGAAGCGCGCCAAGATCGCGGCGGTCAGGCGCGGCTCGACGCTGCGAGATCTCGTGGCCGAGGCCCTGCGGAAACTGCTGGCGGATCAGGGTCCGCCGCAGCGCAGGCGCATGGATCAGGCTCCGATCAAGCTCCCAGCCGGGCGCACGATCCCCGTTCGGTCCGATGCGGAAATCGCCCAGCTGTTCGAGCAGGAAGACGTGGCGCACCTGAATGACGTGTATCGCGGACGCCAACGTCCTATTCCCGCTGCTGGTCGAGGGGCATGCGACCCACGGGACTGCCACGGAATGGTGGCAGAATCAGCTGGACGGAGCCGTGGGTACTTGCCCGCTTACTCGCCTCGCAGTGCTGCGGCTATTGAGCAACCGGGTAGCCATGAACGGCGATCCAGTCAAGCCGAAAGAAGCTCTGGCGGCCTGGCAGCAGCTTGCGGACGACCCGCGCACGGTCCACATCGAGTCCGAGCCGCCCACTCACGAGCATCGTTTCACCGCGCTGGTCACAGGGCGCGAACCCACGCCCAATCTTTGGACGGACGCGTGGCTCGCGGCTCTGGCACTGTCGCTGGATTACGAGATGACGACGTTTGATCTCGGATTCAAGTCGTTCCGCGGTTTGCGGGTGAGGCTCCTGACACCGCTTGATCGGTGAACTGCGCGCCGCGGCAGGCGCTGTCTGGAGACGCGCATTTTGGGCCAGCAGCAACAGGATGGCGAATGCACATGCCACGACGCCCAGGTGTGCTTCCTGTGTCGTGGGAGACATTGCAAGCACTCCGCTGCCACCTACCTCGCCCGCGAGGGAGCAACGGAACAGCAGCTGAGGGCCATCGGCGGATGGCAATCCAACGTCGTCAGCGGCTATCTACATTTGGCCGCGGAGGACTCCAGGACCGTTCTTGAGCGGATGAACGAAAAGATCCTCGGCAATTGGGCGAATCGAGAGGGACGGGCACAGCAATGAGTCATCCTGATCCAGCATCTGCAGAGCGTGTTCATCATCTTCCCCAAAGCGGAAGCCGCTGCATTGACGGCGCGGAGGAAGTAACGTTTTCATGGATGCTTGAATGGCCGTCTGACTGTGCGTCCATCTTTCCGCGCGGTCTTCTTACTAACATGAGTGAATCATAGGCTTTGCGCCCCTGATACGCTGCACGAAGGCGGCCAAGTTTCGAGCCTGGGGCCGCATTGCTCGGGGCACCGGGGAGTTTACTTCTCCAAGTCACCGGTTTGCATCTGACATCGCCTTCCACGCCGCCACTCCGAAGTCGACAATATGTTCCTTGCCACAGCGATCGCAGCGATAAGTGCGAAGGTCATCTCCCCCCATCGTGTACTTCTCCACAAAGACCATTTGCTCCAGGCAAATAGGGCAGCTGGTCGGAGAGCGAGGCTTCCGGGTACGAAACATATTCAACAAAGCAAACTTCATAGGAGTCGCCGCGGTGAGCCGAGCGCGTCAATGCCTGTCAGATCCTTGGTCACGGGATACAGGTCTCTGCGCGTATTCTTGCGCGCACTCGCAGGCGCTGACGTGCGCCCGTGGCGCGTCCGCACAACGGATGAACGGGTCCTCATCGAAGGACGGTTCCCGTGCCTGGGATCCGACAACGGCATTCCGCGCCCGGCGGTCCGCTCCCTACCCCGGATCCCTCAATACGGCCACTTGTGGGGATTGAGCTTGCGGTAATCATCGCGGTAAACCAGCCAGCGGAACCTGAGCTCAAAGCCCAATTCAATACCGGTGCCATGCGAATCGAAGGGCACGTAGCCAAAACATACGCCGTCCGAATGCTCATCACAGTGTGGAACGCTCCGAGCCATCAGGTGCAGGGTCTCTCCACGGCAGTGGTGCACCAAAACGCGCCTCTGGCAGAACCGGACCTGGATTGATCGTTATCAGGACATCCTGTTGCAGGCGAAGATAGCTGCTGCATTTCTTGCAATGCAGCTCCGTGGAGCGGATGCCGGTATTGACGAGAGTCCGGCATACCGGACAGTCGTGCCGTCTGCTGAGTTTATCCATCATTCCCATACCACTCTCCCTCGAAATTGTTCTCGATGACGACCGGCCGTGGTGCTGCAGCGGGTAGAGTGAAGCATCACCAGCGCGACCGCAACTCTCGTGATTCGCCGATAGTTCTTGCAACAGGTCTCGGCCTCGGTATCAGAAGACGCGTTTGGCCACGTGGCGCATCGCGTTATGAGGCGGCGCGCTTCGGCGAAACCGACCGATTGCCCGCCATCGGTTCGCCGCTCACGGAAGATGCCGATGCGCAATTCCTCGCCGAGCTCTCGCAACATCGGATACTCGCGCAGCTGGCGGTAGCCCCTGTCCGTCCCTGTGGCGATGAGAGGGCAGCTGGCGCCCAGGGATTGAGCGAGTCGGTTCCCCAGCCACTCGACCCTCTGCGGCTGCGGTGGACTACACGGCCGGTCCTCGCGCGGGTCGGGCACCCGCACAGGACGGATCGGCGGTCCGTCAATGCCGTACTCAATGCGTACCGCTCACCCGATCTCTCATTCATGTCCGACTGGACAGACGGGCGCCGGATTCTGACCCCGATTTGGCCCACGACGGCCTCCGTTGGCGCTCTCAGCTCCCGCTGCCTGGGGTTGTAGGGACAAGCCGACCATCGCCTGCTCGAGCCATTGCAAGCGGGTTACCGCAGCGAAGAAACCGTCGAACACCGATCCACGACGGGCTCCGGTAGGTCCGACTCACTAGCCGCAAAAGGCGACAGGCAGCAGGCACGAGAGCACCGGGCCGACGCCGTGGGTTCCTGATATGTCAACCGTTGCCTTCACTACGGTCGGCGAGTGCGACGGAATCTCAAGGGCAATCCGCGGCGACTTGTCTGTGGTAGGATAGATCGCTAGCATGAGTTTCTGGAACCGTTTTATAAGAATGCTTGGAGGCCGGACTCGGTTCAACATCAGTCCTCGGTGCGCGCTGTGCGCGCGACCGGCGGCGGTCGTGGAGATCTTCGAAACCTCCAAGTCATGCTTCCTCAGGTATAGCGGCCCGGGAGGCTCCAATGGGACCGGTGACCCGATCTCGCCTCAGCGGGCCAGAGCGGTCAGAGAAGCGCTCACTCCGCCTTACGAGGCCGCCAAATTCAAGGCTGTGGGCTTTTGGGATGATGCGGGCTTCTGCGCCGAATGCGGCAAGTTCTACTGCCCAACCCACTGGAGTGTTTCTTCCTCCGGCGCCGGGCGCTGTGTGCAAGGACATTTCAAGAGCCTCGATCCGCACTGGCACCCCGAGTAGAAGGTGCCCCGCGGCAGTCTCGCCAGCCGCTGCGCCAGCGACGCCGCGCGCGCTGGTGAAGCCCGCAACGGACGCGGCGAACGCATTTTTGCTCGAGCGATGGCAGCCGCACGATGGCCGCTGGCAAGCGCCGGCGAATGCTGCAGGCGCGGATGAAATCGAGCTGCAGCCGATCATCGGTGCGCGACACGAAGCCGACGAAGCTGCCCGCGCCCATGAACCTAAAATACGGGGGTGGTGCTTATTGTCAGTAGCGCCGGAAGGGCAAGCAATATCCATCCTCCCACACCGTCGTGTGGAGGAGTGTGTCGGCCCCGCCTACTACAGGGGCCAATTTCAAAAAACCTCTCGCCCATAGGGTTGAACGGCCGAGCGGGCTCATTGCGCTTTTGCGCCAACGAGAAGCCGAACTCGTTCCCAACGCGACGCGTGTCTCATGTCGCAAACGTCGTGAACTTCCATCCTATTGCCTGATCCCGCCGGGGACTGATCCGGTGGATCCGGAACTGCTGCCGGACGGGCTCTCAAGAGTGGCGCATCGCGCTTGACTCAACTGTGCGGCTGTCGACACTCGGCTCATCCAGGTGCTGCCAACACGACTCTACCGGATGTAGAATGCCGACTGGCGCCCAACCTGTGACTGACCGAGCCGAGGTGTGAGATGAACGACCCGCAGTCGAGTCCTCGGCCCGCACGTCCCTTGCAGGGATCCCGGCGCAGCGGTGTCATCCTGCTGATCATCGGACTGGCGGTGAGCTACCTCGAGATCGTCGAGCCGTTGCAGGAGGCTGCCCAGGGCGTGCGCCGCGTGACGTGGAATGATAGCTGGTCGTTCGTGGGACTGGTCTTGAGCCTGTTGGGGATTGTAGCGGTGATCTTCCCAAAGATCCTGTCTGAGGGCTCATTCATGTTCAAGAGCAAGGGCAAATTGAGTATCTCCGGCTGGCTTCTTCTCGGGGCGCTGATCGCGGGTGCATTTGCGTTCGATGCGCTCGTCCATAACCAGTTTGCCAAGTATGGCTATCGGTGGACCTCGCCCTCGTGAGCTTCGGGGATTGAGTTCAATGCTACCGGCAGAGCGTGGCGCCGCGTGATGGAGGACTCCGAGACAGCTCGTGAGCACCGGGATCTGCTCCGCGGTGTGCTGGCCGGTGATGCCGCGGCCGCCGAGGAGTTTTTTCGCGTCACGGCGGACGTTCTCTGGTCGGTATGCAGCCGGAGAGCGCGCGACCAGGCGCAAGCGCTCGAGGCGTTCGATGCCGTATGTCACGGATTGGCAGAGAACGGATTCGAGCGACTACGCGGGTACGATGGCCGCAGCCGACTGACGACCTTCGTCGCGCTTCTTTCCCGCGATCTGCTCGCGCAGCGGCTGATGCGACTCCTGCGCGAGGATGCCGAGAGAGGCTGGGGAGCGTTCGAGGCGTTCTTTGGGGCGGACCTCGAGCGCCTGATTCGACGTCGTCTACCCGGGTCGGCGCACGCGGAGACCCGCCGCGAGGCCTGGCAGGAAATCTGCGCCGGCCTGCTCGCAGAGGAGTGCCGGCGGCTGAGGTCTTTCACCGGCGCCGGTAGCCTCATCGGTTTTGTGCTGCACACGGCCGACCGGCTGCTGCTCGATTTCATCCGTACCTTCAGCATGCGTCGGCGCATGCCTGCGGCGATCGCGCGGCTGCCAATACTCGAGCAAGAGATATTTCGCTGCGTTCATTGGCAGTGCGCGGCGGCGGACGCGGAGGGCCTCTCCCGGGTTCTGGCGGATCGGGTGCATCCGGCACCGAGGCTCGAGATCATCTCGGCGGCGCTCGCAAACGTTCGCGGCGCGCTGCCTGTCGGCTACGCGGCGAGCGCTGCCACGAACCGATTCGTGTCCTTGAGCGATGTGCCGGATCTTGCCGAGGGACAAACCGTTGCCAGTGCGCAATCTCCGGAGGACAACCTCGTCGGGATGGAGGAGGAGCAAATGCTGAGCGCTGCGGTGGCGGTGCTGCGCAAAGTGGCGGCCACCTTGCCGCGGGCCGAGCGAGACTATGTTCGCATCACCCTGGCTGGCGTCGAGCCACTGCCCGCGCGCGAGGTGGCCCGGCTGATGCAACGTCCGGTCGAAGATGTCTACAAGCTCAAGCAAAGGGTCCTCAGGCGCCTCAGAGAAGCCATAGCGGAGCACGCCGAGGTCAAAAAATGGCACGCGTCCGTCTAACCGGGCATGACAGGGAAATCCCTTGAGCCTGCCGGTCTTCGCGCGAGGCTGGCAGAGCGATTTGCATCGCTTTTCGATGAGACCGAGCGGCCGCATGAGTCCGCGGACGCGCAGCGGAGCGCCGAATTTGCGGCGCGGATGGCGGCTGACTGCCCGCTGGATGACAGCGGGCCACCGAGCGGGTCGACACTCGCGGGGAGCGAGCGGTTGGCACGCCTCGCGGCCTGGCTCGATGGCAAACCCGGGGCTCAGGACAATGAGTTCGAAGAGGCGGCCGCGCCCGCAGCGCTCGAGGAAACGCTATCGAGCCTGCCGTTCATCGAGGATGTCGTCGCGCACCCATCCTGCGCTCCCGCCGAACGGGCTGAGGCTCTGATCGCGGCCTGGCTAAAGACCCAAGGCGGAACCGCTCTCAGGGCCGAGATAGCTCCATTGCGCCGGCATCAACGGAATCCCGGCTCCGGCGTGCCCGCGCCGATATCGGATTCCTTCCTGTTGCTCGCCGCGGCGGATGGCACGCGTGAGTCCACCATCGTCTGCCAAAGCCAGAGCGGGCTGTGGACTCTGGAGGTCTTTGTCGACACTTCGGAATACGGCGGACAGCCCGGCGAGGGCTATCTTCTGCTCTCCGTCCATCCGGATCATCGGATGACTTACGAGGGGCGCACTGCTCGGGTATTCGTCGTGCTGGATGGCGCCGAGCAAGTGCTCGTCGATGCGCTGGTTCGCGGCGGCGAAGTCTATGCGCGGATCTCGCTCTGCGGCCTCGATCTGTGGAGGCGGGATGCGGTCAATGTGGTTTTCAGCGCCCGATCGGACGAGACCTGAAATGATGGCCGCCCCAGATCGAGCGTGGATGCTGATCACCGATACCCGCGCGGATGGCATCGCCGTCCCGCTCGCGGCTCGCATCAGCGCCGGCGCCCGCGGTTGCGCCGTGCGTCATGTCGAGGTGACCGACGGCAGTGCCGACTTGCGCGCCTCTGCCCGTCATGCCGCCGAGCTCGTTTACCCCGTATTGCATCGCGAGCGGTATCTTTCGCGTCACATCGTCGTCCGTTACGAGCCCGGCGCCAATGTCGTCAATGTGCACGGCCGCAGCGCGGAGCTGACGCTCGCCCTCGCGCTGGCGATGGCCGCTCATGGCGCGGCGCGGCGCGGCGGCGCGCCGGTGATCGCGGCCACTGGGGTCCTGGGCAATGACGGCGCAGTGCTGCCTGTCGAGCATCTGACCGAAAAAGTCTCGGTAGCCCTGTGCATTCCATTCCTGACCAAGATTCTCTTTCCAGCGGCGAATGCACCCGAGCTGCCCCGAGAGCTTCGGCGCGAAGCGGCGGCACAGGGCGTTGAACTCTGCCCGGTGAGCCGGATGGAGGAGGCGCTGCGCCAGTGTGGGCTTACCCTGGCGAACACCTGGCTCGAATCGCCTTTTCGCGGCCTCGAGCCCTTCGAGTTCGAGCACGCCTCGATTTATTTCGGTCGCGAGCAGGAAGTCGAGGCCCTTCTCGCCCTGTTCGATCGGCGTACCGCGCAGGGCGCAAACTCGCTGCTGGTGCGCGGCGCGAGCGGCAGCGGCAAATCCTCACTCGTGCTCGCCGGTCTGCTCCCGGCGCTCGCGCGAGGCCGCGGCGCAGGCTCGACCCCCCTCGGTGGACAGCCGGTTCTGCGCTGGGGTCTGCTGCGGCCACGATCGGTAGCGGCGGATGCCGATGCGCAGCGGGAGCTCGCGGGACTCGTGACCGCGCTCCAGTCCTGCTGGCGGGACGCGGCGGGACTCGCGCTGCCGCGAACTGAGGCTACAAACACCGGCGCGGCCGAACCGCTCGCGCTGCTCGCGCAGTGGCGGGATGAGAGCACTTTCGCGTCGATCCGTCCCGTGCTGATTCTCGATCAGCTCGAGGCATGGCTGCGCAGCCCGCTGCATCCGCAGACGCTCGCGTGGCTGTGGCGCTGGCTCGCGCAATCGCTGCACGCCGGCTTCGCGCTGATCGCCACCTTGGCCGATACCGGTCAGGACCTCTTGCGCAAACAGGCGGCGCTCGGGGCGATGCTCGGACCGGAAAGCGAGTATCGACTTGCGCCGCTGCGCCATGCCGAGGCCCTGCAAGCCATCATTGGCGAACCGGCCAAGGCGGCGAAGCTGCGCTTCGAATCCGGCCTCGAGGCGGAGATCTTCGCCGCCGCCTGCCAGGGTGGCGCCGATATTCTGCCGCTGCTCGAATTGCTGCTCACCGAGCTCTACGAGCGCCGCGATCCGACGCAAAACGAGCTGCGAGCCAGCGAATATCGGGCCGTGGGGGGGCTCGAGGGCGTGGTCAGCACGCGCGCGGAGGCGGCGCTCGCAAGCGTATCGCACGAAGCGCGCGCGCGCGTGTCCGCGCTCCTCTGGCGCCTGCTGACCGCGGAGTCGATCCTGCTGACGGAGTATCAGGACGATAACGCCATGCAAGAGCTGCTGTGCGCCTTGCGGGAGCGGCGCCTCCTGGTCGAAGACAGCGACAGTGATCGGTCACGCCTGCACGCAGCACACGACGCGCTGCTGCGGCACTGGCCGCGAGCCGTCGAGTTTCGCACGAGGCATGCAACCGACATCGACCTGTGGCTCGATCTGAATCGGGAATCCCGACAGTGGCTGCGCGGGGAGCGCACGCTCATCCCCGCCGGCCCGCAGCTCGCGTCGGCACGGGCTCTCGATGCCCGCTGGCAAAAGCTGTGGACCGCCCGCGATCAGCGGGCGCTCGATTACATCCGACGCTCGGCGAGACAAGCCGACCGCAGGAAGGCATTGACCCGGATCGCCATCGGCGTTCCCGCATCGCTCGCAGTGCTCTACGGTGCCGAGCTCGGCTATGACACGATCGCGCGCCGCTATCTCACCCGCATCGATTTCAAGGACGTCTCCCTTCCACCGGGCGAAGCAATTGCGGCGGACGCCTACCTGCATCATCACGGGATCGCGGTCAGCGCCCGATTCCCGGCGGACTCGAACCTTATCCTCGTCGACAGCCTGGGTCTGTATCACGGCCGGGCGGTCGATTCCAGCTCCACCGGCCGGGTCCTGACGCAACAGATTCACGGCACCGTCGCTCCCATCAGCTTCACCCTCACGTTCGAGGAGCCCGCGGTCCGCGTGGGTCTGCGCCGCGCGGGATTGTTCCCAGCGACCGGCAGCGGTGTCACCCACCCTGCGTGGACCGCCGTGGCGCTCGATGCCGCCGGCAAGCGAGTCGCCTCCGTGGCCGAGCCGCTGCTGAGTGCCTACCACGATATCCCCGCGGGCCGATATTCGCTCCAAGACCGACGACGGCCGATCAGCAGCCTGGTGATCACCTCCGATTACCGCAACATGCGCGGTGTTCCGTTCGCGGGGTTTCACGCCGTGCTCATCAGCGAGATCGAGATGTTCCATCCGCCGCGCGAGTGGTGGCCCACGTGAGCGCTTCTGCCGCCTCGAAGAAAGCCCCATGCATGAGTCGACGGCCATTTCGGGCAGTGATATCGATTCTCATTTCAGCCCCCACCTGACTGAATCGCCCGAAGTCGGGCGGTAAAACTGTGCGGTGCGTCCGTCTTTTGTGATCGTGGTGCTGCGGCCAACCGCCAGGATGCGATGCCGATCCGCGTAGAGCGGCGGGTGTCCTTGACTAAAATGCAACGTGACGAAATTTCAGAGACTGGGAGCGGCGCGCGTCAAGCCAAAGAGATCGAATCCGTCAAAAGATGACTGGAACCGCTCGTCCATTGCGCCCCTGACGGGCTCATGAAAAAAAGGCTCTCTATGTCAAACGGTCTTCTCAAGCTCATCGCGGGCCTTACGCTTGGGCTCGCTCTGATCGCCCCACTCGCTCACGCGCAAGATTTCGACGGCAGTGGCGATGGAGGCGACATCGAGATTCCGCCGCCCCCGCCAACGCCGCCTTCAAAATGCGTCGAGTATTGCGGCAACGGAAACGTCAACCCCGGTTACGCAGCTTGGGCGCGCCAGCAAGCCGCGCAACGGGCGGAGCAGCAACGCGAATACGACAATCGGATGTATCGGCAGGAAGTGGACCGATCGAACGCCATTTTCCAGCGCGCTCACAATGCGGAGTCGAATCATAACTTTGCATTGGCAATCAGTCTGGATGAACAGAAACTGGCCTATGACCAACAATCGCGTTATGCGGATTTCGATCTGGCGCAGGATCGAGCCAACATCGACATTGACGAGGCGAACCTGGCCTGGTCAGGCGGAAATTATGCGGCCGCGCTCGCCTACATGAATCACGTCGATGACAGGTACCTTGACGCGCAGAATCGCCGATTCATCGCCTATCTGCAACGGTTGCTCGAGAAGCAACGTGAAATGGCGCTCGCTCGGCAAGAGTCCACCACTTTCGTCGCGCAGGAGAACTCGGACCTGGAAAGGCAGGCGCGTGAAAACGCTGCACGGGAAGATGCGATGCTGACTCAAAAGGCCAACGCGCAGCTGCAGAAGTTCGCGGTAAACGGGGGCAATCTGCCGCCAGACGTCAAGGCGATCATGCTGTCCCAGTCGTCCGATGGGACCAATGCCTTCGGTATCAGGGCGAATCCCGACAATCCTGGACTCGAAGCTCAAGACAAGGTGCATGTTGGTGATGTCAACGCGCTAGATCAGGCCAACCGCATGAACGGGTCATCGCAGGCGGGCGCGAACGCCGGGTCGGGCGAAGAGACGGCCGCGACAGCCGGTGTGACGCCGAACAGCGGCGGCGGTACCGCGTCCACAGAAGGCGCTACTACGCCACTCACTCCCAGTGCAAGCTTGGTGTTGCCCGATGTGGTGCTGCAGAACAAGGACTACCAGGCGGCCAATGCCAAGCTGCAGGGCGACCAGGCCAAGCTGGATGCCGTCCAGCACAACATCGACGCATTGCAGGTACAGCAGGCAGTCGCGCCGAGCGCTGCCGAGCGATCGTCCTTGCAGATCGAGATCTATCAGATGTCAGGAGATCTGAATCAGGCCAAGGGACAGGTGAAAATAGATCAGAACAAAGTCGCCGACACCGTTACGACCATCGAGGGAAACTCGATCATGATCGGGCCGAAGCCAGCCGACCCGGCGATCAAGCAGGATAAGCGATGAAACGTGCCCTACTTCCGCGGCGCCGAATCTCGCTCATCCGCCTCCTCGCGCTCGAATTGATCGCATGTCCGTTGACGCTACACGCAGCATGCCCGCCAAACTCCGTGCAGGTGGGCGAGCAGGATCAACGTGAGGGCAACGTCATGATCATCCATCCGGTCTGCCAGTGGCTCGCGCCGCCCCGCCCGCGCTACGTTTTCAATGCCGTCCCCGCGCTGCCACGGGTACCACCCGAGGTCTCCGATTCCAGCGTCAAGACGGCTCTTGCCAGGGCGAGGGCTTTCCTGCTGCAAAAGGGTGGGGGTACGATCGTTGCGGTAGTGAGCGAGGCAGACATGACGGTGAGCGTCATGTACAACGCCACCAAATTGCCTGATGTGATCTTCCCGAAGATCAGTGAGGTGGCGGCAATGAATGCCGATCCAAACGCCGCGAACGCGAGCGAGGCCGAAGCATTCGGCGACCAGATTACTGTCAAGTCCGTCATCACTTTGTTCGACGTGGGCGGTGGTCAGGGCAACGAGACGGCAGATGCCGAGCGCTCGGGAAGCAGCCTGTTCTCGGCCTTCTTCCCGAAGACCGCCGCGAAGACCGAACAATGGGTGCAAACCGCGCCGACGTGGATGCCCGACATCAAGCGCGTTATTGGGATATGGGCTCCCGCCCAGACCCGGAAGGGCTCGCAATGAGCTCACGAGGCGTTCTCGCGTCCACGATACTGAGCACGCTGGCGGCCTTGATAGCGGCTGCGGTCGCCCATGCCAGGCTGCCCATTGGACCGGAGATTCAGGTTGCACTCAACCCAGGATCGGCTAAATCGGCGGGGCTAAGGCATCTCGGTCCGTGCGTTGCCGTGACTCCGGACGGTGCTGCCGTGGTCGGCAACGCCTCGGGGCTTTGGCTGGTCGGCGGCGGCAACGCCCGTGCAACCGGAGTATCCGGTCTCGGGTGCTTTACCTTCACGCCCGAGGGGTTGCTCATGGGGGTGCGGGACCGGGAATTGGTTTTCCTCGACTCCCACGGCCGTCTCCGGCCACTGTTCCGCCTGCCAGGCGTCGGTATGACCCTGGTGCCAGGCAATGGGGACTCTCTGCTGTTGTTCGGCCGCGAGGACAACGGCACCTGGGGCCTTTACACGATCCGCCCGGGCCGCCAGGTATCCCTTCTTTTGCACTCGCCCAAACCGATCACCGCCGCCGCCCAGACGAAAAGTCATATTCTGGTGGTGATCGAGGGCGCGCTGTTCCTGGTCGAGCATGACCGATTGCGGTTGCTTGCCGGCGAACCGAAGGGAACCCTGAACGCGGTCGCCGCCGACCCAGACGGTCATGCGATATTTGTTTCGGACGACCGCCGCATCTTCAGGGTAAGCAATGGCCGCGTGACCGTGGTGGCCGATGACCTCGGCGGCACTCTGCGCTGGCAGCGTGGTGGTCTGCTTGTGTTCGACCCACGCAGGTCACTGCTCGTCAGGTTGGTGGGAGTTGAGTGACGGAAACTGTGGCTCCCAATCTTTACATGCACGCTGTGCTCGAGGAATCGATTCATGATCCAGCTTGATAAGATCGCTTCATGCGAGACGCCCCATAACGGGAGGGGCAGAAGCATGCGTAGGAGTTTTATAGCCGCCGTGGCGGCACTCCCGGTTCTGCTGCAGGGATGCGCGTCCCAGATCGAAGGCGGGCTCCGGCCAGTGCAGGTGACGGAGACATCCGGCTGTGGGCTGTGCTCGGCCGCGTACCAGGGTGACCTGACCCGGGTGACCTATTTGCTGCAACATGGAGCGAATCCAAACGCGACCTACAACGGGAGGGCCCCGATCGGATGGGCACTCTTCAGCAAAACGGGCGTGCGCTGGGATATTGTCCTCATGCTGCTTCACTACCATGCGAATCCCGGGATGGTCGTCAATCGCTACAAGCTTACCCCATTGATGGCTGCCGCCCAGACCAATACGCGCCCGTTACAAGCGCTGATCGAGGCGGGGGCCGATGTCAATGCGCAGCAAACTGATGGCGACACGGCCTTGATATGGGCGGCGAAAGTCTCCAGCCAGACGAATAAAACGATGGTGGCTGAGCTGTTGACGGCAAAGGCTGACCCCAATATCCGGAACGATAAAGAGGTAAGCGCGCTCGATGTGGCCACGGACAATTTGTGGCGCTCCCAGGGATCAAAGGAAAACATCGCGATCATCCGGATGCTGTTGGCCGCCGGAGCGAAGCCCGACAGCGCGCTCGAGCAGCTCGCCCTTGTGATGCGTGATGGTCTGGCGGCGAACGGAACGGTTCCGCAAGGCACCAAGAGAGCGCTGCGTCTACTGCTCGCCTATGGAGCGAAACCACAGGACGTGAGGCATCCCCTGTTGCTGAGCGTCATCGGAGACCGGCCCGATCTGGCGAGGATGCTCATCAATGCGGGTGATCCCGTTGACCTAAAGGGCAACACGTATGGGCGAACTGCCTTGGGCCTCGCTGTCAAAGCGAACGACATCGCGCAGGTAAAAATGCTGCTGGATTTCGGGAGCGGAGCTTATTCTGATTATATGGACCCGTTAGCTGAAGCATATACCGACAATGACAATGATCTTCCTATGGTGCGCCTGCTGGTCCAGCGTGCAGCTGGAGTGCAGTCCTTATTTGCGTTTAGCTGGCCGCCGAAGGAAGGCGAACTACCGCAAGATCCGCAACTAGCCTCGTTCTACCTGAAGAGCGAACACCCAGTTGCCAACATCAACAGATTATTGGCGAAATACGCCACAAAACGTGCGCTGTCAACGGCTGACTTGTTTTCGATTCTTCGGAATTACGAAAAAGAACCTATACCTGCATTGCGCCGGATGGTTTTTGTGCCTTTGATGGGTAAAGAGGACCTGATGCCCGCCCCGCCGGAAGTGGCGGAAAAACATGCGGCTGCGGGAAATGCGTTATGGGTCCAGGCAAGGTCGAGAACGGACGCGATCCTTGCGGCGGATCAGTATGAGAAGGCGGCTAATTTGGCTCCATGGGTACCCGCGTACCAGCGCAACCTGTGTCTTCTGGAGTTTGCGGCTGGCGAATACGTTAGGGCCGCCCGTGATTGTGGGGTGTATAAAGCTGCATTCAACGCGGATCAGACGGTAAACAGTATTTCCGCGAAGATCAATTCAATGAAGAACATTTTGTGAGTTTGTGAAAGGTACGATCCGTATGAGCGTCATCAGAGTTGTCGCCGTGGTCGCCTCCTGGGTGCTTTTCTTTGCCTGTGGTCCTGCGAGCGCAGATGTGGGTAATCCGTTGACGGGAGTATCCCGTGTGACACCTCCGTTTCTAAACTCGCCGCAGATGCCCAAGGCGTCCAGTCTTGTGTCCACGACAAACCCGGCACCTTCGGTGAATCCGCGCGATGTCGAGCCTCTTCAGGCAGCGAAGCCGTATGCGGCGAGACCTGCCTGCTGCAGCATTCATGCAGCCAGCGGTGGCTCTCGGGGCAGGGTCGGGACCGCGCGGGGCATACCGCCGAGCTGTATCATCACTGATGGGAACACAGGCCGCTGCATGATGAAAGGGAGGATGTCACCCCCACGACCCGGAATTCCCGTGGGTACGACCAGTGACCCCGGCCCGCAAGCTCAGAGGCCGGGTGCGGAAGGCAAGCTTCGCCGGGCAGCCAGGCCGTATGCAGCAAAACCAGTCTGCTACGGCATGCATCCCGTCAGCGCAGGTTCCGGCGGCAGGGTCGGGAACGCGAGGGGCGTACCGTATGCGGGAAAACCAATCTGCTACGGCATGCGCCCCGTCAGCGCGGGTTCCGGCGGCACGATCGGGACCGCGAGGGGCGTACCCCCGAATTGCATCACCATTGATGGGAACACCGGCCGCTGCATCACCAATGGGCAGATGCCACCCCCACCACCCGGGGTTCCCGTGGGTACGACCAGTGACCCCGGCCCGTAATGCGAGCAGAAGTAGCCTCGGTATCCCTTGGGCTCACGCGCATGCGGCAGCTGTCGCCGCAAATCGATGCGGAAGTCGTGAGTTCACATCTCTGTCGCGAGGTACGGGTTGAGGTGCTGCGGTCCGTCTCAGTGGGGCAGCTTTCCATCGGATTTGGCGGGTTGGCCGGGTGGCGGTGCATCCACGGCATCCATGAGCGCTTCCTCACATCGGCGTACCGGACCTGTGTCGGCGGCCCGCCGGCTGCGGGCCGCCGCACGCTGGAATATTGCCCGTTCCGGCGGGGTAAGATCATGCGCGCCGACCGCTTCCACCCACTCGATATCGTCTGCGGAAAGATCGCCCGACTTCATCCTACCGTCTATGACCTCCTGACACAGGCGCAGGTAGCCGCGCGCCAGGAGAAAAATCTTTCTCTGCATCCCGTTCGCCGGAAGATGGTGAAATCGGGCCGCCTCGGCCGCTGTCAGTTGCGAGGGCGCGAGCCCGGGGTCCACGAACGGCCGCGCATCCCTCAGCTCAAAGGCCATCCTGCATCCCGGCGGCATGTAGGCGGAAGCGATGCTGCCGGCGAGTACCGTGAGGGTGCACAGCAGGATCGCTATTATCGCTGTTTTTAACATATCTCCCTCATTCCGCTTGCAACGGCCACTTCGACGACGCCGGCCGCCTTGGCGGCGTGCGCCGCCATGGCAACCCTGAGTTTCGACGGTCACGATCCGATTTTTTACAGAATTCGTCGGCTGATTCCTACTTCAAGCGCCGCCGTCTGCGGAAAATGGCTGGAGCGGATTTGCCTGGGAGGATGCGGTGCGCTCACGCGGAATGCTCTGGTGCCTGGTCTGTGCCATCCGGGGGCACGATTGGCACGAGCGGGACTACAACGGTCATCGCTGGGCCAATGTGAAATCGTGCCGCTGCGCGCGTTGTGACCAGGAGCGACCCCACGCGTGGCTGCCGCTCGATCGGCGCGATGATTCCGTGTGCCGGAAATGCTCATGGTGCGGCACCACGGATCGTCACGCCGGTGTGTCGGTCGCGCTTTCGCCTGGGCATTCACCCTGCCTGGCGTCCGTCAACGTCTGCAGCCGCTGTGGCTGGCGCAGCGAGCACGTACAACACCAGTTCACGCATTGGCAGCAGCATGGTGTGACGACAGAGCCGGACGCCTGGCGCGAGCACCGCTGCGAGGTCTGCGGCATCGAGGAGCGGCAGCAGTACGTCATGTGTGGGGAATGCAAGGGAACGGGGGTCTGTCCGCGTTGCAAGGGCAGCTGCAGCGATCCCTACGGGAGGAGCTGCGATCTGTGCTGCGGTGCAGGGAATTGCAATTGCAAGCTCAGCAACTGGATCAACAGGCATGGGGAAGTGGACACTGGTCATCTGGACGGATCGTCGCTCGCCCCGTAAGCCCGCAATACGGGAAGTGGCTTGCTGACGACACGACGTTCCGGTGCCCCCCAAACGGTGCCCGCGGGGCGCCGGTGCAGTGGAGCCGAGCGCCCGCGGACGGCTCGAGAGGACAACCACAGTTAAAAACGGCCGGCGGTCCGTCTTCTTGGTCATGCAGACAAGCTGGTCCGGAGCAATGTTGAACCCGAAGCTCGAATGTGCGGACACCCTCACTGCTGGCGACTCGCCGCCCCGATCATCGCCGCGCCTTCGAGGAGCGCTTGCCTGCTGTCCGATGACCTGCAACCAATGAGATCGCAAATGAAAGCAGCCTCCGCCCCCTTGCTCCTTGGCGCCATGCTCGCCGCCCTGTTCATCCCGGCTTCTCCTGGCGGCCTCATCGGTACGGCTTGCGCGCAGGCTGCTGCCGCTCCCCGGATCGCGCCGCTCGAGGCGTCCGGCACGCATTCCGCGCCGCCGGATCATCCGCAGCTCGACTCGAGGGCGCGCCGTGCCGCAGTGGCCATTCGCCTCTATCGGGAATTGGCGCGAGGCTCCGGTAACGTCTTCGCCTCGCCCTACAGTCTAGAAATGGCGCTCGCGATGGCGCAGGCGGGAGCTCGCGGCAGCACGGCGCGGGCGTTCGCGCAGGTACTGGGAAGCGATCCGGCTGGCTTGCCCGCGCAGCCGGACGGCAACGGGCTGACGTTCACGGTGGCCAACGCCCTGTGGGCGCAAAGCGGATTGCCACTGAGCCCCCGGTACGTAACCACGATCAAGCGGAAGTTCGACGGTTTGGTGCGGTCGCTCGATTTCTCGGGCGCGCCCAGAGCCTCGGCCCGGATCATCAACCACTGGGTGTCCGAGAAAACCCGCGGCCGGATCGACTCCCTCGTGTCTGCGAGTGAGCTCGAGCAGAAAACGTCGTTGATGCTGACGGATGCCGTCTACTTCAAAGGAGTCTGGGTCAAATCCTTCGACCCCGGTGATACCTACAAGCAGAACTTCCATCTTCCGGACGGCCGCCGCGTGCGGACCGAGATGATGCACAACACGGCGCACTTCTACCTTTATCGCGGCAAGACCTTCAAGATGCTCGTCCTGCCCTTTCGCGGCGGCCACGATGCGGTCGAGATGCTGGTGCTGCTCCCCGACCACATCAACCAGCTCGGCTCGCTCGAGCAGCAGCTGAAGGTTTCGGCACTCGATGACTGGGTGGGCCAGGCCGAGAGAAAGCTGGTCGAGGTGACGCTGCCGAAATTTCGCGACACCGATTTGCTCCAGCTCACCGCCGCCGCCAAGGCTCTCGGTATCGCAGTTGCCTTCTCGAAGCATCAAGCCGACTTCTCGGGCATCGCGAGGCTCGTCTCTCGGCGGCTGTATGTCTCGAGCGTCCTGCAGAAGACATATGTCGATCTCGACGAGAAGGGCACGGAAGCGGCTGCGGCCACCGCAGTGATGGAGGCCACCGCGACGGCGGTGTATCAGGCTCCCACCGAGCAGCCGATCGTGTTCGACGCGAATCATCGATTCGTTTATCTCATCCGCGACGAGACGACCGGCGACATCCTGTTCATCGGGCGAATGGCGAATCCCCAAGGGTAATGCCGCGGCGACGCAAAGCGGTAGTGGCGTCCTTTTCGAGGTGGATGGCGTATGAAAACCTGGTTGGAACAGACGACGCGCCGCAAGGCGGTAGTGAGTCTCGCGCTCTTCGCGCTCGCCCTGGGCGTGCTCGGACTCGCCTACGGCGCCGATGCGGACTACTGGCGGGCACTGCTGCACCCGGGCGTGATCACGGCCGCGGGCCTCGATGCGCAGAGTGCGCGGGTGAGCGCCTATCAGGACCCGTCGGTGAGCGTGGTGTCGGTGAACGGCGAGGTGCTTGGCAACTTCGGGGTGAAAGAGGCCGTGCAGTCTTACCTCGTGCGTAGCGAGGTGGTGAAGCCGTATTGGGCCATGCAGGTCGGCAGCCGAGTGTTGATGGTCAAGAGCGTGACGCGGCCGGCCACGACGGCCACGGGGCTACTGCGGGCGATCCCGAGCGACCTCGCGAGCGATGTGTTCCCGAACGACATGCCGGCGGAGGAGCGCGCGAAGTTTTATCCGCTGATGCTCGACACCGATGATCTCGGCACCGCGGAGATCTACCTGGTCTATACGCTGCTCGTGCTCGCGGTGTTCGGCGCCATCGCCTGGATCGGTTGGCGCCGCTTGAGCGGTAAGTCGGTGCATCCCGCCGTGAAGCGTGCGAGCGGCTGGGGAGAGCCGCACGAGATCTCATCACGCATCGAGCAGGAATATCAGCATGCGACCCGGTTGAGAATGAAGGGCTGGAGGCTGACCGATAATTATCTCATCTACAACTCGGCTTTCAGTTTTGATGTGTTTCGGATCGACGATCTCGTCTGGGCGTATCCTTCCGTGGTGAAGCACCGGTATGGCGGGGTGATCCCGATTGGCAAGACGCATTCGGCCGCGCTGCATTTCCTCGATGGCGATGCTAAAGCCGCCGGCGGGAAAAAGGTCGTCGCTCAGATGCTGAGCGCGGTGCAGGCGCGCGTGCCCTGGGCGCTCATGGGGTACAGCGACAAGTTGAGCAGCGTGTGGAAGGGCGAGCGACAGACTTTCATCGACGAAGTGCAGAAACGGAAGCGGGAAAAAAGCTGATTTCCGTCACTCCCCGGGGGTACCTCATCACCCCATGCGCCGCCGCCGAAGGGCCCTCGTCAGCGCCTCCATGAGGCCGGCCAAAAGCAGGACGACGAGGTGGCCGAGGGCGAAGGCGGTGAGAAAGCGTTCCACTACCTCCAGGTAGAGGTCGAGGCCGGGGTGTAGGATGCCGCGGGACACGGCGATCCAGGTTCCAAGGACGGTCATCGCCATCGCCAGGGGCAGGGCGAATGGATCCGCACTGAGACCGACGTGCCGGCGCAGTGCCAGCACAAGCAGTTGCCCGGCTCCATAGCCGCAGGCAGCGCCGATGCCGATCGCGACATAGGCCCCGCCGGTGAGCCGCGTGAAGGCAGCGGCCCAAACGGTCACGTAGATCCCGAGGATCAAGGCGTACTGCGCGCGTGAGGACTTCATGGAAGGTTGCGATGACTCGATTACATAATGGTTGTCGCGGGTCGCAACAGGCGGAAAACCCATGGAGAATACACCAGCGGAGCGTCCCTGAGTTGTCGTGCGTCACGTTCGGCAAAAATTGTGGCCGCGTTCGGACGACAGTTGCCGCCACCGGCTTCGGTGCGCGCAGGCGGTTCGCGAGGAATTCGCAGAGCCGGTGGGCGGCGCGTTATCATGGCAACGCATGGGCATTGACAATCTGACCATCCTGATTTCGGCGACTGCCTTCGCCGCGGATAGACACCGCAACCAGCGGCGCAAGGGCGTCGAAGCAGTGCCCTACATCAATCACCCAATCGCTCTGGCGCATCTTCTTGCCGCCGAGGGTGGCATCGAGGACGTGCACGTACTCGCGGCGGCGCTCCTCCACGACACGATCGAGGACACCGGCACGACGGCCGAGGAACTCCTCGAAGCCTTCGGCGAGACGATCGCAGGCTTGGTACTCGAGGTCACCGACGACAAGAAGCTCTCCAAGGTGGAGCGCAAGCAGCTGCAGGTCGCACATGCACCGCATCTGAGTCCCGGAGCGAAGCTCGTGAAGCTCGCGGATAAAATCTGCAACCTCCGGGATTTCCGGCGCGCGCCGCCGCGGGACTGGTCGCTCGAGCGCCGGCGCGAGTACTTCGAATGGGCTCGGGATGTCGTGGAGGGGCTCCGTGGCGCCCACAGGCGGCTCGAGGCGATCTTCGACGACGAGTATGCCGAGCGCCCGTAGGTCCGCTCGGGAACCTTCAGCCTGGCAGTCGCGCCGACACACACGGCGGGGCTTGCCGGAGCGACACCATGATCAA
>JAJYDK010000009.1 GCA_021777555.1 Pseudomonadota bacterium | reverse complement strand
GTTCGCGCGCCGCATTGGCGAGGCATTGGCGCTCGCACAGCGCGAGGGGAAGTTCGATCGGATCGTGCTCATGGCCGAGCCGGGCTTCCTCGGCATGCTCCGCAAGGAGTTGCCGTCCGGCCTCGCTTCGAGCGTCGCGGCGGAAGTCCGGAAGGACCTGGTGCATCAGACCGAGGAGGCGGTGCGCGCGCATCTGCCGGCGGAAGTCATGCGATGAAGCGTGCATGGACGCGAGCGACCCCGGCGGTTCAAGTCAACGCGCAGCGGGACATCCGCCGGCAGCGGGGTGTTTGTCCAGCCATTGACGGGGGGATCGCTCAACTGTGTATCGTTACAGGTAAGCAAGGCTCCGGCCGCCGGGTGGGCGGAGCTTGAAGCGCGCGGAGCGGATCTGAGGCGCCGTTCGGCATCGTCGAACGAGGCAGGCCTGACCGCCGGGAAATGCGCACGAGCGGGAAGGTCCGGAACGACCGGGGCCGTGCGCGGGCGCTCAGGAGCCGCGATACGTGGAGTCGAGGCTGGACACTGACTCATGCGCCGGGAAGAGCCGCACAGGAGATGACATCGTGCTCGATGAGTTTCTCAATCTACCGCGGGTGGCGTATTTCTCCATGGAAATCGCCCTGCGCAACGAGATCCCGAACTACGCCGGAGGACTCGGTGTGCTCGCAGGCGATACGCTGCGCTCGGCGGCCGATCTGCGTCTGCCGCTCGTCGGGGTGACGCTGGTGAGCCGCGCCGGATACTTTCGGCAGCAGATTGCCGATGGCGGGCAGCTCGAGCGGCCGGCCACCTGGGATCCGGCGCGCTGGGGGCGCCAGCTCGATGCGAAGGTGGCCGTGCGCATCGAGGACCGGCCTGTGTGGGTCAGCGTGTGGCTGTACGTCATCGAGAGCCGCATGGGCGGGCGTGCCCCGGTGCTGCTGCTCGACACAGATCTGCCCGAGAACCGTCCCGATGACCGCGAAATCACCCATTACCTCTACGGAGGCGACGAGGTCTACCGGCTCAAGCAGGAGATGGTGCTCGGCCTCGGGGGTGTGCGCATCCTGCAGGCGCTCGAGTTCGATATCAGCGCCTATCACATGAACGAGGGTCATTCGGCGCTGCTCGGGGTGGAGCTGCTGCGCCGCTATGCCTATCGCGCCGAGGACGTGCGCCCCGGGGAGCTCGCCTACGACCTGCCGCGGGTGCGGGATCTGTGCCGCTTCACGACCCACACTCCCGTCGAGGCCGGTCACGACCGCTTTCCGTACGAGCTCGTGAAGCGCCTGTTCGCAAGCAGCGTCTACGGCTACGACGATCGCGCGCTTCCGAAGCCCGGTGAGCCCGGGACCGAGCACGGGCCGATCGAGTTCTCGCTGCTGACCTCCCTCGGCGGTCCGAACGATCTCAACATGACGCAGCTCGCCCTCAGCGTGAGCGACTTCGTCAACGGTGTCGCCAAGCGGCACGCCGAAGTCTCCGCCAAGATGTATCCGGGTTACCAGGTGCGGGCCATCACCAATGGAGTGCATCCAAACACCTGGAGCGCGGCGAGCTTTCGCGAGCTGTATGACCGCTTCATCCCGGGATGGTGTCACGAGCCGGAGTTGCTCGTGAGAGTGTACGGTATTCCAGATGCCTTGCTGCTCGCCGCGCACGCCCAGGCGAAGCAGTCACTCATCGAGCGGGTGAGGACGTTGACGGGTATCACCCTGGAGCCCGGGGTGGCGACGCTCGGATTCGCGCGCCGCATGACCGCTTACAAGCGGCCGGAGCTTCTGTTCACCGATGTCGAGCGCCTGCGCAAGATCGCTCACGAGAAGCCCCTGCAGATCGTGCTCGCCGGCAAGGCCCATCCGCACGACGAGGAGGGCAAGCGGCTCATCGCCCGGCTGCACGGGCACGCCCGGGAGCTCGCAGGCGCAATCAACGTGGTGTACCTGCCGGACTACGACCTCGAGCTCGCGCTGCTGCTCGTGGCGGGCGCCGACATCTGGCTCAACACGCCGTTGCCACCGCTCGAGGCCTCGGGGACGAGCGGCATGAAGGCCGCCTTCAACGGCGTCCCGAGCCTCTCGGTGATGGATGGCTGGTGGGTCGAGGGCTGCATCGAAGGGGTCACGGGCTGGGCGATCGAGGACGCGCACTCGCTCTACGAGAAGCTCGAACACACCGTGCTGCCGCTTTACTACGGCTATGGCGACGATGCGCGCGGCTGGGTGAAGGTGATGCAGGCGACCATCGGCATCAACGCCGCCTACTTCAACAGCCATCGCATGATGCGCCGGTACGCCACTGAAGCGTACCTGCGCTAGGCATCGCGCAGGGACTGCAATATCTCGAGCAACTGCTCGGCGCGGATCGGCTTGCCCACGAGGCGCAGCCGCGCATTCTCCTCGAGCCCGGGCAGGGTGCTCGGGATGGCACCGCTCACCAGCGCCACCTTCAGATCCGCGCCGAGCTCGGCCCGCAGCGCATTGATCGCCTCGGTGCCGGTCTCTCCAGCGGTCAGATGATAGTCGGTGATCAGCAGCCTGAGGACCGGGTGCTCGCGCGCCTGGCGCAGGGCCTGCGCGATGGTGGTGGCGGTCAGCACTTGGTAGCCATGCACTTTCAGCAACAGACGCATCGCATCGAGGACGGCCTGGTCGTCCTCCAGGATCAACACGAGAGGCGGCTGCGCGGCGGGTTGCGGCTGTGACGGATCGGAGGCCGGCGCCGGCGCCGGCGGGCTCTCCCGGCCGGGCAGTGTCAGCGAGAACACCGAGCCGTGTCCGATGACCGAGCGGACCTCGAGCTCGAGATCGAGAAGGCTCACGAGGCGCCGTACGATGCTCAGACCCAGCCCACAGCCGCCCTGCGCCGCGGCAGCCCGATCGTCCACCTGGTAGAACTCGTCGTAGATGCGCGGCAGCTCCTCGGAGGCGATCCCGATGCCCGTATCCTCGACATCGATCCGCACGCCTTCGCAGAGAGTCTCGGCCCGCAGGCGCACGTGGCCGCGCGGGGTGTATCGGAGCGCATTCGACATGAGGTGGCGCAGGATCTGTCCAACCAAGGCCCGATCGCCGTGGATGATGTGCGTCGGAGGCGTGATCTCGAGCGTCAGACCTTTGGCGGCGGCGGCTGCGGCGAACTCCGCCCGCATCGCCATGAACAGCTCCGCGGCCGGGAAATCCTCGAGGCTCGGCTTGATGGCCCCGGACTCGAGCCGGCTGAGCTCGAGCAGCGCGCCGAGGAGGCGCGCCATCGCATCGATCGCCTCGCTCTGGCGGGTGAGGATGGCGAGGGCGTCGTCACCGCGGGCGAGCTGTCGAAGCGTGCCATTGAGCAGCGCCAGGGCCTGTAGCGGCTGGCGCAGATCATGGCTCGCGGTCGCAAGAAAACGACTCTTGGAGAGGTTGGCGCGCTCGGCCGCTTCGCGGGCGTCGTTGGCGGCGCGGCGGGCCGACTCAGCGGCCTCGCGGGCGGCGATGAGCTCCGCCTGGGAGCGCCTGCGCTCCGTCACGTCGCGGATCGCCGCCACGGTGAGCGCTTGGCCCTCGTGGTGAATGGGGCTGAGACTGATCTCGACGGGAAACTCGCTCCCGTCCCGGCGCAGCGCCCGCAGCTCGAGTTCCGCCCCCAGCGGGCGGGAGCGGTGTTCCGCGGTGAATTGAGTCCGGTGCCGGATGTGCATGGAGCGGAAGCGCTCGGGCATCAGCTGCTCGATGCGGCAACCGTCGAGCTCGTCCGTGCCGTAGCCGAGCAGGGCGCAGGCCTGTCGGCTGGCGAAGACGATCGCGCCCGAGGCGTCGGTGATGATCATCGCATCCGGCGCGCTCTCGAGCGCCTGCGGCAGGAGAGGCGAAAGCGGAGTGCCGGTGCTCGGTGCCATGTGCGAGCTTGACCGAGGGCGGATGGCGGCGCAAATACGCGTAATTACCTATGGCAATCCGGGGATTCCGACCGCCTGATGATGCCTGGTGGGGGAAGGGCGGGAGCGCCGCAGCCGCAGTCGTTGAGAGTGCGGATGGATTCCGGGCATGGCCTGTGAGAGCGTGAATCGCATGGGGCGCGATCTCAGGCGATCGGGCGGTGCACAGATGATGGCGAAAACGAACTCAATCCTGGTTGTCAGCACGCAGTGCGAGGTCGACGCGACACTCTTGACGAAGGCGGCGCGCGTGGCACGCTCCCTCAGACTCCCGCTCGAGCTGTTTCTGTGCGATGCGGAGCAGGCGTATGCCCTGAAGCACTCGTACGAGCCCAACGGTTTTTCCCGCAAGGTGGTGCAGGCCTGCATTGCGCGGGCGACGGATTATCTCTCCCGGCACAAGGACGCGCTCGGTCTTGCGGATCTGTCCGTGCAGATCGACGCCTCGTGCGAGAGTCCGCTCTACGAGAGCATCTTGCACAAGGTGCGCAGGAGCGGCCCCGAGTTCGTGATCAAGGCAGTGGGCGGCGGCCGCGCAAACCACAGCGCCTGTGACGCGAACGACTGGCAGCTGATGCGCACCTGCCCGTCCACACTGGTGTTGGTGCGGGGCAGGCGCTGGCGAGAGAAGCTGCGCATGGCCGCCGCGATCGACGCGTCGGATGAGGAGACCAAGGGGCTGGCGGGCACCATCCTCGAGCTTGCGAAAGCCCTTGCGCTCGCCACCGGCGCCGAGCTGGATGTCGTTTACGCCGAGCGCGCCGCGCCGGATGAGGCATCCAGCCGATCACGCGCGGAAAAGATTCGCCAGCTCGCGCGTGGAGCGGGCATCGATGACCGTCATGTCCATATTCTGGCGGGTCATCCCGAGCGCGAACTGTCCCGGTTCTCCGCCGGACGGGATTACGATGTCATGGTTCTCGGCGCGCTGACGCATCGCCCGAGCGCGTTGACGCTCGTGGGAACGCTGACGTCGATTCTGGTCGAGGACTTGCATTGCGATTTCGTGCTCGTCAAGCCGCAGTCCCCCTCACCTGAACGGACGGCGGACTCCGGCTGAGGCGTCCTTCAGCCCCCGCCGGGTATTGCCGGCATCGTGTTGGCCGGAGGGTGCCCACAGCGCCGAACGCGCTCGAGCGCGCCCGCGAGGATCCCCTGAATCGCCCTCAGGGCGGCCATGCGCCCCTTGCCCGGGCGCATCCGCTCGGGGGAGAAGAACTCGATCGTGCCGATCACCTGCGCGGCGCTCATGACCGGCACCCAGAATCCCGAGCGGATGCCGCTCGCGAGCGCCGCCTCGGCCCGCAGGAAGCCGCGGGCGCGGGTCACGTCCTCGACGAACACGAAGTCACGCCGCGCCCAGGCGAGCCCCGCAAGACCCACTCCCCGGGCGAAGCGCACATCGACGGTCGCCTGACGGAATACGCCCGGCAGTTCTCCCGAGTCGAATGCGAAGGCGAGCTCGGGCTCGAGCGCTTCGCGGCGCACGACCCTGAAGTAACTCGCATACACCCACCCGAAGCTCGCCCGTACCGACTCGAGCGCGCCGCGCAGCAGCTCTTCCTCGGATCTCGCGCACCGTGCCGCTTTGGACACCTGAAACAACGCGATGCGGTTCTCATCGTCCCGATCGAGCTCCGGGGCGGCGAAGATCGGGGGGTGCCCGCGCCAAGTCATGACCGCCATCGCGACCTCCGATGTTTGCCCGGTTGGGCAATGCGATGCAAAGGCCGTGCCGGATGCCCGCGCAAGCCTCGGGCCGGGATAACGCGGGCCATGGCGCCATCCGATTCACGATGTGCGGCCGTGCGGGCGAAGTCGACGCACCAACTTCGTGCGCTTCCGGGGCCGTTGCGCCGATATGGGCGCAGGCTCGCTCAGGATCCGCTGCCGCTCGCGCGCGCCTCGAGCGTCTCCCAGCGGGCGTACTTGTCGGTGAGCTCCGCCTCGATCTCCCCCAGCCGCCGGGTATCGGCGCGGATGCGCTCCGGACCCTGGGTGTGGTACGCGGATTCGCTCATGCGCGCGGTGATCTCGCCCTGCTCCCTCTCCAGCGCCTCGATCTGAGCCGGAAGCGCCGTGAGCTCCCGTCCCTCCATGTATCCGAGCCGGGCGCGCTGCGCGGAGCTTCTCGGCACGGGCGCGGCGATCGCTGCGCCATTCGGCAGCGTCTCGGAGGTTTCCCTCGCGTCTCTCGGTCCGCGGGCTTTCGATGCGGGCTGCGGGCGCTGGCGCAGCCAGTCGGTGTAGCCGCCCACGTAGGCGCGCCAGAGACCCTCTCCCTCGGCCACCAGGGTCTGGGTCACGACGTTGTCGAGGAACCGTCGATCATGGCTCACGAGCAGCAGCGTCCCGGAGTAGTCCTGCAGGCGCTGCTCGAGGAGTTCGAGCGACTCGATGTCCAGATCGTTGGTGGGCTCATCGAGCACCAGCAGATTGGCGGGCCGGGCGAACAGGCGCGCGAGAAACAGCCGGTTGCGCTCGCCTCCCGAGAGCATCCGCACCGGAGACTTCGCCCGGTGCGCCGGGAAGAGGAAATCCCCGAGATACGTGATGATGTGCTTGCGCTCCTCCCCGATGGTGATCCAGTCCGATCCCGGACTGATCGCCTCGGCGAGAGTTGCCTCGGGGTCGAGCCGCTCGCGCATCTGGTCGAAGTAGGCGACCTGAAGGCCCGTGCCGAGCCGCACCGTGCCGCGTTGCGGGGCAAGCTCCCCAAGGACTATGCGGATCAGGGTCGACTTGCCGGCGCCGTTGGGTCCGATGAGACCCACCCGGTCACCGCGCATGATGCGAGTCGAGAGTCCCTCGATGAGCTTGCGTCCCGGGAATCCATGGGATACCTCGGTGAGCTCCGCGACCAGCCGCCCGGAGCGCTCCCCGGCATCGAGTGCGAGCTTGATGTTGCCGAGCCGGTCGCGGCGTTCGGCGCGCTCCTCGCGCAGGTGTTCGAGCCGCTTGACGCGCCCCTCGTTGCGCGTACGCCGCGCTTCGACACCCTTGCGGATCCAGACCTCCTCCTGCTGCCAGAATTTCTCGAAGCGCCGGCGCGCCAGGTCTTCGGCCGCGATCTGCTCATCGCGCCGCGTCTCGTAGGTGGCGAAGTTGCCGGGATAGGAGCGGATGACGCCTCGGTCGAGCTCCACGATGCGCGTGGCGAGGGCGTCGAGGAATGCGCGGTCGTGGGTGACGATCACGGCCGCGGGGACCTTGAGCACATGCTCCTCGAGGGCTCCGATGCCCTCGATGTCGAGGTGATTGGTGGGCTCATCGAGCAGCAGCAGCTCGGGCTCGGAGGCGAGGGCGAGGGCGAGCGCGGCGCGCTTGCGCTCTCCTCCCGAGCAGCGCATGGGGCTCTCGGTGCCCTCGAGCCCGAAGCGATGGAGGAATTCCGCGAGGCGCGATTCGAGCTGCCACCGGTCCCGATCCGTCCCGTGCAGCTGCTCGCCGCTGCAGGCCGAGGCGTGCGCCAGGGTCCGGGCGCGCTCGAGGAGGCTCGCTTTGAGGTCCCCGGCCTCGGGCAATACCGGCTCCTGCTCGACCATCGCGATACGCAGCCCGGCGCGGCTCGCGAGCTCGCCGTCATCGAGCGTGGTCAGGCCCGCAATGATGCGCAGCACGGTGGATTTGCCCGTACCGTTGCGGCCGATGAATCCCAGACGCTCGCCGGTTTGGATCGCGAGCTGGGCGCCGTCGAGGAGGGCGCGGTCACCGAAGGCGAGGTGCGCATCGCGCAGGGTCAGAAGTGGCATCGGATGGCGAACAATGGACGAAAAATGGACTCTGGGGCCGGGGATCGGTATAGTGCGCGGCGCAAGACTATACAGGCGCCCAGCGGTCTGCGCCTGCCTCGCTCGCGGTCGAGCCACTCCCGGCTTCGCTTCGATATCCATAACCTTCCCTCGCTTTGACCGCCACGGCCTTTTCAGGCTCGCTCCCCGGTATCCGGGCGGGGCGGGCGGCCGTTTGCGCGGGTACGACCATTGAGGTATTCATGTCATTTTCCGAACTCGGGCTCTCGCCCGAGCTGTTGCGTGCCGTATCCGAGAAAGGCTACGCATCGCCGACTCCCATCCAGTCCCAGGCCATCCCGGCCATCCTCGCCGGCCGCGACGTGCTCGCCGGCGCCCAGACCGGCACCGGCAAGACGGCGGCCTTCGTGCTGCCCATTCTGCAGCGCCTGGCGCAGGCCGGCGCCGACACCCCGCGCAAGGCGCCGCGGGCACTGGTGTTGACGCCCACCCGCGAGCTCGCGGCTCAGGTCGCCGACAATGCCCGGCTCTACGGGCGCTATCTCAACCTTCGCGCCACGGTGGTGTTCGGGGGCGTCGGCATCAATCCGCAGATCGATGAGCTGCGCCGCGGGTGCGATCTTCTGGTCGCCACGCCCGGGCGGCTCCTGGACCTCGCCGGCCAGGGCGTGCTCGACCTGCGCCGCATCGGTCAATTCGTGCTCGATGAGGCGGACCGGATGCTCGACATGGGCTTCATCCATGCGATCCGTCAGGTGCTGAAGCTCCTGCCGCCCGAACGTCAGAACATGATGTTCTCCGCCACCTACTCGGAGGACATCCGCTCCCTGGCGCAGCGATTCCTGCGCGATCCGAAGACCGTGGAGGTCGCGAGCCGCAACTCCACCGCCGATCGCATCGAGCAGTGCCTGTACCGCGTGCCGAAGGATCACAAGCGCCACCTGCTCGCGCATCTCATTCAAGAAGGCAACTGGCAGCAGGTGCTCGTCTTCACCCGCACCAAGCACGGGGCTAACCGTCTCGCCAAGCAGCTCGAGGGCGCGGGCATCGCAGCGGCGGCCATCCATGGCAACAAGAGCCAGAGTGCGCGCGTGCGGGCGCTCGAGGATTTCAAGGGCTATCGGGTCACGGCGTTGGTGGCCACCGAGGTCGCCGCACGCGGCCTCGATATCAAGGAGCTGCCGCACGTGGTGAACTACGAGTTGCCCAACGTGCCCGAGGACTACGTCCATCGCATCGGGCGCACGGCGCGCGCCGGAGCTACGGGTTCGGCGGTCGCGCTGGTCTCACCCGATGAGGGTCCGTTGCTGCGGGACATCGAGAAGCTGTTGAAGCGGACCATTCCAGAGGCGGCGCTGCCGAAATTCGCATTGGTCGCCAATGCGGCGGAAGGCGCTGACGGGGGTGAGCGGGAGGCCGATCGTGGCTCCGCGGGTGCCCCGGGCAACCGGCGGCCGATGCATCGCGGGATGCAGCGACGAGGCGAAGGACAACGGCCCCGCCAGCAGGGATCGGGGCGGGCGCCGACCGGCAACCGGGGGGCGCAGCCGCCGCACGGGACGCCTCCGGGGGAGAGCCGGGGCACTCGGCAGGAGGCGGGCCCCGCAGCGGGTACCCCGGGACGCGGCGGTCACGTCCACCGCGGCCCGCACCACCAGGGCAAGCGACTCAACTCGGAGCGCCGCGGTCCCCGCCGCGATGCGGGTCAAGGACGCACCGACAGCGGCTGGCGGCGCGCGTAGTCGCAAGTCTGTCACAAGACGGGAGCGGCACAGGCCAACGACGCCTGGGCCGTTCCCGACACGTGATTCAGCGCCCGGTGGCTACTGAACCGTGATCTCCTGCGGTTTCTTCTGCTCGGCCTTGGGGATGTGTACGCTGAGCACGCCGTCCTTGCTCTCGCAGCGGATCGCATCGGCCTTGATGTTCTCCGGCAGGCTGAAGGCGCGGCTGAAGCTGCCGTAGTAGTTCTCCACCCGGTGATACTTCTCGTTGGTCTCCTCCTTGTGCTGCTTGCGCTCGCCCTGGATCGTGAGCAGTCCGTCGCTGTAGGTGACCTTCACGTCCTCTTTCTTCATGCCCGGCAGATCGGCGTGGACCAGGTATTCCTTGTCGGTCTCGCTGATGTCAGCCGTTGGCGACCACTCGAAAGTGACTCCACCGTCCTCCTCCAGAGACAGGCGCGGGCCACGGCTGAGCCGCGGCAGCATGCGGTTGAACATGTTCTCGACGTCCGCAAATGGATCCCATCGAATCAGGCTCATGGTGATACTCCCGTGTGACTGCAGTGTCCGGGATCGGACCTTGTCAAGTTTGGGGATAAGCGGCGATGATGTTATTCGGTCATTTACCTATTGGGCCGATCCCGGCTGAGCGATGTCACGCCGTAAGTCATTGATCGGACATCCCAGGGCGGCTTCAGGTAAGGCGAAGCCGCGGGAAAACCCGGGATTTGACGAAGTCGAGCGCCAACGCGAACAACGCCGCCGCGGCGAGCACGGCGCCGATGATGTGCCAGGGAAGCGGGTGCATGAGGAGCCCATAAGCCGCGAGGAGCGAGATGCTCGCCACATCGAGCACCGAGGAGAGCACGACCCAGGTGCTTGGCCTCGAGCTCCAGAGGCGGCGTCGATCGCGCACCACGTAGAAAGCGGCCTGGGTGCTGAACACCAGTGTGACCGCCGCAAGCGTGCGCAGCCCGTGGCCGGCGCTCCAGCCGAGATGAAAATCCCCCACGGCGATGACCGCCGTGCAGAACAGCACGTTGCCGAGCCCGAGGACGATGGCCGCGATCGTGATGTTTCCGATCCGCCATGCGTTCGGCTCGGAGGAGGGGCGCACGTTGTCAGTGGTCGCGGACATGGCGAGAAAATCGCCGCCGATCATGACGATGACGATCAGCATCGGCGTGAGGATGGCGTGACCGGTCAACAGCAGCCCGGCGGTGAGGAAGAGCATCTGATTGATCTTGGCGGTCACCGAGCGCAGCGTGTACGTGAGGATGCGTTGGTACGCCACGCGCCCGGTCTTGACGGCCTCGAGGATTCCGGCAAGTCCCGGTTGCGTGAGGACGATGCCGGCGGCGGATTTCGCCACATCCGTGGCGGTGGACACCGCGATGCCCATCTGCGCCTGCCGCAGGGCGGGGGCATCGTTGGCGCCGTCGCCGCACATGCCCACGGTGTGCCCTTCGGCCTGGTAGGCCCGCACGATGTGGAACTTGTCCTCGGGGAAAATGCCGGCGAATACGCCGAACTCGCCGGGATGGATCCGCTCGGGCGCCGGACCCGGCGGATAGATGCGCGCCTCGATCCCTACAGCCTGTGCGACCACGCTCGCGGTCGAAGCCGCATCCCCGGTCACCATGACGGTGCGCACGCCGAGGGATTTCAGCTCCGCGATGAGCTTGCGGGCATCGGGGCGGGGCGGATCGCTGAGTGCGATCAGACCGGCCCAGGACGGGGCGTCCGCCGATCCGGCAGCGACCCCGAGCACGCGGTAGCCCTGGCTCGCCATGGCCTGCGCGGAGGCGGTGATGTCCGCGGGTGCTGGGGTGAGCTCGGCGATGCGGGCGAATGCTCCCTTGACGATCCGCAGCGTGTGACCCTCGGCGTCCCTCGCCTGAGCCTCTGACATCTTCTGCGCCGGGTCGAAGGGCACGAAGCGGATGCGATGCGGCGAATCGCCGCGGGGATGTTGGGCCGCGGCCTCGCGGATGGCCGCATCGACCGGATCCAATCCCGCTTCGGCGCTCGCCAGGGCGCCCAGGGCGAGCACCTGCGATTCATCGAATCCGGGGGCGGCCTTCACGGCGGTCACCGCCAGCGCGTTCTGGGTCAGGGTGCCGGTCTTGTCCGCACACAGCACATCCATGGTGGCGGCCTCGTCGATGGCGGACAAGCGTGTCGGCAATGCCCCCAGACCGGCGAGCGAGCGTGCGCCGACAGCCGAGGCCAATGTGAAGGTCGCCGGCAGCGCCACCGGGATGGCGGCCAGCACTGCGGTGAGAATGAGCGGAATCATCTCTATGCCCGGCATGCCCAGGGCCGTCGCGTAGGCGAGCTGCAGAAGCACCATCGCGGTGCTGAAGAGCGCAAGATTGCGAACCACGCGCAACACCGCCTGCTGCTGCGAGCTCGCACCATGGGCGACCCGGACCAGTTCCGCGGTACGACCGAATTTCGTCCGTGGACCTGTCGCGGTGACTTGCGCGAGCGCCTCGCCGCGGCGCACGAGCGCTCCGGCATAGGTCGATGCGCCGGCGCCGGCCTCGACCGGCAGAGACTCGCCGGTCAACATGGATTGATCGAGGAGCACATCGCCCTCGAGCAGCCGCACGTCCGCCGGGACGATGCCGCCGAGGGTGAGTTTCACGACATCATCCGGCACCAGTTGAGAGGCCATCAGGGTTCCCCAGCGGCCATCGCGCCGCACGACCGCGGTCAGCGCGAGGCGCGCCTTCAGGGCGTTGAGGGTGGCCCGTGCACGGCCTTCCTGCACCATGCCGAGTGCGCCGTTGAACAGGAGCAGGACCCCGATGACCGCCGCCTCGAGATACTCGTGCAGCATGAATTGCAGCAGAATGGCGGCTTCGAGCATCCCGGGAACGGGGGCCCAGAATTTCGACAGCAGTCGCCGCCACTGGCTCGGCTCGGCGTCCGGCACGGTATTGGCGCCGTACTGTTCGAGCCGGCGGCGCGCCTCATCGGTGGTGAGGCCGGGGAGGCCCGTGCCGGTTGTCTCGAGAGCGGCCGCGTGGGCGGCTGCAGGGGCTTGCGACATGATGTCTGCCTTGCTGCGGAGCATGCGGGAATTACGCACTGCCGGGACCGCAGGGGGCAGTGCGGCTTTCAGCCACCGGTTTGCGGTGAACCCGTATGGCACGGGCACACCGGCATGATCAGCATCGTATCCCAATGAAGGCCATCTCACGGATCCTGGTTGCGATCAAGAATCCCTGGGCACGGTCGCTGCCGGCCGCCGACAAGGCGGTGCGGCTCGCGCGCGCGCTCGGCGCCGAGGTGCGGCTCTTCCACGCGCTGAGCGAGCCGGTGGTGGTCGATGTGCGCGAAATCCAGAATCTTGCCAACCTCGAGCGCATCCGGCGCGAGCGCGTGCTCGCGCAGCTGATGGTGGTGGCCAGGCGCCTCGGCGGGGAGATCACCGTGACGGTGGCCGCGGAGTGGGACTACCCCCCTCACGAGGCGGTGATCCGCGCGGCACACCAATTCAAGGCGTCGCTGATTGTCGCCGAGCTGCATCCCGCCTCCCATCGCATGCCCTGGCTGCTGCGATTCACCGACTTCGAGCTGCTGCGGCTCTCGGCCGTGCCCGTGCTCCTCGTGAAGACTCGCCCGCCCTACACCCATCCGGTGGTGCTGGTGGCGCTCGACCCGGGACACGCCCGCGCGAAACCGGCGGGACTCGATGCGCAGATTCTGCACTACGGATCGGCCGTCACCCGCGCATTGCGGGGTGCGCTGCACGCCGTCTACGCACACAACCCGAGACCGGCCGGCCCGGCGCTTCCCGGGGAAGGCGCGGCCGGCGCTGCGGATATCGCCAAGAAGGCCCAGTCTCAAGCCCGAGCCGCTCTCGATCGCACGGTGCGCTCCTCTGTGACCCGCGCGCGAAGACACATCATCGCCCACCATCCGGTCGAGGCGATCGATACGGTGGCCCGTGAGATCGGGGCGCAGATCGTCGTCATGGGCGCGATCTCGCGCTCCGGAGCGAGGCGCCTGGTGATCGGCAACACCGCGGAGAAGCTTCTCGACCGCCTTGCCTGCGATATGTTGATCGTCAAGCCGATCGATTTCTCGAACCGCGTTCCCATGACCCCGCGCGGTGCTCAGATGGTCGCCCACTCCGGAGTCCAGACGGGCTATTGATCCTGCGCCACTCGCGTCTCGCGAAGAATCTCTTCTGACAGTTCAGGGTCATCAACTGCGCGAGCCGGAACGATGGCTCCGACGATGCTCGAAAGCGCATGAATCGCGTGGCGACGAGCATTTTTCCTTTTTGCCTTCGCAAGGCGTTCGGTGAAGCCTTCGACCATACCCTCCACATGCCGCGTGAATGCGCATTGAGCCGCAGGTTCGCGCGCAATCTCGCTTGCCAATGCTGCCATCATGCAGCCGTTTCCCGTGTCGTCGCGATGTTGCTCGGTGAGATATGCATCGACGTATTGAGCCGTTGACTGACCAGAAGTCGCACCTTCCCTCATGGAGTCCAGAGCTTTCGTCGATGCGTCTTCGATGCTCTTGGAGATCAGATCTTCCTTCGTTCGACGTGAGGACGACCGCTCCCAGACGCTGAAGGAGTTGGGCGCGGAAATCGTGGTCGGTGACATGCTGAACATCGAAGATGTCCGTGGTGCGATGCGGGACGTCGACGGCGCCTACTTCTGCTATCCGTTGACGCAGGGCGCGGTAGAAGCAACCGCGATATTTGCCCAGGCTGCAAGCGAGCACAACGTGAAGCAGGTCGTCTACATGTCGCAACAACAGTCGCGCCCGCACGCACGTAGCCCGGCAACGTTGAATCACTGGCTTTCCGAGCAGATCCTCAACCGCTCGGGCGTTCCGACCGCGCATCTTCGAGTTAACCTCTTTTCAGAATGGATGCTGTACGCGGCGCCTGTGATCCGCGCCGGCCGCTATCTGACACCATTCGACCCGGAGAGCCGGTTCGTGCCCATCGCCGCGGTCGACATAGCACGTGTCGTCGTGGAGATTCTCGAGAACCCCGAAGCGTTCGGTACCAAGGTCATCCCGATCACGGGCCCCGTCGAAGTCAGTCACATCGAACTCTCGAGCACTCTCGCGAGAACGCTCGGGAAGGAGATTCGCTTCGAGCAGGTCTCGCCGGACGAATTCGTAAAGGTCCTTGGCTTGGACGGCGATCCTGCATTCGCGGCCCATTTCAAGGCGATCAAGGTTGATCAACAGGAAGGGCTGCCGGCCGGCGTTGACAAAAGCGCGGCAGAAATCGTCGGTCAGCCGTTGAGGACGCCCGAGCAGTTCATCGATGAGCATCGCCATCTCCTTGCGTAGATCTCAACGCCGTCACACGAATCTGTGGATAGCGCGCCAAAGTGAGCTGCGCGAGCGTATGCCAGGGAGGATTGGGGCATTTGTGGGATGGAGTCCTCCCTGATCGAACGATCGGGCACCATGGCGTGCGGCGAATGTGTTCCGCCCATGACCCTATAAACGGCTACAGGTCATCGCGGAAAAGTTCGATAGCCTGGAGGGCTACGGACCGACGTGTGTTCGCAAATTCCTCGAGCAGACCGCAATTCTCGGCGACCGCTCACCCGAGCAATGGCAGCAGGATG
The DNA here is from genome assembly GCA_021777555.1 of Pseudomonadota bacterium. Lineage (GTDB taxonomy): Bacteria > Pseudomonadota > Gammaproteobacteria > Steroidobacterales > Steroidobacteraceae > 13-2-20CM-66-19. The sequence continues at coordinate 95,359 of JAJYDK010000009.1, read as the reverse complement.
CCTTCGGCCAAGTGGATGCGTGGCTCCGGGGGCTCGGCCTGAGGGGCTGACACGAAGGGAGTGGTGCCGGGAATAGGATTCGAACCTACGACCCGCGCATTACGAATGCGCTGCTCTACCAGCTGAGCTATCCCGGCGCCGGGCGGCGAATTCTATAGGCAGCGGGCGCTGTCGTCACCCCGTCCCTTAGCCTGAATCGTGACGGGCCGCGCATTGGGCGGACCCGGGGCCGCATTGCCGCCGCAGGGAGGGGCCTTCGCCGCTCCCCGGTGTCCGCGGCCAACGTCCCCGGGGTGGGGCGTCTAGGCCGCTCCGGGTCCCGAGGGGCCCGGGCTGCTGGGACCTGCGCTCGGGCCGGGCGGAAATCCCGCGCCGCCGATGGTCCCCGGGCCGGTGCCGCCGGGCTGGTTGGGCCAGGCGGAGAAGGCCAGCCAGTAGAGGAAGATCAGGTTGGCGAGCGGTACGACCATCAGGAGGCTGAGCCAGGGCGAGTGGCCGATGCGCGTGCAGATTTTCCAGAACGGGATGATGGCGATGACGGCCACGACCCAGCCGAAACCCGAGAACCCGTGAAATCCCCAGAATCCGTAGTGGTGATACATGTACACGCCGGATCTCCCCGCACGCCCCGTGGCGGCGCTCAGGATGGCTTTTTTCTCAACCGGATGATCAGGTCGATGCCGTCCACCTCGGTGCCGGGCGGCGTCGGCGGCAGACGGCTGAACTCGACCTCGGGCACCGGGACATCGATCAGGGCGCCGGTCGAGACATCGTGAAAGTGGTAGTGGGCATCGACGTTCGAGTCGAACCACGTCCGCGAACCATCCACCGAGAGCTGGCGGATGAGTCCGTGGGAGGCGAAGAGATTGAGCGTATTGTAGACCGTGGCCTTGGAGACCCGCGCGCCATTGCCGCGCAGCGTGGCCAGGATCTGCTCCGCGGACAGGTGCTGCGGCTCGGCCAGCAGCAGCGTGGCGATGCGCATGCGCTGCGCGGTCGGCCGGATGCCGCAATTGGCCATCCGCCGCTGGCAGCGGACGACCATCTCAGGCGCCGAAGACCCGATAGAGTCCATAAAATTCATTATAGACAGACTCTTGGGCCGATTACCTGGGTATTTGCACCTATATGCAGACAACCGCGACTCAGGCAACGGCCGCCTTGAGCACGCGCTGAGGCTGCGCCACGCCGTATCCCTGGGCGAAGTCCACCCCGAGACTGGTGAGCATCTGGATGATCTCGGCGTTCTCGGCGAACTCCGCAATGGTCTGCTTGCCGGTGAGGTGCCCGATCTCATTGATCGAGCGAACCATCTCGCGGTCGATGGGGTCGCGCAGGATCTCGCGCACGAAGCTGCCGTCGATCTTGAGGTAATCGACCGGGAAGTGCTTGAGGTAGCCGAACGAAGAGAGTCCGGTGCCGAAATCATCCAGGGCGAACTTGCAGCCGAGCTCCTTCAGCGCCTGGATGAAGCGGTTGGCCTGCGAGAAGCTCGCCACGGCCGCGGTCTCGGTGATCTCGAAGCAGATCTTCGAGCCGTCGATGCCGCTGCGATGGAACTGATCGATCACGAAGGGCAGGAATTTGTCATCCCCCAGGCTCTGGCCCGAGAGATTGATCGAGCACAGCGCGAGCTTCTCGCGCTCGTCGGCCTCGGAGACCAGCCACCGGAAGGCATTCTCGATCACCCAGCGGTCGATGGCCGGCGTGATGCCGTAGCGCTCTGCGGCCGCGATGAAATCGTTCGGGGTGACGATGCGTCCGGACTCGTCCTTCAGGCGCAGCAGCAGCTCGTAATGCTGCCCCGGATGGGCGTGCTGCAGCGGCAGGATGGCCATGCGGTGCAGCTCGAAGCGGCCCTCTTCGAGCGCGGTATTGATGCGCGCCGCCCACTGCATCTCGCGCCTGCGGCGCATGAGCTCCATGTCATTCTCGGCGAAGCTGTGCACGCGGTTGCGGCCGGCTTCCTTGGCCGCCATGCAGGCGCTGTCGGCGGCAGAGAGGACGGAGGCCACGTCTTCGTTGTCCGCGGTGATCGGCACTACGCCGACGCTCGCGCCCAGCCGGAAGACACGATCCTCCCAGGTGAAGCGGAAATTGCGCACCGCCTCGCGCAGCGTTTCGGCCGTGCGCATCGCCTCATCGATCGAGCAGCTCTCGAGAAGAATGCCGAACTCATCGCCGCCGAGACGCGAGAGCGTGTCGCGCCAGCGGACCTTGGATTTGAGCAACGCGCCGACCTGGCCGAGGAGGGCGTCGCCGGCGCTGTGGCCGCAGGTGTCGTTGATGATCTTGAACTGATCGATGTCGAGGTAGCACAGTGCGTAGGAGGACTCGTGGGCCTTGGCGCTCTTCAGCGCCCGCTCCAGGCGATTCTCGAACTCTCGCCGGTTCACCAGCCCCGTCAGCAGGTCGTGGCTGGCGTGGTAGGACAGCCGCCGGTTGAGCTCGCGGGCCTCGCTCACATCGTGGAAGACCAGGACGCCGCCGGTGACCTTACCGGCCCCGTCGCGGATCGGCGCGGCGGTGCTCTCGACGTAGAGCTCGTTGCCGTCGCGGCGGATCAGCAGCATCGGCCGCACCGACTTGATGGGCCGTACGCGACGGATCGACATGGTCAGGGGGTTTTCGAGCGGCTCGCAAGTCTCCTCGTGGAAGGCGCGGAAGATCTCCTCCACCGGGCGGCCCATGGCCGCTTCCAGGCGCCAGCCGGTGAGCGCCTCGGCGACCGGATTGATGTAATCGATGACCGAATCGGCATCGGTGGTGATGACGCCGTCGCCGATCGATTGCAGGGTGATCTGGGCGCTTTCCTTCTCGCGAAACAGCGCCTCCTCATAGAGCTTGCGCTCGGTGATGTCGAGCTCGACGCCGACCAGGCGCAGCAGCCGGCCATGCTGATCGACTCGCGCGGTGGCGCGGCTGACGACCCAGCGCCACTCGCCATTGCGGTGACGCATGCGGTGCGTGCTTTCGAAGTTCGGGGTCTTGCCGTCGATATGCTCGCGGATCGCCGCCTGCACCCGCGGCAGGTCATCCGGATGCACGAGGCTGCTCCAGTCGGGCGAGCCGCGCAGATCCTCGTCCCGGTAGCCGAGCATGGCCTTCCAGCGGGGTGAGAAATAGACCTCGTTGTTCTCGACGTCGAAGTCCCACAGGCCGTCGTTCGCGGCCGATTGCGCAAGCGCGGTGCGCTCCTCGAGCTTGGCGAGGCGGCCCTCGATGCGCAGCCGCTCGAGCCCGGTGGCGAGGCTCGCCCCGAGCAGCTTCATCAGGAGCTGCAGACTCACATCCCAGCTGCGGGGCAGGGTATTGGCGAGGCCGAGGAAGCCCGCGGGCTTGCCTTGCACGCGCAGGGCGATCATCAGGACCGAGCCCATGTAGAGCGAGGCGAAGCGCTGTGCCTCCGCGGCCTGCTCGCGCGAGGGCGCGCTCGTGTCGGGCAACTGCGAGAGCCGCAGATTCTCCAGGCGTCCGTTGAGCCAGGGGAGCGAGGGGAGGTGGGTCTCCTGGAGTCCCTCAGGCCGGCACTGGGAGAGCGTGGTGCGGTCGAACTGCACGTCCTGGACGACAGGGGCGTCCGGGCGCAACGTGGCAAGGAATGCGCAGTCGACTCCCGTCACTTCGCGCAGCAGCGCCAGATTGCGCTGCAGGCACTCGGTGACCGTGCCCTTGCGCATGTTCTGGAAGTCCACGGCGATCTTCGTACACGTGACGTCGATGCCGAGTTTGGGAGTCTTGTCCTTCCAGGCATCCGAGGACAGGATGTCCGTCGCTGAGAAATCCGCAGGTTTTTCCGGCGGTGGACTCGACATGAACCAGTGACCTCTTAGCCCGTCAATCACAGCCTACACTGCCCCCAAGTCGGTTAGCGTGAACTACCGCCTGCGCAAACGGGGGGCGTCGGCCGTGATCTTTTAACGAGTTGCGGCTGATTCTCGCATACCTGTTCAGGAACACAAGCTAACGTACTGTTCGGTCAAGGGTTGGCGACTTGACAGAATCTTCCCTGCGAGTATGTAAAGATGCGACGCAGTCCGCGAATTTCACTTTAAGGTTGCGCATGCGCGCGCGATCAGGGGCGTTCCTGCAGGGCCCGCCGCGCGGTCTCATAGGTGCGGCGCAGCTCGAGCGCCATCTCCTGCTGGAGCCTCTCGAGCCCGGCGGCATCGAGCGTGCGCGGCACGTGGCGGGCAGGACCGATCGCGATGGCGATGCGGGCGAAGGGCTTTGGAATCACGAACCCGTCCCACTTGATCCGCCAGGCGCGCGAGGCGGCAAAGGCCATGGGCACGATCGGACGGCCGGACATCTGTGCAAGCAGTATGGCGCCGGGCTTGAACTGATGAGGTGGACCCCGCGGACCATCCGGGGTGATGGCCGGCGAGATGCCCTCCTTGACCAGCGCCTGGTAATACTCGCGCAACGTCCGGGCGCCCGTATGGGTGGAGGAGCCGCGGATGACCTCGGCCCCCAGGCGCCGCACCAGCATGGCGCCGATCTCCCCATCCACCGAGGGACTGATCAGGAAGCCGACCTTCAGGCCGCGGGCGCGCTGCTCGAGCAGGTACTTTCCGCAATAGAGCTGGTGCTGGTGCCAATAGCACGGTAGAACCGAGGGCGTGGCCGCAAGGGCGGCGAGGAGGTGCTCCTCGCCCTCGATTTTCACGACGCGGCACAGTCGCCACCAGGCACGGATGATGGCAAGCCCCACGGGCAGCGCGAGCCGGTACAGCCGCTCACGCGCCGGCGTCATGCGCCGACCCGAGTAGGGGAGCTTGCGGTAGAAGGAATTACGCTGACCCGGCCCGGTCCTGCTCAAGGAGAGCTCCGAAGTGCACTGTGTCGATTGGTATACTGTAAAGCTTACATGAGCAGACCCGCGACAACCCAGGCCGAGCCGCCCGAGGCGGCCGAGCAGTTCGACATCGGCTCCACCGACGACTCGCTGCAGCGGATGACCGAGCTGTTCGCGCTGCACGGGGACCTCTATCGCGTGTACGTGCCGGCGCGCAAGTCGCACACCTACGTCGTGCACCACCCTGACGATGTCAAGCGGATCCTGGTGTCCAATCACCGCAATTACACCAAGGGGATCGGTCTCGATCGGGTGAAGATCCTGCTCGGCAACGGCATCATGACCAGCGAGGGCGAGTTCTGGCGCCGCCAGCGGATGATGCTGCAGCCGCTGTTCCACCGGCGCATCATCACCGAGTTCGCCCGCGTGATCGGCGAGGAGAACACGCAGCTCCTGGCGCGCTGGGAGGCGCTCGCGGGCCGTGGCGAGCCGGTGAACCTCACCGACGAGATGAGCGAGCTCACCCTGAGCGTCGTGCTGCGCGCCATCTTCGGCCGCGACCTCGATCGGATGTCAGCCGAGCTCGGCGGCAATCCCTTCGAGGTCGTCACCCGGGAGCAGGAGCGCAACCTCCAGTTCGCCTACAAGTTCCGCTCGCTCACCAAGCTCGTTGCCCGGCTCATCGAGCGGCGCCGCGCGGACGGTGAGGAGCACTTCGACTACGTGTCGATGCTCATGAACGCGCGCGACAAGGATACCGGGGAGACCATGGGCGAGCGCGAGCTGATCGATGAGATCATGACGCTCGTGGTGGCCGGTCACGAGACCACGGCGAGCGGCCTGAACTGGACCTGGTACCTGCTCTCGCAGCACCCCGAGGTCGAATCGAGGCTGCACGCGGAGATCGATGCCGCGCAAGAGGCGCCGGCCCCGAGCCTTGCGCAGATGGAGCGGCTCACCTACACCCGGCAGGTGATCGACGAGGCGCTCAGGCTCTATCCGCCCGGGTGGCTCCTCTCGCGCCGCACGGTGGCTGCGGATGTGCTCTCGGGGTATGAGATTCCGGCCGGCGCCAATGTGCTCCTGCCGCTTTACCTGCTGCACCGGCATCCGCGCTACTGGCGCGCCCCGGATGCGTTCATGCCCGAGCGATTCGCGCCCGAGCACGAGGCCGAGCGGCCCCGCTTCGCCTACATGCCCTTCGCAGCCGGTCCCCGCCACTGCATCGGCGAGACTTTCGCGCTCTACGAAATGCTGATGCACCTGCACCGGGTGGCGCGGCGATTCCGCCTGATCTATGTGCCGGACAAGCCGATCGAGCTCGAAGCGCAGATCAACCTTCGCACCCGTCATCCCGTATTCATGAGACTGGAACGTCGCTGATGCTCAATGTCACGACCCTTACAGGACTGATCGAGTCCAATCGCACCGTTGCGCGCGCCCTCACCTATCTCGAGGGCGAGAACGACACCCGCGCCGTCGGATTCGACGAGCTCTACGAGCGGGCCCTGGGCATCCTGCATCACCTGCAGCGGCTCGGCGCGCGTCCGGGGGACAAGCTGATCCTCTTCCTCGGCAACAACGAGCAGTTCATCGACGCATTCTGGGCGGCCGTCCTCGGAGGCATCATTCCGGTGCCGGTGGCGCTCGGCATCAGCGATGAGCACCGGCACAAGCTTCTGAGGATCGCCCGGCGCCTCGGCGATCCCTTCATCTACACCGAGCGCCGCTCGCTCGATCGCATCGCGGCCTTTGCCGAGCAGATCGGGGAAGGCGGCACGATGCAGCGGCTGCGTGCCCGCGCCTTCCTGGTGGATGACCTGGATGACATCTCGCGCGCGGGCAAGGTGCACGCCGCGCGCCCCGAGGATATCGCCTTCATCCAGTTCTCCTCGGGCTCGACCAGCGAGCCGAAAGGTGTGGTGCTCACGCATGGCAACATCATCGCCAACGCGCGTGGCTCGACCGAAGTCGCCGGATTCAACGAGAACGACGTCAGCCTCTCGTGGATGCCCCTCACCCACGACATGGGGCTGATCGGCTTCCACCTCGTCATGTTCTTCAACCGGGTGCACGCGCACATCATGCCGACGGAGCTGTTCGTCCGCCGGCCGTTGCTGTGGCTGCAGTTCGCGAGCCGCATCCGCGCCACCATCCTCTGCTCGCCGAACTTCGGCTACAAGCACTACCTCAAGGTGCTCGGCGAGCGGCCCGTGGAGGGGCTCGATCTCTCGAGCGTCAGGCTGATCTTCAACGGCGCCGAGCCCATCTCGGTGGAGCTCTGCGAGCAGTTCCTCGGGCGGCTCGCTCCGGCAGGCCTCGCGGGCAACGCCATGTATCCGGTGTATGGCCTGGCGGAGGCTTCGCTCGCGGTGAGTTTCCCGCCACCCGGGGCGCCCATGCGCACCATCGCGCTCAACCGACATCAGCTCGGCGTGGGTGCCGAAGTGCAGCTCGTCGATGCGCACTCACGCGATGCCGTGCAGCTGGTGTCCGAGGGCAAGGCGATCCCGTACTGCGAGGTGCGGATCGCCGACGACGAGGATCGCCCGCTCGCCGAGGGACGCATCGGTAACCTGCACATGCGCGGTGAGAACGTCACGCGCGGGTATTACGAGAATCCGCAGGCCAACTCCGCCGCCTTCACCGCCGACGGCTGGCTGCGCACCGGCGATCTCGCAGTGGTCCACGGCGGAGATCTCTACGTTTCAGGCCGCGCGAAGGAAATCATCTTCGTCAACGGCCAGAACTACTACCCGCACGATCTCGAGGGCATCGCGCAGCGCATCGAAGGACTCGAGCTCGGCAAGGTGGTGGCCGCCGGCGTGCGCCGCCCGCCCTCTGAGGTCGAGGAACTGGTGCTGTTCGTGCTGCATCGGGGCTCCATGGAGGATTTCCTTCCGATTGCGACGGCGGTGGCCCGCCTGATCAACGAGCAGTGCGGGCTCGAGGTGGCCGAGGTGGTGCCGGTCAAGCGCATCCCCAAGACCACGAGCGGCAAGATTCAGCGCCACCTGCTCGAGGAGAACCTCCTCGACGGCGAGTTCGAGGCGGAGCTGACGGAGCTCAGCGCGCTGCGCGAGGCCGCCCGCGGCCCCGAATCGGCCTCCTTGAGCGCGATCGAGGAGAGGCTGAAGACGATCTGCGACACCGCGCTCGGCGGCAAGCGGATCGATGTCAACGACAACCTGTTCGAGCTCGGGGCGAGCTCGCTCAAGCTCATCGAGATCCACGAGCAGATCGATCGGGAGTATCCCGGCAAGATCGACCTGACCGAGCTCTTCGATTTCCCGACCATCGCGGAGCTCGCGCGCCATCTCGAGAGCAAACTCGTCGTGGCGTAACGCAGACGTTCCGGCCGGATTTGCGGACGCCCGGGCCTAGTCGGGGTCCTGGAACTCGAGCCGCATCGACAAATCCACCGCGTGCACGTGCTTGGTGATCCCGCCGACCGAGACGAAATCCACGCCCGTCTCGGCGATCGCGCGCACGTTCTCGAGGCTGACGCTGCCCGAGGCCTCGAGCAGCACCGGCCGCCCGCGCGCCCGGTTGATCGCGACGGCCCTTGCCATGTCCTCGAGCGTGAACTCATCGAGCATCACGATGTCGGGCGCGGCGGCGAGGGCCTCCTCGAGCTCCGCCAGGGATTCGACTTCCACCTCCACCTGGACCGCGCCCTCGAGCGCACGGGCGGCCGATACCGCCGCCCCGATCGAGCCCGCCGCGGCGATGTGGTTCTCCTTGATGAGCACCATGTCATAGAGGCCCAGCCGGTGGTTGCGCGCGCCCCCGCAGCGCACGGCGTACTTCTGGGCCTTCCTCAGGCCCGGCAGGGTCTTGCGGGTATCGAGGATGGCGCAGCCGGTGCCCGCGATGGCCTCGGCGAAGCGGCGCGCCTGCGTGGCCGTGGCCGAGAGCAGCTGCAGGAAATTGAGCGCGGTGCGCTCCCCGGTGAGGATGGGCCGTGCCGGTCCTTCGATCTCGAAGACCACCTGTCCGGCCGCAAGCCGCTCGCCCTCGCCGGCGCGCCAGGAGAGGCGGATCGCGGGATCGAGCTGATGGAAGCATTCCTCGACCCAGGGGCGGCCGCAGAGCACGGCCGCCTCGCGGCTCACGACCCGGCCGTGGACCCTTTGCCGCTCGGGCACGAGCTGCGCCGTGACATCGCCCGTGCCGATGTCTTCGCGTAATGCGGCGGCAACCTGCTCCGCGAGATCGGGTGGGGGCGCTGCGGTGCCGGGGGTATTCCGCTCTCTCATCCGGGGGAGGCTATCATGGCTCGGTTTGAACTTCGCCGCGCTGGCCCCATAATGGCCGTGGATGGCAGAGATTTCCGCGCCGGCACCTCGTCCCCCCTCTCCCTGCGTCAATGTCTGCTCGTTGGATGAGCGGGGGTACTGTGCAGGCTGTTTGCGCACGCGGGCCGAGATCGCCCGCTGGGGCGCCATGAGCGCCGCGGAGCAATGGCAATTGGTCGCCGCCCTGGGGCGGCGCAGAGAGTCCCTGAAGAGGTGAAGCGATGGACATGGTCGAGAGAATCAAGGCCGAGATCGGCTCGAGTCCGGTGGTGCTGTTCATGAAGGGCACGCCGGATTTTCCGCAATGCGGCTTTTCCGCCCAGACGGTGGCGGCGCTGCGCGCGGTCGGCGCGCAGTTCAAGTCCGTGAACATCTTCGAGGAACCGGAGCTGCGCGAGGGGCTCAAGCGCTACTCCAACTGGCCGACCTACCCGCAGCTGTACGTGAAGGGTGAGCTCGTCGGCGGCTGCGACATCACCCTCGAGATGTACGAGAGCGGTGAGCTCAAGTCGCTGCTCGAGGGCGCCGGGGCGGTGTGATTCGAGGGGCGGCGCGCCTTATCAGGGCTCGCCGCCGTCTGCCTCGGCGGGCTGAGTGAACCAGCCGAGCTCGAGTGCGCGAGTCTGCGCCAAGAGGAAGCTCTCGCGCAGGCGGTTGCACACCAGGCAGAACAGGTCCGCCGTGCGCTCCGCGTCGTAGTGGGCGGAGTGCGCGCTCGCCTTGTCCCAGTGCAGTCCCGCCACCATCGCCGCCTTGGCGAGCACCGTCTGACCGAGGGCGGCGCCACCGAGTGTGGCGGTGTCGAAGCAGGAAAAGGGGTGGAAGGGGTTGCGCTTGAGGTCCGCGCGCTTGACCGTCGCGTTGAGAAACCCCAGGTCGAAGGCGGCGTTGTGGCCGACCAGGATGGCGCGCCGGCACTCGTAAGCCTTCATGGCGTGCCGGACTTCCCGGAAGATACGCTGCAGGGCGTCTTGCTCGGGCAGCGCCGGGCGCAGCGGATGAAACGGATCGATGCCGTTGACCTGCAAGGCCGCCGCCTCGATCTTCGCGCCCTCGAACGGTTTGACGTGATAGTTGTGGGTGGCGCCGCGTTTGAGCGCCCCGTCCGGATCGATGTCGATCATGACCGCGGCGATCTCGAGCAGCGCATCGGTCTCGGCGTTGAACCCTCCGGTCTCCACATCGATGACGACCGGCAGATAGCCCCGGAAGCGGCTGGCCATCAGGCCGCGGGCCGCGCCGGTCTGCGTCGCCGGGGTCGGCCCGCTCATGCCGGTTCCTCGATTCGCCACGCGATACGCTCTCCCGCACGCAGCGGAATGAGCACATCGGCGCCGAAGGGATAGGAGGCCGGGACGTCCCAGTCCGTCTTGACCAGGCGGATCCGTCCCTCGTTGCGCGGCAGGCCGTAGAAATCCGCCCCGTATGCGGATGCGAATGCCTCGAGCCGCTCGAGCGCGCCCGCGGCTTCGAATGCCTCGGCGTACAGCTCCAGGCCCGCATGGGCCGAGAAGATCCCGGCGCACCCACAGGCGGCTTCCTTGGCGGCGCGTCCATGCGGGGCGCTGTCGGTGCCGAGGAAGAAGCGCGGATCACCGCTTGCGATGACGCCGAGCAGCGCTTCGCGGTCGGCCTCGGATTTCAGCACCGGCAGGCAGTAATGGTGCGGGCGCAGGCCACCGGCGAAGAGCGCATTGCGGTTCATCAGCAGGTGCTGGGGAGTCAAGGTCGCGGCGATGCCCTCGCGCGCCGAGAGCACGAACCGCACAGCGGCGCGCGAGGTGATGTGCTCGAACACGATGCGCAGGCGAGGGAACCGCTCGGCCAGAGGCGCGAGCACCGTGTCGATGAAACGCGACTCGCGCTCGAAGATATCGACGCGCGGGTCGGTGACCTCGCCGTGCACCTCGAGGACGAGGCCGGTCTCTTGCATGCGTGCGAGCACCGCATCGACGCGCCGGATGTCCGTGACCCCGGCGTCCGAGTGCGTGGTGGCGCCGGCGGGATACAACTTGAAGCCGACGATGCAGCCGCTCGCCCGGGCCCGATCGACCTCGGCCGGATCGGTCCGATCCGTCAGATAAAGCGTCATCAGCGGCTCGAAGCGCGTGCCCGCCGGCAGGGCATCGAGAATCCGGCGGCGGTAGGACAACGCCTGCTCCGCAGTGCTCACCGCGGGCTTCAGGTTGGGCATGATGAGCGCGCGCGCGAAGCGTGCCGCGGTGAAGGGCAGCACCGCACGCAGGGACTCGCCGTCCCGCACGTGAAGGTGCATGTCGTCCGGGCGACGCAGCGTGATCGAGAGGGAGCCCGAACTCACGCGTGATCCTCCAGCGACTTCAGAACGTTCTGTTTCAAGATGAGCTCCAGGGCGAAGCGTACACCGAACCCGGTGATGTCGGTGTTGATGTGCCCGAGGCCCCCGGTGCGCGTCGCGGAGGACAGGTCCACGTGCGCCCAGGGGAGCTCGCGAGGGACGAACCGGCTGAGGAAGCGCGTGGCGAGGATGTGATCGCCCTTGCCCTCGACGGCGCACTGCAGGATGTCGGCGACCTTGCTCTCGAGATCGGTGTCGAAGTCCTCCTCGAACGGAAAGCTCCAGACCCGCTCGCCGCTCGAGCGACCGGCCTCGATGAGCCGCTGCGCGAGGCCCGGCCGGTTGGCGAACACACCGCTCATGCGCTCGGTCAAGGCATACACGCAGGCGCCGGTCAGCGTGCCGAAGTCGATCATCAGGCGCGGTCGGGTGCGCGCAGCCAACGCGAGCGTGTCCGCGAGCGCCATGCGCCCCTCGGCATCGGTGTGCACCACCTGGATGCTGACCCCGTTCGCTGCGCGCACCACCTCCTGCGGCCGGTAGGCCCGCGGTCCGATGTGGTTTTCGGTGATCGCGAGCCAGGCATCGGCCGAGACGGGCGCACGCAGCTCGGCGAGCGCGATGAGCGTCGAGAGCGCGACCGCGCTGCCGGCCATGTCGGTATGCATGTCGAGCATGGAGCGGTGCGTCTTGAGGTTGACTCCGCCGGTGTCGAACAGAATGCCCTTGCCGATGAGGGCGAGATCGGGCGAGCCGCGGGCTCTGCGGCCGGGCCGGTAGGCGAGGTGCGCGATGCCCGCGACCGGGCTCTCATTGGCGCGGGCGACCGCGAGAAAGGCGCTGGCGCCCGCCCGGCGCAGCGCTTCCTCCCCGAGCCAGCGCATCGTAAGGCCATGGCGGCGGGCGAGCTGCGTGAGGACCCGCCGGTAGGCGCGGGAGTCGAGAATGTTGGGCGGGAGCGCGGTGAGCCAGCGCGCCAGGTTGGTTCCCTCCGCGCTGATGCGCGTATGGCGGAGGTCGAGCTCGGCGTCTGCGGGAAGCACGATGCGGCGGATGCGCCGCTCCGGCGAGGCGCTCGCTTTGAAGCTCGGCAGCGCGAACGCCTGCGCGAGGCTTGCCGAGAGGAGCGCATCGAGCCCGGCCTTGATCGTTGCGGCCGCACCGATCGCGCCGAGGCCGAGGCTCTCGGGCGAGCGACCGGCCGCCTCCTTGAGCATCCGTCCGGCGAGTTGCAGGCGCTCGAAGGCGCTCGCGCGCTCGGGCAGGAAGCCGAGCACCGCCAGCGTCTGGCGGCGGTTGGCGAGCGAGGTGCTGCGCACGGTTCCCGCGCGGGGTTTCTCCCGCGCGTGCAGATCCTGCCAGCGGCCGCCCTCCGGGAGCCCCGACAGACTCTCTCTTCCGGCAGACTCCGGCATCACCACAAGTAGGGTGTCGACATCGCCATAGGTGCGCGAGCGCACGATTTCAGGGCTTTTCGCGCTGGGCAGGAGCGATTGAGGGCGCTGCGCCCGCCCGCCCGCCTGCGCTCCTTGCTTGACCGTAGAGGATGAAACCCGGATTATTGCGCGGCTCATTAGACAGGCGACTTTCGCTCGCAGGGGATGCTGGCGGCGCATCCTACTCCATTCGGCCCGAGCCTTTCGCTTCAGGACCGTGCATCGTGGGTCCGAGGCTGCGCTGGCGGACCGGAAGCGGCGGAGATCGCGGCACCAGGATTCATTGTGGGCCTGGCGCGCCGAGGCGCGCGGGCTCGATCGACGAGCGTGAGACCGCATGACCGAACCGCCAAAGCTCTCAGACATCGATCCGGTTGAAACCCAGGAATGGCTCGAGTCGATCGACTCGGTGCTGAAGACGCACGGCCCCCTGCGCGCGCACTTCCTCCTCGAGCGGCTCATCGATTACACGCGCCGCAGCGGCGCCTATCTGCCGTTCAAGGCCAACACCGCTTACGTCAACAGCATCCCGCCGGGGCGCGAGCCGGTGTACCCGGGTAACCGCGCGCTCGAGAAGCGGATCGAGGCCTACATCCGTTGGAACGCCCTCGCCATGGTGGTGGCGGCCAACCGCAAGTCCTCCGAGTACGGCGGGCACCTGGCGAGCTACGCCTCGTCGGCGACCCTCTACGAGGTTGGCTTCAACCACTTCTGGCGCGCCCCCTCGGCCGAGCATCCCGGGGACCTCGTGTTCTACCAGGGACACTCCTCGCCGGGCATTTACGCGCGCGCCTATCTCGAGGGCCGCCTCACCGAGAGCCAGCTGCAGCACTTCCGCCAGGAGGCCGGCGGGCCCGGCCAGGGACTCTCGTCCTACCCGCACCCGTGGCTGATGCCGGACTTCTGGCAGTTCCCGACCGTCTCGATGGGCTTGGGCCCCATGCAGGCCATTTTCCAGGCCCGTTTCATCCGCTATCTCGAGCACCGCGGTCTCATTGCTCCCTCCGACCGCAAGGTATGGGCGTTTCTCGGCGACGGGGAGATGGATGAGCCGGAGTCGATGGGCGCGCTCACCATGCCGGTGCGCGAAGGGCTCGACAACCTCGTCTTCGTCATCAACTGCAACCTGCAGCGGCTCGATGGGCCGGTGCGCGGCAACGGCAAGATCATCCAGGAGCTCGAGGCCGCCTTCCTCGGCGCCGGCTGGAATGTCATCAAGGTGCTGTGGGGCTCGCGTTGGGATCCGCTGCTCGCCCGCGACACCGAGGGTCTGCTGCGGCGCCTGATGGAGGAGTGCGTCGACGGCGAGTATCAGAACTTCAAGGCCAAGGGCGGCGCTTACACCCGCGAGCATTTCTTCGGCAAGTACCCCGAGCTCAAGGCCATGGTGGCCAACATGTCGGACGAGGAGATCTGGCGGCTCAACCGCGGCGGCCACGATCATCGCAAAGTCTTCGCCGCCTATGCCGCCGCCATGAGCCACAAGGGCCAGCCGACGGTCATTCTCGCCAAGACCGTCAAGGGCTTCGGGCTCGGCAAGGGGGGCGAGGGCCAGATGGTTGCCCACCAGCAGAAAAAGCTCTCCGAGGAGGATCTGCGCGCCATCCGCGACCGCTTCCACATCCCGGTCACGGACGAGGAGGTCGCCGCGCTGCCGTTTCGCAAGCCGCCCGAGGACTCCGAGGAGGCCCGCTACCTGCACGAGCAGCGCAAGGGCCTCGGGGGCTACCTGCCCGCGCGGCGCAAGCACGCTCCGCCGCTCGCCGTGCCGCCGCTCGAGGCGTTCTCGGCGGTGCTCGAGGGCACCGGGGATCGGGAGATCTCCACGACCATGGCGTTCGTGCGCATCCTGACGACGCTGCTCAAGGACAAGACCATCGGCAGGAACATCGTGCCGATCGTGCCCGACGAGGCACGCACCTTCGGCATGGAGGGGCTGTTCCGCCAGATCGGCATCTATTCCTCCGTGGGACAGCTCTACACGCCGCAGGACGCCGACACCCTCATGTCCTACCGCGAGGACAAGAAGGGCCAGATCCTCGAGGAAGGCATCAACGAGGCGGGCGCGCTGTGCTCGTGGATCGCCGCCGGCACGGCCTACAGCAACCATGCCATCAGCATGGTGCCGTTCTACATCTTCTACTCGATGTTCGGTTTCCAGCGGGTCGGGGACTTCATCTGGGCCGCGGGCGATCAGCAGGTGCGCGGCTTCCTGCTCGGCGCCACGGCCGGACGCACCACCCTCGCGGGCGAGGGCCTGCAGCACCAGGATGGACACAGCCAGCTCGTGGCGACCACGGTGCCGAACTGCGTGGCCTACGATCCGACCTTCGGCTACGAGCTCGCCGTGATCATCCAGGACGGCATGCGGCGGATGTACGTCGAGCAGGAAAACATCTTCTACTACATCACCGTGATGAACGAGAACTACCCGCAGCCGGCCCTGCCGAAGGGCGCCGAGGCGGGCATTCTCAAGGGCGCCTATCGGCTGCAGGCGGCAGGTTCCAAGGGGAAGCTGCGCGCGACGCTGCTCGGCTCGGGCACCATCCTGCGCGAGTGTCAGGCGGCGGCCGAGGTGTTGGAGAGCCGGTACGGCGTGCGCACCGAGGTGTTCTCGGTCACGAGCTTCAGCGAGCTGCGGCGCGAGGCCCTCGAGTGCGAGCGCTGGAACCAGCTGCATCCGGGGGAGACGGCCCGCAAGCCCTACGCGAGCCAGTGCTTCGCGGATGCGCGCGGCCCGTTCATCGCCGCGACCGACTACGTGCGCACCGTTCCCGAGCAGATTCGCCAGTGGATACCCGGGCCTTACCACTGCCTCGGCACCGACGGCTACGGAAGGTCGGATTCGCGTGCGGCGCTGCGACGGCATTTCGAGGTCGACCGCGATCACATCGTGGCGGCGACCCTGAAGGCGCTCGCGGATGAGGGCAAGCTCGAGCCTGCCTCGGTGAGCGCCGCGATCAAGGCTCTCGGGGTCGACCCCGAAAAGCCCGTTCCCTGGAAAGTCTGACAGCGGAAGGCCAACCGAATGAGCGCGGCAGAGAGCCTCGTGGAAGTGCGCGTGCCCGACATGGGCAATTTCAAAGACGTCACCGTGATCGACGTGCTCGTCAAGGTCGGCGAGCGCATCGAGCCGGAGGCGCCGCTCGTCACGCTCGAGACCGAGAAGGCCACGATGGATGTGCCCTCGACCACTGCCGGCGTGATCGAGAAGATCCACGTCGCCAAGGGCGGCAAGGTGTCCGCGGGCGATCTGGTGGCCACGGTGCGCGCGCTCGAGAGCGGCGCAGTGGCTTCGGCTGCGGCCGCGCAGGAGGTGGCGAGCGCAGCCGCGCCGCCCGCAGTTCCCGCTTCGCAGCCCGCCGCGGCTGCAACGCCCGCGCCTGCAGTGGCCGTTCCGGTTGCCGCAACACCGACTGCCGCTTCGATGCCCGCGAGCGCCGAGCTGCCGCCGATCAATGAGCCGGGCTTCTCCCGTGCCCATGCCGGGCCCAGCGTGCGCAAGTTTGCCCGCGAGCTCGGGGTGGATCTCACCCGCGTCACGGGCAGCGGTTTCAAGGGCCGCATCACGCACGAGGACGTGAAGGCGTTCGTCAAGGGCGTGCTCGCCTCGCCGGGTGGCGCCGCGGTGGGCGGTGCACTGCCCGCTGTGCCGACCGTCGACTTCACCGCCTTCGGTCCGGTCGAGGTTCAGCCGCTTTCCAGGATCCAGCGCATATCGGGTCCACGGCTGCACGCGAGTTGGGTCAACATCCCGCACGTCACCCAGTTCGACGAAGCGGACATCACCGACCTCGAGGCGCTGCGTGCGCAGCTGAAGGATGCGGCGGCGGCCCGGGGCATCAAGCTCACCCCGCTCGCCTTCATCGTGCGCGCCTGCGTCAAGGCGCTGCAGGCATTTCCGACTTTCAACGCCTCGCTCGATCCTTCCGGCGCCAGCCTCGTCCTGAAGAAGTACGTGCACATCGGCTTCGCCGCCGACACGCCGAACGGCCTGATGGTGCCGGTGGTGCGCGAGGCCGACCGCAAGGATATCTACGAGACCGCCCGCCAGCTCGCCGAGCTGTCCGAGGCGGCCCGCCACGGCAAGCTCTCGGGCGCGCAGATGCAGGGCGGGAGCTTCACCATCTCGAGCCTCGGGGGGATCGGTGGCACCGCCTTCACGCCCATCATCAACGCCCCGGAGATCGCCATTCTCGGGGTCTCCCGGTCGGCCTACAAACCGGTCTATCGCGACGGGACGTTCGTGCCGCGCCTCATGCTGCCCTTGTCGCTGTCCTATGATCATCGGGTCATCGACGGGGCCGCCGCGGCGCGTTTCACCACGTTCCTCGCCAAAACGCTCGCGGATCCACGCTCGCTCGTCGAGGCGGTGCCGTGAGCCGCATCGACCTGACGGTCCCGGACCTCGGCAATTTCAGCAATGTGGCCGTGGTCGAGGTGCTGGTGCGGCCGGGAGAGCGGATTGAAGTCGACTCGGCCCTGGTGACCCTCGAGACCGACAAGGCTTCGATGGACGTTCCGGCCACCGCTGCGGGCACGATCACCGAGGTGCTGGTGAAGGTGGGCGAGAAGGTGTCCAAGGGCTCCCTGATCGCACGCGTGGAGACTGGCGCCGAAGCGGCGGCCGCACCGGCGGCGCCGGGCGGTGCGCAGAAGCCTGCCCATCAGCCGGCCGAATCGCCTCGGCCGGCCGCGCCCCAGGGTGCGGGCGAGGCCGTGAAAGCGGCCTCCGCCGCGGGGATGCATTTCGATCGCTCGACGCAGGTGCTGGTGCTCGGGGCGGGGCCGGGCGGCTACACGGCGGCATTTCGTGCAGCCGATCTCGGACTGAAAGTGACGTTGGTGGAGCGTTGGCCCACCCTCGGCGGCGTCTGCCTCAACGTCGGCTGCATTCCCTCGAAGGCGTTACTGCACGCCGCCAAGGTGATCGAGGACGCAGGGGAGATGGCCGCGCACGGCATCACCTTCGGCAAACCGCGGATCGAGCGGGCGAAGCTGCGTGACTGGAAGGCCTCGGTGGTGAGGAAGCTCACCGGTGGCTTGAGCTCACTCGCCAAGCAACGCAAGGTCGAGGTGGTGCAGGGTGCCGGCCGCTTCGTCGGCCCCAACGTGGTCGAGGTTGCGCGCGAGCAGGGCACCGAGCGCATCCACTTCGAGCAGTGCATCATCGCGGCCGGCTCCGAGGCGATCCGCCTCCCGGGGCTGCCCGAGGACCCGCGCATCATCGATTCGAGCGGCGCACTCGAGCTGCCGGAGTTCTCCGGCGGGCTGCTGGTGATCGGCGGCGGCATCATCGGACTCGAGATGGCGTGCGTCTACGCTGCGCTCGGCGCCCGAGTCAGCGTGGTAGAGCTGACACCGCAGCTCATCCCGGGCTGCGATCCGGATCTGGTGCGGCCGCTCGAGCGGCGCATTCGCGCCCGCTACGAGCAGATCCTCCTCGGCACGAAGGTCTCGCGCGTCGAGGCGATGTCCGAGGGGGTGCGCGTGACCTTCGAGGGCGAGAAGGCGCCCCCGCCGCAGCTGTACGACCGGGTGTTGGTGGCCGTCGGCCGCTCGCCGAACGGCAAGCTGATCGGGGCTGAGACGGCCGGCGTGACCGTCTCGGACCGAGGGTTCATCCCTGTGGACGAGCAGATGCGCACCAACGTGCCGCACATCTACGCGATCGGCGACATCGCCGGTGCCCCGATGCTCGCGCACAAGGCGACGCACGAAGCAAAGGTCGCCGCCGAGGTGGCGGCAGGTCACAAGAGCGCGTTCGATGCGCGCGTCATACCCTCCGTCGCCTACACCGATCCGGAGATCGCCTGGGTGGGCCTCACCGAGACCGAGGCCAAGGCGAAGGGCATCAAGGTGGAGAAGGGCGTCTTCCCCTGGGCCGCGAGCGGCCGCTCGCTCTCGATCGGGCGGGATGAGGGCGTGACGAAGCTGCTCTTCGACCCCGATACTCGTCGGGTTGTCGGCGCCGGGATCGTCGGCACGAATGCCGGTGAGCTCATCAGCGAGGTGGCGCTCGCCATCGAGAATGGCTGCGATGCCGCCGACATCGGCCTCACCATCCATCCGCATCCGACGCTTTCCGAGACCGTCGCCATGGCGGCGGAGGCCCACGAAGGCACGCTGACGGACCTCTACATTCCGAAAAAGTAGGCGCGAGCCGGGGGCGCAAAGTGCGGGACCCGCGCCCCTTTCCGGCTCATCTCCCGCGCTCGCTCGCTGGGCGCGAGCCGCAATTGCTCGCCGCTCGTCAGTGGCTCACGGGGGCGAACGTCGCAAGCCTCTGCGACGTGTCGCTGGCGCGGCGCAAGGGGCGTGGCTCGTCCAGGGTCTCATGGCTCTCGAGCCTGCGCCCGGCTCGGCGGCGCTGCGGGCAGCGCTCGCTGTGCCGAGCCGGCTGTTGATCCTTCTCGCCCTGTTGAGTCTGGCCTGGCTCGCTGGAGTGATCGCGGTGGGACTTGAGACCGTGGGATCTCACTACGCGCCCGTTCGGCGGATCCGCTCCCGCTGGGCCGCCGACCCGTCCCTGCACTCCCTGTCGTATTGGCCGCTCGGGCAGGGGCGGATCTTCGGTCGCCCCGGGTCGCTCTCGCGTGTTGCGCTGCTTGCGGTTCTTCTCCTGCCGATCGGCACACCGGGCCAGGTGGCCCTGGTCATCGTTGCAGCCTCCATCGCGGCGTACAGCATCCTGTCAATGTCGGTTGTCGCCGCCAAGGGACTTGCGGCGCTCGATGCCGCGCCGATCGGGGCGTGAGGGCGCGCGGCGCGCCGGGCCGCCATCGAGCTCACGGTCGAGCTGGCCGGTCGCGATTGAGTGGAAGAGCGTCGGGCGGCTCGCGCTGCGTGCAATCCCAGCTTTGCTGAGCTTCTGTTGCAAGTGGTGGCGTCACGGCACTCGAGGCTTCCGTGCATACAAGTCCCGCTCCGTCATCGCTCACGAAGCGGTCAACTTGCCCGAGTGTGAAATTCACGTCCGCCTCATACGACTTCACTCCATTCGCGAACAGAGCGGGGCAACTTGCTGATTCAATTGGATGTACGGTGCATCTGCTGACATCGTGCTCGCTCGTGGATCCACCGCAGACACAAGACCGTACCGATACCCTCTGGTCGTCATGCGCCACCCAGGCCGACCGTGAAGAAGATGCTGACGCCTTCCATCAAGGCAGCCCGCGCCATCGATGTTCCAATTGCGGTCATGATCGTATCTAGTCGTGCAACCGCGACAGATTCAGGTCTTGAGCGCATGCGCAGCACGTACACTCGAACATTACGCCTCATTGGCTATATCCATTACAACAAATTCAAGCGGGAGGATTCATGATCACATCGTGCATCAGGGCTCGTGCCCGAGCCTCTGTCTTCGGACACTCGAGGATCGCACTCAAAGTCTCCCTGTTGCTTTGCTCACTGGCACTGCCGGCGGGACTGCTCACCACATCCAGCACTGCGGCAGGCTCACCGACCAGCAGTGTGACCGTATCCAGCCTCGGCACTGAAGTGCCTACCTTCACCGGCCCGGCGGCAACGGGCTGCGCCAGCGGCTGCGCGTTGTTGGCTGGTCCTACCTTGGTGCCCTCGACCGCTTCGTTCGCGCTCGGCTCGTCGGCTGCGCAACGGGCTTGGGTCAACATCAAGGGGGCGGATAATGCCGCCGCGCGACTGTCGCCGGGCGGCATCGCGCGGCTGCAGGCCGCGGCGGCGGCTTATCTGTCTGCCACCGCCCGCATGAGCGTTACAGGTCGGTCGATCACGAACTCCGCCAGGGCCGCGGCCGCCGCAGCCGCCGCTTTCCCGGGTGGGCCGCGTCTGTCACCCCACGCGCAGTTCGTTCCGCCGCAGGGCGCGGGCAAACCGTCCTCGGCTGGCGCATTGTCGACGATCAGCTGCACCTCCGGCGGCGCCGGCTGCAACCCGATCAGTCTGCTCGCCTCCGCCACGATGGGAGTGAAGGGGATCGACGCGGTCGACTCCAGCACGATGCCGATCAACACGAACGGAGACACCGAGCCGTCGGATCAGGGGCTGTGCGCCGGAAAGGGCTACGTCGTCGAATCTAACAATATCGGTGAGGTGCGCCTGTTCGATACGAGGTTGCAGCGCGTATCAGGCGTGATCCCGCTCGACACGATGATGGGCCTGACCGCAAAGGGCTGGTCGAGCGGCGGGGACGTCTCCTGCAATTTCGATTACGCCCACGGAGGCCACTGGTTCTTCACGGAGATCGTCTCGGCGAGCTCCGAAGCGAGCGGCGGCCCATTCGCCGGCTGCTTTGCCGGAGTTGCTCATACATGCTACGAGGCGATCGCGGTGACCACCGGCGACAGCCCGTACGGCCCGTACAACGTCTATTTTCTAGATGCCAACTACAACCCGGCCGAGCCCGGTGCGCCAAACCTGTTGAACGACTTCGCCAAGACCGCGGTGAGCAGGGATGCCTTCCTGGTCTTTTACGACGAGTTTCCGCTTGTCGAGCCGGGCATCGGCGGTGGCTATTTCAACGGCGCGCAGGAGTTCGCCTTCGATAAAGCCGCAATGGAAAACGGGCGGTCGGTAACCCTGGCAGACGGGGCGCCGAATCCAGACTTCAACGTCGCCATCGAGAACATGGGCGCGCTTCCCACGCCGGACGGCACCTGCGTTTCCGACGACACGTACCAATTGCCGGGCTTCACCTGCTGGTACTCGGTGATCCCGGCGATGCCTCCGGACCCGACGCAGTTCGACAACAGTAATGGCGGCTCGGCGTTCATGCTGGACACGCTGGATTTCTACAACACTGGCGACTCCCGGCTCGCGGTCTTCGCTTGGACCGAGCTCTCGGCGCTCGACAGTACGAGTTGCGAAGGTTGCGGCGCGATCCGCTTCGGCGGCCAGCTGTTGTCCGGTGTGGAACCTTATCTCAACCCCGGATTTTCCGCGCCGCAGAAGGCGGGGCCGATCCCGCTTGGGGATGAATGCGGCGCCCTGGGGCTCGCGCGTGACGCTTCTTGCCCGGAGGGCGGCATCGCGACCAACGGCGACAATTTCACCCAGGCCTCGCAGGCCCAGGGCAAGCTCTGGGGCGCGATATCAACCCAGGTCATCGAGTCGTTCGGGACGTCCTCGGAGACCCACCTCGGCGCTGCGGATTACGTGGTCAGCACCGCAGGCTTCGATCACGGCGGCTTATTCAGTCTGGCCGGACAGGGATATATCGCTCCGACTCACGAGGACCTGTCGATGCCCGACCTGATCGCGCCGGACTACGGCGCGGCCGCACTGGTCTTCACACTCACCGGGAACGGAGGGCCGACGGGTGCGGATGATGGCGGTTTCTATCCGTCGACCGCCTACGTGAATGTCCTTGTCGGCAAGGGGCGACTGTCATCGGGGACGATTGATGTGGTCGATCTCGGGCAAGCCCCGCAGGACGGCTTTACGGAGTATCTGGGCTACCCGTACACCCGCGAGCGCTGGGGTGATTACTCGCAGGGGGTATTCGATCCGCAGACCGGGGAGATCTACTTCGCCAACGAGTACATCCAGTTCGCAAGTTGCACCGGTGCCGCGTTCACCGCTGGTTTGGGCATCTGCGGCGGTACCCGGGACACCTTTGCCAACTGGGGTACTTCGGTGAATGCCGTCACACCGTAGTCGACACCTGAGCCGGGCTCGGGATGGATACGGGACCGGCCCTAGGGTCTAGGGCCGGTCCCCGGGGTGGAATGGCCAATTGGAGACGCATCCATCGAGAGCGCCTCTGCGCGAGCGGATCTCCGATCAATTTCGCGCCCGAAAGCTCTTTCCGAGCCGTCCGCATTTGCCGAAATAGGGGCGGAAAAACGTAGAAAAGCGGTGACCAGGCATCGATGTCGATACGAGTGTGCGCGCTGTCCAGGATCGCGCTATCGGCATGCACGCGCAGTCGCTGCACCTCGAAATAAAGGAGACTGCCTTCTCCCGTTGGCGTGTTCTGCGCGAGTCCACGCGCCTCGATCTGCACGGGACACTCCGCCGCGCGCAGGGGCGCCACGATCTGGGAGGCAAGCGGCGAGAAGCCGGAGACGCCAAACTTGTCTTTTGCGTGCGCGATGCCGGCGCCCAGGTGGTAGTCGGTGAGCGGGAAGCGCCCGGTCGTATGACCGAGCCGCTCCACTTGCTCCCATTCGGCGGGTGAGGGCAGATTCAGCACGCATTCCGGCGTGCGCGCGAGATTGCGTCCGGTCTGGCCGTAGGACGTCAAGCCCAGCATGAAACGGTCGCCGAGCGCCCAGAAGCTCGACATGGCGGCGAGATTGGTCGTTCCATCCGGGTTGAGCGTGCTGATGACGGCGACCGGCGTGCCGAAATAGAGAATCTCCGGCGAGACGGTGACGAAGCGATCTGGATTCTGGCTGTCCATGGCGGGATTCTGGCAGGCCGGTCCCGCGGAATGCTTCAGGATGTCCTGTAACGACGGTGCGGGCGCGAGCCTTATCATGGCAGCACATGGCTACGGGGCTATCCAATATTGCGCGGATGGGGGCGCTCGTCGGTGACCCGGTCCGCGCCGCAATGCTGGCGGTGTTGATGGACGGGAGCGAGCGCGCCGCCGGCGAGCTCGCCACACAGGCCGGAGCCTCGCCGCAGGCGGCCAGCGCTCATCTGAGCCTCTTGCTCGATGGTGGGCTTCTCGCCGTGAGCGCCCGTGGCCGCTACCGGTACTATCGCCTGCGCGATGCCGATGTCGCTCATGCGATCGAGACTCTCTCGTTTGCGGCCAGTCTCGCGCGGCGAAAGACAGAGCGCCTCGAGCCCGCGCTCAAGCACGCGCGCCGCTGCTACGATCACATAGCCGGCGCGCTCGGTGTGGCAATTTGCGACTCCCTCATCCTGAAAGGCCGCATCATCGCCGGCTCCGACGGGTTTGCACTCAGCGCGACCGGTCATGAATGGCTCGCCAGGTTTGATCTGGCGCCGCCGTACGCGATGCGCCGCGCCATCGTTCGGCCGTGCCTCGACTGGACGGAAGGGCGCCCGCATGTCGCGGGCTGGCTCGGCGCCGCACTTTGCGAGCGGCTGGAGAGGACACGCGGCCTGAAGCGCAATTCCGCCAATCGGGCGCTTGCTCTGACTTCGAAGGGTCGCACGCTCCTTGGCGAGTACTTCGGCCTTGTATGGCCGCGCTAGCCGGCCTGTGGCGCCGGGTCACGGCGCCGGGCGCCGGTCTATCAGACGCCTGGCCTTGCCCTTGGATCGCCCGATCACCCCCGGAAGGTGCACCACCACGGCCACCTGGATGCCGATGTGCATCTTCAGGTGTTGTGCGAGCGCGTGCGCGGTGCTTCGCCGTGTGGCGATGTCCTCATCGGGAGCCAGACTTTCCACGTGCACCGTCAGGGCGTCGAGATATCCCTCGCGGGTGAGCTCGAGCTGATAGTGCGGCGCGAGCTGCGGGTTGCGCAGGATCTGCTCCTCGATCTGCGAGGGGAACACGTTGACACCGCGGATGATCAACATGTCATCGCTCCGGGCCTGGACGCGGGCCATGCGCCGCATGGACCGGGCGGTCGGCGGCAGCAGCCGGGTCAGATCCCGCGTGCGGTAGCGGATCACGGGCAGCGCCTCGTTGGTGAGCGAGGTCAGCACCAGCTCGCCTTCCTCACCTTCGGGGAGCACCTCCCCGGTGTCCGGATCGATCACCTCGGGGTAGAAGTGATCCTCCCAGATCACCGGCCCGTCGCGGCTCTCGATGCACTCACAGGCCACCCCGGGGCCCATCACTTCCGAGAGCCCGTAGATGTCGATGGCCTCGAGGCCGAGGCGCGATTCGATCTCCCGGCGCATCGGCTCGCTCCAGGGCTCGGCGCCGAAGATGCCGATGCGCAGAGAGCTCTGGCGCGGGTCGAGTCCCTTGCGGACGAATGCCTCGGCGAGCGTCAGGGCGTATGACGGGGTGGCCATGAGAATGTCGGGACGCAGGTCCTCGATCAACTGCACCTGCCAGTCCCGCCGTCCCGTGGAGACGGGCACCACCGTACAGCCCAGGCGCTCCGCGCCGTAGTGCGCGCCCAGACCGCCGGTGAACAGGCCGTAGCCATAGGCGATGTGCACGACATCGCCGGTGCGCGCGCCGGCGGCGCGGATCGAGCGGGCCATCAGCGTCGCCCAGGTGTCGATGTCCCTGGCGCTGTACCCGACGATGGTCGGCTTGCCGGTCGTGCCGCTCGAGGCGTGAAGGCGCACCACCTTCTCGCGGGCCACTGCGAACAGTCCGAATGGATATCGGGCGCGGAAGTCCTGCTTGGTGAGGAAGGGAAACTTCGCCAGGTCCTCGAGCGAGCCGAGCGTCGCCGGGCCGACCCCGTGCGCATCGAAGCTGCCTCGATAGTGCCCGACGTTCTCGTAGGCGTGGCGGATTGACCAACGCAAGCGCTGAAGCTGCACGTGCCGGAGCTCATCGACGCTCGCATGCTCGATCGCCTCGCACTCACCGCGGCTGATCACCATGTGCGGTCCTTGATCTGCGCTCGCCTCCGTAGTGTATCAGCGGACCGTGGGCCGCCCAAGGCGCCGCAATGAATCAGCGTGGGGTTGTGCTACCATGCCGGCGAAGTGGCCGGGTCGGTTTGCCAAAAAGCAAAGGTCGGGGGCCCTCCAAAGGCCCTCCGCCCAAATCGGAGACGACAATGAGCAAGAGACTGGCGGCGGAGTTTTTCGGAACGTTCTGGCTGGTGCTCGGAGGATGCGGGAGCGCGGTACTCGCCGCGGCTTTCCCACATCTCGGAATCGGATTCCTCGGGGTCGCGCTCGCCTTCGGCCTCACGGTCCTCACCATGGTGTATGCGGTGGGCCATATCTCAGGCGGACACTTCAATCCCGCCGTGACGGTGGGGCTGTTTGCCGGAGGTCGGTTCGGCGCCAAGGACGTGGTTCCCTACGTCCTCGTCCAGGTGGTGGGGGCGATCGCGGCGGGCGCGGTGCTGTACGCCATTGCGAGCGGCAAGCCCGGCTTCAGCGCCTCGGCGAGCGGCTTTGCCTCGAACGGCTACGGCGCGCACTCTCCCGGTGGCTACTCCATGCAGTCCGCGATGATCGCGGAGTTCGTACTGACGGCGATGTTCGTGCTGGTCATTCACGGGGCGACCGACAAGCGGGCTCCAGCGGGTTTCGCCGGGCTCGCCATCGGCCTCACCCTGACCTTGATTCACCTCATCTGCATCCCTGTGGACAACACGTCCGTCAATCCCGCGCGCAGCACCGGCGTGGCGATCTTTCAGGGCGGCTGGGCGGTGCATCAGCTGTGGCTGTTCTGGGTGATGCCGCTCCTTGGCGGCGTGGCGGGCGGGCTCATCTACCGCACTCTGCTCGAGGCGAAGAGCCCGCAGGTGTAGGCGGGCGGCCCGAAGGCCGATCTCGCCACCGGAGCGTGACGCGGCGCGGCGTCTGCGCGCCGCGCCGGGCATCCGCCGTCCCACTCGTCTTCGTGCAGGCTTCCCGGCGCGCGGTGCGACCGTTCGCGTCACCGCCCAGTCCCCGGCATCCCGTCACGTTTCGAGTCACCCGGGCACTTCGCCCTCAAGGCTGCGGCGCTTGCGCCGATAACATCCCCATGGCGTCCCGGATCCCTCCGGAACGGCCCGCTCGCGCCGTGCGTGAGTGTGCGCAAGACGAGCCGGCGCATGGTGGCGCCGTGCCGAGGAGCGGGAAACACATGGCGTCCGAGGTCACGCGATGGCCTTTGGGCGGAACGAAAGTGTCTGTGCAATAACACGAAAGGTATGCAATCGTGAAACCCTCACTGATCGGGATGCTGGCGCGATCGAAATCGATGGTCCTCGGCTCGGCCTGCCTCGGGACGCTCGCGCTCGCGGGTTGCGCCACGGGACCCGCGCCCCAGCAGACCAGCTCGAGCGGCCTGTCCGCCGGCAACATGCAGCTGTCCGCGCACATGAGCAGCAGCATTTTCCTGCAGCCCGTCGCTCCGCAGGAGCGGGTGGTGTTCATCGACGGACACAACACCTCGAGTGCCCAGAACCTCGGCGTCGAGTCCGAGGTAAGCCAGGATCTCGCGGCCCGCGGCTATCAGGTCACCAACGACCCGACCAAGGCCGAATACATGGTCATGTACAACGTGCTGTATGTCGGTAAACAGCAGGGCAATTACACCGCGGCGGGCGCCCTGGCGGGCGGCTTCGGCGGCGGGCTCATCGGCGCCATGACGAGCAACGACGGCGGCACCCAGGCCGGAGCGCTGCTTGCCGGCGCGCTCGCCGGCGCCGTGATCGGCCATTTCATCCAGCACAAGCACTACATGATGGTGGTCGACATCCAGCTCGAGCAGCGTCAGGCCGGTGTCTATACGACCAGCCAGACCAACGCCGAGCAGGGCATGGGCGGAACCATGCAGACGAGCACGAGCGGCGTGAAGAACTGGATGATCTACCGCGACCGCATCGTGGCGCAGGCGCAGGGGCTGAACCTCGCCTTCAGCTACGCCACGCCCGCGCTGACGAAGGAAGTCTCCGGAGAGATCTCCGGATTGTTCTGATCTCACCCGGCAGCCGGCGCAGGGATGCGCCTGATCTGCTTCGTCCCGGCGTCCGGCGGGGCGAGGTCACAACGTCCGCAGCCGCTCGAGGTAGCCCTGCTCGTCCGGCATGCGGCCGGAGCGCTGGGCTTCCCACAGGGTCTCGGCGAGGCGCTCGATCATCATGTGCTCCGCGGCATGGGCATCCCCGAGTCGCCGGGAAAGCGATTCGTGGACGGCGGTGATGCCGGCCGGACGGTCCGTGCAGACCTGCTCCCGGACCGCAAGGTGAAGCCCCATGTGCAGAAAGGGGTTCTCGCGCCCGCCCTCGGGCGTGAATTCCTGCGCCAGTCCCTGCGGCGATTCCAGCAGCGGGACGTATTCGGCATGCTCGGCGATCACAGCGGCGATCTGACCCTCGAGCGGCTCGAGCGCGACACCGGCGCGGTACTTGCGCCAGGCCTCCCTGTAGAGGCGCCTCAGCTGTTCGCGGTTCTGATCGGCGAAGAAGGGCATGCTCAACCTGCGACCGCACGGCGGCTGCGCGACCGGGGCCTTCGGCGCTCATCGCTCGTCCCGCGCGAGGCCTTGCCCGATGGAGTGCCGGCCGTCTTGTCGGGGTACTCGCACAGATCCGCGATGAGGCAGCTCGGGCAGGCGGGTGCGCGCGCGGTGCAGACGTACCGTCCGTGCAGCAGCAGCCAGTGGTGGGCATCGTGCTTGAATTCCGCCGGCGTACGCGCGACCAATCCCCGCTCGACGGCGAGCGGTGTCCTGCCCGGGGCGAGGCCGGTGCGATTGGCCACGCGGAAGATGTGAGTGTCGACCGCGATCTCGTGCTCACCGAACACGATGTTGAGGATGATGCTGGCGGTCTTGCGGCCCACCCCGGGAAGCGCCTCGAGCGCGGCCCGGTCGCGGGGCACTTGGCCGCCATGGTGCTCAACGAGCCGCCGGCACAGCCCGATCAGATTCTCAGACTTGGCGTTGTAGAGTCCCACGGACTTCAGGTAAGGCTTCACGCCCTCCACGCCCAGAGCGAGAAGCGCCTGAGGCGTGTTGGCGAGGGGGAAGAGCCTGCGGGTCGCGGCATTGA
The DNA here is from genome assembly GCA_021777555.1 of Pseudomonadota bacterium. GTDB lineage: Bacteria > Pseudomonadota > Gammaproteobacteria > Steroidobacterales > Steroidobacteraceae > 13-2-20CM-66-19. The sequence goes on along the minus strand of JAJYDK010000009.1, from coordinate 66,920 downwards.
CGCTCTTGTCCGTCGTGTGCGCCGAGAGCATGACCGCCACCAGCAGCTCGAAGGGGCTCGAATACTCGAGCTCGCTCTGCGGGCGGGGGTTGGCCGCCTTCAGGCGTCGATACAGGGCGCGGATGGTGGCCGGATGCACGGTGGGTTCACTCGGAACTCGTCTTCGGGGAGCGCGTGGCGGCGAGACGCTTTCTCGCGCCCAGCAGCATGGCACGTTCTCCGGCACGGCGCGCGATCCGGGCGTTGTGCGCAGCGAAGCGGCGGCGGTTCGCGGCGGGATCGGGCGGGGCGGGAGTCTCCCGGGTCGCGGGCCGGGGGATCATGACGATGCAATCGACCGGGCAGGGGGCCACGCACAGCTCGCAGCCGGTGCACAGTTCCATGACCACGGTGTGCATGTGTTTGCGTGCGCCGACGATCGCATCGACGGGGCAGGGCGGAAGACATTTCGTGCAGCCGATGCAGGCCTCCTCGTCGATGAAGGCAAGCCGGGGAGGTCCTTCGGCGCCGTTTGCCGGGTTGAGCGGCAGCGGCTCGCGGCGCAGCAGCTTTGCCAGCGCCGCAAGGGTCGCGGCTCCCCCCGGCGGGCACTGGTTGATGTCCGCCTCTCCCCGGGCGATCGCCTCGGCGTAGGGCCGGCAACCCGGATAACCGCAGCGCGTGCACTGGGTCTGCGGCAGCAGCGCGTCGATGTCCTCAGCGCCGGGCATCGGCTCTCTAGCTGATCCGCATGCCCGGCGTGGCGCCGGAGTCGGGGGAGAGAAGGTAGGGGCCGCCGGCCTCGCCGCTCGCCGCGAGCACCATCCCTTCGGACAGGCCGAACTTCATCTTGCGCGGCGCGAGATTGGCGACCATCACCGTGAGCCGCCCCACGAGCGTCTGCGGGTCGTACGCGGCCTTGATGCCGGCGAACACGGTGCGGGTCTCATGTCCCAGATCCAGCGTCAGCTTAAGGAGCTTGTCCGCTCCCGCGACGTGCTCCGCGGCCGCGATGCGCGCCACGCGCAAGTCGACCTTCTTGAAATCGTCGATGGCAATGGTGGCCGGCACTGCCTCGGCCTGTGACGCCGGGCCGGCCTTGGCCGCGGCGGCCGCGCCCGGCGCGGGAGACGCCTTCGGCGCTTTGGCGGGCTCGGCCGTCTTCGCCGTGTCCGTCTGCGTCTCCGCTGGCTCGAGGAGCGCATCGAGCTGCTTGGGGTCGACTCGGGTCATGAGGTGTTGATACGGGTTCACCCGGCTCGGCGGCTCGAGCAGGTCATCCCAGCGCAACGGCCGCTCGAGCCCGAAGAGCTCGCGAGCGACACGCCCCGAGACCTCGGGAAGCACGGGCGTGAGCAGCACACTCAACACCTTGAAGCCATAGAGCGCGCGCGCACAGGTGTCCTGCAGCTCCGCGCGCCGGCCGGGATCCTTGGCCGCGACCCAGGGCTGGCGCGCGTCGAACTCCTGATTGATCCGGTCGGCGAAGGTCATCGTCTGGCGCATGGCCAGGCCGAACTCGCGGCTCTCGTAGCTCTCGCGCACCTGCCCGGCCACCCAGCGCGCCTCCTGGGTGAGCGCCTCGAGCGCGGGGCCGTACTCGATCACGCCCTCGAAGTGCCGGGTGATGAAGTTCGCCGCCCGGCTCGCGATGTTGACGTACTTGCCGATGAGATCACTGTTGACCCGTGCCACGAAGTCATCGGGATTGAAATCGATGTCCACCACGTTGGCATTGAGCTTGGCGGCGATGTAGTAACGCAGCCACTCCGGGTTCATGCCGATCTCGAGGTAGCGCAGCGGGCTGATCCCGGTGCCGCGCGATTTCGACATCTTCTCGCCCGAGACGGTGATGAAGCCGTGTACGTGCACGTTGTCGGGGACCTTGTAGGGTGCTCCCGCGAACTTCAGCATCGCCGGCCAGAAGAGCGTGTGGAAGTAGATGATGTCCTTGCCGATGAAGTGCACCTGCCGGGTGTCGGCTGCGGTCAGGAACTCCTCGAAGCCACGCAGCTCGCCGTTCGCGCGCGCCTTGCCGCTGTCGAAGTAATTCTTGAGCGACGCCAGGTAGCCGACGGGGGCATCGAGCCACACGTAGAAGTACTTGCCCGGGGCATCCGGGATCGCGATGCCGAAGTAGGGCGCATCGCGCGAGATGTCCCAGTCCGAGAGCGCCCGATCGCCCTCGCCCGACAGCCATTCGCGCGCCTTGTTGGCCACCTGGGGTTGCACGTGCCCCGGGTACTCGAGCCACTCGTGCAGAAAGGCGACGCAGCGCGGGTCGGAGAGGCGGAAGAAGAAATGATCGGAGGTCTTGAGCACCGGCTTCGCGCCGGTCAGGGTCGAGTACGGCTCGATGAGCTCCGTCGGGGAGTAGACGCTGCTGCAGACCTCGCACGCATCCCCGTACTGGTCCTTGGAGTGGCACTTCGGGCATTCGCCCTTGATGTACCGGTCGGCGAGGAACATGCCCTTGAGCGGATCATAGAACTGCTCGACCGGCCGGGCGTAGATGAGCCCGGCGGCCTTCAGCCGCCGGTAGATGTCCTGGGACAGCGCGACGTTCTCGGGCGAATCGGTCGAATGCCAGTGATCGAAGCCGATGTGAAAGCCCTCGAGGTAGCGGGGGCGGCCGGCGGCGATGCGCTGGACCAGCTCCTGCGGGGTCACCCCTTCCGCCTCGGCCTTGAGCATGATGGGCGCGCCGTGGGCGTCATCGGCGCCGACGAAGTGCACCCGGTGGCCCTGCAGGCGCTGGAAGCGCACCCAGATATCGGCCTGGATGTACTCCATGATGTGCCCGATGTGAAACGGGCCGTTGGCGTAGGGCAGGGCGGTGGTGACGAAGAATGTCTCGCTCATCCGGCAAGTTTACCGGAGCATCGAGTGCGAGCGCGACCGATGAGCGGATTTTCGCGGACGCTGCGGGGCAGGGAGCGATCCGGCCGTGGAGCTCCGCTACGCCTCGCCCCTCAGGGCCTCGAATTTCCCCTTGTTGATGGCCTTCTGGTAGGACTCCTCGCCCGTGACGAGCCGCTGCTCGAGCAGCTGTTGGATGGCGCTGTCCATGGTGCGCATGCCGAACTGGGCCCCCGACTGCATGACGTTCTCGAGCTGGTCGAGCTTGCCCTGGCGGATGAGGCTCGCCGCCGCGGGCGTATTGATGAGGATCTCCAGGGCGGCGACCCGGCCCTCGCCGTCGGCGCGCCGCAGCAGCTGTTGCGAGACCACCCCGCGAAGCGAGGTCGAGAGCATCCCGCGCACGTGCGACTGCTTGTCCGAGGGGAATACGTTGACCATGCGGTCCACGGTCTGCGCGGCCCCGTTGGTGTGCAGCGTGCCCATGACGAGGATGCCGGTCTCGGCCGCGGTCACCGCGATGCTCATCGTCTCGAGATCGCGCAATTCGCCGACGAGAATGACATCGGGATCCTCGCGGAGGGCGGAGTGCAGCGCCGCTGCAAAGCTCGAGCTGTGCACGCCGATCTCACGTTGGCTGATCAGGCAGTTCCTGCGCTGGTGCACGAATTCGATCGGATCTTCGATGGTGAGGATGTGGCCCTTCTCGCGCGCGTTGATGTCATCGATCATTGCGGCGAGTGTCGTCGACTTGCCCGAGCCGGTCTTTCCGGTGACCAGCACCAGCCCGTTGCTGGCGCGGCAGAGTGCGCGCACCGCCTCGGGCAGGCCGAGCTGATCGAGGGTGAGCGCCCTCGAGGGTATGGCCCGCAGCACCGCCCCCATGCCGTTCAACTGCCGCATCACGTTGACCCGGAAGCGCCCAACCTCCGGGATGGTGTAGGCGAAGTCGGCTCCGTCCTTCGACTCGAAGCGCTCGGCGGCGAGCTTCGGCAGGATCTCATAGAGGGTCTGCTTCACGAATTCCTGGCCGAGCGGCTGGTCCTTGAGCGGCATCAGTTCGCCGAACAGGCGGATGCGCGGCGGCTCGCCTGCGATGAAGTGCAGGTCCGAGCCGCGTCGCTGCAGCACCTCGAGCAGGAAGGTATCGATGGTCGCCATGCGGGAGCCCCTGGATGATCCCTACGCGCCCGGCGCGGGGGCCGTCTCGGTCTTGGGAAGCAGTTCGACGTCCGTGACGTACTTCTGGAACGGACGCTTGTCGGTGGCGTAACTGTAAGCGTGCTCGGGATCGATCTCCCGGGCGGTGATCGCCGCAAGCAGCGCCTGGTCGAGCAGCTGCATTCCGAGGTCGCGGTTGGTCTGCACCAGGCTCGGGATCTGGAATGTCTGGTCCATCTGGATGAGCTTGGCGATCGCCCGAGTCATCACCATGATCTCGCAGACCGCCCTGCGGCCGTGGCCGTCGGGCGTCTTCACCAGCACCTGCGTGACCACCGCGAGCAGACTCTGCGACAGGAAGCTCTTGGTCTGTTCGCGCTGCTCGATCGGCAGAGCGTCGATGATGCGGTCGATGGTCTTGACGGCGCTCGTCGTGTGCAGCGTGCCGAAGACGAGGTGGCCGGTCTCGGCGGCGGTCATGGCCATGGAGATCGTCTCCGCATCACGCATTTCGCCGACCAGGATCACATCCGGGTCCTCGCGCATGGCGGCCCGCACGCCTTCGGCGAAGCTCGGGATATGGGTGCCGAGCTCCCGCTGGATGACCTGGCTCATCTTGCTGCGGTGCACCACCTCGATCGGATCCTCCAGGGTGATGATGTTGAGTTTGCGGGTCTGATTCAGGTGATCGATCATCGCCGCGAGCGTGGTCGATTTGCCCGTGCCGGTCGCGCCCGTGACCAGGATCATCCCCTGGTGGTGGTCGCAGAGCTTCTCGAGCGCCGGTGGCAGGCCCATCTGGGAGAGCGAGGGCACTTGCGAGGGAATGGTGCGGAAGGTGGCGCCGATGCCGGTTTCCTTGCGGAAGACATTGACGCGGAAGCGTCCGCCGTCGGCGGATACGTAGGAAAAGTCCAGATCGCTGCCGGCGGAGAAGCGCTCGGATTGCGAGGGCGTGAGGATCTCGACCACGTAGCCTTCGAGCTCCGAGGCGCGCAGGTCGCGGAACTTGATGGGCAGCAGATCCCCGTGCATGCGCAGCATCGGGGGCACGCCGACGGCGAGGTGCACGTCCGAGCAGCCCTGCTGCACGCCGAGCTTCAAGAAGGCATCGATACGGGCCAAAACGAGCTCTCCTGCCGGGTCGAGGCCGTACTTTCGCGCCAGGATCCCGGAGAAATCAACCGCTTGCGCTTGAAAATTTGAGCTGGCACACGCTCGCGGGTCCTCTGGCGGCGGCGGGCGGCCTCAGGCGCTCCTCAGATACCTCTCGAGCGCCATGCGCACCTCGCCCATGTTCTGGAAGCGCTTGGCCTTATCGACCGCCATGGCGCGCATGATCATATCCGAGAGGCCGGGCGGCAGGGCCGGGTTGATCTCCTGGGGCGGGCGGGCCTTGCCCTGCACGTGCTGATACATGACCGACATGTGGTCGCCGCGCGAGTAGGGCGGGGTGCCGGTGAGCATTTCGTAGAGGATGACGCCGAGGGCGTAGATGTCGGCGCGCTCATCGACCCGCTTGCCGAGGATCTGCTCGGGCGCCATGTACTTCGGCGAGCCGATCACGTAGCCGGTGCGGGTGAGCTGGGTCTCGCTCTCGCGCTGTGCGGCGGCCACACCGAAATCGACGATCTTGAGCAGCCCCTCCTGGTTGATCAGCACATTCGCGGGCTTGAGGTCGCGGTGCACGATGCCCGCCTGGTGGGCAACCACCATGCCGGTGCAGATGTCGATGCCGAACTGCAGCGCACGCTTCAGCGGCAGGGGCTTCTCCCCGGTGATCTCGCTCCCGAGGGTGTGCGAGGGAAAGTACTCCATGGAGATGGCGTAATTGCCCTGGATGAAAAGGAAGTCGTAGATGCGGATGACGTTGTGGTGGGTGATCTTGCGCGAGTAGCGCAGCTCGTGGACGAAGCGCTTCATCACCTCTTCGTCCGTCGCCACATTGGGATTGAGGAACTTCAGGATCAGCCGCTCATCGACCACCGTGTCCTCCATCAGCAGCACGGTGCCGAAGGCGCCCTTGCCGATGCGGTCGAGGTACTTGTAGCGGCCTTCGAGGATGTCCCCGGGCTTGAGGGTCTGGATGTCGAGCGCGGCCGTTTCCTTCGCGCCCGCCCGCGCCGCCTCGGGCCCCACCGCGGGCGGCAGCGGGGATTGCGGCAGGATGATTTCCGAGGTCGCGGGGCCACCCGCCAGGCGCCGCTCGAGATCGGCGAGGGCCGCCTCGGCGGCGCGCGCGATCGTCTGATCGGCGGTGCTCGCCTGCGCCTTGAGCTGCGTGCGCACGGACTCGGCGCTCGGCGCATCGGCCACATGGGCGAGCGCCTGCATGACCTCGATCCGCAGCTCCCGCTCGGGCCTGCCGAGCAGCGGCATGAGCGTGGTGGCAAGTTGCGCATCGCCGAGCTTGCCGAGGGCGCGCACCACGATCGGCATGGCCTTGGGCTTGCTCTCCTTGAGCATCTCGAGCAGCCGGGGCACGGCCCGCTTGCTGCCGATTTCCGCGAGCGCATCGACCGCGCGCTCGCTCACCCACCAGTCCGGATCGCGGGTGGCCTGGATGAGCGACTCGACGGCGCGCTCGTCCTTGGTCTGATTCAGGATCTCGATGGCGGCGCGGCGGATGTCCTCCTCCTTGTCCTTGACGAGCTGCAGCACCGCGTCGATGACCCGTGGACCGCCGATCTTGCCGAGGGCGTCGGCCGCCCGCGAGCGCACCCACCAGTCGCTGTCCTTGAGCGCACCGAGCAGGTGCTTCACCGACTTGGCGTCGCCGACTTCGTTCAGCACCTCGACCGCCGCCCGCCGGGCGCCCTCGCTCTCGTCCTTGAGTACCTCGATCAGGTAGCGGATGGTCTCCGGGTCGTTCGCCTTGATGACGACGTCGACCGCCTTGTTCTGGACCTCGATCTCGGGGTCTTTCAGCAGCTGGCAGACCTTCTCGACGTCGATCGCCCCGTCCATGCGCTGCAACGCCGAGAGGGTGGCCCCGCGGATCAGCTTGTTGGGGTCCGTCAGCAGGCTCTGCAGGGCGAGGTGCACCTCCGGCGTGCTGAAGCGAGCGAGAACGTTGATGATGTGAACGCGCGCGATGGGGTCCTTGCCGTGCAGGCGCTGGATGAGCTCGGGCAGGACGCTCGGGCCGGCCAGCTCCCCGATGATGCGAAACAGCGCGGCCTTCTCGTTCGGCTCCTGCGTGTAGGCGGCATTCAGCAGCTCGCGCACCGTGAAGCGCGACTTGTGGGCTGCGATGACCTCGAGCACCTTGGATTTGGCGACCCCGGGGGTGGCCAGCGCATCCAGGAGCAGCTGCGGCGGGAAATTGCGGCTGCTGGTGAGGGCCCAGCCGATGCCGGCGACCACCCGCGGACTGCCTTCGACCAGTCCCTGCACGTATTGGGGGAAGGTCTTCGGGCCCACCAGGTGCGCCAGCACCTCCACCAGGGCGAGCGTGGCGTTCTTGTCCGCTTCGGGGAGGGCCGCCAGGATCGGGCCGATGGCGCCCGGACCCAAGTCCTTCAGGCGCGCGATGGATTTTTGGGTGTCCGCGCTCGCCGGGTCCGCCGATGACCGGATGCCGGTGATCAACCGGTCGGCGCGCACATTGGTGAAAAAACTCATCAGCCGATCTGCCGAGGCACTCCGCTGCTTCCCCCGTGAGCCCCGCTTCGTTGCTCCCTGATGCCGCGGAACGACCTGGGCTGCTCCCGGGTCACCGGGCTCGAGTTTCTGAGGGCTCTGCGGGGACGTGCGGGAAGTATGCCATAGCCGGGGCGGCGGCACTCTGCCGCAGCTCGCCCATGCGTATTGCCGATCGAGCCACTAGAATATGCTCCCCCTCGCCACTGCCGCCGCGCTGCAAGGTCCCATGGCCGAAGATTCTGCCGACGATCCCATTCTGGACGGTCTGCGCTCGACGATCGAGTCCTACGCCGACCCGTATCTGCACCAGACGCTGCGTGAGGCCGGCGCGCTGCGCGGGCTGACGGCGGTGGAGGGGGGCTATGCCGCCCGAATCGTCCTCGGCTTCCCGGTCGGGGGTTACCAGGAGGAGCTGGCTGAGCAGATCGAGAAGCACTTGCGCTCGGCCGGGCATGCCGAGTCGGTGCGCGTCACGGTGGAATCGCAGATCCGGGCGCATGCGGTGCAGAGGCCCCTGCAGCCGCTCGGGAAGATCAAGAACATCGTCGCCGTCGCCTCCGGCAAGGGCGGGGTGGGCAAGTCCACGGTGGCGGCCAATCTGGCCCTCGCCTGGGCCCGCCAGGGGGCGCGGGTCGGGGTGCTGGACGCGGACATCTACGGACCCAGCCAGCCGCTGATGCTCGGTCTCGCGGGCGAGCGGCCCGTCTCGCCCGACGGCAAGCACATCGAGCCGCTGAAGAAACACGGCGTGGCGGCCATGTCCATCGGTTTTCTCGTGGACGCCGACCAGCCCATGGTGTGGCGCGGCCCGATGGTCACTCAGGCGTTGAGCCAACTTCTGTCCCAGACCCAGTGGGGCGAGCTCGATTATCTCGTGGTCGACATGCCCCCGGGCACGGGCGACATTCAGCTCACCCTCGCGCAGAAGGTGCCCGTGGCGGGCGCGGTGATCGTGACGACACCCCAGGACATTGCGCTCTCGGACGCGAGCAAGGGACTGAAGATGTTCGAGAAGGTCTCGGTGCCGGTGCTCGGCATCGTGGAGAACATGAGCGTGCACGTGTGCTCGAAGTGCGGGCACGCCGAGCATATCTTCGGCGAGGGCGGCGGCGCCCGCATGGCCGCGCAGTACGGCGTGAGGCTCCTCGGTGAGCTGCCGCTCGATGTGCGCATCCGGGAGGAGGCCGACGGCGGACAGCCGACGGTGATCGCCGCTCCCGACTCGCCGCGCGCGCGAGCCTATCTCGATATGGCGCGGCGCACGGCCGGAGCGCTCGCACTGCGGCCGCTCGATCACAGCGGTGTTTTCCCCAAGATCGTCGTAGAGAAGAAGTGACGTACGAAGCTCCGTCGCGCGCCTCGCGGTGGCCGCGAAGTCCGGCATGATGTGTTTGGGTGCCCCTGATTTTCGCGTGCGATTCGCACGTAGGGAGGGGTGGACCTCGATGTTTTTCTTGCCGAGAGTATCATTGTCCGATGAGCATCAAATCAGACCACTGGATCCGTCGTATGGCGCGCGATCACGGTATGATCGAGCCGTTCGCGGCCGAGCAGGTTCGCTACGTCGATGGCCACAAGATCGTCTCCTACGGTACGTCGAGCTACGGTTACGACGTCCGCTGTGCGGATGAATTCAAGATCTTCACCAACATCAACTCCACCATCGTCGATCCGAAGGCTTTCGACGAGAAGAGTTTCGTGGATCTCAAGTCAGATGTATGCGTGATTCCACCGAATTCCTTTGCGCTGGCGCGCACCGTGGAGTACTTCCGGATTCCACGCAGCGTGCTCACTGTCTGTCTCGGCAAGTCGACCTATGCGAGGTGTTTCCGCGGAGACACGCGTGTGGCGTTGGTGGACGGCACCGCGCCGACGCTAGAGGAAATGGCGCGCCGCCACGATTCCGGCGAACTCTTTTGGGGCTACAGCATCGGGCCGAATGGTCGGTTGATCGTGTCCCTGCTCGATGTGCCCCGATATATCGGGCGTGACTCGCTGCTCGAGATCGAGCTGGACGATGGGCGGCGCATCCATGCCACGGCGGATCACCAGTTCATGCGCCGCGATGGCCGGATGGCCGAAGCTCAGACACTCCGTCCGGGCGACGCGCTGATGCCCCTCTACCGCGACCTCGTCAGGGGCTACGAGACGGTGTATCAGCCGATCGACGGGTACATGCATGCGACGCATCGCCTTGCCGATGAATGGAATCTGAGACACGCCATTTATTCGGACACTTCCGGTACCCATCGGCATCACATGGTTTTTAATCGCCGCAACAATCGGCCGACGAACCTGATCAGGATGGCGGCGTCCGATCACATTAGGCTGCATAACGAGGCGAACTACGGAGAAGCGTTCAGTCCAGAGGAGCACGGCGCCGCCATCCGCGATGCGCTCGCGCGCCGTGCGCTGAACCCCGAGTGGCGAGCGCACTTTGCGGCAGTGCAGAGCGCGCGCGCCTATGCCTTCTGGGGCAGTGAGCGGTACGCCGCTGTCCGCGCACGCCTCATGGAGGCTCGGCGAAATCAGAGTGATGTCACACGAGAGGCTCATCGCGGCGCGATGTTCAGGAGATTCGCGGATCCGGCCGAGCGGGAAAGGCACGCACAGCGAATGATGCGCGCATGGGCCGCTGACGATGGGACGCGGCGACAAAGGCAGGCCGAGATCGCGCGGCGGATCAAATTGCGGGATGAAATCACTGCGGACCGCGCGCGTTCTGCGCTCGACGAAACGGGCTCCATCCGTGGCGCGGCGGCGCTGCTGCACTGCGACCGTTCGGTTTTCCGCCGATTCCCACAAGTGCTTGCGGGCTTTCGAGGCACTCCTGCCTACCGAAATCACAAGGTCGCTGCGATCAGAGAGTTGCCCGGCGAGCACGACGTCTATTGTTTGACGGTTCCGGAGGCTGGCAATTTCGCACTCGAGGCAGGTGTCTTCGTCCGCAATTGCGGCATCATCGTGAACGTGACGCCCTTGGAGCCGGAATGGGAGGGGCACGTCACGCTGGAGTTCTCCAACACCACGCCGCTCCCGGCGAAGATCTACGCCAACGAGGGCGTGGCGCAGATGCTGTTCTTCGAGTCGGACGAGGTGTGCGCGACCTCCTACAGGGACCGGGGCGGCAAGTACCAAGGGCAGCGGGGCGTGACGCTGCCCAAGACCTGACGCTCGGGGCGCGGCGCGCTGTCCCTACTGCTTCCTGTAGGCGAGGATGTTGAGCGCGAACAGCACGTCGTTGCCGCGACGCTGCTCGAGGCGCGCCGGCAGGTAATCGAGCGAGGGGGCGAGCCACATGTAGGTGGTGCGGCGCGCTCCGGCGTGGTGGCTGGTGTAGAGGCGTGTCTGCACGGGTCCGAGCGGGGTGTCGAGCGTCGCCTTGCCCTTCGGCTCGAACTCGAACTGGTTGATCACATCCGTGTTGAGCATCCAGAAGCTCGAGGGGGGATGCCCTTCGAGAAAGGCCAGCATCAGCGCGATCTGCACCGATCCCGGGTCCTGGGTGCCGGGCTCGAGTTTCAGGTCCAGGGGCTTGCCCTTGGCGGTGCCGGTCACCCGTCCGGAGGTCCAGTTGAAGGTCACTTCCTCGGTCGGGCCATTGCCCTCGGCCCGGAAGCTCAGCGGCTGGACCTCTCCGTTGGTGACCCTGAAGCGGCTTTCCTGCTGGATGGCGCGGCGGATGAACAGCTTGAACAGTCCGCTCGCGTGATCCTCGGAGGTGTAGCGGTACTGCCCGGGCGAAGTCTCGGCGAGCGTCAGGGTCGAGGTGCCCGCGGTGATGCCATGCCAGGCGACGGAGTACTTTGCGACGAAGGTCGGCGGCGTTGCGGGCGGGGACGCAGCGTCCGCGCGGCAGAGCGTGGCCGCGGTGGCGAGCAGCAGGGCGAGGCCCAAGGCGCCGCGGCGCACTGTGTCAGTTCCGATCCGCACTGAAATCCTCCACCACCGGGTCAAGGAGCGGGTGGCCATCGAGCCACGGGCGGTCCTGCCGCCAGGTGAGCCGTCCCTCGGCCAGCCATCCGATGACGCGAGGATAAATGATGTGCTCGGTCTTCTGAACCCGGGCTGACAGGCTCTGCTCGGTGTCCTCGGAACGGACCGGGACCCGCGACTGCAGCACGAGGGGGCCGCCATCGAGTTCCGCAGTCACGAAGTGCACGCTGGCGCCATGCTCACGCTCGCCCGCCTCGAGCGCTCTGCGGTGGGTATGGAGCCCGGTGTATTTCGGCAGCAGCGAGGGATGGATGTTCAGGATCCGTCCGGCGTGCGACGCCACGAACTGCGGCGAGAGAATGCGCATGAAGCCCGCGAGGACGATGAGATCGGGCTTCACCTCGGCCAGGGCCGCCTCGAGCGAACGCTCGAACACCCCCCGTTGCGCGGCCCCCTGCCAGGGTATGGCGCGCGCCTCGATCCCCATCGCGCGTGCGGTGTCGAGGCCCGCTACGCCGGGCCGGTCCGAGAGCACGATGCCGATGCGCGCGTTCAATCGCCCTTCGCGGCACTCACGGGCGATAGCCGCCATGTTGGAGCCGTGCCCCGAGATGAGCACCGCGATCTTAAGGGGCGCGCGGCTCACTCGATGACGGCGCCGCGGGTGCCCGTGCGGATCTCCCCAATGATCCGTGCGGTCTCGCCGCGTGCGGCGAGGAATTCGAGCGCCTGCTCGGCATGCTGCTGCGGCACGATGACCACCATCCCGATGCCGCAGTTGAAGGTGCGGTACATCTCCGCGGGATCGATGTTGCCGGTCCGGCGGATCCACTCGAACACCGGGTCCTCGGGCCAGCGGCGCCGCTCGAGCACCGCCTCCAGGCCCTCCGGCAGCACTCGCGGAATGTTGTCCGTGAGGCCGCCGCCGGTGATGTGGGCGAGCGCATGCACGGGCAGGGTCTGCGCCAGCGCCAGAAGCGGCTTGACATAAATGCGGGTGGGGGTGAGCAGCCGCTCGAACAGCGGCGTGCCCTCGACCCGGGTGCGGCTGTCGGCTCCGCTCGAGGCGATCAGGCGCCGGATGAGCGAGTAGCCATTCGAGTGCGGCCCGGAGGAGGCGAGCCCGATCACCGCATCGCCGGGGCGGATGGTGGTGCCATCGATGATGGCATCCTTTTCCACCACGCCCACGCAGAAGCCGGCCAGGTCGTAATCGTCGCCGTGGTACATGCCGGGCATCTCGGCCGTCTCGCCGCCCACCAGTGCGGCGCCCGCCTGGCTGCAGCCTTCCACGATGCCGCGGATCACCGCCTCGGCCACATCCACCCGGAGCTTGCCGGTGGCGTAGTAGTCGAGGAAGAAAAGCGGCTCGGCGCCCTGCACGACGATGTCATTGGCGCACATCGCCACCAAATCGATGCCGATCGTGTCGTGGTGGCCCGTATCGATGGCCAGGCGCAGCTTGGTGCCGACCCCATCGGTGCCCGAGACCAGCACCGGTCGCCGGTAGCCGGGCGGCAGCTCCACCAGCGCGCCGAAACCGCCGATGCCGGCCAGCACCTCGGGCCGGCGCGTGCGCGCCACATGCGGCTTGATGCGCTCGACGAGCTCGTCGCCGGCGTCGATATCGACACCCGCGTCGCGGTAGGTCATGCCGCGGCCTGTTTTCCCTTCTGTCATGCAATCACTTTCGAGGATGGAGCGGCCGCCGTGCGGCACACGCGTGTATGGTATTGTACCTTTCCGCCCGGCGCCGTGGCGGGATGCAAACACTCGATCGGATGCCAGCCGCCAAGCCCACCGCCCTCCGTCCTCTCCGGCTCGCCCTTCTGGTTCTCTCCTGTGCCGCGCTGCCGGTCCTGTGCCGGGCGGCCCGCCGCGTCCCGGTATTCGTGGTCGACGTGAGCGGCCAGTCCGCGCCGGCGCTGCAACAGGCGATGCGCGCCGCATTGGTGCGGGCCACCGGCCACCCGGAATCGGCCACCGATCCGGTGTTCGCATCGCTCGTGGCCCAGGCGCCGAAGTACGTCGTGAACTACCAGCGCGGTCCGCAAGGGGAGCTGCAGGTGGCGTTCAACGGAGCGGAGGTCGACCGCGCGATCACTGGCCTCGGACGCAGCGTCTGGAGCGCCGACCGCCCCTTCACGCTCATCGTGCTGAGTCCCATGCCCGACCAGGCCGACTACGAGGCCGATCACGCCGCTCTGGAGCAGGCCGCCCAGGCCCGAGGCCTGCCCATCAGCATCATGCCGCTGCCGGTCACCGATTCCAGTGGCCAGCTCCTCGCGCAGAACGCTCTGCTCGCGCTCGTGCACCGCTTCGGGGCGGAGCAGCTGCTCGTCGGTCAGCCGCCGGCGCCCGCCGCAGCCCCTGCATCGACGCCTCAGCAGGCGGCGAATGGAGCACCCCAGGCCGCCGGCCCGCCCGCCGTGTCCGCGCCCCCGGGGCAGGGCAGCGGTGCTCCGCCACCTTCCGTCCCGTCCGACGCGCCTCAGTGGCAATGGACGTTGATCACTCCGTTCCTGCGCCGCAGCTTCACCGGCCCGCTCACCGCCGGGATAGACGGCACGGTGGATCTGCTCGCGCCGCCCGCCGTTTCGGGAGGCGATGGCCTGAGTGAGGCGAGGGTGCGGATCGAAGGGGTTTCGAGCCTGGCGGATTACGCCCACATCGAGCTGATGCTCCAAGCGATGCCGGGGGTGAGCCGCGCCGGCGTCAGCGAGGTTCGTGGCAACACCGCCGTATTCGATCTGCGGGCCGAGGGGGGCTCGGCGACGGTGGCCCGCATGCTCGCCACCTCGCCGCATTTCTCGCCCGCGCAGGGGCAGGCGGAAGACGGGGCGCTCGTGTACCGCTACCTTCCGGGCCCGGCCGCCGCGGCGCCACCCGCGACACCGCCGGCGACCACACCCGCCGCGCACTGAGCCGTGCGGCACATTCCCAATCTCATCTGTCTGGTCCGCCTGGCGCTGATCTGGCCGATCGCGAGCCTGCTGCGCTCGGGGCGCTACGATCTGGCGCTCGTCCTGTTCGTGATCGCGGCGGTCTCCGACGGCCTGGACGGGTTTCTCGCCAAGCGCTACAACTGGACCTCCGAGCTCGGCAAGGTGTTGGATCCGGCGGCGGACAAGCTGTTGCTGGTCATCGTGTTCGTGGAGTCCGCCTGGCTCGACCTGGTGCCCTGGTGGGTGACCGCCGCGGCGGTGGCGCGCGATGTCATGATCGCCCTCGGCGCGCTCATCTACCGTCTGTGGTTCGGGCCGCTGCGCGGCCGTCCGACCCTCATCAGCAAGGTCAACACCGGGACCCAGCTGCTGTATCTCGCCGCGGTCATGCTCGGGGCGGCATTTCTCTTCCCGCCGACCGGAGTGCTGCGTGCGTTGGCGCTCATCGTGCTCCTGACCACGGCCCTCTCGGGGCTCGACTACGTTGCGACCTTCACTCGCAGGGCCTGGGTGGCGCCGCAGCGGGCGCGGGCGGGCTGAGGCGCGCGCATGCATCAGCTTCCGCTTGGGGTCCGACTCCCCGACCGGGCCGTATTCGAGAGCTTCCTGCCCGCGGGCAACGCGCAGGCCTTGGAGCATGCGCGCCGGGCCGCGGCCGGGGAGGCGGGCCTCACCTGGCTCTGCGGCGCGGAGGGCTCCGGCAAGACCCATCTGCTGCAGGCCGTCTGCGCGGCCGCCGGGCAGTCGCGGCGCAGCGGCTTCGTGCCGCTGGGTGAGCTCGCCGCGCTCGGTGTGGAGGTGCTCGAGGGCCTGCCGCAACTCAGCTGTCTGTGCGTCGATGATCTCGAGAGCGTGGTGGGCCGCCGGGAATGGGAGCGGGCGCTCTTTACCGTGCTGCGGGAGTTCGCCGAGAGCGGCGGGTCGCTGCTGCTCGCCGCGCGCGTACCGCCGGCGCTGCTCGGGTGGTCGCTCCCGGATCTCGCCTCGAGGTGCGCGGCCGCGGCGGTCTTTCAGCTGCGCCCGCTCGATGAGAGCGAGCAGCACCAGGCGCTGCAGCTGCGCGCGCGGCTGCGCGGGCTCGAGCTGCCTCAGGAGACGGTGCGCTGGCTTCAGCGGCGGTTTCCGCGCGACATGCGCCGGCTCTATGGGTTGCTCGATACGCTCGATGAGGCGGCCCTCGCCGCCCAGCGGCGCCTGACGGTGCCGTTCATCCGCGAGGTGTTGGCGCGGCTCGAGCCGCGTTAGACGGCGGATCAGCCCGAGAGCCGTACCGCGAGGGCCGCCACTCGGCGGCCGAGCGCCTGGGCCAGCTCTTTCTCTTCTTCGCTCAGCAACGGCGCGGCCTCGCCCCCCGACACGTGCGAGGCGCCGTAGGGAGTGCCTCCGGAGCGGGTCCGGTGCAGAGCCTGTTCCGTGTAGGGCAGGCCGACGAGATACATGCCGTGGTGCAACAGCGGCAACATCATGCTGAGGAGGGTCGATTCCTGTCCGCCATGATGGGTCTGGGTGGAGGTGAACACGCCGGCGGGCTTGCCGCAGAGCGCGCCCGAGAGCCACAGGCCCGAGGTGCCATCCAGGAAGTGCTTCAGCGGCGCCGCCATGTTGCCGAAGCGCGTCGGGCTGCCGAGCAGCAGTCCGCCGGCGCCGCGCAGGTCCTCCAGAGTGGCGTACGGCGCGCCGCTCGCCGGCACGGGCCTGGCGGGGCCTTCGCTCTCGGCCGTCACGGGAGGCACGGTGCGCAGTCTGGCCGCCGCGCCGGGAACACTCTCGATGCCGCGGCACGCCTGCCGGGCGAGCTCGGCGGTGGCGCCGCTGCGGGAGTAGTAGAGGACGAGGATTTCGGTCATCTGGATATCCTAGGGTATATTTCTCTCCATGGTCTGCAAGAAGTGCCTGGTGTCCGGCCGTGTCCAGGGCGTGTTTTATCGGGCCACGTGCGCCCATCGTGCGGCCGAGCTCGGCGTGCACGGTTATGCGAAGAACCTCCTGGACGGGCGCGTGGAGGTGCTCGTCTGCGGGGAAGAGGTGGCGGTGAGCGCGTTCGTCGAGTGGTTGTGGACGGGCTCTACGGCCTCCAAGGTCGCCGCGGTGGAGGTGGCCGAGGCGCCCCAGCACCTGCGCGAGCCACCGGTGGGATTCCACGCCCGCTAACGTTTCGCGTCGGCGAAACCCAGATCGTCCGCGCCGTTCCAGTTCTCCCAGGCGATGAGCACGCGATCGGGGTAATGATGATGCCCCACGCTGCCGTTGTACTCTTCCAGCGCGAGCCGCACGTTGTCGTGGGTGACGCCGAGGTAGTAGCGCAGGATCGCGCAGCCCATGCGGATGTTGGGCGCGACGCCCACCAGCTGGTAGCCCTTCATCCCCAGGTGTTCCGGCCAGAAGGGCATCACCTGCATCAGTCCCACCGCGCCGCTCGATGAGACCGCCCAGCGGTTGAAATCGCTCTCGACCTGCATGACGGCCAGCACCAACCCCGGCGGCAGCCGCGCCGCGCCGGGCTCGTGCGTCACGCAGTACACCTGCTTCAGGATGCTCAACCGCTCGGCGGGCTTCGGCACGTATCGTACGAGCCGCGGCTCCATGAGGGTGTACCACACCGCGGCATCGAAGCGGTCCATGAAGCATTGCGCGTGCGAGATCGCCTTCTTGACGATGGGCGCGAGCGCCGGATCGCGCTGGCCGTAGGCGTGAGCGGGTGCGGCCCAGCCGGCGCCGAGCAGGGCCAGAGTCAGCGTTGCGAGGGCGAGCCGGGCCGGCTTAGCGGCCCAGACGGTCCTTGAGGAATGCGAGCGCCTCATCAACGGGAAACTCCACACTCTCGCTGTCTCTGCGGTGCCGGTACTCGAGCCGGCCCGCCGCCAGGCCACGCTCGGCGACGACCAGCCGGTGCGGGATACCAAGCAGCTCCGCGTCGGCGAACTTCACGCCGGGACGCGCGTCGCGATCATCGAAGAGGACTTCGATGCCCGCGCCGGTGAGCTCGGCATAGAGTCGCTCGGCCCGCTCGCGCACCTCGGCGGATTTCTGCTGGCCGAGGGCCACCAATACGACCTTGAACGGCGCCAGCGGCTCCGGCCAGAGGATGCCGCGCTCATCATGGTTCTGCTCGATGGCCGCCGCCACGACGCGCGTCACACCGATGCCGTAGCAGCCCATGTGGACGGTGACTTCCTGGCCCGATTCATCGAGCACCGCGGCGTGCATCTTTTCGCTGTACTTGCGGCCGAGCTGGAAGATGTGGCCGACCTCGATGCCGCGGGCAAGCTTGAGTGCGCCCTTGCCGCTCGGGCTCGGATCGCCTTCGACGACATTGCGGATGTCCGCGGCAACGTAGCCCTGCACGTCGCGGTCCCAGTTGACCCCCGTGAGGTGCATGTCCTTCTCGTTGGCGCCGCAGACGAAATCGGCGACCGCGAGGGCGGCATGGTCCGCATAGATGCGGCACTTGAGACCGAGCGGGCCGATGTACCCGACCTGCGCTCCGGTGGCACGCTGGATGCGCTCGGCGTCCGCCATGCGAAACGGGCTCGCCACTCCGGGCAGCCGCTGCGCCTTGGTGGCATTCAACTCGTGATCGCCCCGGACGAGCAGCGCCACGACCTCATTCTCGCCCTCGCCCTCGACGAGCAGTGTCTTCAGGCAGCGCGAGGGCTCGATCTTCAGCAGCCCCGCCAGCGCCTCGATGGTCTTGGCCCCCGGCGTCGCAATCCTGGCCAGTGATTCGCGGGGCGCCGGGCGCGGCTCACGCGGGGGCAGGGCGGCGGCGGCCTCCATGTTGGCGGCGTATTCGTCCGCGTCCGAGAACACGATGGCGTCCTCGCCCGAGGCGGCGAGCACATGGAACTCCTGCGAGACGTCGCCGCCGATCGGGCCGGAGTCGGCCTTCACGGCGCGAAATTGCAGCCCCATGCGGGTGAAGATCCGAGTGTAGGCCTCGTGCATGAGACGGTAGCCCTGCTCGAGCGAGGCCGCATCGGCGTGGAAGGAGTAGGCGTCCTTCATGATGAACTCGCGTGCGCGCATCACCCCGAAACGCGGCCGGATCTCGTCGCGGAATTTGGTCTGGACCTGATAGAAGTTCACCGGGAGCTGGCGGTAGCTCTTGAGCTCCCGGCGCGCGATGTCGGTGATGACCTCCTCGTGCGTGGGGCCCGCGACGAAGTCGCGCTGGTGGCGGTCCTTCAGGCGCAGCAGCTCCGGGCCGTATTCCTTCCAGCGGCCGGATTCCTGCCACAGCTCCGCCGGCTGGACCACGGGCATCAGCAGCTCGAGGGCGCCCGCCCGGTTCATCTCCTCGCGGATGATGGCCTCGGCCTTGCGCAGGGTCCGCAGGCCCATCGGCAGCCAGCTGTACAGGCCCGAGGAGAGGCGGCGGATGAGTCCCGCGCGCAGCATGAGCTGGTGGCTGACGATCTCAGCCTCGGCCGGGGTTTCCTTGGTGGTCTGGATGGGATACTGCGAAAGCCTCATGGCGCGGGTCTTGTGGGACAAAGAAGCCGCCATCATAACAGGAGAGCGCGAGCTGCTAAGATGCGCCGCGGCGCGTGATGTTCCGCCGACCGGAAGCCCCCGACATGTCCGCAAGCCCTAATTCGACGAGCGCCCCGCCTGAGGCCGGGGGCGAGCACACCCCGAACCCGCGCAGGGGCATTTATCTGCTGCCGAACCTGCTGACCACCGGCACCCTGTTCTCGGGGTTCTATGCCATCGTCGCGGCCATCGACAAGCACTTCGCGCCCGCCGGCATGGCGGTGTTCATCGCGATGATTTTCGATTCGCTCGATGGACGGATCGCCCGTCTGACCCATACCGAGACCGCCTTCGGCAAGGAATACGACAGTCTTTCCGACATGGTCGCCTTCGGCCTCGCCCCGGCCATCGTCGCCTACCAGTGGGGCGTGGTCCGGATCGCCGAGTACGGCCGGGCCTGGGGGCGTTTCGGGTGGCTCGCGTGCTTTTTCTACGCCGCCTCGGCCGCCCTGCGGCTCGCGCGGTTCAATGTTCGCACCACCGTGGTGGACAAGCGCTACTTCGAGGGGCTGCCGAGCCCGTCCGCCGCAGCGACGGTCGCGGGGTTCATCTGGCTCTCCAGCCAGTGGCATGAGCCCGGACTCACCGGACTCATCATCGCCTTCACCGTCACGGCGCTGGCCGGTGCGCTCATGGTCAGCCGGTTCAGCTATTTCAGCTTCAAGAAGATCAATCTGGAGGGGCCGGTCCGCTTCATCTACCTGCTCCTGGTGCTCCTGGCCATCGTGCTGATCGCCAGCGATCCATCGCTGCTTCTGCTGGCAATATTCGGAATCTATGCGCTATCTGCGCCGATCGTGTGGATCTGGCGTCGGTTCCGGCGCCGCCGGAGGCCATTCCGCGAGAGGCGTGGCTGATGGACCGCGCGGCTCGCGCCGAGTACCTGCGTGCGATCGGAATCGAGCTGTGGGTGCCGCGCCACCCCCCCGAGGGGGGACCGCAGTCCGAGGCGGCGCCCGTACCGGTCCCGGCGGATGCGGGCGCCACCGCCTCGGACGGCCATTCAGTCGACGCGAGGTGGCAGGCCCTGTGGAGCGAAGTGCGCGACTGCGCCAGGTGCCCCCTGCATGAGAGCCGCACCCAGGGCGTTCTCGGGGTCGGCAACCGAGAGGCGAACTGGATGGTCATCGGGGAGGCGCCGGGCGCCGAGGAGGATCGGCGGGGGGAGCCCTTCGTCGGCCGGGCCGGGCAGCTGCTCGATGCCATGCTGCGCGCGATTGGATTGAGCCGCGGCGCGAACGTCTATATCGCCAATATTCTGAAGAGTCGTCCGCCGGGCAATCGCGACCCCAAGCCCGAGGAGGTCGCCGCATGCCTGCCCTACCTGCACCGGCAGATTGAGCTGGTGCGCCCGAAGCTGCTGCTCGCCGTCGGCCGCATCGCCGCCCAGACCCTGCTCTCGAGCGATGCGCCGCTCGCCCGGCTGCGCGGCGGCGTGCATCATTTCGGGGAGCGCAACACGCCTCTCGTGGTGACGTATCATCCCGCTTATCTCCTGCGCTCGCCGGCGGATAAGCGCAAGGCGTGGGAGGATCTGAAGTTCGCACGCGGCGTGATGGCACAGATCGATGGCGACCGCACCTGAGCTGCTCAAATCGCTCCCCACGGCGCAGATCCGCGCGATGACCGAGGTGGATCTCGAGGATGTGTTCGCCATTGAGCGAGCGTCCTATGCGTTCCCGTGGAGCGAGGGTATATTCCGAGACTGCCTGCGGGTCGGGTATGTGTGCCGCGTGCTCGCGGTGCAAAGCCAGGTCGCAGGCTACGGCGTGATGAGCATGGGGGCAGGGGAGATGCACGTGCTCAATCTGTGCATCGCCGAAAAATACCGTTGCCGTGGGCTTGGCCGTCATATGCTCGAACACCTGCTCGATCGCGGCGCCTCGGCGGGCATGACGGACGCCTTTCTCGAAGTCCGCCCGTCCAATGCCGCGGCGCTGCGCCTGTACCGCACGCTCGGCTTCCAGCAGATCGGCATGCGCCGCGGCTACTACCAGGCGACCGGTGGCCGGGAGGACGCCTGCGTGCTGAAGTTGACCCTGCGCACCCGCTGCGCCCCCAATAGCTGAGCATTTCGTTTAATGACTGATGTGACTGCCGAAATCCGCCGGCGGCGGACGTTTGCGATCATTTCGCACCCCGATGCGGGCAAGACCACGCTCACCGAGAAGCTGCTGCTGTTCGGCGGCGCCATCCAGATGGCCGGCACCGTCAAGGGCCGCAAGGCGGCCCGCCACGCCACCTCCGACTGGATGCGTCTCGAGCAGCAGCGTGGAATTTCCGTGACGTCCTCGGTGATGCAGTTTCCGTACCGGGATTGCATCGTGAACCTGCTCGACACCCCGGGCCACGAGGACTTCTCGGAGGACACCTATCGCACGCTCACCGCCGTGGACTCGGCGCTGATGGTGATCGACTGCGCCAAGGGCGTGGAGGAGCGCACCATCAAGTTGATGGAGGTCTGCCGGCTGCGCGATACGCCCATCATGACCTTCATCAACAAGCTCGATCGCGAGGGGCGTGCGCCGATCGAGCTTCTCGATGAGATCGAGAGCGTGCTCGGCATCCGCACGGCGCCCGTGACCTGGCCGGTCGGCATGGGACGCGCCCTGCGCGGCATCTATCACCTGCTCGAGGATCGGATCTACGCCTACCTCGCCGGCGAGCGCGGCCGGGTGGGGGAGAACCAGATCATCGAAGGGCTCGGGAGCCCCGAGGCGCGCGAGTTCCTGGGTGAGGATCTCGCCGCGGTGCGCGAGGAGATCGAGCTGGTCCGTGGCGCCACCGAAGTCTTCGACCCGCAGGCCTACCGCTCGGGCCGCCAGACCCCGGTGTTCTTCGGCTCGGCCATCAACAATTTCGGAGTGGAGGAGCTGCTCGCCTCCTTCACGCGCCATGCGCCCGGCCCCCTGGCGCGCATCGCGCGGGAGCGGCGGGTCGAGCCGCTCGAGGAGCGGCTCACCGGCTTCGTGTTCAAGATCCAGGCCAACATGGACCCGGGGCATCGCGATCGCATCGCTTTCATGCGCCTGTGCTCGGGCCGTTATACGCGCGGCATGCGCCTCTTTCACACGCGGCTCGGCAAGGAGGTGCGGGTGGCCGATGCGCTCACTTTCATGGCCTCCGAGCGCGAGCATGCCGAAGAGGCCTACGCGGGAGACATCATCGGCCTGCACAATCACGGCACGATCAACATCGGGGATACCTTCACCGAGGGTGAGCGGCTCGCCTTCACCGGCATTCCCAACTTCGCCCCCGAGATCTTCCGGCGCGCGGTGCTCAAGGATCCGCTGAAGATGAAGGCGCTGCAGAAGGGACTCTCGCAGCTGTGCGAGGAGGGGGCGACGCAGCTGTTCAAGCCGCTGCGCAACAATGACCAGATCCTCGGCGCGGTCGGTCCGCTGCAGTTCGAGGTGGTGGCGTTTCGCCTGCAGGACGAGTACGGGGTGAGCTGCGTGTTCGAGCCGGTGAACGTGCACACCGCCCGCTGGATCGATGCCGCCGATCCGCGCAAGCTCGCGGAGTTCCGCAGCCGCGCGTACGAGCACCTCGCGCTGGATCACAGCGGCGCTCCGGTCTACCTCGCTCCTTCGCGCGTCAACCTGCAGCTCACGCTGGAGCGCTGGCCCGACATCACCTTCCGCGAGACGCGCGAGCACGCCGCATAGCGCGCCGGCAGCGGCCGCGAGATCGACCACCTAGGGCTTGAGCAGCTCCCGCACCCGCTCGAGCTGGGTGGTGAGGCTGGCGGTGGTGCGCTCGAGCTCGCCCTGGCGGGCCCGTTCGGTCTCGACCACCGCGGCGGGGGCGTTGGCGACGAAGCTCTGGTTGGCGAGGCGAGCGCGGACCTTGCCGAGGTCCGCCTCGGCTCGGGCGAGGAGCTTGTGCAGGCGATCCGCCTCGGCGCCCGCATCGATGAGTCCGGCCATCGGCACCAGCACCGTCAGTTCGCCCACGAGCGCGGTGGCCGACTGCGGCGCGGTCTCGTTTGCATCCAACACGGTGATCGAGTCGATGCCGGCCAGTCGCTCGAGGTAGGGCCGGTGGCTTGCGAGACAGGCACGGTCCTCGGCGGATGCGCCCTGCAGCAGCACCGGGATGCGCTTGGAGGGGTTGATGTTCATCTCACCGCGGATCTGGCGCACCGCGAGGATGAGCGCCTGGATCCAGGCGACTTCGCGCTCACTCGCCTCGTCCGCGGGGAACGCTTCGGGCAGCGGGTAGGGCGCCAGCATCACCGTGGGGCCGGCGCGGCCGGCGAGCGGCGCGGCGCGCTGCCAGATCTCCTCGGTGATGAAGGGCATGATGGGGTGCAGGGCGCGCTGCAGCGCTTCGAGAATGTCCACCAGAGTGCCGCGGGTGCCGCGTTTGGCGGCCTCCGTGGCCGACCCCGATTGCAGCACCGGCTTGGTGAGCTCGAGGTACCAGTCGCAGAACTCGTGCCAGGTGAACTCATACAGTGCGCTCGCGGCGTAATCGAAGCGGTAGTCGGTGAGCGACTTTTCCACCGTGGCGAGCATCCGCCCGAAGCGCGAACGGATCCACCGGTCGGCCACCGAGAGCTCCACGGGTCCGCCCGCCGCGGCTGCGGCCCCCGCCGGGTCTTCGCACACCATGGCCACGAAACGGGCCGCGTTCCACAGCTTGTTGCAGAAGTTGCGGTAGCCGGCCACGCGCCCGAGGTCGAAACGGATGTCGCGGCTCGGGGAGGCGAGGGCGGCGAAGGTGAAGCGCAGCGCGTCCGTGCCGTGGGGGGCGATGCCGTCGGGATACTCCTTGCGCGTGTTCTTCTCGATCCGGGCCTTCATCTGCGGCTGCATCAGGCCGCTGGTGCGCTTGGCCACCAGGGATTCGAGGTCGATGCCATCGACGATGTCGAGCGGGTCGATGACGTTGCCCTTGGACTTCGACATCTTCTCGCCATGCTCGTCGCGGATCAGGCCATGGATGTACACGTCGCGAAACGGCACATCGCCCATGAACTTCAGGCCCATCATCATCATGCGGGCGACCCAGAAGAAGATGATGTCGAAGCCCGTGAGGAGCAGCGTCGTCGGATAGTACCGGGAGAGCTCGGGAGTCGGGTCCGGCCAGCCGAGGGTGGAGAATGGCCAGAGCGCCGAGGAGAACCAGGTGTCGAGCACGTCCTCGTCCTGGCGCAGTGGGTCATCGGGGGTGAGGTTGTGTCTGGCGCGTACCTCGGCTTCGTTCCGTCCCACGTAGACATTGCCCTGGCCGTCATACCACGCCGGGATGCGGTGACCCCACCACAACTGGCGGCTGATGCACCAGTCCTTGATGTTGCGCATCCACTCGAAGTAGGTCCTGGCCCAGCTCTCCGGCACGAAGCGGGTGCGGCCGCTCTCGACCGCCGCGATCGCGGGCTCGGCGAGCGGCGCGATCCTCACATACCACTGATCGGTGAGATAGGGCTCGAGGATGGCCCCTGAGCGATCCCCCCGCGGCACCACCAGCTTGTGTTTCTCGGTCCGCTCGAGCAGTCCGGCGGCCTCGAGCTCGGCGAGCACGCGCTGCCTCGCCTCGAAACGGTCCAGACCCCGGAAGCGTTCCGGCACGTTGTCGTTGAGCGCGGCGCGGGGCGTGAAGATGTTGATCTGCGCGAGTCCGTGCCGGCTGCCGATCTCGTAGTCGTTGAAGTCGTGTGCCGGCGTGATCTTCACGCAGCCCGAGCCGAATGCGGCATCGACATACGTGTCGGCAATGATGGGGATGGAGCGCTCCGCGAGCGGCAGGCGCAGCTGCTTTCCGACCAGGTGCCTGTAGCGCCCGTCATCCGGATTGACGGCCACCGCGGTGTCACCCAACATGGTTTCGGGCCGCGTGGTGGCGACCACCACGTGACCCGAGCCGTCCTCAAGGGGGTAACGGAGGTGCCACAGATGGCCTTCTTCCTCCTCGCTCTGCACCTCGAGATCGGACAACGCCGTGAGCAGCACCGGATCCCAGTTGACCAGGCGCTTGCCGCGGTAGATCAGCCCCTCCTCGTGCAGGCGCACGAACACTTCGATCACCGCCCGCGACAGGCCCGCATCCATGGTGAAACGGTCGCGCGTCCAATCCACCGAATCGCCGAGCCGGCGCATCTGGCCGGCCATGGCGCCGCCGGAGTGTGCCTTCCACTGCCAGACTTTCTCGAGGAAGGCCTCGCGGCCGAGATCCGTGCGCCGCGTGCCCTGCGCCTCGAGCTGCCGCTCGACCACCATCTGGGTCGCGATGCCCGCATGATCGGTGCCCGGCTGCCACAGCGTGTCATCGCCCCGCATGCGGTGATAACGCGTCAGGGTGTCCATGAGCGTGTGGTTGAACGCATGCCCCATGTGCAGCGTCCCGGTCACATTGGGCGGGGGGATCATGATGCAGAAAGAGGTGCCGCGGCCGCTCGGGGCGAACCAGCCGTTCCTCTCCCACCGCTCGTAGATCCGCTGCTCGAGCGCGTGCGGCGCGTACACTTTTTCCATGGATGTAAGGATCGCTGCGGGTGATTGAATCAGGATGTCCGACGATTATACGGTCACGGCGCCTGCAGATTGTGCGTGCCAGGGGAGAGTCCCATCTGGCGGTACGCCTTGAAGCGTGCGCGGCCGGCGTCGCGGCGCGAGGGCTCGCCGTCGATGATCTCCGCGACCCGCGCGACGCGCTCGAGGAACGGCGGCGGCTCGGTCAGGAGGCCGAGCTGGATCAGCACCTGCACCGGCCCCGCCGGCGCTTCCATGCCGAGCAGCACCGGCGCCTGCGCACCGGCGCCGAGCCACTCGTGAGGCACGAAGCTCGTATCGGAAAAAGTCCACAGCCGCTCATCGAGCGCCTCGAGCTCGGCGCGATCGGTATGCCAGATCAGGACGCTCTGCGAGGCCAGGTAGGCCTTCTCCGCGATGCGGCAGGCGACCGCGAGGCGCGCCGCCGCCGATGCTTGCGCAAGCACGTAGAAGTCGACCCGCACGCGGGTCTCAAAGTCCCGCGCGGCGGATGAGGAAATCCGCGAGCAGCGGCGTGGGGCGTCCCGTGCTGCCTTTTTTCGCTCCGCCCTGCCAGGCGGTGCCCGCGATGTCGAGATGCGCCCACGACATGCCCTGAGTGAACTTGCCGAGGAAGGCCGCAGCGGTGATGGTGCCGCCATCGCGCCCGCCGATATTGGCGAAGTCGGCGAAATTGCTCTTGAGCTGCTCGGTATATTCTTCGGTGAGCGGCAGCGGCCAGGCGCGATCATCGGCGCGCACTCCCGCATCGATGATCTCGCGGATCAACGCCTCGTCATTGCCCAGCACCCCCGTATGGTGATGGCCGAGAGCGATGACGCATGCGCCCGTGAGCGTGGCCATGTCGAGGACCGCTGCGGGTTTGAAGCGACGCGAGTAGTGCAGCACGTCGCACAGGATGAGCCGGCCTTCCGCGTCCGTGTTGAGGATCTCCACGCTCTGACCCGATGCGCTCTTCACGATGTCGCCGGGTTTGATGGCCTTGCCGTCGGGCATGTTCTCCACGGCGGCGATGATCCCCACCACATTGAGCGGCGCCCGCAGTTGCGACATCAGCGAGAGGGCGGCGATCACGGCGGCCGCTCCGCTCATGTCGTACTTCATCTCGTCCATCTCCGCCGAGGGCTTGATGGAGATGCCCCCGGAGTCGAAGGTCACGCCCTTGCCGACGAGCACCACCGGCGCCTGGCCCGGCTTGCCACCCCGGTGCTCGAGCACCACCACCCGCGGGGGCTCGTTGCTCCCCTGGGCGACTGCGAGCAGGCAGCCCATCTTCTCGCGCCGGATCGCCGGCTCATCGAGAACGCGCACCCGCAGCGAGCGATGCGTCCTGGTGAGCGCGCGAGCCTGCTCCGCGAGATATCGCGGCGTGCAGATATTGCCCGGCAGGTTGGCCAGGTCCCGCTGTATCCGGGCGGCCTGCGAGATCGCCTGTCCGTGTGCGAGACCGCGCGCCACTTCGCCGGCCGAGCTCTTGGACACGGGGCCGGCGAGCACCCGATCGAGGGCGGGGGGCTTGGGCTTCCTGCCGGTCTTCAGGTCGTTGACGCGATAGAGGCCCGAGCCTGCGATTTCCGCGACGGCCCGGCCGAAGTAGTAGTCCTCGAGCTCTCCGGCGTCCGGGCGCTCGAGTGCGACCGCGACGCTGGCGATGCCCGTCTTGGCGAGCGCCGCCACGGCGGCCGCCCAGGCCTTGCGCCAGGGTTTCCGCCCGAACGCCTTGCGGGGTCCGAGACCCGCGAGCAGCACCCGCGAGGCGGTGAGACCGGGAAGATCGCCCACGAGCAGTGTCTCGGCGGCGCGCCCAGGGAAATCTCCGCGCGAGATGAGCTTCTTCAACCGCCCGCCGGCGGCCTCATCGACGCCGCGCGCTGCCGCGGTGAGCTCCCCGTCCTCGAAAACGCCCACGACGAGGCAGTCCACGGCAAGCGTGGCAATGCCCTTGCTCCAGGTATCGAACCGCATTGCGAACCTCTCTCAAATTCCCGGACTCTGGCCGGAGAACCCTTTTTGACGCGGCCGGGGCGAGCCATTGAGCTGCGCCGTCCGCTGCTTTATCTTGACGGGCGCCTCGCGCCACCGCGTGTTGAGTGCGGGAGGCGGGCGCGTCCTTCCAGTTTAACTCAAGCCGGCGATCCGGCGGGGATTCAGGAGTCTCCATCGAGTGGGGAAAATTCTCGGACGGTATGTTCTGCGCGAGGTCGTCACGGCCTGGCTGCTCATGATGAGCGTGCTGCTCGTCATTCTCATGGCCTTCGAGGTCTCCGCGGTGCTCGAGCGCGCCGCAGCCAGCCAGTTTCCCGCAGGGGTGATCCTGCGGCTCATCTACCTGGGTGTGCTCCAGTACGTGAGCCTCGTCGCTCCGATGGGTCTGCTGCTCGGCATCGTGTGGGCGTTCGGGAGGCTCTACCACGACAGCGAGATGGCGGCGGCGCTCGCCTGCGGGGTGCGCCCGGCCATTTTCTACACGCCGGTGATTCTCCTCGGACTGCTCGTGGCGGCCGCGCTGGGGGTGGTCACCCTGGTGCTGGCACCCTCGGCCACCCATCAGGCGCTCGCCTTGCGCAACGAGGCGGTCCGGGCGGGTCAGTTCGCGCCCCTTCAGGCCGGGCAGTTCCGCGCCTTCGGCGGCGGCAACGCGGTGGTCTACGCGGAGAAGGTCCGGCCCGATGGCACGCTCGGCGATGTCTTCGTCGAGCGGACCCAGGGTCCGGTGGTGGAGGTGGCGCTCGCGAGCGAGGCGCGGCACACGGTCTCGGCGGACGGTAAGACGCAGACGATCGAGCTCTACCGCGGCGAGCGCTTCGAAGGCGTGCCGGGGAGTCCCGAGTTCCGCATCATGCGCTTTGCCGAGCACACCGTGCCGATCCGCATGCCCCCCGAGGCGAGCGCGATCACGGATCTCGACGCGCAGCCGAGCTCCGCGCTGTTCGCCTCGCCTGATCCGCGGAGTCAGGCAAAGCTCCAATGGCGGATCGCATTGCCGCTGATGTGTTTCGTGCTCGCCGTCGTGGCCTTGCCGCTCTCGAAGCTCGATCCGCGCCAAGGCCGGTACGCGCGCATCTGGCTCGCGGTGGTGGTGTACGTGGTGTATTCGAACCTGCTCACGGCGGGTGAGACGTGGATCGCCCGCGGAACGATTCCGGTGGGACTCGGATTGTGGTGGACGCACATCGCGGTCGTGCTGCTCGCGCTCGCGCTCGCCGTGGGACCGGCGGCGGCGCAGCGCCTGCGATATCGGCCGGTCTCGGCATGAGCATCCTCGATCGTTACATCGTGCGCACCATCCTCGGATCGGTGCTGCTGGTCATGATGGTGCTGCTGGTGCTCGGGGGATTGGTCGTCTTCATCAGCCAGCAGAGAGCCATCGGAGTCGGCCACTACACGCTGGTCGGTGCCCTGTGGTTCACGGCGCTCAACCTTCCGCAGTCCGCCTATCAAATGCTGCCGATCTCGGCTCTGATCGGCTCGCTCATCGGGCTCGGGGCCCTGGCGCGCGGGAGCGAGATCACCGTGATCCGCGCCACGGGCATATCGGTGGCTCGCCTGTGCGGCGCGGCGCTCATCGCCGCGGGTCTGCTCATGGCCATCGAGGCGGTGGTCGGGGAGTTCGTGGCGCCGCAGCTGCAGGAGGCGGCCAACCAGCAGCGCGCTTTCAGCCAGTACGACACCATCAGCTTCGGCGGCGGCACCGGAGCGTGGGTGCGCGACGGGGACCTGATCCTCAACGTGGCGCGCCAGTCGAGCTCGCGGCAGTTCGCAGGCATGCAGGTGTTCGAGCTCTCGCCGCAGCATCAGCTGCTGTCCATCGGGCGGGCGGCGCGGGCGACGGCCGCGGGCCACCACAGGTGGCTGCTGGGCGGGTACGCGGCATCGCGCTTCGATGGCAACCGCGTGATCGCGCGTCAGCCGGGGGAGAAGGTGTTGAACTCCAACGTGTCAGCGGGCTTTCTCGGCTTCGCGGTCCAGGATCCGGAGCAGATGACGCTGCGCTCGCTTTGGAATCTCATCAGCTACCTGCACGCCAATTCGGTGGACGCCGGTCAGTACGTGTTCGCGTTCTGGTCGAAGATCGCGCGCACGGTGGCGATCGCCTTCTCGGTGCTGCTCGCGGTGCCATTCGTGCTGGGCTCGATGCGCTCGGCCGGGGCGGGCACGAGGACGCTGCTCGGACTGGCGATCGGGATCGCGTTCTTCCTGCTGCAGCGCCTGATCGAAAGCGGCGCCGTCGTGTTTCACCTCAACCCGGTCATCCTGGCGTGGCTCCCGACCGCGCTGCTGGGCACCGTCACGATGCTCCTTCTCGCGAGGGCGAGTCGCGTGTAGGGGCGCTCCGCCCGCGCTCGATTGCGCGGGCGGAGCGCCCCGCCGCCGGGGATTCGCCGGATTACTTGCGCGGTTTGCCGTGCTGTGGCAGGGGTGCAAGGAGTCCCGAGATGGGCTGGAAGATCTCCTGGTAGCGATAGTCGGGTATCCGATAGGCCCAGCCGTGCACCCGGGCGTTGATGCGCGCGGCCTCGGGGCCCGCCTTTGGGCCATCGCCGCTTGCCGCCACCTCGATGAAGTGCTTGCCGCCCTTGCCGGCCTGGTATCCCTCGACATCGATCTCGAGGCCGCCGAAGGTCCTGAAGCGGGCGTGGGAGAAGCGGGTGTCTTTGGGAGGCGGGGTGGCCTGGCGCACGTCGCTCAGCGTCAGGTTCGATAGCGCGCTCGCCATGTCGTCGGCCGCATCCGGGCTCTGGAGCTTGCGGCCGCGGGGAATGCCGTCGACGGTGAAATGGCTCTGGCCCGTCTTGGCGCGAAAGACAACGAATCCCGGTCCCTGCTCCGGGCGTTCCTCGATCCGGCTGACCCGGCTTCGCTCGAGATCGACGATGACCGGGGCCAGCCACTGGGACGACTTTACGTTCACCATCACGAGGGGCGAGGCGAGCAGGCTCTGCTTGTGGCCGACGAGGCGCACGTAGCACTCGTTGCCGTCCGCCGAATGACCGACGATCAGCGACCAGGTCTTCCCGGGCGTCACGACATCGATGCGCGCCCCGCTTGCCTTCGGCGAGGTCACATTCTCGACGCCGAGGATCGGATAATTCCGCGCCAGGCGGGTCTTGCGCGCCACGCTCTCGAGGTTGCCGAGATCGATGAGGAGCTTGCGCAGCTTGCCGGTATCGGCCGGATAGCCACGCTCGCGCACGATCCAGCGTTTCGCGCCCTTGTCGATGGTGGTGTGCGCGCCTCCCGCGCCACTCAGGCGCACTTCGGTCACCTCGTTGAGTGCGGCCGTGAGGCCCGGCAGGACCGCTGCGCCGGCCGACTCGGCGCGCGGCCGGCCGTGATGGACGACCCAGGCCGCGAGCCCGAGAACGGCGACGCTCGCAATGAGCAGGTATCCGAGATGGCGTTGGGTCATTTCAGTCACCGCGGTTGGGAGGTTGAGCGGCGCCGCCTGCGCCAGGCGGTGCCCAACAGGGCGCAGAGCGCGAAGATGCCCGGCACGATGATGATGTTGATGGCCTTCAGCTCGGTGCCGAGCCGGTTGATGCTGCGCACGAGACCGGCCTGCACGGCGCGCAGGCGCTTGCGGATGGTGACCCGCTCCGCCTCGAAGTGCCGGATCTGCTGCGCCTGGGCCGGTGTCAGGATGAGCGTCGACTTGTTGCTTCGCTTCGATTGCAGCAGCGTCAGCTGCTGCTCCGTGTGCTGCAGCTGCTGTTTGAGCTGCGCCTGCTCGGCGCGGTAATGGGCCTCCGCCACGCGGCGTAGCGCTGCGACGCGGGTGAACGGCCGCGTGAAGCCCGCCTTGCCGCGCACGCTGATCAGGTCGTTGCTGCCGGCGAGGTCATCGAGCGCATTGAGCACCAGGTTGCCGTTGCTCGCCATGGCCTGCGAGATCGTCTGGCCGAACAGATTCATCTGCCGGACCCAGAGGTAGTCGGAGAGCATGTCGGCATCGGCAAACACCACGAGGTGCAGCGGCCGGGTGGATGCCTTGAGCTCGGTATCGCCCGCGGAGAGTGTTACGCCTTTGGGAGGCCCGTCGGGATAGGCGGTCTTCACCATGCCCGTGACGCGCGCGGCCAGCGTGTAGCGCTTGCCGGTGGGAGAGAAGCCCTCGAGCAGGTTGGCCGGCTGCGTCGGCAGGGTGAACTGCCCGGCGGGCACGGGTTCGGCGTCTTTGCTCGACCACAGAAGCGGCTCGAACTTCGTCGTCGCGCCCTTGATGGGGCTCAAGGCGCCTGCGGTGGCGAGATTGATGTTGGAGAGGCCCGCGGTGATGACATCATGCTGCGACATGTTGTCGCGGCTCAGGCCGAGGAAGGCCGGATCCTCGGTCGGCGCCCCGCCCGGTCCCGAGACCGAGAGCGCGAGGCTGCGGTCGGCGATGACCTTGGACGGGTCGAAGTGCACGCCCCAGGTCGCAAGCAGCCCCGAAAGCTGGGATCCGGCCGGGGGCGTGCCGGGTCCGGCGGCCTGGGTCGCGGGGTCGACGAAGGCGATGATGTGACCGCCGCGCAGAGCATACTGATCGATGGCGAAGCGCGTGGCGGGCGGGAGGTTTCCCGGGTCGGCGAGCACCAGAACCCGCGTGTCCGCCGGGATGGCGGTGGCGCCGGGACTCAGCGTGCGCAGGTGGTAGAGCTGGGCGGCCTGGCTGTACACGACCCAGGGCGGGCTCATCTGGCCGCTCTGGGGGTTGTAGCCACCCGACATGGGCAGGCTCGAGTACCACTCGACGATGGGCTTGTGCGGATGCGCAAGCTCATAGATCAGCTTGGCGACGTCGTACTCGAGGAAGCGCTGTTTGGCCGGGTCGAAGAACGGAATCGCCTGCTGCCCACTCGTGGAGTTGGTGCCCGCGAGCCCGAAATAGAACTTGCTGCCCGCGGCATCGAGCGGCGCGGAGGTCACGCCGAGCTCGGCGGCGCGGTCTTCCGCGACCGAGTACGGCTGCGGGTCGATGACGTGCAGGCGGATCTTGCCATCGGCCTCGCGCGCGAGCTGCTCGAGGAAGTCACGCACGTGATCGCCATACGGGCGGATCTGCGGCATGTTCTCCGCCGCCCTGCTCGAGTAGAAGAAATAAAGATCGATCGGCTCGTGGATGCTCTTCAGGATCCGCCGGGTGCCGGGGGAGAGCGTGTACAGGTGGTTCTGGGTCAGATCGAGCTGCCAGCCCCTGAGCGCGTAGTCGAATATGACGGTCAGGCCGATCAGCAGCACCCCGAGCGCCGCGACCGCTCCCCAGCCCAGGCCGGATCGGCCGAGTCTCATGCGTTTGGTCATGATGCCTCACTCCGCCTTGCGCAGGTCGAGCGCGACCGCGGTGGTAAAGAGGAAGAACGCGATGAGCATCGCGAAGTAAAGGACATCACGCGCCTGCAGGACGCCGCGGGTGATCGACTGGAAATGCGTCAGGAAGGACAGCGAGGCGACCGTTTCGATGAGCGCGTGCGGCGCCCACCCCTGGAAGGCGTTGATCACCAGCGGATAGCCGGCGAGCAGCAGCACGAAACAGGCGACGACTCCGAGAATGAAGGCCACCACCTGACTGCGGGTGAGCGCGGACATGCACGAGCCGACCGCCAGAAAGCCACCGGCGAGCAGCAGACTCCCGAGATAGGAGGCGACGATGACGCCGTTGTCGGGGCTGCCCAGGTAGTTGACGGTGATCCAGATCGGGAAGGTGAGCGCGAGGGCGAGCGCGGTGAACAGCCAGGCGGCGAGATACTTGCCGAGCACCGCCTCCCAGACCCTGACCGGCAGTGTCATCAGCAGCTCGATGCTGCCGGAGGCTCGCTCCTCGGCCCACAGCCGCATCGAGAGGGCGGGGATGAGGAACAGGTACAGCCATGGATGGAAGGCGAAGAACGGCTGCAGGTCCGCCTGGCCCCGCTGGTAGAAATCGCCCAGATAGAACGTGAAGGCATTGGCCAGCACGAGGAAGATCAGAATGAATACGTACGCCAGCGGTGTCGCGAAATAGCTCGCGAGCTCGCGGCGCAGGATCAAGCCCACGTTGCGCATGTCGGTCCCCGTTGATTCGCTATGCGGTGATGGTGCGGAACACCTCGTCGAGCCGTCCGGACTCGAGGTGCAGCTCTTTCAGCTTCAGTCCCCGGCTGCTCGAGAGCTCCGAGATCGCCTGCAGGATCGGCGCGCCGGCCCGCGGCAGCGCGGTGAGGCGCGAATCGCGCTCGCTCACCTCCACCTGGGCCACCGAGGGCAGCGCCTCGAGCGCCTCCCGGGCCGCGGCCAGCTGTTCGGGCCGTTCGAGCTGCAGAGACACGGCGTTGTGGTAGCGCGAGCGCGCCGCCAGTTGCAGCGGTGTGTCGTCGGCCACGATGCGCCCGCGTGCGATGACGATCGCGCGGGTGCATACCGCATCCACTTCCTCCAGGATGTGCGTCGAGATCACGGTGATCTTCTCGCGCGCCATCTCGTTGATGAGCGCGCGCACCTCGTGCTTCTGGTTCGGATCGAGGCCGTCGGTGGGCTCGTCGAGAATGAGTACGGGAGGGTCATGCACCAGGGCCTGCGCAAGGCCGACGCGGCGGCGAAAGCCCTTGGAGAGTGTCTCTATCGGCTGTTCGAGCACCGTGGCGAGCTGCAGACGTTCGATCACATGATCGAGGCGCGTGCGCTTGCGCGTGCCTTCGAGCCGCCGCAGGTCTGCGATGAACTCGAGGAAGGCTCTCACGCGCATCTCCCCGTAGCTCGGCGCGCCCTCCGGCAGATAGCCGAGGCTCTGGCGGGCGGCGAGGGGTGCGCTCACGACGTCGTGGCCGCAGATGCTGGCGCGCCCCGAGGTCGGTGTGACGAAGCCGGCCAGCATGCGCATGGTCGTCGTCTTGCCCGCGCCGTTGGGGCCGAGGAAGCCGAGCACTTCTCCCGGCCGGACCTCGAAGGTGACGTCCTCGACGGCCGTCACCGAGTCATAGCGTTTGCACAGGTGATCGGTTTTGATCATGTCGGCCCTCCACAGGTTGCGATAGATGCAGCCGGGCGAGAAAAGTTCCCGAGCCCGCAACATCGGCGCGCCGGTCGAGGCGCTCGCGACCGGAACGCATCCGGGGCGGGGCTAGCGGCGCGGATGCCACCCGCCGTCGCGGGCGCGCCAGTAGAGCATCATCAGCGCGCCGCCGAGCATGCCCCCGAGATGGGCGAAGTGGGCGATGCCGGCCTCGGTGCCGGTGACACCGAAGAAGAGCTCGAGCACCGCGTAGATCGAGACAAACAGCCAGGCCGGCATCGGAATGGGCGGCAGCAGCAACAGCAGCCGCGCGCGGGGGAACAGCACGGCGAAGGCGAGCAGCACGCCGAAGATGCCGCCGGAGGCGCCGATCGTCGGCTCGCCGTTGCCGGTGGCGTGCTGCACGGCGAGCTGCGTGAGGGCGGCCGCGATGACGCAGACGAAATAGAACAGGAGGAAGCGCCGCGCGCCCCAGAACTGCTCGAGCGCCGGCGCGAACATGAACACCGCGAACATGTTGAAGAAGATGTGCAGCCAGCCCCCATGGAGGAACGCATAGGAGACGATCTGCCAGGGGCGGAACATCGGGCCGAGCGGCCAGAGCGCGAACAGGCGCAGGATGGGATTCAAGGCCACCTGCTCGAGCAGGAACACGGCGAAGTTTGCGATGAGCAGGCCTTTTACGGCCGGTGTGAGCGAGCGGAACATCCGTGAAGTCTACCCGCCATGCGTGCGGAGCGCGACTGCGCTCGAGGGAGCGCGGCGCAGTCGCGCGGGGAACGGACGCTACGGGGCGAGCTGGCCACCCAGCCGTTCGGCGGCGGCCCGCAACTGCGGCAGTGCGTTGTCGATCAGTTCGCGGCGGGAGAGCCGCGAGGCCTGGGCGCTCACATTCATCGCCGCCACCGTGTGGTCCACGACGTTGCGTACGGGTACGGCGATCGATCGCAGGCCGATCTCGAGCTCCTGGTCATTCAGGGCATAGCCGTCCACGCGCACCTGCGCCAGGATTTCGGCGAGCCGCTGGCGGGACGTCACCGTGAATTTGGTGTGCGGCACGAGCTCGGCCCGCGACAGCTCGCCGGCCGCCTGCTCTGGAGGCAGGCTCGCGAGCAGCGCACGCCCCAGGGCCGTGCAGTAGGCCGGCAGGCGGCTGCCGACGCCGAGGGTCACGGACATGATGCGTTGGGTCGAAGCCCTCGCAACATAGACCACGGAGCCCTCATCGAGCACCGCCACCGTGGTCGCCTCCCCGATCCGCTCGCTGAGCTCCTTCAGCACCGGTTGGGCCGCGATGGCGATCGGGGCGGTGGACAGGTAGGCGTAGCCGAGGCTGAGGATTCTCGGCTGCAGAAAGTAGGCGTGACCGTCCATCGCGGCATACCCGAGCTCGCGCAGGGTGTACAGGCAACGGCGTACCACCGCGCGTGTCAGCCCGGTCGCGCGGCTGACGTCGGCGATGCTCAGCCGCCGGTCCGTGCCGGCGAAGGCGCGGATCACGTGCAGGCCGCGGGCGAGGGACGTCATGAAGTCCGGGTCACCGGCACGAAACAGGCCGTTGCCGGGATCGGCGAGCGGGGTGATGCGGGATGCGTTGGACGCGGTGGGACGCTTCGGCGACCCTTTGGGGCGCGGCACGGCGGACGGTCCATGGACTGAAGTGCGGTGATCGTACCCCGGTCGACGGCCGGCTGTCATCGAGGGCAGGCCCCCGGCAGGGTCCGCCCGGGGCTCGGCTCGATGCGCCGCCGGGGATCTGTCTTCAGAGAGACGAGGCGTCCGCCCCGCTGCTGCGATACTTCACGCTGGTCAATCCGCTGCGTTACGCTATGTCGATCGCGGAGCGGGTTTGTCTGCAGGGCACGGCCCTCGCGCTCTCGTGGCCGGACATCCGCCCGCTCGTGGTGACCGTCGGGCGCGGCCGGAGCGCAGCCTCCCGGATGTGCCGCCGTCGTTTGCAGTGATCGACACCGAATAGGGAACCCCGTATGCCTCGCGCTTTTTCGATATCGGCCCTGCCCCTGGCGGCCGTTCCCCTCGCCCTGCTGGTCTCGAGCTGCGCCGTGGGCCCGAATTTCGTGAAGCCCAAGCCCAATGTGCCCGCGCACTGGTCGGCGACCGCCGAGCGCAATGGCCATGAGGGCCGCTCGCGCGTGAGCGCGCGCGAGCCGCAGCCGCTCGCCTGGTGGTCGGATTTCAAGGATCCGCAGCTCACCTCCCTCGTCGACGAGTCCGCCGCGCAGAACCTCGATGTGCGCCAGGCGGCGCTGCGCATCGAGGAGGCGCAGGCCGAGGCGCAGGTGCTGTTCGGGGGACTCTGGCCGAGTCTCTCGGCCAACGCGTCGTGGGCGCGCCAGCGGATCAGCACCAACACGCCGAACGGTGTCCTGTTCAGCGGCGGCTTCGCCGGCGCGCTGCGCGGCGATCCGGCTCTCGCCGCGCTCATCACCAACCCATACAACCAGGCCCAGCTCGGTCTCGGGGCCTCCTGGGAACTCGATCTGTTTGGCGCCACGCGGCGTGGGATCGCGGCCGCCGATGCGCGCACGCAGGCGGCGGTGGACAGCGCGCGCGAGGTATTGCTGACCATGGTGAGCACCGTCGCGCAGACCTACATCAGCCTGCGCGGCGAGCAGCTGAGCCTGTCCATTCTGCAGCGCAGCCTCGCCACGGAGCGAGGCATCCTCAAGCTGACGCAGGACAGGTACAAGGCGGGGCTGACCTCCGACCTCGACGTCCAGAACGCCTCGGCGGAGTTCAACACGACCCGCGCGCAGCTGCCGCTCGTCCGGCAGGCGATCACCCTCGACATCAATCAATTGGGGGAGCTCATGGACAAGCCCCCGGAAGCCTTGCGGCATGAGCTTGCCGAGTCGCGCCCGGTGCCGCCGGTGCCGCCGGTCGTGCCGATCGGGCTCCCCTCGCAGCTGCTGCGCCGCCGTCCGGATATCCGCGAAGCGGAGGCGCAACTGCATGCCGCCACCGAGCAGATCGGTATCGCGATCTCCGAGTACTTCCCGAGCGTGACGCTCACGGCAGCGGGAGGGTTCCAGGCGGAGCGATTCGGCTCGCTCATCCAGGCGGCCAGTCGCTTCGGCGCCATCGGGCCGCAGATCAACCTGCCGATCTTCGAGGGAGGGCGGATCCGCGCGACGGTCCACCTCAAGCGGTTGCAGGCCAAGGAGGCGGCGGTCGTCTATGCACGCACCGTCGTGACGGCGCTGACCCAGGTCGAGGACGCCATGGCCGCCTACGGAGCCGACCAGGCGAGGCAGGTGTCCCTGCAGGCCGCCGTGACGGCGAGCCGCAGCGCCTTGAGTCTCGCCCGCCAGCGCTATCAGAGCGGAGTGTCCAGCTTCATCGCGGTGCTCGATGCGGAGCGGACCGAGCAGCAGTCGGAGCTCTCGCTCGCGCAGGCCCGCACCGCCGTGTCGGCCGACCTGGTGCATCTCTATCAGGCGCTCGGGGGCGGCTGGCAGGCGACCGCGCCCGCCCGCCCGGCCGGCGGTTCCGCCGCGGGCGATTGAGCGCGGCGGTCCCCGCGCCGAGCGCGCCTGTGCCGCGCTCGGCGCACAATCCCGGCCTTGCCGCAAGGACCCGAGCGAGGCAATGACTGCCGATTGACCGCGCGGTATAAGTCGACTCCCCGCGTGAGGCACGGAGAGGAAACATCATGGCCGCCCAACCCTTCGAGGTCATCAGTCAGCACCGTTGCTTCGGCGGCTCGGTGGGCTTCTACCGCCACGAGGCCGTCAGCACCGCGTGCCCCATGCGGTTCGCGGTGTTCACGCCGCCCCGCGCCACGAGCGGGCGGGTGCCCGTGCTCTACTGCCTGGCGGGCCTGACCTGCACCGAGGAGACGTTCATGATCAAGGCCGGCGCGCAGCGCGTGGCGGCCGAGCTCGGATTGATGCTGGTCACCCCCGACACCAGTCCACGCGGGCTCAACCTGCCGGGCGAGAGCGACTCGTGGGATTTCGGCGTGGGAGCGGGGTTCTACGTCGATGCGACGCAGGAGCCCTGGTCGCGCCACTATCGCATGTACACCTATGTCACGCAGGAGCTGCGCTCGATCATCGAGGGGCATTTCCCCGCGGACCCGGACCGTACCGGCATCCTGGGCCATTCCATGGGCGGTCACGGCGCGCTCGTGATCGCCCTGCGCAATCCAGACCGCTATCGCTCGGTATCGGCATTCGCACCGGTCTGCGCCCCGAGCCAGTGTCCCTGGGGCGAGAAGGCCTTCACCGGCTATCTCGGCCCCGATCGCGGCAAATGGGCCGCCTACGATGCCACCCAGCTCGCGGCCGCCGTGACGGATGCGGCCAGCCGCCCGCCGATCCTGGTGGACCAGGGACTCGCCGACCAGTTCCTGCCGATGCAGCTGCATCCGCACCTGTTGGAGGAGGCATGCCGCAAGTCGGGGCTGCGGCTGACGCTGCGCCGTCACGAGGGCTACGACCACGGTTATTACTGCATCTCGAGCTTCATCGAGGAGCACCTTCGGCATCACGCGGGTCTCCTCAAGGGGTAGTGCCGGCGGCGCGCGATGCGCCGCGCGCGGGTTTCCTCAGGCCGGGCTTCAGGCACCGGCCGAGCGCGGCGGTGCACGTGCCAAAAATCGAACAGTACCTGAACAATTGCGACCATCGGCCGCCCGTGCCGCGAGCCGGCCATCGGCAAGCCGTATACTGGCGGTCGTATGCAGACGCTCTCTTCGGAACAGCGTGATGTCGTCGGGCGCATCGTGGCGGAGTTCAAAGGCCGCCCGGGGCCGTTGCTCGAGGTGCTGCACGCCATCCAGGCAGCTCTCGGCTACGTGCCGCGGGAGGCGATTCCCCTGGTGGCCGAGGGCTTGAATCTCTCCCGCGCCGACGTGCACGGCGTGGTCACGTTCTATCATTACTTCCGCAGCGCTGAGCCCGGCAGGCACGTGGTGCAGGTGTGCCGAGCCGAGTCGTGCCAGGCGCTGGGAGGCGAGGCGCTCGCCGACCACGCGCGAAAGCGGCTGGGCGTGGAATTTCATGAAAGCACTCCTGATGGGCGGTTCTCGCTCGAGCCGGTGTATTGCCTGGGCAATTGCGCCTGTTCGCCCGCGGTGATGATCGACGGGCAGCTGCACGGCCGAGTCACGCCCGAGCGCTTCGATGCGCTCATCGCCGAGACCGATCACATCCTGGAGCATTCCCCGGAGGGCCCGTGACGGCCGCGCAGACACTGGTGTACGTCCCCGCCGATGCCGGGGCGCTGTCGCTTGGCGCCGAGGCCGTCTGCCGCGCGATCGCTGCTGAGGCCGCGCGCCGGCAGGTCGGCGTGCAGGTCGTGCGCAATGGCTCGCGCGGGGCCTACTGGCTCGAGCCGCTGGTGGAAGTGGCCACCGCGCGCGGCCGGGTCGCCTATGGCCCGGTGAGCGCGGCCGATGTGCCCGGCCTGTTCGAGGCCGGCTGGCTCGAAGGCGCCGCCCACCGGCTGCGACAGGGCGAGGCGCAGGCCATGCCCTGGTTCGCCAGTCAGCAACGGCTGACCTTCGCACGGGTCGGGCTCATCGATCCGCTCAGCGTGTCCGACTACATGGAGCGCGGCGGCTACCAGGGCCTGCGGCGTGCGTTGTCCGTGAGTCCCCGGGAGATCATCGAGACGGTCACCCGATCGGGCCTGCGCGGGCGCGGTGGAGCGGCTTTCCCGACCGGCATCAAGTGGAAGACGGTGTTCGAGCAGCCCGCCGGACAGAAATACGTGACCTGCAACGCCGACGAGGGGGATTCGGGCACCTTCGCCGACCGGATGCTGATGGAGGGTGATCCGCTCAGCCTCATCGAGGGCATGACGATCGCCGGGATCGCCACCGGCGCCACCCAGGGCTACATCTATCTGCGCGCCGAGTATCCCCACGCGCATCGGATCCTGAGGCAGGCCATCGCACGCGCGTACGAGGCCCGCTGTCTCGGCGCGGATGTCATGGGCAGCGGCAAGCGCTTCGATCTCGAGGTGCGCCTGGGCGCGGGGGCGTACATCTGCGGGGAAGAGACCTCGATGCTCGAGAGCCTGGAGGGCCGGCGGGGCGAGGTGCGCGTGCGTCCGCCGCTGCCGGCCGTCAAGGGACTGTTCGGCCGCCCGACCATCGTCAACAACGTCGTCACGCTCGCGACGGTGCCGGTCATCGTGCATCAGGGCGCGGACTTCTATGCCGGCTACGGCGCCGGCAAGTCGCGCGGCACCCTGCCGATCCAACTCGCCGGCAACATCAAGCGTGGCGGACTCGTCGAGCGGGCATTCGGCCTCAGCCTGCGCGAGCTCCTCTACGAGTACGGCGGGGGCTCGGCATCGGGCCGCCCGATCCGCGCAGTGCAGATCGGTGGGCCGCTCGGGGCCTACGTGCCAGCCTCGCAATTCGACACGCTGATCGACTATGAAGCCCTCGCCGGCATCGGCGCGATGCTGGGCCACGGCGGGATCGTCGCCTTCGACGACACGGTCGACATGGCCCGTATGGCGCGCTATGCGATGGAGTTCTGCGCGATCGAGTCCTGCGGCAAGTGCACGCCGTGCCGGATCGGCTCGACGCGCGGCGTGGAGATCGTCGAGCGGATTCTCGCGGGCGAGGACCCGCAACGGCAGGTCGCGAGGCTCGAGGAATTGTGCGAGGTGATGGTGCAGGGGTCGCTGTGCGGCCTCGGCGGCATGGCGCCGTTCCCGGTGCAGAGCGCGCTCAAGCACTTCCGCGGGGATTTCCTCGCGAGGGTATCGAGTTGACGAAGGGCAATCTTACCGGCGCTTCGCGCCGCTGTGTGTGCGGGGTTTGCGGTCTGCGCAAACCCCGTAGAACCTTTCGCCGGAGGCGATAGACATGTTTGCGATTGACTACCGGGATTCAGGCACCCCCGCGCCCCCCGATGGGGCGGCGCCCGTCACGGTGGAGATCGACGGCCGCAGCGTGACGGTGCCCGAGGGCACCTCCATCATGCGGGCCGCCTCCCTCGCCGGGGCCGAGGTGCCCAAGCTCTGCGCCACCGACTCCCTGAAGGCGTTCGGCTCATGCCGCATGTGCCTGGTCGAAATCGAGGGGCGCAAGGGCTACCCCGCATCCTGCACGACCACCGTCGCCGCGGGCATGAAGATCCGCACGGAATCGGAGAAGCTCCAGGCGCTGCGCCGCGGCGTTCTCGACCTGTATCTCTCGGATCAGCCCTCCGAGTGGGCGGATTCCCCGGCCAAAGGGCACTGCGAGCTCGAGAGCGTCGCCGCCCGGGTGGGCCTCACGCACACGACCTACGAGCCCGGCCGGCAGCGACCGCCGCAGGCCGATGCCAGCAATCCTTACTTCGTGTTCGACTCGCAGTACTGCATCGTCTGCTCGCGCTGCGTGCGCGCCTGCGAGGAGATCCAGGGCACCTTCGCTCTCACGGTGCAGGGCCGCGGCCTCGACTCCAAGATCTCCGCGAGCCAGGACGAGCCGTTCCTCGAGTCCGAGTGCGTCTCGTGCGGCGCCTGCGTCGAGGCCTGTCCGACCGCTGCGCTCACGGAGAAATCGCTCATCGGGCTCGGTCAGGCCGAGCGCGCCATCACCACCACCTGCGCCTACTGCGGCGTGGGCTGTAGCTTCAAGGCCGAAGTGCGCGGCAGCGGCGCGGCGACCGAAGTGGTGCGCATGGTGCCCAACCGCGACGGTGACGCCAACCACGGACACGCCTGCGTCAAGGGGCGCTTCGCCTACGGCTATGCCACCCATGCGGAGCGGCAGCTGAAGCCCATGCTGCGCAAGAGCATCCACGATGAGTGGCGCGTGGTGTCCTGGGAGGAGGCGATCGGCTACGCGGCGAGCGAGATCCGCCGTGTGCAGGGGAAATACGGCCGCGATTCGGTGGGCGGCATCACCTCCTCGCGCTGCTCGAACGAGGAGACGTTCCTGGTGCAGAAGCTGGTGCGCGCCGCGTTCGGCACCAACAATGTCGATACCTGCGCGCGTGTGTGCCATTCCCCGACCGGATATGGATTGAAGAGCACCTTGGGAGAGTCCGCCGGCACGCAGGCGTTCACCTCGGTGAACGAGGCCGATGTCATCCTGGTGATCGGCGCCAATCCCACCGACGCCCATCCGGTGTTCGGCTCACAGCTGAAGCAGCGCATTCGCCAGGGCGCGAAACTCATCGTCGTCGACCCGCGCGCCATCAGCCTGGTGCGCACTCCTCACATCGCTGCGGATATCCACCTGCAGCTCAAGCCTGGCACCAACGTCGCGATGCTCGATGCGCTCGCGCACGTGATCGTGACCGAGGGGTTGACCAAGGAGGACTACGTCGCCGAGCGCTGCGAGGCTCCGTCCTATCAGCGTTGGAAGGCCTTCGTGGCCGATGCGCGCCACTCGCCGGAGGCCATGGCCGAAGTGACTGGAGTGCCCGCGGAGTGGGTGCGCCGCGCGGCGCGCCTGTATGCCACGGGCGGCAACGGCGCGATCTACTACGGTCTGGGCGTGACCGAGCACAGCCAGGGATCGACGGCGGTCATGGCGCTCGCGAATCTCGCCATGGCCACGGGGAACCTCGGGCGCGAGGGCGTCGGGGTCAACCCCCTGCGGGGCCAGAACAATGTCCAGGGATCGTGCGACATGGGCTCGTTCCCGCACGAGTTCACCGGATACCGG
Organism: Pseudomonadota bacterium; assembly: GCA_021777555.1. Lineage (GTDB taxonomy): Bacteria > Pseudomonadota > Gammaproteobacteria > Steroidobacterales > Steroidobacteraceae > 13-2-20CM-66-19. Next base: position 23,753 of record JAJYDK010000009.1, on the reverse strand, counting down.
CACGTGTCGGACCCGGTGGTGCGGGGCGAGTTCGAGCAGGCCTGGGGCGTGAAGCTCGAGCCGGAGCCGGGGCTGCGCATCCCGAACATGTTCGAGGCGGCGCTCGATGGCACATTCCGCGCGCTCTACGTGCAGGGCGAGGACATCCTGCAGTCCGATCCGAACACTCACCATGTCACGAGCGCGCTGGCTGCGATGGAGTGCGTGATCGTGCAGGACCTGTTCCTCAACGAGACCGCCCGGTACGCTCACATATTCCTGCCGGGGTCATCGTTCCTCGAGAAGGACGGTACCTTCACCAATGCCGAGCGGCGCATCTCCCGCGTCCGCAAGGTGATGCCGCCGCGCGCCGGCTACGAGGACTGGCAGGTGACCATGCTCCTCTCGAACGCGCTGGGCTATCCGATGCGGTACCTGCATCCCTCGGAAATCATGGACGAGATCGCCCGCCTGACCCCGACCTTCGCCGGCGTCTCCTACGAGAAGCTCGACCGGCTCGGCAGCATCCAGTGGCCCTGCAACGAGGCGGCGCCCGAGGGCACTCCGACGATGCACGTGCATCAGTTCGTGCGCGGCAAAGGGCGCTTCTACATCACCGAGTACGTGCCAACCAGCGAGCGGGTGACCAGCCGGTTCCCGCTGATCCTCACCACCGGACGCATCCTTTCGCAGTACAACGTCGGGGCGCAGACGCGCCGCACGGAGAACGTGCGGTGGCATACGGAGGATCTGCTCGAGATCCATCCGCACGATGCCGAAGTGCGCGGGATCGCCGATGGCGACTGGGTGGGAATGACCAGCCGCTCGGGGGAGACGGTGCTGCGCGCGAGGATCAGCGAGCGCATCGCCCCCGGGGTCATCTACACGACGTTCCATTTCCCCCAGACCCAGGCGAACATCGTCACCACGGAGAACTCCGACTGGGCGACCAACTGCCCGGAGTACAAGGTGACCGCCGTGCAGGTGGTACGGGTGAGCCAGGCGGACGCCTGGCGCGAGCGGGCTTCGCAGGAGCGCTCACAGCATGGGGCTTCGGCGCGCGCCCGCGATCCGGCGCATGCCTGAGCCCGCGCCGGGGCCGCAGCGCACCGCCATGGAACCAGGCGCCACTCTGGCGGACACGCCGCAGGCGTTCGCCGAAGTCGATGTCGGGCGCTGGCGCTCGGGCGAATTCCGACAGGAGCGCGACCAGGTGGCCGAGGAGCTGCCGGTCGCCCTCGTCTATCACGGCGTGCCGCATGGTGTGATGCTCGCCACCCCGGCCGATCTCGAGGACTTCGGGGTCGGATTCACGCTGAGCGAGGGTCTGGTCGAGGATGCGCGGGAGATCCACGAGGTGGAGGTCCGTTTCGGGGCCGAGACCGCGGAGGTGCGCATCAGCGTCGCCTGGGAGCGCTTCTCGGCGCTCCTCGAGCAGCGGCGGCGGCTCACCGGCCGCACGGGCTGCGGCCTGTGCGGCGTGGAGAGCGCCGAGCAGGCCATCCGGGCGGTGAAACCGGTGGGGCATGGCCCGACGGTGACGGCCGGCGAGCTGCACTCGGCCATCGCGCAGCTCGCGAAGCTGCAGCCGCTCAACGCACGCACCGGAAGTGTGCACGCGGCGGCCTGGGTTTCACCGGGGCGCGGGATCGAGCTCGTCCGCGAGGATGTCGGCAGGCACAACGCGCTCGACAAACTCATCGGCGCGCGGGTGCGATCGGGCGCTGACTTCTCGAGCGGCTTGCTGCTGCTGACCAGCCGTGCGAGCTACGAGATGATCCAGAAGAGCGCCGCGGTGGGCATCACCTTCCTCGTGGCGCTCTCCGCGCCGACCGCCCTCGCGGTGCGTCTCGCCGAGCGCGCGGGCATGACACTGGTGGCGTTCGCAAGGGAGCGTCAGCACGTGGTGTACGCACACGCGCGGCGAGTGAGCGAAGACGCCTGAATCCCTGCACTCCATCCCCGGATGACCTGAAGTTATGAACATCGAACTGCTCGTCAAGATGGCCAACGAGATCAGCATGTTCTTCGCGACCGAGTCGGCGCCGCCGCAGGCCGCGAACGACGTCGCCACGCACCTGAGGCGCTTCTGGGAGCCGCGCATGCGGCACCAGATCGTCACCTACTACGAGAAGGAGCATGGCGAGGGGCTCACCGATCTGGCGCGGCAGGCCGTTGCGCTGCTCGCCGCCGATTCCCGACAGTAGCGATATCCCGTGGCGAATCCGGGGCTTGGCCGCGCGACGCCTGGAGTTTGGAGGCGGCATGCGCTAATATTCGAAATTCAATCCTTGCGTACGATCTGGCATGACACAGAATTTCCCGGCCGGAGGGGTGTCACGCGCGAGTGACAGCCCCGGCAAGACCCTGATCTGCGGCTCGGTGGCGTTCGATGCCATCATGCGGTTCGACGGCCGTTTCCGCGACCATATCCTTCCCGAGCAGATCCACATCCTCAACGTCGCCTTCCTGGTGCCGCAGCTGCGCCGGGAGTTCGGCGGCTGCGCGGGCAACATCGCCTACAACATGCGCCTCCTCGGCGATGCCGGCTGCCCGATGGCGACCGTGGGCCGGGATTTCGACCCGTACCGCGAGTGGTTGACCGAGGTCGGCGTGCCCCTCGATCACGTGCGGGTCGTCGACTCCGAGCTCACCGCCCAGGCATTCATCACCACCGACCTCGATGACAATCAGATCACCGCGTTTCATCCGGGGGCGATGCAACACTCGCACCTGAACCGGGTGAGCGATGCCGGCGGGATCGCGCTCGGGGTGGTCGCCCCCGATGGGCGGGACGGCATGGTGTCCCACGCGGCGCAGTTCGCCGCCGCCGGCATCCCGTTTCTTTTCGATCCGGGGCAGGGGCTGCCGATGTTCGACGGGGCCGATCTCAAGCGCTTCGTGGAGCAGGCGAGCTGGGTCGCGGTGAACGATTACGAATGGCGGCTCCTCGAGCAGAAGACCGGTTGGAGCGAGCGCGAGGTCTGTGAGCGCGTGGCCGCGCTCATCGTGACACGCGGCGCCAAGGGCTCGAGCATCCACACCAAAGAAGGCCGCATGGACATCCCCTGCGCCAGGGTGGATGCCGTGGTGGACCCGACAGGCTGCGGCGATGCGTACCGCGCGGGACTCCTCTACGGTTTGCTGCGCGGCCTCGACTGGCAGACCACGGGGCGCATCGCCGCCGTCATGGGCGCCATCAAGATCGAGTCTCGGGGCACGCAGAATCACCGCGTGTCTCGTGAAGAGATTGCGCAGCGGCTGGCCGGGAGCTTCGGCGAGGCCGCGGCCCGCTCCGCCTTCGGCGCCGCAGGCGCACAGGATTTGTCTCACGCTCAAGCCACGGGAACCGACCGATGACCAATCGTTATCTCTTTACCTCCGAATCCGTCTCCGAGGGCCATCCGGACAAGGTGGCCGACCAGATATCGGACGCGGTGCTGGATGCGATCCTCGCGGAGGATCCCAGAGGACGCGTCGCGTGCGAGACGATGGTGAAGACCGGTGTCGTCATTCTCGGCGGCGAGGTGACCACCTCCACCTGGGTGGACGTGGAGACCCTGGTGCGCAAGACCGTCCTCGACATCGGCTACAACTCCTCCGAGATGGGCTTCGACGGGGCGAGCTGCGGTGTGCTGAACATCATCGGCAAGCAGTCCCCCGATATCGCGCAGGGCGTGGATCGCCAGGACGAGCGCGAGCAGGGCGCGGGCGATCAGGGCCTGATGTTCGGCTATGCGACCAACGAGACCGATGTGCTGATGCCGGCCCCCATCACGCTCGCGCACCGGCTGGTCAAGCGCCAGGCCGAGGTCAGAAAATCCGGACGGCTTCCCTGGCTGCGCCCCGATGCCAAGAGCCAAGTGACGCTGCGCTACGAGGACGACAAGCCCGTGGGGCTCGAGGCCGTGGTGCTGTCCACCCAGCACGGCCCGGATGTCGCCACCGAGACGCTGCGCGAGGCGGTGATGGAGGAGATCCTGAAGCCCGTGCTGCCCAAGGAATGGGTGGGCAGGGAGACACAGTTCCACATCAACCCCACCGGCCGGTTCGTCATCGGCGGACCCGTGGGCGATTGCGGTCTCACCGGGCGCAAGATCATCGTCGACACCTACGGCGGTTATGCCCGCCATGGCGGCGGCGCCTTCTCGGGCAAGGACCCCTCGAAGGTGGACCGTTCCGCGGCGTACGCGGCGCGCTACGTGGCCAAGAACATCGTGGCGGCGGGACTTGCGCAGCGCTGCGAGGTGCAGGTGTCCTATGCCATCGGGGTGGCCGAGCCGACTTCCATCATGGTGGAGGCCTTCGGCACGAGCCGCTTCTCGCGCGAGCAGCTGACGCAGTTGGTGCGCAAGCATTTCGATCTCACGCCCTATGGTCTGCGCCGGATGCTCGACCTCGCGCGCCCGATCTACCAGAAGACCGCGGCCTACGGGCATTTCGGGCGCACCGAGCCCGAATTCACCTGGGAGCGGACCGATCGGGCCGAGGCGCTGGCGGCGGCCGCGAAGGGCCTGAAGGCGGCCTGAGCACGGGGCGGTCCCGGCGGGGGCCGCCCGAGGAATCCGGCGCGGCGGGCGATCGGGTCGCCCGCCGCGCCCAATAGCACACACCGCAGCGGTGCGGTGGAAACGCGCCCTCCGAGGAGCGTTGCGACAGGCCGGCCGGGCTTTCAGCGCCCGCCACCTGCCAGGCTCGGACGGCACGCGCGTACTGTCCATACGGCGCTCACTGAATCCATCGGAGTCATCAAACCATGAACGCCACACTGAAACCGGCCACCGGTCCCACCGATTGCAAGGTCGCCGATCTCGCGCTCGCGGGCTGGGGTCGCAAGGAGATCCAGATCGCCGAGACCGAGATGCCGGGGCTGATGGCCATTCGCGAGGAATACGCGCCCCGGCAGCCCCTCGCCGGAGCCTTGATCAGCGGCTCGCTCCACATGACCATCCAGACCGCGGTGCTCATCGAGACGCTGCAGGCGCTCGGGGCGCGGGTGCGCTGGGCCTCCTGCAACATCTTCTCCACCCAGGACCATGCGGCGGCCGCGATCGCCGCCACCGGCACCCCGGTATTCGCGTGGAAGGGGGAGTCGCTCGAGGATTACTGGGACTACACCCACCGTATCTTCGAGTGGCCGCAGGGCCTTTTCACCAACATGATCCTCGATGACGGCGGGGATGCGACGCTGCTGATGCACCTCGGGGTGCGCGCCGAGACCGATCCGGGCGTCATCGCCAAGCCCGCGAGCGAGGAGGAGGCGGCGCTGTTTGCGGCCATCCGGGCCAAGCTGAACGCCGACCCGAAATGGTATTCCGCCCGCATCGGCCACATCAAGGGCGTGACCGAGGAGACCACCACGGGCGTCAAGCGCCTGTATCAGATGGCCAAGGAGGGCAGCCTCGCCTTCCCCGCCATCAACGTCAACGATTCGGTGACAAAGAGCAAGTTCGACAACCTGTACGGATGCCGGGAGTCGCTGGTGGACGGCATCAAACGTGCCACCGACGTGATGATCGCCGGCAAGATCGCCGTGGTGTGCGGCTACGGGGACGTGGGCAAGGGGTGCGCCCAGGCGTTGCGCGCTCTCGCCGCCCAGGTCTGGGTGACCGAGGTCGATCCGATCTGCGCCCTGCAGGCGGCGATGGAGGGTTTTCGGGTGGTGACCCTGGAGTACGCGGCCGACAAGGCCGATCTCTTCGTGACCGCCACGGGGAACTTCCATGTGATCACTCACGAGCACATGCGGCGCATGAAGCATAACGTCATCGTGTGCAACATCGGGCACTTCGACAACGAGATCGACGTGGCGGGCCTGAAGCGCTATTCCTGGGAGAACATCAAACCCCAGGTCGATCACGTGATATTCCCCGACGGCAAGCGCCTGATCCTGCTCGCCGAGGGGCGGCTGGTGAACCTGGGTTGCGCCACGGGACATCCGAGCTATGTGATGAGCTCGAGTTTCGCCAACCAGACCCTGGCCCAGGTCGAGCTCTACGCCAACCCCGGCAGATACCCCGTGGGGGTGTATGTGCTGCCCAAGCATCTCGATGAGAAGGTCGCCCGGCTGCAGTTGACGAAGTTCAACGCCGAGCTGACCGAACTCACCGAGGAGCAGGCTCGCTACATCGGTGTGGACCGCGCCGGTCCCTACAAGTCCGATCAGTACCGTTACTGACACGGCATCTTCGGCGACGGCCCCGCGCTGCGGGCGAGGCCGTCGTCCGATCCCCGCCTGACGCCTGACCGGCAACATCCGCGATGACCCGTCGTGGAACACTCACTACAACATATCAATTACAAGTTGGACTGACGTCCAAAAACGTGTATGATCCGGCGCGAACCCTGTAGTTGGGTGTATTTTGGAGTATCTTGTAATGGCGAAACGTCCTCCGAACGACGGCTCCTCCTGGAGCGCCAGTGAGCTGAAGACCTTGAAGGCGCTCGCGAAGGCGGGCACGCCGACCACCGAGGTCGCGAAGAAGCTCGGGCGCACCCCGGCGGCGGTCCAGCAGAAGGCCATGCGAGCCGGAATTTCCTTCCGTGCCGCCAAGCGGGCCGGCGCGCGCAAGACCGCCAAGAAGAAGTAAGCTCGAGGCGCCGTATCAGGGCCGGGTGTCCCCGAGGACTTCGCGGGACTCCCGGCCTTTGTTCGTGCCGGCGGCGCATCGGGCGCCCGGGCTGCGGCGAGACTTGTCACACACGGCATAACTTGCCAAACTAATCTTTTCCATTCATACGGTTGCGATTTATCAAGGGGGCGACATGCGGCAAGCATTCAGGCTCACGTGTGGGGTGGCGACGCTGGTCCTGGCGGGCTGCAGCGTGCAGGTGCAGAACAAAACCCCGGATCACTTTCAGGTCAATCCGGATATCGGCATGTACCCGATCACGGCGTCCGTGACCTCCGGGGCCATGGTGAGCACGCCGATCTATCTGTTCGATGTGGCTGGCGGCAAGAAGGTCGAGCTGAAACCCGACGCTTCGGGCGCGAACTTCCATACCATGCTTCCGGTGAGCTGCACGGCCAGCTTCCCGCTGCAGTACCTGGCGGTCTGGAGGCTGCAGGGCGTGGCGACCCGGCAGAAGCTGTTCCCGGCACAGCCCATCATGGTTCAGCTGACCCCGCCGCCGCTGACCGAGCAGGCGGCCATCGATACCTCGGGTAAGCCGCTGAAGGGTCTGTGGCAGGGTAACGTGCCCTACAAGTTCGTCATGGCGGCGGACACGCAGATCACCGGCGCGAAGATCGAACCGGTCAGTCAGAGCAAGGCCGATGTGGAGTCCGCCAAGATGATCCACATCGTGAGCACCTTCCCGATCGATGCGCCGTGCAATGCGAAGACTCCGGTCGTGCTGGCATCGAAGGACCGCAATGCGCAGGCGAACCTGGTGATCACCACCAATATGCCGGGCGTGTCGCAGTGGACGACGAAGGTGGTTTTCCAGCCGCAGCCGACGGAGTAATCGGGAGAGTTGCTGCGGTGCCGGGGAGGGGTCCTCCCCGGCACGCCGCGGATTCGGTAGGGGTCTTCTATTCCGGCCCGAAGGGCCGGTTTCCCGTGCGGGGCTCACATGCGCGCCCCGTCAGTCGCGCGCCATGCGCGTGGGCCTCAAAATAATACACCGGTTGAAGCGGCCTAATCCTGGACGAGTCCAAATTGATGCGCACGGGGGAAATTGCGCCGTCCGGGGACCGCTCTCAACCGGTGTGGGGACAGTATCGCCCCGCCGCGCTGAACCTACTCTGAACCGGGCCGGGTGGAACGAGCACCGCGGCGGATTTTTTCAGCCGGCGCGCAATCGGGCGCGCAGTTGCCCGATCTCGGCTGCGCCGAGTCCGATGGCCCGCAGATAGGCGCGCACGCCGCCCTGGGTCTCGAGATAGCCCAGCATGTTGTACACCCCCGCCTCGGGACAGCGTACGGCCTCGATGATGGCCTCGGGGTCGCCGTCGGCATAGCGCTCGAGATACGCCTCGCGCAGACATTCGGTGCTGGCCGCGTAATCGGCGGCGATGGCCTCCGGCACGGTGTCGGCCAATGCCAACAGCACCGCCGCCATGAGTCCCGTGCGGTCCTTTCCGGCGACACAATGAAAGAGCAGTGGTCCTCGAGGGGCCGCGGCGATGATGCCGAGCGCCTCGCGCAGTTGCGGCCTCAAGTGCTCGAGGACGGCGCACTTCCACTGTTCCTTGGCGCACCCGCCGCCGAGCTCACGCCACCTCGAGGGACTTTCGGCGAGGAGCGACACCCACTCGTAGCGCAGTCCGGGAATCCGCGGCGCCGGGCTTGGCCAGAGCTCGATCTCCTCCGGCCAGCGCAGGTCGAGCACCGTCTTCACCCCGTAATCGGCCAGTGCGGTCAGCCCGTCTGGTGTCAGCTGCGCAAGATCATCGGAGCGCAGCAGCGAGCGGTGGCGGGTGAGTCCGCCATCCACGGTGGCATGGCCGCCGAGATCCCGGGCGTTGAGCAGCGCCGGGAAATCGAGCACGCGGTCGCAATCATCCATCCGGTGAGCCTCCCAAGTCTTGCGCGGAAGTGTAATCGAGTACACTTCGCCCGTCGCGCCTCGTCCCGGATGAGTCAGCATCCTTCGCGGGCGCGCAGTCGCTCATCCGAGGATCCCAATGGCCCTTGACTCGACCCTGCGCTTCTCGAGCCGCGTCGATGACTACGTCAAATACCGGCCCGGGTATCCTTCCGAGGCGATCGATCTGTTGCGGGATCGCTGTGATCTGCTGCCGCAGGCCAAGGTCGCCGATCTCGGCTCCGGCACCGGCATCCTGACAGCCCTGCTGCTCGATGCGGGCGCCGAGGTGTTTGCGGTCGAGCCCAACTCCGGGATGCGCGCCGCTGCGCAGAGACTGCTCGGCGCGCGGCGCGGCTTCGTGAGCGTGGCGGGCACGGCAGAGGCGACCACGCTCGATGCCCACAGTGTCCGCCTGGTGGTCTCGGGTCAGGCCTTCCATTGGTTCGATCCCGGCCGCGCGCGCAGCGAGGCGCTTCGCATCCTCAGGCAGGGGGGGTGGGCGGCGCTCATCTGGAACGAAGCGCCCGAGGAGCCCACGCCGTTCCTCGCGGACTATGATGAGCTGCTGCGGCGCCATGCGCCGGAGTACGAGACGGTGCGCAGCCTGCGGGCCCGGGAAGAGGGCATCCGCGAGTTCTTCGGCGCCGCGCCCGGGCGCGCGGTGTTCGCCAACCGGCAGATATTCGATTTCGAGGGTCTCAAGGGCCGGTTGATGTCCTCTTCCTACGCGCCCGAGCCCGGCAACCCGCAGCATGAGCCGATGATGGCCGGGTTGCGCCAGCTGTTCGAGCGCCATCAGCGCAACGGCGAGGTCCTGTTCCCGTATCGGACGCTCGTCTTCTTCGGTCAGCCTTGAGTCGCGCCCGCCGCGGCGGGCAGTTGCGCGAACTCATCGAGCGCGGCCAGGCAGGGAATGTCCTTCACCGGGCCGCGCCGGTAACCGTGTGTCATGAGCAGCAGCCCAATCCCCGCTCCCTGGGCGGCAAGGGCATCGACCTCGCTGTCCCCCACCATCAGGGCGCATGCCGGCGCCACGTCGAAATCGAGCAGGATGGCGCCGAGCACCCTGGGGTCTGGCTTTCGAAACGGCAGTGAGTCCCCGCCGATGATCCGGGTGAAATACCTCGCCAGGTCGAGCTGATCGAGAATCACTTCGGCGAGACCCGCCGGTTTGTTGGTGCATACCGCGAGGGCAATACCGCTCTCACGCAGCCGCTCGAGCGCGGCGCGCGCTCCGCGGAAGGGCACGGTCGCGCGCACCGGCTCGGATTCGTAATGCCGCAGGAACGAGCGCTGCGCCGCGGCGGGGTCCGCCCGGTCGCAGTGCCGGGCGGCGAGGGCGCGTGTGACGAGCTTCGCGACGCCATCGCCCACCATGGAGCGCATCTCGATGAGCGGCAGAGGCTCGCAGCCGAGCTCGGCGAGCATGGCGTTGATGGCGTACGCCAGGTCCGCGGCGCTGTCAATCAGGGTGCCATCGAGGTCGAAGATCATCAGTGCGGGGCGCATGGGCGCTATACTCGCAGATCATGCATGGTATTGCGCGGGGCTCGGCTTGCCTCGAGTTCGGACGCTATCGAATCCTCACCCGCCAGCGAGAGCTGCGTGTCGATGACACGCCCGTTCCGCTGGGATCTCGCGCTTTTGACGTCCTGCTGGTCCTGATCGAGGCCGGCGGCGAGCTGGTCAGCAAGGAGGAGCTCCTCGCCCGCGCCTGGCCCGGGATCGTCGTGGAGGAGAGCAACATCCAGGTGCAGATCTCGGCCTTGCGCAAGGCGCTCGGCGCGGATCGCAATCTCATCGTCACCGTGCCGCTGCGCGGCTATCGCTTCACCGGCGAGGTGCGGGTGGTGAACGGCAGCGAAGGCGCCCCCGCCTCTGCGGTGGGCGTGTCCGCGCCGCCCACCAACCTTCCGGCGGCCGTCTCGGATTTCATCGGACGCGAGACCGAGCTCGCGACCGTGCGGGAGCTGCTGCGGCACAATCGCCTGGTGACCCTGGTGGGCACCGGCGGCATCGGCAAGACCCGCCTCGCTCTCGAGGCGGCGCGTGATGCCTTGCAGGAGTTCCCCGATGGCGTGTGGCTCGCGGAGCTCGCCCCGCTCACCGACCCGGAGCTCGTCGCGAGCGCCATACACGCGGCGCTCGGCTTGCAGAGCGGCACGGGCCATTGGACCCCCGAGCGGCTCACCGCCGCCCTTCGTGGCCGTCAATTGCTCCTGGTGCTCGACAATTGCGAGCATCTGATCCAGGCGACCGCCCGGGAAGCGGAGATGCTGCTGCATGCGGCCTCCCGGGTGCGCATTCTCGCCACCAGCCAGGAGCCGCTCGGGATCGAGGGCGAGTGCACCCTGCGTCTGCGGCCGCTCGAGTTTCCGGCGGAGGATGCCGGGGGGCTTGCCGCCGCCCAGCGCCACGATGCGGTGCGTCTGTTCGTGGCCCGCGCTCGCGCCGCCGATCCTCAGTTCGCCCTGGATGAGCGCAACGCGGCGACCGTGGCGATGATCTGCCGGCGACTCGATGGGATTCCGCTCGCCATCGAGTTGGCGGCGGCACGCTCGGCGGCTCTCGGGCTCGAGGGCCTGGCGCAACGGCTGGACGTGCGGTTCCATGTGCTCACGGGTGGGCGGCGCACGGCGCTCCCTCGCCACCAGACGCTGCGCGCGACGCTCGACTGGAGCCACAGGCTCCTCGCCGAGCCAGACCGCATCGTATTGCGGCGGCTGGCCGTGTTCGCGGGCAGCTTCAGCCTGGAGGCCGCCGGAAGCGTGGTGGCCGACTCCGCGCTGCCGGAGTGGGAGGTGGTCGGGCGAATCGCCGAGCTGGTGGACAAATCTCTGGTGGTGGCCGACACGGTCGGGGGCGTGCGCCGCTATCGTCTGCTCGAGACCACCCACGCCTACGTCATGGAGAAACTTGCCGACAGCGGCGAGTTCGGTCCATTGGCGCGCCTTCACGCGCAGCACTTCCACGGGCACCTCTGCGATGCGCTCACGCTCTGGGAGCGCACCCCCTCGGTCCACTGGCTCGAGGGCCAGGCGCCGGAGATCGACAACATCCGCGTGGCGCTCGACTGGGCGTTCGGTCCGGATGGCGATGCGGTCCTCGGTATCGAGCTGGCCTCGGCCTCCTATCTTCTCTGGTATCTCATGTCTCGCGTCCAGGAGGGGCGCGCGCGCCTGGAGCGGGCCACCCGCGCCCTCGGTCCCAAGACGCCGAAGCCGCTCGAGGCGAAGCTGTGGTACGGGTACGGATTCCTCTCCACCGGAGAGCCGCGAGGGCGCGCGGTTCCGGCGCTGCGGCGCGCGGTGGCGCTGTTCCGTGAGACGGGCGAGCCGCTCGAGCTCGGACGGGCGCTCAGCTTCTACGGCCTGAATCTGGTGCGCACCGGCGCCCTGTCGCTCGGCCTCGAGGCGCTGGAGGAGGCCTGCGCCCTGCTGTCGGCGACCGCCCAGCCGAAGAGTTTCTCGCTGTGCCTCACCAACCTCGCGATCGGGCGCACCGTGGCCGGGGAATACAACGCGGCCCGAGCCCTGCTCGACAAGTCGCTCGAGGTGGGCGAGCACTCGAAGGCGGATTTCTGGGTGTGGCGGGCGCTCATCTACAAGGCCGAAGTGGAATTCGCAGAGGGTCACGTGGATGCGGCCATCTCGCTGGCGCGAGAGGTGATCTCGCTGTGCCGCACCGCGCGCCGCACGGGCATGCTGGGGCATGCGCTGTGCAATCTCGCCGGCTACCTGGTGGCCCGCGGTGCGATCGAGGAGGCGAGCGCGGCGCTGCGCGAGGGGCTGCCCCTGGCGCAGGAGAGCGAGCTCGATGCGGTGCTGCTCGCCGGAGGCATGCAGCACCTTGCCGCCATCGCGGCCCGCCAGAACCGCTTCGAGCGCGCCGCCCGGTTCATCGGTTACGCGCACGCCTTCTTCACCTCCGAGTTCGCCGGGCGAAGTCCCGCCAAGCTCAAGATTCAAGCGGACATTCTCGAGCGATTGCGTCACGCGATGCCCGGAGAGCGCCTGGCGGCGCTGATGGAGGCGGGCGCGCGCTGGACGGAGGACGAGGCGATGTCAGAGGCGCTCGAGTTGTGATGCGCCTCACGATTTCGATCCCTCCAACCACAGCCGCGCGCGCGGAGCAAGGCCGATGCGTGATGAAAGAGTGACGATTAAGAAAGATTAAGCGGGATTCAGGGAGGGCTAAGGATTTGCCGCAGGAGTGGGTTCATGCTCGCGCCGTCAAAAAAAGGCCCCGTGACGACCCATCATGAATCGCCTTAAACGCTCCTGGTTCGCCCGATTCTACCGGCTGCTGCCGCTACCCGCGACGTTGCTGCTCGGCGGTTGCCACTGGGCGCTGCTCGACCCGATCGGTCCGATCGGCGAGCAGGAGCGCACCATCATCCTCACGGCCACGGCTCTGATGCTGCTCGTCGTGGTGCCGGTCATCGTCATGACTCTGCTGTTCGCGTGGCGCTACCGGGCCTCCAACGAAAAAGCCGAGTACCAGCCGAACTGGTCTCACTCGACGAAGATCGAGGTGGTGGTGTGGAGTATCCCCATTCTCATCATCGGCATCCTGGGCACGATCTGCTGGAAGACCTCGCACGAGCTCGATCCCTTCAAGCCCCTCTCCTCGACCGTCAAACCCGTGCGCATCGATGCCGTGGCGATGGACTGGAAGTGGCTGTTCATCTACCCGAAGCAGGGGGTCGCCTCGGTGAACGAGGTGGCCATGCCGGCCGGGGTGCCGGTGGTGTTCCACATCACCTCCGCCACGGTCATGAACTCGTTCTTCATCCCGCGGCTCGGCAGCCAGATCTACGCCATGGCCAACATGCAGACCGCGGTCAACCTGCTGGCGAGCAAGCCCGGCACGTATCGGGGCATCTCGGCGAATTTCAGCGGTGACGGCTTCTCAGGCATGACCTTCAAGGCGCGCGTCCTCTCGCAAAGCGACTACGCCAAGTGGCTCGCCAAGGTGAAGGCCGCTCCGCACAGGCTCGATGCCGCCGGCTACACCGCGCTCGATCAGCCGAGCGAGAACGTTCCGGTCGAGTATTTCTCCCAGGTGATGCCCCACCTGTTTCCCCAGATCGTCGGTGGCAAGTTCGCGCCCGGCCGCATGGTGGCGAGCGCCGGCGGGAGTAAGTGAATGTTCGGTAAGCTGACACTCAGCGCTATTCCATACACCAACCCGATCGTCATGGGCGCGGTCGCCGGCATGGTGATCGCGGTGCTCGCGGTTCTGGCGCTCGTGACCTACCTCGGCAAGTGGAAGTACCTGTGGACCGAGTGGTTCACCTCGGTCGACCACAAGAAGATCGGCGTCATGTACCTGATCGTGGGCGGCGTGATGCTGCTGCGCGGCTTCGCCGATGCGATCATGATGCGCTCGCAGCAGGCCCTCGCCTACGGGCACAACCTGGGATACCTGCCGCCCCAGCACTTCGACCAGGTGTTCAGCGCCCACGGCACCATCATGATCTTCTTCATGGCGATGCCGATGGTCATCGGCCTGATGAACTGCGTCCTGCCGCTTCAGATCGGCGCGCGCGATGTCGCCTTCCCGTTCCTCAACAACCTGAGCCTGTGGCTGACGGTGGCGGGCGCGATCCTCCTCAACGTGTCGCTCGCGATCGGCAATTTCTCGCGCACCGGCTGGCTCGCATACCCGCCGCTGTCCGAGCTGCACTACAGTCCCGGCGTCGGCGTCGATTACTGGATCTGGGCGCTGCAGATCTCGGGCATCGGCACGACGCTCACCGGGGTCAACTTCATCGCCACCATTCTCAAGATGCGCGCGCCGGGCATGACGCTGATGCGCATGCCGGTGTTCACCTGGGCGGCGCTCTGCACCAACATCCTGATTGTCGCGGTGTTCCCCATCCTGACGGTGACGCTCGCGCTTCTCACGGTGGACCGCTACCTGGGAATGCACTTCTTCACCAATAGCTTCGGCGGCGATCCGATGATGTATCTCAACCTCATCTGGATCTGGGGTCATCCGGAGGTCTACATCCTCATCCTGCCCCTCTTCGGTGTGTATTCGGAGATCGTGCCGACCTTCTCCGGAAAGCCCCTGTTCGGCTATACGTCGATGGTGTACGCCACCATGACGATCGCGCTGCTGTCGATGCTGGTGTGGCTGCACCACTTCTTCACCATGGGCAACGGCGGGGACGTGAACGCGTTCTTCGGCATCACCACCATGATCATCGCCGTGCCCACGGGGGTGAAGATCTTCAACTGGCTGTTCACCATGTATCGCGGCCGGGTGCGCTTCACCACCCCGATGCTGTGGACCATCGGTTTCATGATCACCTTCACGATCGGCGGCATGACCGGCGTGCTGCTCTCCGAGCCGCCCGCGGATTTCGTGCTGCACAACAGCCTGTTCCTGGTCGCGCACTTCCACAACGTCATCATCGGCGGCGTGGTGTTCGGAGTGTTCGCGGGCCTGTCCTACTGGGCGCCGAAGATCTTCGGCTTCCCGCTGAATGAGCGCCTCGGCAAGTGGGCCTTCTGGTGCTGGTTCATCGGGTTCTATGTCGCCTTCATGCCGCTCTACATCCTCGGCATGATGGGCGCGACCCGCCGCATGGACCATTACAACGTGGCCGCGTGGCACCCGCTGTTCATCGTGGCGGCGATCGGCTCCGTCATCATCTTCGCGGGCATCGGCCTGCAGCTGCTGCAGGTGGTGGTCAGCATCCGCCAGCGCGAGAGGACCCGCGACCTCACCGGGGACCCCTGGAATGGCCGCACGCTCGAGTGGTCGATTCCTTCGCCGGCGCCGGCGTACAACTTCGCGCGCATCCCGGTGGTTCGCGATCGCGACGCGTTCTGGGACATGAAGCGGCGGGGCGTGGACCTTACGGCCTCGACCTTCGTGCCGATCCACATGCCGCGCAACAAGGGGGCCGGCATCATCATGGCCGGCTTCGCCCTGGTGACCGCTTTCTCGATGGTATGGCACATCTGGTGGCTGGCGATCGCCGGCCTGGCGGGTGTGCTCGTGACCTTGATTCGCCACGCCTTCGACGACGACCGTGACTTTCACATCGGCGCCGACGAGGTGAGGCGGGTCGAAGGCCTGCATGGGCGTGTGCACGCGAGGAGCCTGTAAACCATGTCGACAGATCAGATGATCATGCGCGACGGCGCGCTGGCGCTGAGGCCGGGTTATGCCGATCATGCGGCGGATGCGCTGCGTGACCTGCGTCAGAGTCACGACGCGGTCGATTTCCAGGTCGAGCATCACCACGATGCCGCCGCCACGGCGCAGCTCGGCTTCTGGATCTATCTGATGAGCGACTGCCTGCTCTTCTCGGGCCTGTTCGCCACCTACTCGGTGCTGCACGGGCACACCGCGGGCGGTCCCACACCGCAGAGCCTGTTCGAGCTGCCGTACGTATTGGTCGAGACGATGTTCCTGCTCGTCAGCAGCTTCACCTGCGGTCTCGCCACGCTCGCCATGAACCGCCAGCAGCGCAACGCCACGGTCGGCTGGCTGGCGGTGACGTTCCTCCTCGGCCTCGGCTTCGTCGGCATGGAAGTGCACGAGTTCGCGCATCTGGTCGCGATCGGCGCCGGCCCGAGCCGCAGCGCGTTCCTCTCGAGCTTCTTCACGCTGGTGGCGACCCACGGGCTGCACGTGACCTGCGGTCTCATTTTCATGGCCGTGATGATGGTGACGGTGCTGAAGAAGGGTCTGACGCCTTCCACGCAGACGCGCCTGAACTGCCTGAGCCTGTTCTGGCACTTCCTCGACATCATCTGGGTGGGCGTGTTCTCCCTGGTCTACCTGTTCGGAGTGGCTCACTGATGAACGTCGCGAATGAAGCGGTCGCCGGTCACCACGCGCCGCATGGGAATCACGGCGGACACCTCGGCGCGCACGGCGCGACCCACAGGCAGTACATGGTCGGGTTCCTCCTGGCCATCATCCTGACGGCGATTCCGTTTGCCCTGGTGATGAGCCACTCGGTGGCGGGGACGCCGCTGCTCATCGCGGGCTTCGCGATGGCGCAGATCATCGTGCACGTCGTGTATTTCCTGCACGTCAACAGCTCCGAGGGGCAGCGCTGGAACCTGGTGGCCCTGATCTATACCGCCATCGTGGTCGGCATCATCCTCGGCGGCTCCATCTGGATCATGCACCACCTCTACCTCAACATGATGCCCGGGATGATGCACGGCCGGGTCCGCTGACCGGCATCGTGCGCGGACCTGCGCGCCCGGGTCGCCCGCGAGGGTGGCCCGGGCGTCGTCGCATCTGGAGGAGGGGGGGCTGGGATCAGCCGGGCTCGATAGCCGGCGCGCGCGGCGGATGGCCGCCGTGGGTCGCGAGCCAGCAGCTCGAGAGAATCAGCACGAGGCCACCGAGCCCCGAGAACCCGAGGCGCTCGTGCAGCACGACCACCCCGAGCAGCGCCGCGACGGCGGGGTTGATGTAGGTGACGACAGAGGTCCGGGCGGCCCCCGCACGCTTGATGAGATAGAACATCGCGATCATCGACAAGCCGGTGCAGAGGACGCCGAGCACGGCGATGGAGGCGAGCGTGAGCCGGCTCGGCACATGGCCGGGCAGGGTGAGCGCGGCGGGGATGAGAAGCAGTGCGCTGGCAAAGAGCAGACTCCCGGCGAGGGAGCCGACCGAATCCACCGCGTGAAGGTGCCGCTGGACGACGAGCGGGCCCGTGGCATAACAAACCGTGATGATGAGCATGCACGCGACGCCCGCCCAGCCTCGCCATCCTGACACCGTGCCGAATCCGACCAGGGTCGCGACACCCGCGAGGCCGAGCAGCAGGCCCCCGAGCCGTCGCGGTCCGAGCGGCTCGTGCACGCCGAACAGGTGCGAGATGGGCACCATGGTGAGCGGCACGGCTGCGATCAGGATGCCGGCCACGGACGAGGGGATCCAGCGCTCGCAGAGGGCGAGAAGGGTATAGGGGATCGCGAACTCGAGCAGTCCGAAGGCGCAGACCGCCGCAAGGTGAGCCCTCAGAGGCCGCAGCGCCCGCCGCTGCCATGCGAGCGGCAGCAGGATGAGGACCGCGAGGGTGATGCGACCCCAGGCGACATCGAACGGGGAGAGCTCGCGCACCGCGAGCTTGATGAACAGGTACGGGATCCCCCAGACGATGCCGAGCGCCACGAACACGAGCCAAGTCCGCGCGTTCATTCCTCTAGGCTACGGCAGTTCGAGATCCGGCGCGAGCCGCGCCATGGCTCGGGACCGGCGAGGCGCCGGCCGCTATACTGCGCGACCCCGCCGAGCATCATCATCATGTGGTTCAAGAATCTCACCGTCTATCGCCTGCCCGAGGACTGGAACGGGTCCGCAGCCCATCTGGAAGAGGCGCTGGGGCGCCGCCCGCTGCAGCCGTGCGGTGCGCTGCAGATGCGCAGCCTCGGCTGGGTCGCCGCGAGCCCCGCCGAGCGTCTGCTGCACGCCGTGGGCGGGCAGCATCTGTTGGCGCTCGGCATCGACCAGAAACTCCTGCCGGCCTCGGTCATCCGCCAACAGGCCGAGGCGCGTGCGCGCGAGCAGGCCGAGTCCCAGGGTTTTCCGGTCGGACGCCAGCAGATGCGTGCGTTGAAGATGCAGGTTGCCGATGAGCTGCGCGCACGTGCGTTCACGCGGCGCACGGTGACGCGGGCCTGGATCGACCCGACGAAAGGCTGGCTGGTGGTGGACACCGGCAGCGCCGCCCGCGCCGAAGAGCTCATCGAGACCCTGCGCGACACGCTCGGGAGCCTCTCGGTGCAGGCGTTGGATGTGCAGCGCTCGGTGAGCGGCTGCATGGCCGCATGGCTCACGCAGGGCGGCTCGGCGGGGCCGTTCTCGGTCGAGCAGGATCTCGAGCTGCAGTCGGCGGACGCCGCCAAGGCGACCATACGCTATCGCCGCCACTCCCTCGAGGGCAAGGACATCCGCGGACATCTGGCATCGGGCAAGCGTCCCACCCAGCTGGGGTTGACGTGGAACGGCCGCGTGTCTTTCGTGTTGACGGAGAAGCTGCAGATCAAGCGCCTGGAATTCCTCGAGCTCGCGCCGGAGAAGGAGGGCGAGGGCGAGGAGATCGATCCGGTGGAGCAATTCGACATCGACTTCACCGTGATGGCGGGCGAGCTGTCGAAGCTGCTGTCGGAGCTGTGCAGGGAGTTGGACGGCGAAGCCGACCGCGCCGCGGCGTGAGGTGACCCTTGGACGCTAGGAGGGGCGGCTCGAGGCGAGCGAGGGCCGCTCGCTGAGCGCGGCATGCCAGGCCGCGAGGCGCGGGCGGGTCTCTCGCCAGCGTTCCTCGGGAAACCTGAAATCGAGATAGCCCAGCGCGCACGCCACGGAGATGGCGCCGATGTCGAAGGCGCCGCCGAGGTCTTCGGTCTCGAGCGCATCGAGAGCCGTGCGCACCTTGAGGAACTGGCCTTCGATCCACTGCTGCCACTGAAGCGTCGTCGGGCGTGCCGCGGTCTCGTATCGGACGAGCACCGTGGCGTCGGTCAATCCATCGGCCAGCGCCTGACGGCGCAGCGCCGTCCAGCGCGCCGGACCGGAGGCCGGAAAGATGCGGCCGCCGCCGGCGAGCGCATCGAGATACTCGCAGATGACCGGAGAGTCGTAGAGCGTCTCACCCGTGTCGGTGATGAGCGCGGGGAGCTTGCCGAGCGGATTATGGGCGCGCAGCTCCTGATGCGGATTCACGGGCGAGAGCGAGATGTTGATGAGCGTAATGCGCGCATCGAGCCCGAGCTCGTGCGCGGTCACTCGGGCCTTGCGGGCGAACGGGGAGCTGGGGCTCGAATACATCTGCATGGCGCGTGATCTCCGATTGGGATGGCTCAGGTGCCGAGCGAGCGTCGCAGGGCGGCGCGACGCCGGCCGCGTTCGAGCGCCAGGTCGATGAGCCGGCTGATGAGCATCGTGGGCGGAATCCCCGAAAGCGCCCAGAGCTTCGGATACATGGAGATGGCGGTGAAGCCCGGAATGGTGTTGATCTCGTTGACCAGCAGCGTTCCGTCCGGCTTCAGGAACAGGTCCACCCGCGCCATGCCTTCACACTCGAGCACCTCGAAGGCCCGGGCGGCCATCGCCTGTGCGCGGGTGAGCTCATCGGGGCTGAGGCGGGCCGGCAGCTCGAGGCGGGCGCTGCTCTCATCGAGGTACTTGGCGTCATAGGAATAGAAGCCGTCGGGATGGCGGACCACGATCTCCCCGGCGACGGACACCGAGGGCGGATTGCCCCCGAGGACGCCCAGCTCGATCTCGCGGGCGCTCACCGCGGTCTCCACCAGCACCTTGGTATCGAACTGGAACGCAAATCGGATCGCGTCCTCGAGTCCCGCCGCGTCGGTCACTTTGCGGATGCCGACCGAGGAGCCGGCATTGGCCGGCTTGGTGAAGACCGGCAGCCCGAGGGAGGCGAGCCTGGCGCACGCGCCGCGGGGATCGGCCTCGAAGCGCTCGATCCGCAGCGTGAGGAAATCGGTTACCGCCACACCGGCTTCCCGCAGCAGACGCTTGGCGACGTCCTTGTCCATGCCGATCGCCGAGCCGAGCACCCCCGCGCCCACGTAAGGGATGCCTGCGATCTCGAACAGTCCCTGCAGGGTGCCATCCTCGCCCAGGGTCCCGTGCAGAACGGGGAAGATCACATCGATGCGTTCCGCGGCATCGGCCGCCGGGCCCGCCGCGAGCAGATCCCTCGGAAAGGGCGCGCCTGCCTCGATGCGCACCAGGCGGGGGTCGCGCGCGCTCTCGAGGAGCCGCGCGGCATCCTGCAGCAGCCAGCGCCCCTGCTTGTCGATGCCGATCAACAGCGGCTCGAACCGCGACCTGTCGAGGGCGGCGAGCACGTTGCGCGCCGACAGGATGGAAATCTCGTGCTCGGTGGATTGGCCGCCAAAGACGATGGCGACCCGGGTCTTGCTCTGCATTCGGGCAAGCATAGCTCATCGCCGGGGACATTCGGCAGGTCGCGCACCCTTGCGGCCCTGTCCGAGATCGAATTGAATTTTGCGCCAAAGCGGAGACTCGTCATGAGGGGCCGGCCCGGACGTCTTGATTTTTTGCCCAGATGTGTGACCATGCCTCGATAGGGGGCAGACGTGTCATGCGTTACCGACGCCAACGTCCGCTCATGGCCAATGGAGGTCATGGGCCCGATGTTGCGACGCGTAATGACCCCTGACGTGTGGGTGTCGATCCATTGTCACTGAGTCCGGACATCGCGAGATTCGGTCGAACACGGACCCGCCGCGCAGCGAGGGATGCGCACCGCGCCGCGGGGCCCCGGGTCTGAGCGCTTGAATACCTCCGCGGCGCTCGGCACCCTGGAAACCGCTCTCGGCCACGCGACCCGGCTGCTCGAGACCGAGCCCGCGCTCGCGGCCGGCCAGGCCGCCGACATCCTCCAACACGACCCTCGACAGCCCATGGCCCTGTTGCTGCTCGGCGCGGCCCGCCGCAGATGCGGTGAGACCGAAGCCGCGCTCGAGGTCCTGCGGCGGTTGTGCGAGGAGCAGCCGACGATGCCGGCCGCGTGGCTCGAGCTGGCCGACCTGTTGACGGCCCTGGACAATGTGCCCGAGGCCGATGCCGCCTACGCGCGCTACATCAAGACCGCCGCCCGGGACCCTCGGCTGCGCGAGGCCGCCGCGGCGCTCAATGCCAACCGCATCCCCGAGGCCGAGGAGTTGCTGCGCGAGCATCTGGAGCGCCATCCGACCGACGTGGCCGCGCTGCGCATGCTCGCCGAGGCGGTTGCGCGCCAGCTTCGCTACAGGGAGGCGCAGACGCTTCTCGAGCGCTGCCTGCAGCTCGCACCGGGCTTCGATGCGGCGCGCCACAACTATGCGACGGTGCTCAATCGACAAGGCAGGGGCGCGGAGGCGCTGGAGCAGTGTGCGCGGCTGCTCGCGAAGGAGCCCGGCAATCCGGGCTACCGCAGCCTGCACGCCGCCATTTCGGCGAGTCTCGGCAATTACGCGGATTCGATCGCCGCGTACGGATCGGTGCTCGCGCAATATCCGCAACAGCCGAAGTTGTGGCTGAGTTACGGACACGCGCTCAAGACGACCGGCAGGATCCCGGAAAGCGTCAGCGCCTATCGGCGCGCCTTGTCCATCGAGCCGAGGCTGGGGGAAGCGTGGTGGAGTCTCGCCAATCTCAAGACTTTCCGCTTCAGCGAGCAAGATGTGCTCGCCCTGCATCAGGCCCTCGCGCGCACGGATCTGACCGACGACGACCGGCTGCACTTCGAATTCGCCCTCGGCAAGGCGCTCGAGGACTCGGCGTCCTACGCTGAATCCTTCGCGCACTACGCGGCGGGAAATGCCCTGCGTCGCAGGGTGCACGGCTACGACGCGGAAGAGAATACCCGCTTCGCGCGCGGCTCGAAGCGGCTGTTCACGAAGGAGTTCCTGAGCGAGCGCGCCGGCGCGGGCGCTCAGGCCGCCGATCCGATTTTCATCGTGGGCCTGCCGCGCGCCGGCTCGACGCTGATCGAGCAGATCCTCGCGAGCCACCCCCTCGTCGAGGGAACGATGGAGTTGCCCGAGATGCCGAAGCTCGCCCGCGAGCTTGCCGGCCCGGAGCGCGGACCGGAGGACGTGTCTTATCTCGAGAGGGTTGCATCGCTCACGCGCGAGGAGCTTCGCTCCCTCGGCGAGCGGTACCTGGCGCAGACCCGCATCGTGCGCAAGACCGACGCGCCGTTCTTCATCGACAAGATGCCGAACAATTTCTGGTACGTCGGCCTGATCGAGCTCATTCTGCCGAACGCCGTGATCATCGACGCGCGGCGCCATCCCGTGGGCTGCTGCTTCTCGTGTTTCAAGCAGCACTTCGCGCGCGGCCAATGGTTCACGTATGGCCTCGAGGATCTCGGGCGCTACTACCGGGATTACGTCGAGCTCATGGCGCATTACGACGCGGTCTCGCCGGGCCGGGTGCATCGGGTGTACTACGAGGCCATGATCGAGAATACCGAGACCGAGGTGCGTCGACTCCTCGATCACTGCCGGCTGCCGTTTCACGCGGACTGCCTGCGGTTCTACGAGAACGAGCGGGCCGTGCGCACGGCAAGTTCCGAACAGGTGCGCCAGCCGATTTATCGCGACGGGGTGGAGCGTTGGCGCCATTACGAGCCCTGGCTCGGGCCGCTCAAGAGCGCCCTGGGAGAGGTTCTGACCGGATATCCACGGGTTCCGGACTTTGGCTGATCTCCTGCCCGCTGCCGGGCGGAGTCGGTGGGTCGTGCCTGCAAGATTGATCATTCTAAAAACGGGGAGTCAACAATGACGCGCAGTCGACGTAGAAAGCTGTTACGCGAGCAGACGAGGACACAGAGGGCCACGCCGCTTCGCACGATCATGAGGGCGGGCGTGCCGCTCGCGGCCCTCGTCGCGGGTCTGTCCGCGGCCCAGGCCCAGACGGCAGGAGGCGGCGGCCTGCAGACGATCGTGATCACCGCGCAGAAGATCCGGCAGAACCTGCAGAACGTTCCGATCAGCGTCGAGGTGTTCAACAACAAGGAGATGCGGCAGCTCAACATCGCGAACATCGACGACTACGTCAAGATGGCGCCGACCGTGACGTTCGTGCGCAGCCAGGGCGAGGGCGATAATGGCGGGCCGGGTGGCGCGATCATCTACATCCGCGACGTGGTGAGCGGCGGCGACGGCAATCACTCCGGATCCGAGCCGAGCGTCGGCGTCTATCTCGATCAGCAGCCGGTCACCACCATCACCGGGGTGGTGCCGGAGCACATGTACGACATCAACCGCATCGAGGTGCTGGAAGGGCCGCAGGGAACGCTGTTTGGATCCAGCGCCGAGGCCGGCGCGGTGCGCATCATCACCAACAAGCCGGATCCGACCAGGTTCTCCGCCGGCTACGATCTGCAGGAAAACATCATCCAGGACGGCGGCCCGGGGCACGTCATCCAGGGCTTTGTCAATATTCCGCTGTGGGCCAACGCGGCCGTCCGCCTGGTCGGCTGGGACGTGCATCACGGTGGTTTCATCAGCAACGTCGCCGGCACCGATGCCAATGGCTGTATCTTCAACGGCGTGAGAACATTCCCCACCTGGTCACTCCAGGCGAGCGGGATCGGGCCGGGCGGAAACACGGGGCAATGCGCCATCGGATCGCCGATCGGCGCCGGCGCCATCACCGTCGGGCCTTGGCTCAAGAACAACTACAACACTTCCGATACCTACGGCGGACGGGTGGAATTG
>JAJYDK010000083.1 GCA_021777555.1 Pseudomonadota bacterium | reverse complement strand
AGGCCCGCCGCTGCGGGACCAACGGGTCCGATCTGGCCGCCGCCGTGCTCGCCTCGGTCCGCTTTCTCGGCACGTTGCCGGCGCGCGAGCGCGCGGCGATGCCCGGTACGCAGCTGGCGCACGCGCGCCTGATCGGCGACGGGCAAAGTCTGCAGCGGCGCGTCGAGCGGCTGCTCGCGCCTCTGCCGCGGGGCGGACGCGCCATGGTGGGTCGGATGCTCGGCATTCCGGGGCGAGCGGCGCTCTGGCTGCCGCTGCTCACCGTCGTACTGGCGCTGGGCGTGCTGCTTGGCGCCGCGGCCATGGGGCCGCTCCTGCGCCTGACCGTCTGAACGGGTGTCGCTGCCCCTGCGGGGCGCAACGCCTTGCCCGGTCGGCGCGAGGCGAAGGTCCTACAGGGGACCATGACGCGCCGGTCCGAAAAGGCTGAGAACGAATTATGGGGACGTCAGAATCGGGGCGCAGGCCGGCGGTCTGACGCTCGACGCGAGGACCCTCGGAAGCGGGCCTGATGGCAAGACGCCACACGAACGCCCCGCTCTGAGCGCCGCGGCTCACATCATCCGCCGGCGGGCGATTGGCAGGCTTTGCGCGCATGGGCGCCGTGCCTTGACTCTGGTGCGGCGAGTTTGTCTTTCACGCCGCGCGCCGCTGTACCTTGCATCATTGATCTGAGACTGTCACCGCCGGACGAAAACTGCACAGGTCTGGCGGACCAAAATTGCACACTTTTCTAGGCGCTCTTGGCGCTGGCCGCCTTTGATTGCCCTGGCGGCAGCGCAAGTCTCGGCAGATTGTTCTAGATCGGCTCTGAACGTTCGATGCAGCGCCATGTGGTCGCGCACCCGAGAGCTGTTGCCGTGGATGTTCACCAAGTGGCAGTGATGCAGCACGCGATCGACCAGAGCAGCCGCCCTGACCGCATCGCCGAGCACCTCGCCCCATTCCTCGGCGTCATACTCTCCGCGAAAAATCTCGAAACCCTGGGCCTTGAGGCCGTGCTCGAATCGAACGTGCCCATGGCGCCAGGGCCGACTGCTGCGGCGCGTGACGCGGGCGCTACCACACGAATTCCTGATGCGTTGGTAGCCAACACCCGTCGTCGGCGTACCGGCCGAAAATCCTCGTTCGGCCGCCGCGCACCGAAGTACGAGGGCATTACGGCCGAGCAGCGGCGAGGGCTTGAGGAACTATCTGCGGAACACCTTTTGAAGCGTCCCGCTTCAATTCCGGAAATGACATCCACGGCACCGATTTGGGCAAGGGTCTGAGCGATCTCGGTGTCGAGCACGGCGGCTGCCGTGACCTCGACACGCATCGGGCGTTAACGCGCCGCAATGCGGAGATCGACTCACCGCACGACTCGGAAAGCAGAGCACTGCTCATGCCATGGTGTTCGCGTCCACGATGACCGGCCGATGTGGCAGCAGTCCTCCTTGCCCACCTCAAGCGCAAAAAAGCAGACACGCCCATCCAAACGCTTGCGAAGCATTCCCGCACATGCTCTCGCCACAGCCTTCGCTACGGGTCAAAGCTCGTTGACCCGGGGCGTACTTTGCTGCCGATTTTTCCAAGCCTTCCAGAACGTCACGAATTCAGCGGCCGGAAGCGGCATGCTGAGCAGGTAACCCTGCGCGAGCTCACATCCGTGCGCTGCCAGATATTCCAATTGTTCCTGAGTCTCCACTCCTTCGGCGAGGATCTCCAAGCCCATGTGCTTTGCCATCGAAATGATCGTCGCGACGATCGCGCGGTCATTCTCGTCCGTAACCAGATCGCGAACGAAGCTCTTATCGATTTTCAGTCTATGAACCTTGAATCTCTTCAAATAACTGAGCGAAGAATAGCCTACTCCAAAATCGTCGATCGCTATGCGGACCCCAAGATCCGTCAGTCTTCTCAGTACTGCCACGACGTTCTCCGGATCCCGCATGGCCGTGCCTTCCGTGATCTCGAGCTCAAGTTTTTGCGGCGGCAACCCAGAGGCGTCGAGAATCTGCACCAGATTTTCACAAAATCCCTCACTGCGGAATTGCTGCGGCGAGGCATTCACGCAGATCACAAGTGAGTCCATGCCGGCGTCCAACCACTCCTTGGTCTGCCGCACCGCCGTACGCAGGACCCAATCATCAATCGCAATGATCAAACCGGAATCTTCTGCGATCGGAATGAACTCGGATGGCGACACGGTCCCTAAGGCGGGGTCCGTCCAGCGTAGCAGTGCCTCCGCCCCAACGACGCGATTTGATGCGAACTGCGGCTGGTAATGAAGCTCAAGAGCTCCGTCATATATTGCCCGTCGCAATTTGCCTACTATCTGTATGGTTCGCTTCGTCGACGTGTGCAACGCTTCGGTATAAAGACGCCAGCAGCCACGTCCATCGAGTTTCGCTCTGTACATCGCCAATTCCGCGTTCCGGGACAGCGTGCTGAAGTCCGCCCCGTCATCCGGATAAATTGCGATGCCGACCGACGCCGACATCGTGATGCGGTCGCTCTCATTTCCGTACGGCACCGCCAGCTTCGCCAGCAGCTTTTGTGCCGCACTCGGCGCCTGCTGAATGTTGACGTCGGGCAGCATGATTGCAAATTCGTCGCCACCGAGTCGGCACGCGACGCCATCATCCTCGATCGTTTCCTGCAGTCGCAGTCCAATCTCCCCAATCAACTTGTCGCCGAGCGTGTGATCGTCCGCCTCATTGAAGAACTTGAATTGATCAAGATCGAAGATCATCAGGGCGATGTTTCTATCGCCATTCGGAGACCGTTGGATCTCTGCCTCGAAACGCCGGCCTAGGAGTGTGCGATTGGGCAGGCCGCTCAGCGCGTCGAAGTTTGTCAGGTAGTCAATTTGCATTTCAGATTTACGCTGCTCGGTGATGTCATGACCGACGCCAACGAAACTTGAAACCGTGCCATCCTTTGATCGCAGAGGCGACACATGCGCCAGACAAATGAATTCCGTGCCGTCCTTTTTGACGTTGACGAGTTCTCCTTGCCAGCTCTTGCCCTGGGCAAGTCGAGATCTCAGTTCCGCGTAGGTGGATGGCGGCGTTTGCGGCGACATCAACAGCTTGGTGCCGTGACCGATGACTTCGGCACCCGAATAGCCCGTGATTCTCTGGAATGCAGGGTTCACGTACGTGATCCGTGCGTCGGAATCCGAAATTACGACGATGTTGTGACTCTGCTCGACCACGCGCGAAAGCTTCTGCAAATCGGCTTGTTCGGTGAGCCGCTCCCGCCGGTCTTTATGTTTGGTGAGCCCGAAGCTGATGTCCATGGCCATTTCGGCGAGCAAATGTTGTGCTTCCGAGTCGAATGCATGAAGTGTGTCGCAGTAAAGGAAAAACACGCCGATCACGCAATCGTCGCAAGTCAACGGTAAGGCTGCCATTGATTTCCACCCGACCCGGGATCCGCGGTCGCGCCAGGGTGCGAGGATCTTCTCGGAAAGAAAATCCTGACACCAGACGGGTCGCTGTTCCCGGTACGCCGTGCCGCCTGGGCCAAGGCCGACCGGATTGCGCGCGTCTACGGATACCTTGATGTCGTCGATGTACTCGGAGCCGTACCCATGGAACGCGACGGGCTTGAGGAGGTTGGTTGCATTATCGCGAAGCCCAATCCAGGCGAATCGCATTCCGCCCTGCGTTACGGATGTCTCGCAGACAGTGGCGAACAGTTGCTGGTCGGTTTCGCTTTGAACGACTGCCTGATTGCATTGACTCAATGCGGCATATAATCGACTCGTCCTCTCCAGTTGCTGCTGCAGAATTTTGTGCTCGGTGACGTCACGCACCGACCCCACCAAGCGCGTGCAGATGCCGCGGTCGTCCAATATCGGGGTAATGCGCACCTCGCCCGTCTTGAGCCCGGCGGGGTAAGGAGTGGTTTCCTCCCATTGAACAGTGCGAAGTTCACGTATGGCCTGTTCGTAGTGCCGCTTAACCAGTGACAGTGATGGTTCGGGAATTACGCGCTCAATCGGCAGTCCGATGACCTGGTGCGCCGACAAGCAGGTTGCTTCAAAGAAACGCCGGTTCGCGCTTTCGAATATGAACTCATGATTCTCCGATACCGTAACGGAGAAAAGCACGTCGCTGACGTTGTCGTAGATGGTGCTCAGCAGGTGTTTCTGGGCGTCATGAAGCCTATGGCGTCGGTCGTTGTAAGCCGCCAGCGCAGCAATACGCGCGCACTTTTCCAAGAATTTTCGCTGCGGCTCGCTGGGCAAGCCCGCCTGAGTGCTGTACAAGGCGAGAACGCCCAGGCGTAACGTGTCGGTCGTCAACGGCATTGCCCATTCCGAACGTATTCCATGCGCATGGGCCACTGACGTAACGCCGGTGGTGGTTTGTGGGGCAACCGGGTCGCCGATGAAAATGCCTTCGTTGCGAATCACCGCGGTGAGCGACGCGTCGCCGGTACGCGCGAGTGGTCGGCATTTCAGTTGCTCAACGAGGGCGGCGGGCAGTCTTAGTGGTGTCGCGAGTCGCAGCTGCGCATCGCCTTCGTGCAGGAGAAATACCGCGGCATGGAAGCTGGTCAGCTTGGCTTCGACAAATCGAATCAAACACGCCAGGATCTCGGGCAGATCGGCATTGGTACCGATCATGTTCCACAGTTTAAGCTCGTCTGCGTGATCGGCCGTTAGCATCAATTAGCCGATCAGTATTGCAGCCCGGAACGTTTGGTTGGCCGCCATAGTGTCACTCATTGCAGGTTTCGGTGACAGCGTTGATCTCATGCTAAGATAGCATGGGGTTCCTGCGTAGATGCTCGCACCAAGGGGGGGCACTGTCAATCGGTGTACTGAACCACACAATCCAAAATCCGCGAAAGAGCCGGAGCTATTACTGGCTGGGAGACGCCAACGGTGTCACGCTCGCCGGTGCGAACTCGGCGTGACGCGGATCTGAGCAATCCTGGGCCGCGAGAAGCGGCGCAAGGCGGCAGAACTGCTGGGCCAGAGGACTCCCGCCCCGGTCGAGCGACGGACAGTTCGTTTGAGGCATCGTCCCGGGCGCGCCCTTCAAGGCATCACGCCGAGCGTTGGGCGCCAGTGCTGTAGGGTCTTGATTGACCCAACAAAATCGCAGGCGACGTACGCGGCATAATTGATGTGGTGAGGCTTGGCGTAGGCACGCACGCGGTCCGGCGCCCTCTGGATGCGGCGAGAGTGTCTGGACATCATCCATTTCAAGTCCGTCACGTCCTTTGACGGTGCGCCGCGCTGGATCTCACGCCGCAGGCCGTCCTTGAAGTACTCGGATCGATTCAACTCCGGGAAGTACGGTGGCAGAGAGAACACCTCGATTCGATGGACGTGCGGTTCAAGCCACTTGCACGCGACCTTGATCTTGCGAGCGTTCAGAGCATCAACATCTGCCGACGCAGCTCCATCTGATCTTCCGTACGTGCACGTCGACGGTCAGGGTTGATTTTGCCGTGCCGGATCGATGGGTCACGCCGCCAAATGATTCGGGAGCTCCACGCCGGGTTATTACGACGTCGCACGAATCGCTGGGAGTACGGCGGAAGCTCTGAAGGAGGTCCGAGGAAAGTTGGTCGCGTGGGCGGATGAGGCATGGGCAGAATTTGTGGGACACGATTCGGACTTCGACGCGACGCCAGTTCAGGTGCTGCGGGAGATTCTCGATTCAAGCGGAAAGTCGCGATGAACCGCATGCTCTTTGCGAAGGCGCACTGCTGTCGTTGGTCTACGAATCCACTTCGCGATCCTGCGCCCCGGCATGTTCTGTTTTCGAAGCAGTGGCCAACCGTTTTTTGTGCTCTAGGGCGGTGCCTCAAAAGTCAATTCGCCTCACCCCAAGACCACGATGGCGATCGCGAATCAATTGCTGACGTGAACTGAGGTTCTCGAGCAGCGCTCGGGACCCTGTCGCGGCCCGTGGGAAATAGCAATTCGTCAGGCGCCAGGCGCTCAGGTCACTTTGGGGTGATCCGTGGCGCGAGCATCGTGTAGGCGATTGAGGAGTGTGCTTTTGGGGCACGTGCGCACGAACCGTCGTTCTAAAGAGGATCGCCGCCTGCGGCCGCAGCGGCCCGTGCCGCTTCGTCTGCGCCACCGAAGAATCGCTGGTAGAGCACGATGTACAGCCCCTGCAGCGCCGCAGCGAGCATGAACGGCGCGGTGAACTCGCCGCGATGGATCAGCCAGCCGCCGATGACCGGGCCGATGGCGCGCGGGATCTGCATCGAGAGGTTCTGCACGCTCGCCGCCGTGCCGCGCCGTTCGGCGCGGGTCAGCCCCGCGGCCACCGCCTGGCGTACCCCCGCCGTGCCGCGATTGAACAGACCGCGGGCCGCATACAGCGCCGCGGCCAGACCGAAGTCGGGTGAGAAGGGAACGCAGAGCATCAGTGCGAGTCCGACCACGCGCATCGCCGTCACGGCGCGGACCGTCCCGATGCGCTGGCTTAGGTGGTGGGCGAGCACCGCCCCGAGCGTCGCCAGCGCGAAGCTCGCCGCGAGCGCCGGTCCAATGGCCGCGGGGCCTTCCCCATAGCGGCGCAGGAACCAGTACGCGATCAGCGGGGCGATGATGCCGATCGCCAGTCCGTTGACGGCGTTGGTGACGGCGAGCTTGCGGATGCGGCGGTTCTCATCGCGTTTGATCTGCGCCTCGAGGGGGTCTGTTGGGGCCGCCGCCAGTGCGACCGGCGGCGCCTCGCGCGTCCAGCTGATCAGCGCCAGTGAGGCCAGTGAGCCGAGCAGCGGCAGACTGAAGAGGATGCGAAAGCTGGTCAGATCCGGGTAGCCGAAGCCCAGCAGCGGCGGCACGCTGACCAGCAACGCGCCCACTCCCATCCCGACGAATCCGAGGGTCGCATTGAAGGACAGGGCGCGGCGGCGCGCCTCGCCGTCGACCTCGCGAGCGAGCCAGGCCTGTTCGACGGGCGAGAAGGGACCGGCTGCGCCGTTGGCGCCGCGGCCGAAGCCGGCGAGGGTGGCGGCTGCGATCAGGACCGCCTCGTTGGGTGAGACGATCGCCGCCAGCGCCGCAGCGGCCGCGGCGAACTCGTAGATGATGAGCAGCCGCCGGCGGCTCACGCGGTCGCTCAGCGGGCCGACGAACAGCGTCAGCAGGGCCCCGAAGGCGAGGCCGGCCATGAGGACCAGGCCGATCGCCGCGCCGGTGAAGCCGAGCGCATGCAGATACAGGCTGAAGCTCGCCACGGTCGCCCCCTGGCCGATGCTGCGCACCGCGCGCGCCGAGAGCAGGCA
>JAJYDK010000043.1 GCA_021777555.1 Pseudomonadota bacterium | reverse complement strand
CACCCTCTCCGCCACTGAAACAAAAGGGCCCATTGCGGGTCCTTTTTGTTTCAGCGGAGCGGGGTGTGTGGACGAAACCCGCCTATTTTGATTCCCGTACTGAATTTCAAGCGGGCGGTTCCAATCCGTTGCGCAGCATGTCGTTCGGAATGACCATGATCGGCAGCGCGCGGCGGCCGATGTCCTGGTGCCCGGGTGAGCAAAATTGTTGATCATCCGAAACGGGCGCTCGATGGACCCACCGTACTTCCCGGTCCGTCGAATGCCAGACAGAGCACATGCGTCCTCGAACCCCTGGCGACATCAGCAGCGAGACCGCGAGTTCCGGCGGGATCGCCGGCTGGCATTCGAGGTCCGTCAAGCCGGTCACGACGTTCTCGCGAAGGACGCCGACATGCTGATCCGAAACGAAAACATCAAGGTCTTTCAAGCCGAACCGTCATGTGAAGCTGATTCTGGCGCAGACGCTCGGCGGCCATGAGCTCCTTCGGCAGAGGGGGCTGCGGCGCGGGCAGCCGCGCCAGGTCGATCCCCAGCGTCGACATCAGCGCCGCTCGAGTGGCCCTTGTTCGGCTGTGCCCGCGGGAGCAAGCTATCGAGGATGTCTGGCCCACCCTGCCTCAATAACAATACCGTGGGCGTGCCGCGTCGATTCGCTCATTCGTCTTAGGGTGGAGGCGGCATGGGCCGCCGGATCGAGGGAGCACTGCGGGTATGAGTCATCTGATCCGACGGGGCTGGATTGCGACGCTGTCGCTCCTTGCCCTCTCGCCGGCCGCGGCCGGTCAGTGCCGGATCGAGCGGTTTCCGGCAATTCCCGTCACCATGAAGGGGCTGCGGCCCATGGTCTCGGCGAGAATCAACGGAACCAAGGCGCGGTTCATCGTCGACACGGGGGCGTTCTGGAGCATGCTGTCGCCGGCGGCGCGCGCTCAATACAGTCTTCCGGAGGACATGGCTCCGCCTGGATTCTACATCCGGGGGGTCAATGGTGACACCAACGCCGACATCGCCACGGTGGACACCTTCACCTTCCTCCACGTTCCGCTGCGCCACATGCAGTTCCTCGTGGGCGGCAACGATTACCCTTCCGGCGCGGTGGGCCTGCTCGGCGATAACCTGTGGCGGGTCTTCGACGTGGAATACGACTTTGCCGCGGGCAAGATGCGCCTGGTCGAGACGAGCCACTGCGCCGATCTGCCGCTTGCCTATTGGGCCGGCAATCAGCCCATCGGGGTGGTCAAGTTGCGTGAGACCAGCCTCAGGCGCCCCCACCTGATCGGCCATGCCACGGTGAACGGCAAGCGCATCCGTGTGCTGTTCGATACTGGATTCGGCCGCTCGATGCTCACGCTCGCCGCCGCGAAGCGGCTGGGCATCATGACCGACAGCCCCGGGGTGAGGCCGGCGGGCAAGTTTGGCGGCATCGCGCGCAGGTGGCGCAAGGCCTGGATTGCGCCGGTGGCCCTGTTCGAAATCGGGGGCGAGAAGATCGAGCACACCCAGCTGATGGTCGGCGACATCCGCACCTTCGGCAAAGTGGATATGTTCCTGGGGGCGGATTTCTTCCTCTCGCACCATGTGTACGTGTCAAACCGCCAGCACAGACTCTATTTCACGTACAACGGAGGCCCGGTATTCGCCATCGGCCAGCGATATCTCATCAAGAGGACGGGCGCCGCGCCCGTGCTGGCCGGCACCGGCCCCGGGGGCGCGAGCGCCGCCCCGGCCTCGACCACCGCGCGGACGGGGGCGGCTGCGCAGGCGCCTGCCTCCGGCAGCCCCGCCGATGCGGACGAGCTCGCCCGTCAGGGCATGGCCTATGCCTCCGAGGGGCAATCTGCGCGTGCCCTGACCGATCTGACCCGGGCCTGCCGGCTCGATCCGAAGAATGCCGAGTACCGCTTTCGCCGCGGCCGGATCGAACAGGCCCTGAAGCAGCCGGCCAAGGCGCTGGCCGATTTCAGTTCCGCGATTGCGCTTCAGTCCAACCTCTTCCAGGCGAGACTCGCGCGCGCGCAGCTGCTCCTGTCCTGGAAGCACGCGCCGGGGACGGCGGCCAGCCAGGCACGGACCGACATCAACATCGTGGCGCTGCAGGCTCCCGATGAGTCGGAGTTGCACCTACCGCTCGCCCGGCTGTACGGCCGGATCGGACAGTACGATGACGCCATCCGCCAGATCGACCAGTGGATCTATTACCACCGCCGCGATGAGCTGCTTCCCGTGGCGCTGAATGCGCGCTGTTGGATCCGTGCCGAAGCGGGAATTCAACTCCGCAGGGCGCTCAAGGACTGTGACCGCGCGCTCGGGTGGCTGCCCAAAAATGCCGCCATCCTCGACAGCCGTGGCCTGGTGTATCTGCGATTGGGCCGGCTGGCGCAGGCGATCGGGGACTACGATGCGGCGCTCGGGATCAATCCCAGGATTGCCGACTCGCTCTACGGCCGGGGTGTCGCTGAGCTGCGCCAGGGCAAGAAGGCCTTGGGCGAGTCCGACCTCACCGCCGCCACGCACCTCGATCCCGGCATCGCCCGGCGTTTCGCGCGCATCAAGCTCGATCCTTGAGCGGCCGGGGCTACTTCAGCGCAAGCTTGATCCTGATCCGATCGCGCCAGGGAGTGCCTGATTCGTTGGCGGTGAGAAATACCCGATCCGGCTTCAGGATGCCTTTGGCCAGAAGCGCAGCCTGCACGTGGGTCGCGCGGGCCAATCCCAACGCGGTGAGCGCGCTCGCGGAGGGCCGTACGGTCGGCCTCAGCTCCCTGCGCAGCCATTGGATTTTCGCCTGCTCGAGCAAGCGAGTCTTGTCCGCCGGTGAGGCGCCCGTCGAGCCCGCTGTGGAGGTGGCGGGCAGCGGCAGATGCGGCGGATACGGCGGCCGCTTCTTGAGCCTCGCCCGATAAAGCGAGGCGAGTGCGCGCAGCTGCTTGCTCAGGCTGAGCGGGGCGCTCTGCGGGCGGTGCCCGCCTGTGCGGGCGATCAGCAGCGCATCGATCCGGGCGTCCTCGATGGCCACCTCATCCGTCGCCCCTGCCGGGCCCGCGGGCACATCCACCTGTACGGCCGGCCGTTGCGCCAGTGCGTGCGCCAGGGCCGTGAGGCTGTTGGCCGCTTCCGGGGGCAGCGCCGCGGAACCGGGCACGAAGTCGATGTACTGCGCCTTCTGGGCGCCGGCGAACAGTCTGCCGATGAGATCGAAGGGCGCGAGGGCCGCCTTCACCAGCAGGTGCCTCAGCATCGTCCAGACGATCGGCCAGATGTCGAAGTGGGGGTTGTCGAGCGAGCCGGTCACCGGCAGGTCCAGGCGGATCACGCCTGCGCGGTTCTTCAGCAGCGCCGTCGCGAGACGGATGGGCCAGCCGACACGGTGCTTGCTGCCGCTCGGGCCGCCCCACTGCAGCTGATCGATGACGATGTGGTGGTCGGCGTGAAGCTCCCGATTGACGATGCGGTAATGGAAGCGCGTGCTGAGCGTGCCCTTGGCGATGGCGTATCCGGCATAGAAGTCGGAGTACGGATTGAAGATGGGCAGCTGGATGTTCTCGAAGGCGACGCGAATGTCGGTGCTGCGGCCGAGCCCGTAGGGGTTGAATGTTCCGGCGACCGTCACGGGCGAGTATTGATTGATCACCTGACCGGCGAGCGAAATGTGCGCTATCGCGCTGTGGGAGGTCGAGACGTTGCTGATCGTGCCGCGCAACTCATCGATCGGCGCCCGGAAATTCGGCTCGATGGATTCATCCGCGAAAGTGATCGAGCCCTTCTCGATATCGAGACGCCGCAACAGCGCCGCGAATGCCGGCGCCTGCCGGGGCCGCGCAACCGGTCGCCGCGGAGCATGCGTGGGCAGCGCTCCCGCCTTGGCGGGCGGTGGAGCCAGTGCGGCGAGATTCAATGTGCGGTTGGGCAGGATCTCGATGAGACCGGTTGGCGCGGTGAGCCTTGCGCGGCCGATCACCAGATGTGCCGGACGATACTCGAGGCCGCTCAGAGTCAGATCGCGCCACCCGAAAAGACCCGTGCCGGCAGTCCGGTCGCGCAGTCGAACGTCGCGGGCATCCAGGCGGCCGCTGACACGAATGAGATTGCCCCTTGCGAGCTCGGCGAAGCCGCGCATGCCAAGCTCTCCGGAGTGCAGCTGCGCGGAGGGCGCGAGCGGCAGGTAGGGCGTGAATGTCTTCAGAGACAGGTGCGCGAGTGACAGCCACAACGCCGCGCTTCGGCTCGCGGGGGTGACCCGGCCATCGAGGGCCAGATAGGCGCGGTCGATGCTGGCGCGCACGGTGAACGGAACCGCGCGCTCGAGGTCATTGCTCAGGGAGGTCGCGGTAAGGGAGTGCAGCGTCACCCGGAAGCGTGCGGCCGGAGAGACGGCACGATCCTCCACCGGCGCCACGGCGTCCGTCACGGTCAGATGCGCGAGCTGGAACTGCCAGGCCGCGGGGCGCGGGCGGGCCGATCCGGCGGTGGGCGCAGGGGTGGGGCTCGAAGCGGGGAGAAAGCGCAGCAGGGTGATCCGGCCGTTGCGGGTGCGGCGTACGGGCAGCGAAATGCCCGCAAGATCGAGGGACGAGGCGCTGAGGCGGTGGTGTCCCTCATCGAGACGGGTGCCCTCGAGGCTCAGGCGCGCGAGCCGCAGAGTCTCACCCGCGGCCGGACCGGTGCCGGTCAACTGCAGGCCGTGCAGGGTGAGGGCCGGGAGCGACCCCGTGGCGGAGGCGCCGCTCGCAACGTGCAGCCCGCCCGAGTTCGCCTCGATGCGGGCGATCTGCACATTGCCGTGAAGGTCGAGGCCGGTCGCCACGAAATCCACGGCCGATAAGCGGGTGTCCAATCCACGGGCACTCTGCGCGACATCGTATTGCGCGCTGAGACTCAGCTGCCCCGCCTCCGGCGTCATGGGCAGGTGCGGCGGCAGAAATTGCGCGAGCAAGCGGGCCCGCAGTTCGTTGAGGGAGACCGTGCCGCGTGAGGCGAAGGGCGAGAGCGACACCCGCCCCTGCCAGGCGAGGTTCGCTCCATCACCATCGGCCTGCAGCACGAACCGGCCGTTCGAGGTGCCTCGGGTGCGGAACCGAGTCAGACGGAAGTTGATTGGAGCCAGGGCGAGCCGCGCCGCGGGCTTGCGCCCGAGGTCGGTGAAGCTGAGCGCGCCCTGGGAGACGCGAAGATCATCGATGCGAACGAGCGGCGCGGGGCCGCTGGCCGGCCCCGCTGGGCCCTGGAGCGCGGCCAGGTTGACCGTTCCGTCCGCGCCCATCACGACATGGACGGCGGGCTGATCGAGATCGAGCGCCGTGATGTCGTAGCCCCGCTCGAAGAGCGACAGGGGAGAGATCGCAATGTAGAGCCGCCCGAGCGTGAACAGGGCTGAGCCGCGATCCGTCAGGTGAATGGCGCGAATCGAGAGCGTGAACCGCAGCGGATCGACCTTGATCGTCCCCAGCCCGAGCGACAGGCCCGGGTGCTCGCTCGTCCAGCGGGCGGCCTCGGAGCGGATGAGCCGGGGCGCGAGCACATAGCCGGCCCACAGGTACGACAGAAACAGCAGCGCGGCCACCGCCGCACCGATGAGCCATTTGCGTCCCGGCAGCCGGATCGGCATTCGTGAGCGCATGTGTCTGTACTCTTGGTCTGCCCAGGGTCGGCCGCGACGCCGCCGCGCGGTGCCGCTCCCGGTGCGTATAATACAGTTTTCCGATAACATCATGGCAGACGAAAAGACACAGCGCCGGGCGGGCGTGCCCGCGTGATCGAGGCATTTCTCGCCAGCCTCTCGACCATCGGGATCGCCGAGATCGGCGATCGCACCCAGGTGCTCGCGCTGGTGCTCGCCGCGCGCTTCCGCCGGCCGTGGCCGATCCTCGCGGGGGTCTTCTGCGCCGCGCTCGCGAGCAACGTCATTGCCGCGCTCATCGGGGAGCGACTCGGTCATTTCCTGACCCCCGTGCGCCTGAATGTATTGGTCGGGGCAAGCCTGATCGTGATGGCGCTCTGGGAGCTCAGGGGCGAGGACGTCGACGTGAAGTCCTCAATGGAGGCGCGCGGCAGCGCCTTCTGGGCCGCATTCGCCGGCATCTTCGTCGCCGAGATCGGCGACAAGACCCAGATCGCGGTTGCCGTGTTGGGCGCCGCCTATTCCAGTTTCACGGCGGTCATCGGCGGTGCGACCGCGGGGATGCTGCTCGCGTGCGCCCCGGCGGTGTTTCTCGGCAAGGCGCTCTCGGCAAAAGTGCCGCTCAAGGCCATCCATTATGTCGCCAGCGCTCTCTTTCTGGTGCTGGGAGTGATCTTTCTCCTGCGCGCGTTCCGCATCTGGCATCACGCCGGATGAAGCGCGCCGCGCCCGCCGCATCCGCACCCATTGCAATCCGTCACGCACCGTAACGGCGGCGGAGACATCAACACCGAAGGCGCTTCGATCGACAGCGGCAGTCTCCAGGGTCTGAATGGATTGCGCGTGCATGCCGCATTCCATCACATCGTCGAGAAGAACTTCGAGCAGAACATCCGCGGCACGGTGAATGCGTCCTACCTGTCGCTGGTTCAGCCCTTCGATTCCGACCAGTCCAAGCTGTCTCTGATCGTCTCGAACAATACCGAGTCCGGAAATCCCCCCGACAAGGTGCCGCAACCGCTTCTCGATCAATTTGGGCGCAACTGGTTCTGGCCGACGAACGTCTACGCCGAGTGGGATAAGACGCGGGCGACCAATGTGATCCTGGGTCTGGATTCACTGGTCAATGATTACACGATGGCGGACATCAGGCTGTTCGTCAGCGACAACCGCAATGATCGCACCGCCTACGGCAATCCGGCGACGGCCAACCCCTCGAAGGGCGGCGGGACGTATCTCGGGTATCGGATACCGGAAAGCATCAAGAGCTGCTCCGCGCTGACCGGTTATGGCGCCAATTATGACACGTACAAGCCCAGGCCATGTTTGGGTCATGCGCCGCCGGCAGCGCCTTCCAGCGCTATCTGGATGATTACAAGGGCGTGGGCGGCAGAGCCGATTTCACGTTGATGCTGCCGTACAATACGGTTGGCTTCGGGGGCCTCGTCGACGAGTTCCACGATACCTCGCAGGAATACTGGTATGGCTCCGCGCCGGTGCCGACGACGATCGGTCTCAACGATGCCTGGTACGAGGAGGACACGGTCCAGTACCTCGATGGATACCTCCAGGACGATGTCGCGCTGTGGCACAAGAGGGTGCATCTCTACCCGGGCGTGAAGCTGGTGCGCACCCACGTCGGCGCCATGGATGCCCAGGGCTATTATTACGGCTACGCCGGACAGGCCGGGAAGAGCTACGCGTTCACCGAGCCCTCGATTGGCGGCCGTTACGACTTTGCGCCGGACTGGAATGCCTTCGTCAACTGGGGCAGAAGCGAGAAGGCGCCGAATGTCAGCGCGTTCTACAGTCTCATCGGTTCTGCGCCCTCGCCGGCGCCCGTGACAGTGAAACCGGAATACGTCAACAGCATCGATGCGGGCGTCCGCTACGCCGGCGACTGGGGCAAGGCCAGTGTGGCGGTGTTCAACCGGCAGTTTCAGGACATCTTCAGCTACAGCTACGATTCCTCGACCGGGGTGACGAACGAGTACAACGCCGGCAGCGCACGCTACCGCGGCTTCACCCTCAAGTTCGAGAAACACTTCGGCGACGGCCTGGGGCTTTATGCCAACTATGGAATGACCCATGCCGTGTATACGCAAGGATTCACGGGCGACAACGGCACCGTCACGGCGGGGCAGTGGCGGACCGATGTGCCGAAGTATACCGCCAACCTGGGTGCGGACTGGAGCGCGGGGCCCACGTACCTTCGCCTGACGGACCACCTGGTCGGCTCGCAATACCTGGCGTATGAGAGTGGTGAGACCAGTCCGCGGCAGCTCGGCTCCTATCAGGTGCTGAGTGCGCTCGGCTCGTACAAGTGGAAGCCGGCGGGCGCGGCCTATGGCGTCAAGTTCGAGCTGTTCATCGACAACCTGCTCAACAGGAATTACGCCATTGGAGCGAACATTCACGGAGCGGCTGCCGATTACACGAACCCCACATCCGCCTCGTTGTACCCCGAGCAGCAGTCGGCGCCGGGCGCTCCCCGCACCATCGGCCTCAGGGTGAGGCTGATCCTCGAGTAAGGGGCAGGTTGCCCTGGCCGTCCCCGGGGCGGCCAGGGTAACCTGCGGCGCTTCGCGAACCGGGGCCTGCAGGCATCGTCGTAGGGGTGGGCCGTGCGCATGCGCACACCCGCGCAGCGGGTGAGGGCCGCTCGAAGGCGCAAAGCGCAGTCAGCTGACGGCGGGAACCCGTGCGAGCGCATAGTGCACGCCCTTGATCCCCACCGCTCCCCTCGCCACGACATCGAGGCCGGCTTCCTCCAGCAAGGCGAGGATCTCCGGCAGCGCGACATTGCCGTGGCGATGTCGCAGGTGCCGCATCAGTCCCTTCCGCGGCGAAGCCGCGGCGAAGTCGACCACCAGCACCCGGCCGCCAGGGCGCATCACCCGGCGCGCTTCCGCAGCGAGCCGGGCACGGGCTTTCTTCGGCAGGTGATGGAGCATCAAGGTGCTGAAGGCGACGTCAAACCGACCGTCGGGAAAGGGCAGCGCCTGGGCGGGGGCCCGCTGAAAGTCCACCTCGGCTCCGGCACGTTCGGCCTTCTGGCGCGCCCAGGCGATCATCTCTGCCGAAGCATCGACTCCGCAGACGATCCCAGAGGCGCCCGTCGCCTCCTTGGCCAGAAGTGCGAGCGAGCCGGTGCCGCAGCCAATGTCGAGGACGACTTCCCCGGGCCGAAGCGCTGCGAGGCCCAGCAATTGCTCGCGGAACGAGGGTGCTCGTCCGAGCAGCGCGAGCTCGACGAAGAAATCGTAGAGACGCGGCCTGTGAAGCAGTACGCCGATGCCCGCACCGGCGGTGCCGGGCATGTGCTGCGGTGCAGGGGAATGCCGAATCGGGGTTTCGTTCATGGTCATCCATCCGAAAATGGACATCTGTCCGGAAACAAGCGTACCCTGCGGACGGCACAGATCGAAGCACAGCGCTGCGCGATGTATCCGTTATCGAACACCCGGTGGCCCCTTGTCCGCTTCTCACTCCGGATGGGCATGGGCGTTTGAGCACGTCATCCCACAAGACGGCAGAATTTCCGCCCGCGGCCGATCGACGCGTGCGCCGCACGCGCGCCATGCTGCACGAGGCGCTCTTCGGGCTCATCGGTGAGAAGGACTACGACCGCATTTCGGTGAGCGAAGTCCTGGCTCGGGCCAACGTGGGCCGCTCGACCTTCTATATGCACTTCCGCGACAAGGACGAGTTGTTCGCGAGCGCGATCCAGCAGAAGCTCGAGTCCATGCGCGCGGGCGGCCCCGCGCAGAATCACCCTGTCGAGCGGCTCGTGGGGTTCAGCCGGGCCGTATTCGAGCACATAGACTCGAACCGAGCCGCCGGTGGAGCCCGTATGGGGCGCCGGGGACGGGCGATCCTCCATGAGCACTTCCGGCGCGTGTTGGCGCGTTGGATCTGCGATGAGATGACCCGGGCCCCCCGGATACGGGCACGCGCCTCCGGGGGCGTGCCGCCGACGCTGCTTGCCCAGCACGTCGCTTCGACGTTTGTATTGGTGCTCGACTGGTGGGTGGACAGTGAGTGCGCCTTGTCTCCTGACGAGGCGGACGGGCTGTTCCGCACATTGGTATTGCCGGCGCTCGGCGCCGCGCGTCTGCCTGCGCCCGGGCGGAGTTGAAGCGGGGCGGAGCCAGCTCCGTTCGAGGCCGAGGCGGTCCTTACCGCGGCCGGCGATCCTTCCAATAGGGCGTCGCTTTGATCTCCTCGCTCAGCCGCCGCAGGTCATCGATGGAGCGCTTCCTGGGCCGAGGCCGTTTGGACTCGGGAGCGGTGACCCGATTGTATGGATCATGAGCGGGTGCGCCTCCCGGCCCGTGATCGGCCTCGCAGCTCAGACCCGCCGCAATCGCTCGCAGCTGCTGGGCATCGATGTCGCCGCCCGATTTGCCGATCTCGCCATGCCATTCCCAGGTGGCGTTGCCTCGATCATCGAACGCCACCCGGCCAGAGGGCATGCGTGGTTTGTGGGGCTTGTGCGTGCTCATGTCGGGAAGACTCTTCCCGGCAAGCGTACTACGGATGCCGGGCGATGGGGAAACATCGATGAATTATGTGAACTGTTCCAACCCGTTGGCGCCGGTCCGGGGCGTCTTTCGGCCGTACCGCGCCAGGTCCGCGCCCCGATTCAACCCGTGCGCGTGCGCGATCCGGATGGCGATCTGCGCCGACAACCAGGCCGGGTCCTGCGTCCTCCACGTATTGTCGAAGGAGGGGGCGCTGCTCACCGTAGGCGCCGGGGTGCCGGTGCCGATCGAAGGAGTGGGCGTTGCGAGATGCGGCGGCGAGAGGGCCGCACTGCAGGATCATTCTGTTTGTGCTGGCCTGTCTGTGTCTCACCGCGCATGCCGCGGCGCCGCGGTGGGGACGGAGCGCTGCGCAACCGCCCCCCAAGGCCCGTGTGCGCTGGCTCAATCCGACCACCTGGCCGGTGGTTCCGGTGCCCAACATTTCGGTGGACCCGACCAGCGGACAGACGCTCGGAATCATTCCCACCTGGCTGGACCACGATGCCGGTGGTGATATCGTGCGCATCATCGCGCCCGATGTCGTTCATACCACCAACTTCGGCTGGGGAGGGCATGCGCGGATAATCGATTTTCCCTCCGCGGATACGCAATGGTCGGTCGTCGCCGGCGCAGAGCAGCACGTGGAGAGCAAGCTCGATGCGCTCTATCAAACGGGAATGCTGCGCGAGAGCCGGTGGTCGCTGGCCGCGGAAGCCGCTTACGACCGCAGCGGAACGGCCCGCTTCTTCGGCATCGGCAACGCATCGCCGCACGCCGACCAGAGCGTCTACATCGATCAGCGCCTGTGGGTGCAGGCGACGGTGGGCTGGAACATGACGCACGCCTGGCAGCTCGCCTATACCTTCCTCGCCCGGAAGGTGAAGGTCATCGGCGGCCGCCTGCCGGGCATCACCTCGATCAGCAGCCGCTTTCCGCACGAGCCCGGATTGGGAACCACGCACGAGCTCCTCCACCGTATTTCGCTGACTTATGACACGAGAGACAACATCAGGATGCCTGCGCGCGGCGTTGCCGTCGTCGTCTACGGCGGCCTCGCCACCCGCAGCGAGGCGCCCGCTGATCCATTGTTCACCGAGGCGGGTGTCGACGGGCGGTTCTACTGGTCGCCCCGCCACTCGCTTACGATTGCCACTCACGTGGACCTGCGCTACATGCCGTCCCTGAACGGTGCGCCATTCTGGGCGCTCAGCAGCATCGGCGGGGATCAAAGCGTGATCGGCGGGCGGCAGACGCTGCGCGGCTACGGTGACTCGCGCTTTTACGATCGAGACTCGTTCTCGGCCAATATCGAGGTCCGGCAGAGCGTGTTCGCGCTCGATACGCTCGGCACGCGGATCGAGTTTCAGGTCGCACCGTTTTTCGACACGGGACGGGTGTTTTCCCGCAATTCCGCCTTTCCGATCGACAAGCTGCACAATGTCGTCGGGGTCGGCCTGCGGGGCATTGCCGCGCCTTTCGTGGTCGGCTACGTCGATGTGGGGTACGGCAGCGAAGGGGCAGCCGTGTTCACCGGGATCAATTATCCCTTTTGACCGTTCGCGATCGATCGAGGTGCGATGACAGGCCGGTTCCGCCGTCTCCGCGCAACGCCCCGGCGCGCCGCGTAACCGTTGCCGCAGCCGGGCGATCGTTCGGCACGGCGTCATGGCCGCTGCTATCATGGCCGCCTGGACCCTGGGTTCCGCGTGGCCGCGACGCCGCGGGTCGAGGGTAAGCCCCGGATTTCGGGGGTTTTTTTTGGCTATGGTGGCCCGTATCGGCTACTCCGCGACGACCAGTCGTGAACCCCGTCAGGGCCGGAAGGCAGCAGCGGCAGCGGCGATGTCGGGTGCCGGAGCACTCGCTGGTGCGGGCCGCCTCCCATCGCGCTTCAGGTAGCCCCAAGCATCCATGAGCGAAACCTATACGGCGCTGGCGCGCAAGTGGCGGCCGAAGACGTTTACCGAGCTCGTCGGCCAGGACCATGTCCGCCGCGCGCTGGTCAATGCACTCGAGACGGGTCGGGTCCATCACGCGTTTCTGTTCACCGGCACCCGGGGGGTGGGCAAGACCACCATCGCGCGAATCCTCGCGAAATGCCTCAACTGCGAGCGCGGCCCGAGCGCCTCGCCCTGCGGCGAGTGCGCGAGCTGTCGCGAGATCGACGCCGGCCGGTTCGTCGATCTCATCGAGGTCGATGCCGCCTCGCGCACCAAGGTTGACGA
The DNA here is from genome assembly GCA_021777555.1 of Pseudomonadota bacterium. Taxonomy (GTDB): domain Bacteria; phylum Pseudomonadota; class Gammaproteobacteria; order Steroidobacterales; family Steroidobacteraceae; genus 13-2-20CM-66-19. The sequence continues at coordinate 20,256 of JAJYDK010000043.1, read as the reverse complement.
CACGCGCGAGATACTGGACAACGTGCAGTTCGCACCGACTCGGGGCCGCTACAAGGTGTACCTCATCGACGAGGTGCACATGCTTTCGACGCACTCCTTCAATGCGCTGCTGAAGACGCTCGAGGAGCCTCCGCCGCATGTGAAGTTCCTGCTCGCGACCACCGACCCGCAGAAGCTGCCCGTGACGGTGCTCTCGCGCTGCCTGCAGTTCAATCTCAAGCGCATTCCGGCGGCGCAGATCGCCGAGCACCTCAAGGGCGTGCTCGAGAAGGAAGGCATTGAATTCGAGACCGCGGGAATCGCGCTGGTGGCGCAGGCCGCCGACGGCAGCATGCGCGACGGATTGTCACTTCTCGATCAGCTCATCGCCTTCGGCGGCGGGCGCGCGGGCGAGGCGGAGGCGCGGGCCATGCTCGGCACCGTGGCGCGAGATCACGTCGTGCAGATCGCCAAGCGACTCGCGGCGGGCGATGCGGCCGAACTGATCCGCTTCGCGCAGTCGCTCGAGCAGTGGGCCCCCGACTATGCGCAAGTGCTCGATGAGCTCGCCTCGCTCCTCACGCGGATCGCGATCAAGCAGGTGGTGAGCGAATACGAGGGCGATGAGCTCTATGCTCCCGAGCTGATCGCCCGCCTCGCCGAAGCGATCGGCGCCGAGGACGTGCAGCTTTACTATCAGACCGCCCTCATCGGTCGGCGTGATCTGGCGCTTGCTCCCGATCCGCGCACCGGCTTCGAGATGACGCTGCTGCGAATGATCGCCTTCCGGCCCATGGTGGAGCGCGGACAGGGCGCATCCGCGCCGGCTCCCGGGGCTGCCCGCGGCCCGGCGTCGCCCGCTGCCGCGCCGCGGCGCGCGCAGGAGGGCGTGGCGCCGTCCGTCCCGTCCGCCTCGGGGGACTGGGGCGGCATCCTCGCGCAGCTCGATCTGCAGGGCATGGCGCGCCAACTCGCCAGCCACTGCGCGCTCGTCGGGCGTGACGGAGCGGTCGTGAGGCTCTCGATCGACCCGCGCAGCCGCTCGCTGCGCACCTCGGCGCTCGAGGACAAGCTCGCGCAGGCGCTCTCGAAGCACTTCGGGCAGACGATCCGTCTGGAGTTCGTGACCGCAAGCGAGCCGGCCGAGACCCCGGCGCAGGCCCGGCAGCGCGCCTCCGAGGAGGAGGTGGAGGCGGCGCGGCGCGCCTTCGACGCCGACCCCGGCGTACAGGGGTTTCGCGAGCGCTTCGGCGCCACGGCCGTTCCCGAGACCATCCGGCCGGTCAAGTGATCCGGCGCTCATGAGCGGGCGGTCGGCCGCCCGGTGATTTCAGTCAATATCAGCGAGGAGTGGGCCCATGCGAGGCAACATCAATCAACTCATGAAGCAGGCTCAGGCCATGCAGGCCAACATGCAGAAGATGCAGGAGCAGATCGCGAGTCTGGAGGTCGTCGGCGAAGCGGGCGGCGGCATGGTCAAAGTGACCATGAGCGGCAGGCACGAGGTCCGGCGAGTGCAGATCGAGCCCGCCGTGATCGGCGAGGATCGCGAGATGCTCGAGGACCTGATCGCCGCGGCGACGAATGATGCGGTGCACAAGGTGGAAGTGATGGTGCAGGAGAAGATGTCCTCCATGACCGCGGGGCTGCAGCTGCCTCCGGGAATGAAGCTGCCGTTCTAGCCCTTCGATGAAGCATTCCCCGCGCCTGACGCAGCTGATCGATGCGCTGCGTGCGCTTCCGGGCATCGGTCCGAAGAGCGCCCAGCGCATGGCGTTTCATCTGCTCCAGGATGGGCGCTCCGCCGCACACGTCCTTTCCCAGGCGCTCGATGCGGCGCTCGCCTCGGTGCAGCGGTGCCAGCGCTGTCGCATGCTCACCGAGGAGGAGCTGTGCTCGATCTGCTCATCGCAGCAGCGCGAGCCGGCGCTGCTGTGTGCGGTCGAGTCGCCCGCGGACGTCGTGGCGATCGAGCAGTCGGGCAGCTACCGGGGACGCTACTTCGTGCTCATGGGCCATCTCTCCCCGCTCGATGGCGTGGGGCCCGAGCAGCTCGGCGTGCGCGAGCTCGAGGCGATCCTCGATGAGGGTGGCGTGCGCGAGCTGATTCTCGCCACGAACCCCACGGTCGAGGGCGAGGCGACGGCGCACTTTCTGGCCGACCTCGCGGTCCGCCGCGGTCTCATCGCAAGCCGGATTGCGCACGGTGTGCCTATTGGGGGTGAGATCGAATATGTCGACGGCGGAACCCTGGCCCGGGCGCTCGTGGGCCGGCAGACGGTCTGAGCGCCGCTAGCGCCGCGCCTTCGGTCCCTGAGCTTCCTGCAGCGTCTCGCGCAGCCGGCGCAGCCGCCGGTAGCTTTCGTAGCGACGGGGATGAATCGCGCCGGTCTCGAGGCCTGCGCGCACGGCGCAGTCCGGCTCGCGGAAATGCCGGCAGTCGAGAAAACGGCAACCGGTCGCGAGACGCGCCACTTCGAGGAAGCCGAGATGCCGCGGGTCGAGGCGCTCCACGGCGGGCGCGAAGTCCCGCACCCCGGGCGAGTCGACCAGCTGCCCTCCCGAGGGCAGATCGAATAGGCGCGAAGCGGTGGTGGTGTGACGGCCTTCGGCCTCGCGTATCAGGCCACCGATTGCGATGTCGGCGCCGGGAATGAGATGACGCGCGAGCGACGATTTGCCGACGCCCGATTGTCCGACGAGAGCCGTGATATCCATCGCGCAGGCGTTTCGCAGTGCCTCCATTCCCTCGCCGGTCGTTGCCGATACCGCGAGCCAGGCGTAGCCGGCGGCGGCGTACGCCTCGAGCTGCTCTTGCAGTGCCGCGTCGACCCCGAGATCTGCCTTGTTGAGCACGAGGGAGGCGGAGATGCCGGCCGACTCGGCCGCGGCGAGATACCGGTCGGCGATGAAGAGGTCGGGTTGCGGGACCGGGGCGATGACGACCAACAGGCGGCTGAGGTTGGCCAACACCGGCTCCGAGCCACCGCGCACGTTGGAGCGGTACAGCACGGTGCGTCTCGGCAACACTTCGAGCACGTGGACTTCGGCATGATGCTCGTCACGGCGGCAAAGCGCCTCATCGCCGCAGACGATGCTCAGTCCGCGTCCGAAGGGGCGCGCCTTGAGCTCCCGCCCGTGCGCATCGCGCACCAGGAGGTGCCGGCCGTATGCGGCGATCACTAGGGCATGGAAGGTTGCTACACTCATGGGCCAGCGATTATTGCCGATTGGGCTCATCGCGCCCACCTGGCCCACCCGGAGCGAGCATGCCGAGCGCCGAGCACCTGATCTGGATCGACCTGGAAATGACGGGTCTGAAGCCCGACACCGACGTCATCATCGAAATCGCCACCATCGTCACCGACAAGGAGCTCAACGTAATCGCCGAGGGGCCGGCCATGGCCATCCACCAGAGCGAGACGGCGCTCTGCGCCATGGATGAGTGGAACCAGAAGCAGCACGGCGGCTCGGGGCTGCTCGCCCGGGTGCGCGCAAGCTCCATCGAGACGGCGGCGGCGGAGGCACGCACGCTCGAATTCCTCTCTCCGCTGGTGGATCCGGGCGCATCACCCATGTGCGGCAACAGCATATGCCAGGACCGGCGGTTCCTCGCCCGCCAAATGCCCCGCCTGGAGCGCTTCTTCCATTACCGGAATCTCGATGTGAGTACTCTGAAGGAGTTGGCGCGCCGCTGGGCGCCGGGGGTGTCCGAGGGCTTCAAGAAGGAGGACGCACACCTCGCGCTTTCGGACATCCGCGAATCGATTCGGGAACTGAGGTTCTACCGCGAGAAGCTGTTCATGCCCGCATACCGGGCCTAGGCGCCCCGGGTCAGCCGCCTTCGCGGGCAGGTGGGGCGCCAGGCGCAGACTTCTCAGGCCGGGGCTCCTCAGGCGCGAGACTCGCCCGCCAGGAACAGCCAGGTGTCCACCACCGTGTCCGGGTTGAGCGAGAGGCTCTCGATGCCCTGCTCGAGCAGCCAGCGCGCGAAATCCGGATGGTCCGAGGGCCCCTGGCCGCAGATGCCGATGTACTTGCCCTGGGCTCGGCACGCGGCGATCGCCATGCCGATCAGGCGCCGGACCGCCTCGTCGCGCTCGTCGAATTGCCGGGCGAGGATGGCCGAATCGCGATCGAGGCCCAGCGTGAGCTGCGTCAGATCGTTCGAGCCGATCGACATGCCGTCGAAGTGCTCGAGGTACTCCCCGGCGAGCAGCGCATTGGTCGGCAGCTCGCACATCATGATGATCTTCAGCTCGTGCTCGCCGCGCCTCAGACCGTTCGCGGCAAGCAGCCCGGTCACCTCACGCGCTTCCTTCACGCTGCGCACGAAAGGCACCATGACCTGGATATTGGTGAGTCCCATCTGCTCGCGCACGCGCTTGACGGCGCGGCACTCGAGCTCGAAGCAGGGCCTGAAGCTCTCGTCGACGTAGCGCGAGGCGCCCCGGAAGCCGAGCATGGGATTCTCTTCGTGCGGCTCATAGCGGCTGCCGCCGATGAGGTTGGCGTACTCGTTCGACTTGAAGTCCGAGAGGCGCACGATCACCGGTTCCGGTGCGAAGGCGGCGGCGATCTGGGCGATGCCCTCCGAGAGCTTCTCGACGTAGAAGCCCACAGGGTCCTCGTAGCCGGCCATCTGCAAGCGGATCTGTTCCTTGAGGGCCTCATCCAGGCGGTCGTACTCGAGCAGGGCGCGCGGATGCACGCCGATCATGCGGTTGATGATGAATTCCAGCCGCGCGAGTCCCACGCCGCGGTTGGGAATGCCCGCGAAGTCGAACGCCCGGTCGGGATTGCCGACATTCATCATGATCTTCACGGGAATCGCCGGCAGCGAGTCGAGCTCGACCTGGCGGTGCTCGAACTCGAGCAGTCCCTCGTACACATACCCCGTGTCGCCCTCGGCGCAGGAGACGGTCACCGGCTGTCCTTCGCGGATGCGCCGTGTGGCGTCGCCGCAGCCGACCACCGCCGGAATGCCGAGCTCGCGCGCGATGATGGCTGCGTGGCAGGTGCGGCCGCCGCGGTTGGTCACGATGGCCGATGCGCGCTTCATGACCGGCTCCCAATCGGGGTCGGTCATGTCGGCCACGAGCACATCGCCGGCCTGCACCCGGGCCATCTCCTCCACGTCACGGATGATGCGCGCCGGGCCCGACCCGATGCGCTGGCCGATGCTGCGGCCGGTGGCGAGCACGCTGCCTCGTGCTTTGAGCGAGAAGCGCTGCACGGTGCGTCCCACGCGGCTCTGCACGGTCTCCGGCCGGGCCTGCAGGATGAAGAGCTGGCCGCTTTCGCCGTCCTTGCCCCACTCGATGTCCATGGGCTTGCCGTAGTGCTGCTCGATGATGAGCGCCTGCTGGGCGAGCGAAGTGAGATCGGCGTCCGTGAGGCAAAAGCGCATACGCTCGCTCTCGGGCACCTCCACGGTGCGCACCCGCTCGCCGGATCCCGGTGGCGCATACACCATTTTGATCGCTTTGGCGCCGAGGTTGCGACGCAGAACCGCCGGTCTTCCCGCGCGGACGGCCGGCTTGTAGAGGTAGAACTCATCGGGATTGACCGCGCCCTGTACCACCGTCTCCCCGAGGCCGTAGGAGGCGGTGATGAACACCACGTCCCGGAACCCGGAGTCGGTGTCGAGGGTGAACATCACGCCGCTCGCGCCAAGGTCGCTGCGCACCATGTGCTGCACGCCCGCCGAGAGCGCCACCGCCTCGTGATCGAATCCCTGGTGGACGCGGTACGCGATGGCGCGGTCGTTGAACAGTGACGCGAACACTTCGTGCATCGCCGCGAGCACCTGGGTCTCTCCGCGGACATTGAGAAATGTCTCCTGCTGCCCGGCGAAAGAGGCCTCGGGGAGGTCCTCGGCGGTGGCCGACGATCGCACCGCGACGGCGATCTCGGCGCCCCCGCTCATTCGCCGGAGCTCATCCTTCACCGCCTGTTGGAGCTTAGGCGGGAAGGGTGTCGAGAGAATCCACTGCCGGATGCGAGCGCCCGAGACCGCCAGGCGCGCCACATCGTCCACATCAAGCGAGGCGAGCTCAGCGCGGATGCGCGCGTCGAGCCCGTCCTGCTCGAGGAAGTCCCGAAACGCGCGCGCGGTCGTCGCGAATCCACCGGGTACGTGCACGCCGAGCCTCGCCAGTGAGCCGATCATCTCGCCCAGGGAGGCGTTCTTGCCGCCCACGGTCTCGATGTCGCGTATTCCTAACCGCTCGAAGGGAATGACGTATGCGTCCACGGTGAAGGGAACCTCCGGTTGCCGCCATGCGCCTGCAATGGAGGCTGATTTCGCCTACGGCCAGGCACGCCGATCGAAGTGTACTCGATGTGCGCCAGGGAGGAGCAGCGCGCGTGCGAGGGGCGGCATCGGAGCTTGGCGGCCTTGCGCTTGCTCTGCGCCGCGGGCGGTGGAACACTGAGCCCAGGAATTCGCAACCGAGCCCCGCACCGTGAGCCGACGAACCGTGTTCTTCGTTTCGGACCAGACGGGAGTGACCGCGGAAACGCTCGGTCACAGCCTCATGACCCAGTTCGAGGGTCTCGAGTATCGATCGATCACTCTGCCATTTGTGTCGAGTCTTGACAAGGCGGAGGAAGCGGCGCGACGAATCGACCGGGCGGCCGTCGAGGACGGGCTGCGCCCGATCGTCTTCAGCACCATGGTGCAGGATGAGCTTCGGGACGTGGTGCGGCGCTCGAACGGGCTGTGCCTGGATTTCTTCGCCGCCTTCGTCGGCCCCCTGGAGCAGGAGCTCAACACGCGCTCAACCCATCGCGCCGGGCGGGCGCACGGCATGGCGGACCTGGGCGCCTACACGGCGCGCATCAATGCCACCAACTTCGCGCTCGCCAATGACGATGGCACGGGTGGCGATTATGAGCGTGCCGATGTCATTCTGGTCGGCGTATCCCGCTCGGGCAAGACCCCGACGTGCCTGTACATGGCGCTGCAGTACGGGGTGTTCGCGGCCAATTACCCGCTCACGGACGATGACCTGGAATCGAGCCGTCTGCCGCAGCGCATCGAGCCCCATCGGGGCAAAATCTATGCGCTCACCATCAAGCCCGAGCGGCTGCAGCAGATCCGCAACGAGCGCCGGCCGCAGAGCCGCTACGCCTCGCCGCAGCAGGTGCGCTACGAGCTGCGGGCGGCCGAGGCGCTGTTCTCCCGGCACGGCATTCCCTCGCTCGATACCACCGAGTGCTCCATCGAGGAGATCGCCAGCCGTATTCTCAACACCACCGGCATCGAGCGCCGGCTGCGTCCCTGATGCAGGCATCCGCCGCGTCTCGCACGAAATTTGCACGCGCAGGACCGTGCCCTGGCCGCTTGCACTGTCATCTCCCTCGGTTATAGTCGTAGCGATGCTCGGCGACACACTGACACGGGTTTCCTGGCGGGCGCGGCCTCGCAGCTTCGTGGCGCTCATGGGGCTCTACGAGAGCAATTTCATCCGCCTCGGTTGGCTGGCGGGGGACCTTGCGCGCCTTGCGGGCACGCACCGCTCCCGGATCGAAGGCGATTGTGATCTGCTGCTCACCGTCACGGAGCGCTCGCCCTATACGACCCTGGCCCGGCTCACCTACCTCATCCCCGAGGGACAGGGCTTGGTCAGCTGCCCGGACATGCGCCTGCGGATCTATCACGACGTCCGCCTGGTGGAGGCCGGCGATTGGGCCGGCGAAGGCCCGTCCGGCTCCAGATCGGCCGCGCGTATCGCGGAGCGTGAACTGGATCAGCGTTGGGCTCGCAATATGATGCTAAACAAATGGTTGGAGTACTGCGCGGAGCGGGGGCACCGCTTCTTGGCGACCGCCTGATGTGATGTGGGCGGCGCGGCCGCACCCTCATGAAGGCATATCGACAGCTCGGATTTCTCAAACTCGCCCTCGGAGGCGAGTCCCAGCCCGAAGATCATCGGGTCCTTGCGCTATTCCGCAATCGCGCGGAGCTCAAGAAGGCCTATGGTGACCTGCGCGCCGAGGTCGATCGGCTCAAGGATCGCATCAAGCAGCAGGAGGGCGTCACCCGACGGGTGCAGGAGACCCTCGCGGCGCTCGAGACGCGCCTCGGTTCGAGCGAGAGCGCTTATCCGGCACTGGTGTTCTTCCAGCTGCGGCGGCTGTGGCAATCGGGCCATGAGCTCCTCGAGCGATTTTGTGCCGAGCTCACCGCCCAGTGCGAGGAGCGCGAGCGGCGTCAGCATCTCGCCGAGCACAATCGCCGGCAGTTCGCCCGGCGGCAGTCGGCCGAGCAGCAATTGCGCCTCGCGCAGCAGCTGGCGAACCACGAGCGCGAGCGCCTGCTCGAGCTCGAGCGGCGCCACGGAACGCTGCGCCGCTTCTGGCATTTCTTCAAGCGTCGCGCGCTCGAGCAGGCGATTGCGCATGCGCGCGCGGGCTCGGACGCCTCAGAAGTCTCCCTTGCCGCCGCCCGGCAGGTGATGGTGGATCTCGCGGCGGTGCCGATCCCCGAATTCCCGGGACTGTCCCTCGAGGGGCGTCGCGCCATCAATCTCGCCGTCATCGCCTATGCGGAGGTGCTGTGCCTGAAGCTCACACCGATGCCGCTCCTCGTCATGCGCGCGAGGGAGGCGACCTGGCACCGGGAGGTGATCGATGTGTACGGCTCACGGCAGGAGTGCGAGGTGCTGATGGGCCAGATCGAGCGGGCGGAGGCGCTGCTGAACTCCCATGCGAGCCTGAGCCAGGAGATCAGGGTGCGTACCGAGCGGCTGCGGCCGCTCACCCGTTATGGCGATCCCGAGAAGGACGCCATTCCGATGGCCGAGTTCCTCGCCTCCGACACGGATGCCGCAGTCACCGGAGCGGGTCCCATGGCGGGGGTGCCCAACGTGCTGGCCGAGAACACCTGGGACATCCACGGGGTGTTGTTGACATAGGCTGCGAGCCCGGGCGGCCATGCGTGAGGCATGTGCCGGCCGGGCTCGCTCTCTCACCGTGTATGCGTGGCGATCTTGGCGGTCTGCACCGACGGCAGGGGAATGCCGTCGAGGCGAATCATGTCGGCCATGATGTCCTGCGCCTGATCGAGCACGACGTCGGGAAGCTTGTCCCCGGTGCTGCCGATCTGACTGGCGTGCTTCAGCGGTGCCAGCCCGAATGCGGCCCGCCGCGTGTTCTCGAGCGCCAGCAGCTCCTTGTCCTCGCTTGCACGCTCGGCGCGGCGCGTCGCGATGTTCAAGGAGACCGTCTGTTTCGACTGCATCCCTTCGATGTCCGAGATGTCCGCCTGCAACCATTGGAAGTCAGGGGAGCGGCGCTGCCGAGCCAGCTCGTCGGCATTGAGCTGCGCGATGGGCGGAACCGCCGCGAGGCCCGTCGCGATCTGGAAGGGCACCCCGTCGATGCGGTCATAGGGCAGGGACTGCGGCAGGGCGCTCTCGCCGACCTGCTTCGGATTGATGGGCGAGGGCAGCACGATGTTGGGAATCACGCCGCGATGCTGGGTGCTCTGGCCCGTGACGCGATAGAACTTGCCGATGGTGACGGTGAGCTGGCCGTCGACCGGCTTGCGGCTCCAGCTGTCGAGCGGGATGAGATTCTGCACCGTGCCCTTGCCGAAGGTGTTCTGGCCGATGATGAGGCCGCGGTGATAGTCCTGGATGGCGCCCGCGAAAATCTCGGAAGCCGAGGCGCTGTAGCGGTTGACGAGCACCGCAAGCGGGCCGGTGTAGGCCGGGCTCTTCTCCGGATCATCGAGGACCTCGATCCGGCCGCTGCGATCACGCAGCTGCACCACCGGGCCATGCTGGATGAACAGGCCGGTCAGCGCGGTGGCTTCCGGCAGGTATCCCCCGCCGTCATCGCGCAGATCGAGGATCAGTCCGTCGATGTGCTGCTGCTCGAGCTTGCGCAGCAGCCGCAGTACATCCCGGGTGGTGCTGCGGTAATTCGGGTCTCCCGCATTCTCCGCCGCCACATCCTCGTAGAAGCTCGGCACGGTGATGACGCCGATCCGGTAGATTTGGCCATGGCGCTGGAGCACCTTGAGCTTGCTCTGGGCCTCCTGGGCTTTGAGGGTGATCTTGTTGCGCACGAAGCTCAGCACCTGCTCCTTGGCGCCAGGGTGCACCCCGGCGGGCAGGATCTCCAGGCGCACCGTGGTGCCGGCCTTGCCGCGGATCAGCTGCACCACATCGTCCAGGCGCCAGCCCACCACGTCGGTGATGGGGCCGCTCGTGCCCTCCCCGACACCGGTGATGCGATCCTGGGGCTTGAGCGTGCCGGCCACCGCCGCCGGGCCCCCGGGGATCACGTTCATCACGGTCACATAGTTGTCGATGAGCTGCAGCGAGGCGCCGATGCCCTGATAGTTCAGGCTCATCTGGATGCGATATTCCTCGGAGTTGCGCGGCGAGAAATAGGTCGTGTGCGGATCGTAAGTGCGCGCATAGGCGTTCATCACGTCCTCGAACACGTCCTCGGATGTGATCTGGTCAACGCGTTCGATCACGGCCTTGTAGCGCGCACGCAGGATCTTCGCCGCCTGCGGCCATGTCTTGCCGGCGAGCATGAGTGATAGCACATCATCGGTAACACGCTTGCGCCACAGCGCATTCATCGCAGCATCATCCGCCGGCCACGGCGCATGCTTGCGATCGAAGTCGTAGGTGGCCTTCGTGTTGAAATCGGGCTCTTTGTCGAGCAGCCCGATGGCGTAGTTCATCCGCTCCCGATTGCGCTCCTTGAAGCGCTGGAAGATGAGAAAGGCCGGGTCGAGTTTTCCAGCCTCGATCAGCTTGGCGAACGAGTCGCGGTACATCGACAGCTGCTGCACGTCGCTCGCGAGGAAGTAGGTGTGCTCGGGATCGAGGAAGTGCAGGTAGCGATCGAAGGCCAGCTGCGAGAAATGCGCGTCGATCGGCAGCTGGCTGTATTGGGTTTCCCCGAGGATGCGGGTGACCTTGCGCGCGATGGCGCGCTGATTCGAGGTCGGGGCGAGGGCCCCCGGCGGCAGGCTCGAGGCGCTGGCCGGGTCGCGCAACAGGAGGAACGCCGCAACGAGCGCGAGCACCGAGGCGGTCACGGTGAGCCAGCCGAGGGGATGGCGCAGGGGCTTGGTCATCTTGAAGGTGCTCAATGCAGTCTTTGGGGTATCGAGATCGGGTGCGGGGCCGGCGAACTCAAGGGGTCAAATCCGCGGCAGGCGTCGAAACAGTGTGAGCCACAGCCGTACGGCGCCCAGCAGCGCCACCGGCCCCAGGGCGACGGTCCAGTAGCCGGGAATCCTCCGGACGAGGCCTGTGAAATAGTCGCCGAACAGCGTCAAGGGTCCGTAGCCCGGCCCGGAATCGCCATGCGTATACGGCCCCAGGGTCCAATGCCCCACAGTCCAGATCAGCAGTGGAATGACCAGCAGTCCGAACGCCAGGGCACCCCCGATGAGCAGCAGCTCTCGGCGCGCGCGCGGCGCCCGGGAAGGGGTGGCGTGAGATCCGGTGCGTGAATCCATGGTCCGCAGTGTAGCAGGCCCGTCCGGCCCGGCAGTAGGCACATCCACACAGGATCTGGGCGCTCCAGGCCGCGAGAAGTTCCACGATCCGGCGAAAATCCGGCAGGCATAATGGGCTCCATGGACAAGCTCAGAGCCGCGGTCATCGGTGTCGGCTATCTCGGCCGGTTTCATGCGCAGAAGTACGCGCAGTCCCCCAGGTGCACGCTCGTCGGCGTGGTGGACGCGCGCCAGGACGCCCGGGAGGGGGTGGCCGCGGAAGTCGGTACGCGCGCTGTGGAAGATTACCGGACGCTTCTAGGCGAGGTCGATGCGGTGAGTGTGGTCACGCCTACGCCCGCGCACTTCGCCATCGCCCGCGACTTCCTGGCCGCCGGCGCCCATGTCCTGGTGGAAAAGCCGATCACCGAGACGCCCCGCGAGGCGCGCGAGCTGATCGACCTGGCCGCCCGGGGCGGGCGCATCCTGCAGGTCGGGCACCTGGAGCGATTCAATTCCGCCATTCTCGCCGCCGAGCCGCATCTGCGCGCGCCACGCTTCGTCGAATGCCACCGTCTCGCCCCGTACAAGGAAAGGGGAACCGACGTGAACGTGGTGCTCGATCTGATGATCCACGACATCGACCTCGTGCAGACCATCGTCGGGGCGCCGGTGCTCACCATCGATGCGATCGGCACTCCCGTGTTCTCCGAGGCCATCGATATCGCCAACGCGCGCATCCGCTTCGCCAATGGCTGCGTGGTCAACGCCACCGCGAGCCGCGTCAGCCTCAAGACCGAGCGCAAGATGCGCATTTTCGAGGACGATGCGTACCTGTCCCTCGACCTGCAGCAGAAGATCCTGACCCTGATCCGCAAGCGCGAGGGCGCCGGGTCGGCGGGCTCTCTGCCGGTGAACATCGAGGAGCACAGCCTCGAGCAGGGGGATGCGCTCAAGGCCGAGATCGAATCCTTTCTCGAGTGCATCCGCACGGGACGGCCACCGGTGGTCGGCGGCGAGGATGGCCTCGCGGCGCTCGAGACGGCCATGCGCATCACCGAACAGGTGAACGAGTCACTGGTTACCCGCCGCATGATGGAGTCCGGACCCGATGCCTGAGCTTCCCGAGCACCTGCGACACACCCCCCGTCCCGTGACGGTGGCGGCCATTCAGATGGCCTGCGGCTGGGATGCGGACGCCAACATCGCCTGTGCCGAGCGCCTGGTGCGGGAGGCGGCGAGTCGGGGCGCTCACATCATCCTGCTGCCCGAGCTGTTCGAGACACCGTATTTCTGCATCGAGCAGGACGCACGGCACCTGAAGCTGGCGAGCCCTCTCGAGCAGAGCCGCGTGGTGCGCCACTTCAGCGAGGTCGCGCGCGAGCTCGGAGTCGTGCTGCCGGTGAGCTTCTTCGAGCGCGCGGGCCCGGTCTATTTCAATTCCATCGCGATCGTCGATGCGGGCCGCATACTCGGCGTATACCGCAAGTCGCATATCCCCAATGGCCCGGGGTACCAGGAGAAGAACTACTTCAGCCCGGGGGATACGGGTTTCAAGGTCTGGGCGACGCGCTTTGCGCGCATCGGGGTCGGCATCTGCTGGGACCAGTGGTTTCCCGAGGCCGCGCGCGCCATGGTGCTCGGCGGCGCGGAACTGCTCTTCTATCCGACCGCCATCGGCAGCGAGCCGCCGCCGGCGATCGCGGTGGATTCGCGCGAGCACTGGCAGCGCACCCAACAGGGTCATGCGGCGGCCAACCTGACGCCGCTGATCGCCGCCAACCGCTATGGTCTCGAGCGCTCGCTGCAGGATCCGCAAGGGCTTTACATCCGCTTCTACGGCTCGTCGTTCATCACCGATGCGCTGGGCGCAAAAGTGGCCGAGGCGCCACCGCAGGGGGATGCGGTGCTCACGGCCAGCTTCGATCTCGAGGAGACGGCGCGTCTGCGGGACAACTGGTTCGTATTCCGTGACCGCCGCCCGGACCTCTATGGCGCCCTCGTCACGCTGGATGGGCAAGTTGTCTAGCGGGGAGCGCCCGGGTGGCGCGCGGGGGAAGGTGGCGCTCATCAGCGCTCGCGCCGCGCGAGGACTCGATGAGGACATGGCGCCGCTCAGCGCCGCCTTGAGGGAATGCGGCCTCGATCCCGATGTCGTGGAGTGGGATGATCCCGAAGTGCGCTGGGCAGATTTCGCGCTTGCGCTGCTGCGCTCGACCTGGGACTACACCGAGCGCCTCGGGGAGTTTCGTACCTGGCTCGCGGGCGTCGCGGCGCAGACCCGGCTGCACAATCCGCAGGCGCTGGTCGTCTGGAATACCGACAAACACTACCTCCGAGAGCTGTCCGCGCTCGGGGTGCCGACGGTACCGAGCGAATTCATCGAGCCCGGCGAGGATCCGCAGGCGGCCGTGGACTCCTTCCTGAGCCGGCAATCGTGCGCGGAGTTCGTCGTGAAGCCCGCCGTGGGGGCCGGCTCGCGCGGCGCCCGCAGGCTCGCCCGCACTGGCGCCGCAGAGGCCGCCGAGCACGCCCGGCAGCTGCTGTCGGCGGGGCGCAGTGCGCTGCTGCAGCCGTATCTCGAGAGCGTCGATCGGGAGGGTGAGACGGCGTTGCTCTATTTCCGTGGCCGATTCAGCCACGCCATCCGCAAGGGTCCGCTGCTTCGACCCGGCGAGGACCCGACCCGCGCGCTGTTCGCACCCGAGCACATCACCCCGCGCGTGCCTGGCGAGGCGGAGTTGCGGGTCGGGGCGCGGGTGCTCGAGGCGCTCTCGGCCGGCGGGCGGTCATCCGCAATGCCCTTGTATGCGCGAGTCGATCTGTTGCCCGGTCCGCGGGGGACTCCCCGGCTGCTCGAGCTCGAGCTCGCCGAGCCGTCGCTGTTTCTGGGCTATGCCGAAGGCGCGGCGCAGCGCTTCGCGCGCGAGGTCGCGCAGTTCCTGGTAGTCCCGGTCAGCCGATGAGGTCTTGCCGTTGCTCCGCGAGCGGCGGCGGGGTGTATTCATACATCCAGGTCTCGGTGAGCGCCTGGCCGTCCATGGACAGATAGAGCCGCAGATCGATCGGCTGCCCGAGCTCCTGTGGGACGAGGTCGAACATGGCCCGCCAGCCGTTCACCGGCGTGAGCGGTCGCGCGGAGACGAGCTGGACGTGACCGTTCGAGGTGCTGATGACGGGTGTGACCTGGGCATCGTGTGCGAGCATCGGCAGATCCCCGCCCACGAAATCGACCACGAAGCGCCAGGAGAACTCCTTGCGCGGCTGCCCGACGATGCCGCCGATGCCATCGCGCGTCGCCTCCACTTGCGCGAGCGGGGGACCGAACGGATTCTGGCGGCACCAGTACAACCGGTAGCCGTATTCGTAGGCTCTGCCCGGGACGACCTCGCCGGCCGGGTTCCAGAACGCCACGATGTTGTCCATGGTCTCGTCCACCGTGGGGATCTCGACCAGCATCACCTCGCCCTTGCCCCAGTCGCCCTTCGGCTGCACCCAGCAGCAGGGTCGGCGGTTGTACCAGGTGCCATCGTCCTGGTAGTCCTCGAACCGACGGTCGCGCTGCATCAAGCCGAAGCCGCGAGGGTTGTCATCGAGGTAGGAATTGACGCGCAGGACGCCCGGGTTGGTGAGGGGACGCCAGATCCACTCGCCCACCCCGGTGTGCAGCTGAAGACCGTCCGAATCATGGATCTGCGGCCGCCAGTCATCGCTCACCCGGTGGTCGTTCTCGCCCTTGAGATACATGCTGGTCCCCGGAGCGATGCCGAGGCGGGTGATCTGCCGGCGCGGATACAGACTCAGATCCACATCCATCACGAGCGTGTCGGCGACGTCGATCACGAAGCGATAGGCGCCGGCGACGCTCGGGGAGTCGAGCAGCGCGTACACGGTGAGCAGTGTCGATCCGGGCTTGGGCTTCTCCAGGTAGAACGCGACGAAATCCGGGAACTCCTCCGGTTGTGGGAGCCCCGTGTCGATCGCAAGTCCCCGCTGCGACATGCCGTACTGGCCGCTGCCATCGACGGCGCGGAAATAGGAGGCGCCCTGGAACACCGCCCGGTCGGAGATCCAGTCGGTGTGGAAGAGCAGGTTGAATCCGGAAAACCCGAGAGTCTTCGGGATGTCGGCCGGTTTCAGTCCCGATCGGCTGTAGTCGAACAGGGTGGGGTCGAAGAGGATCTGCCGCGCATTGCCCCCTTCGAGCGCGTACATGGAGACCGGGCGCTTCATGGTGAACCCGAGGTGATCGAATCGAATGCGGAAGCACAGGTCGTCTCCGTACCACAGCGCGCGCTGGGGAAGGTAGGTGATCGACTCCCACTGGTCCCAGTTGAGCTGCGCGATGGCGGGCGGCAGGGCAGGCACCGGCTCGCTGTACGCGCCGAGGGACATCGAGTGGGCCTGCTTCTTCAGCGTCTCGAACGAGAAGGGCTGGGGCGAGCCGAGCTGCGTGATGCCCAGCTGGGGCTGCGCAGGTTTCTTTTTGCGCGCGAAATCCCAAGGCCAGGGGGCGATGGAAGTCATCGTGGCCGCGCCGGCCCGCAAAAAGCCTCGTCGATTCATCGGGTGATCCCTCCGGTTGACTCTAGAGCCGATCGCCTCAGAACCCGCGTCTCTCGCTGCGCGTCCTGTCATCGCGCCGACCGGAGGCGTGGGGCACGCTGAAGTGGTTGAGCGACTGGGCCTTCATCGGCAGCGGTGTCTGATCGGGCACGCGCATCGGACCGATGGAGGCGTCCGCCTTCTCGGTTTGCGTGGGACGGGAAGACGCGGTGGCCTCGTGCCCGCCGTGACGCAGACGCTCCTCGAGCGCCGCAATCTCGGCGGGCGGATGGGTCTCCTCCGGGGTGAGCAGCAGCTTTCGCCTGCGCATCCACCGTCCGAACTCGACCCGGCTCGTCAGCATCGTCAGGGGCACCGACAGCACCATCCCCGCGAGCACGGGCAGAAGCCACCAGATGTAGCGCGGAGCCAGCTTGAGAATGAGCGCGCCCCAGGCGATGCCGATGAGCACATGCCACTTGTGGCGCCTGAGCGCTTCGAGCCAGCTGACGCCGCGGTCGCCTCTTTCCTGCGCTCGCCAGGAAACGGGCTTGCCGCTGAGGATGCTGATGACGAAGGTGGTATGGAACAGCATCATTGCCGGCGCCAGCAGGATGCTGAAGAGCTGCTCGACCACGAGGCTCACGGTGAGCCGCCACGCGCCGCCGAAGCCGGCCCGAAGCCGGCGATTGCGCAGCGCGTCCACGGCGGCGAGCACCTTCGGCAGCAGCAGCACCACCGCGGTGAGCGACAACAGCGCCGCGATTTCCCCGTCGCGGTATTTCGGCCAGTTGGGGAAGAGCGAGTGGCTCCCGGGCAGGAAGTACTGATGGCCATGCAGCGCCTGCAGTATCACCACGCTCGAGCTCAGCAACAGCACGAGCAGCCACAGGGGCGAGGTCACGTAGGAGAGCACGCCGGTCACGAGGTGCACCCGGCTCAGCCAGTGCAGTCCGCGCGCCCGAAGCAGGCCGAGGTGCTGCAGATTGCCCTGCGCCCAGCGCCGATCGCGCGCCGCGTAGTCGATGACGTTCGAGGGGACTTCCTCCCAACTACCGGAATCGGCGGGCAGCAGCCACACCTCGTAGCCGGCCCGGCGTATGAATGCCGCTTCGACGAAATCGTGGCTCAGGATCTCCCCGCCAAGCGGCGGGTGGCCCGGCAGGCGCGGCAGATCGCAGTGGGCGGCGAAGGCCTTGAGCCGGATGATGGCGTTGTGGCCCCAATAGTTGCCCTCCCCGAGCTGCCAGTACGCAAGGCCGCTCGCGAGCATCGGGCTGCTCAGGCGCGTGGCGAACTGGATCAGGCGGGCAAACAGGGTGTCCCGGCCCGCGGGCAGGGGCAATGCCTGGACGATGCCCACCTGTGGATGCGCATCCATCAGCCGCGCGAGCTGCACGAAGGCGGTGCCGGACATGATGCTGTCGGCGTCGAGGACGATTGCGTAGTCGTACGCTCCGCCCCAGCGACGCACGAAGTCGGCGATATTGCCCGCCTTGCGGCCGAGGTTCTCGACACGCCGGCGGTAGAAAATGCGGCCCTGCGCGCCGTGGCGGGCCACGAGATCCGCCCACGCGACTTCCTCCGCGGCGGCGATCTGCGGGTCGCGGGTGTCGGATAGGATGAAAAGATCGAAGGAGGCCTGTTCGGGAAGCCGCGCGACCGAGGTCCAGATGACATCGAGTCCCGCCGCGACGCGCGCAGTGTCTTCGTTGTGAATGGGCATGATGAGCGCGGTGCGGCTCGGGAGCGGGCCCTCGGCCGGCCCGGCATCGAGCATGGCGGGATCCCCTCCGCGCAAGCGCACCACGAACCCCACCACCGCGCTCCAGAAGGAGCTCGAGATCCACACGAACAGCACGAAGAAGAGGGTGAGCCCCGCCCAATCGAGCTTGTTGAGGCCGTTCGCCTGCAGGATGTCCCACATCATCGCGGTCGCCGCGGCCGCGGTGAGCAGGGTCAGGCTGAAAAAGAGCACACGGCGCCGACGCGCCGTCTCGCGCAGGCGATCGGCTTGTTCCGTGGACCTCACCACTGGTCCGTCCACGTCTCGGTCAGCGCCGAGTCGTACAGCTCGAGATAGCAGCGCAGGTCCACCGGCTCACTGCCGGCGGGCTTCACATCGAACGCGACCCTCCAATGGCCGTTCTCGGGCAGCCTCTGCACGGAGATCTGCGATATGGCGGCGCCGCGCGCCGAGATCTCGGGGCGCAGCGGCTGGCTGGCCTCGAGGCCATCGAGGTCGCCTCCGGAGAAGTCGATGAGGACGCGCCGCATTCCCGATACCGCGTGGCCGGCGCGCAGGACCGGACCGAAGCGCGTGGCCACGGCCCGTCCCCCGGGCGGCCACCGTGTGTTCGAGCTCAGATAGGAGGAGAGCACGTAAGAGAAGGTGATCGGCCGGCGCGGCTCCACCGGTGCGTTCGGCACCCAGTACGCGTCGACGTTGTAATTGACAGCGGCCGTGCTCGGAATCTCCACGAGCTCCACGCCCCCGCGGCCCCAATTGCCGAGCGGCTGAACCCAGTAGCTCGGCCGCCGCTCGTATTGGGCGACCGGATCCTCGTAGTCGGCGAAGTTGCGGTCGCGCTGGATGAGCCCGAAGCCGCGCGGATTGTCGTCCATGAAGCGGTTCACCTCGAGCCGCTTCGGGTTCTGCAGCGGCCGCCACAGCCACTCGCCGGTGCCGGTCTGCATCATGAGTCCGTCGCTGTCGTGCACCTGTGGCCGCCAATCATCGAAGCGCTGCCGTGCCGAGTTCCGCCCGTAGAGGAACATGGAGGTGAGCGGGGCGATGCCGAGCTTGCCGATGCGGGCGCGCGGGTACAGCGTCGCGGTGACCGTCACCTGGGTGACCGCGCCGGGGCGCACATCGAACTGGTAGGCGCCGGCCACGCTCGGGCTGTCGAGCAGCGCGTAGATGGTCATGGATTGCGCCCGAGGGGCGGGTGGGACGAGCCAGAAATCGGTGAAATACGGAAACTCCTCGCCTTCGACCGAAGCGCTGTCGATGGCGAGGCCCCGAGAGGTCACCCCGTACACCTGATTGCGGCCGAGCACGCGGAAATAGGACGCCCCGAGAAAGGCGAGCACCGCGTCCTCGCGCGTGGGTGCGTTGAGCGGATAATGGATCGAGAAGCCCGCGAACCCCAGATCCCACGGCAGGCGCATCCGCGGCACCTGGCGGCCAAACGTGAACATGGATGGGCTGTAACGCACCTCGCGCACACCCGAGGGCAGCACCTCGTAGATTCTGACCTGCCGGGTGAACGCGAAGCCGCGGTGGTAGAACTGTACGTTGAACATCGACTGGCCCCGCCACAAGGCGGCGTCGGGTCTGAAGCGGATCTGCTGATACTGCGAGTAGCTCAGCCGCGCCAGCGCCGGGGGAATGGCCGTCGAGCGGACCCGGTAGGGGCTCAAAGCGCGCTGCCACGCGATGCGCTTCACGGTGTCGAAGGTGAACGGCGGGGCGGGAGGCGCCCGATGCTCCGCCCGGCGTGCCCCCGGCCGAACGGGATGGGCCCGGCGGACTGGATGATGGGCCGCGGGCCGGGCCGGGTGCGGCGCCGGCCGTTTCTGCTGATTGACCGCGGGCCAGGCCGCCGAGGTGGTCAGGGAGAGGAGAGCGAAGAAGGCCGCCAGATGTATTCGATGAGCGGGTAACACCAATCTTCCCGTGGTCCGACAACGATGCCGCTGTGTGAGTTGTGGACATTGTCTGCGGCAATAACCGACACTGTCGCCGTCCACCGACAGTCTGATCATTCGATCGTGCGCGATTCCCGGCCGATCCGTAGGTTAACGCATTTGGCGTGCTGGAAAAATACTCGGGCTGGAGCCGTTACTGCGGTTTAGCAGAGCCGCACGCCCCGGAGCAGGGGTGTGAGCGTGATCAGCCCCTCGTCCCCGATGACACGGGCGATTCGACTCAGGCCGCCCGATACGAGCGGGGCGGTGAGCAGGGCGGCTGCGGAAGGCGGACTGACCCGCGAGGCTACGGTCATCGGTTCCCGCCCCGGCTTTGCAGCCGGGGCGGGACCTCAGTGGTGGAGGCGGGGGGAATCGAACCCCCGTCCGCAAGTCCTAGACTTCAGGTTCTACGTACGTAGCCCACTCTTTGGTTCTCGCGCCGCGCTACCCGAGGGGCAGGGAAGACGAAGCGCCAGCGGACGGTGACTCTTAACGATCCGGCCCGTCGCACGCCGTATCGCGATCCTGTGAACGCGTCCCCCGAGTCGACCGCACAGGCACGGACC
>JAJYDK010000008.1 GCA_021777555.1 Pseudomonadota bacterium | reverse complement strand
GCGCTGTGCCGGCGCCGGCGGCGCCGCTCTAAGACCGTAGTGTTCACGTGTCCACTCCAATTTAGGTGGACACGTATCCTCTTATCTCCCCGCCTCAGAAGGCAGGTGTGTTGCCCGGACGCTTACGACTGACTGAACTAGCGCTCTAGCGGATTGCGGACGATCAATAGAGGATTTATCGAGCCATGTGCTCGGCCCAATTGCCTCTCCATCAGACTTACGAGGCTAGCTCGTGCGTGAGTCGATCGAGCGCGATGCCAATGGTGCGCTCATCGAAGAGCTCTGACTTCCGTTGGGCAGCGTTCGACTCCGAGGCTGGCCATCTCCGAAGTCCCTCTTGAATACTCATCACAGTCGGTTCGCATCCTTCTCGCTGCAAGAGCCAATCGACGGTGGATAGAAGCTCCATACCGTACGGCGACTCGAACCCATCGATGAGCTGGATCGCGAAATCGAGCGCAGGCCGATACGGCCGAAATTCGGAGCTCTTAAGATACGCAGCCAGGTAGTCCTTGCGACTGTCATCGAACCGAATTGTGTCAAGAGGATCAGCATCACTCAACCGCTTGTCACAATGTAGGTAACTGCCATCCAAACCTTCCAGCAGGTGGCGAAGCCGGTCGGCATAGGGTCCGTAGTAATGCGCTTTGAAGCGAAGATCCATCGGGTTATCAGTCGAGAATCGCTGCAGCGCTCGCTCGAGAAACCACGCTAGCTTCTGCACTTCGAGTAGCGTGCACTCCATACCCAGAACTTCGTAGCGCCGCACGATCTCGGCGATGAGAGCCCGTGCTGGGGTAAGCTTCTCCACACCCATTCGCTTTGCGACGTTTTGATATTGCTTTGTCGGCTCAAAGACCTCGATCGCGACATCGGTCAAGTCCCCAAGTACACGTTCGATCTCGGCTTTCACATCCGGCCAGTTAAGCCCCCCATTTCCGGCACCGAGCGGCGGGATCGCGATCGATGCCACGTGCTCACGGACAATAAAACGGCGAAGATCTTCAAGGCCCTCAGTGATCCATTCCAGTTTGGAGGGGGCGCGCCAGTTTCTCTTCGTCGGAAAATTTACGATCCACTTCGGACCATCCAGCTCATTGGCCGAGGTTATGAACATCTTGCCGATCTGCACTTCCTCGTTCTTGCAGGCCACAGCATAGCGCCGGAAATTCTCCTTAAAGCGATCCTTGAACATCAGAGCGATGCCCTTTCCCATGACGCCCACCGTGTTGACCGTGTTCACCAGAGCCTGAGCGCGAGACTCGAGCAAATTTCCTTGCTTGTAAGAAATCATGAGAAGTACCACTTCGGCTGCACAAGGACGCGAAGATTGATGTGGCGCTGCTTGATAGCCGTCTCTAACTGAGTACCGGATGCCTGGTTATAGCAAACCGCTCCAACAAGCGCCTCGACCGGTACACGCTGATGCACCAGCGCTTCCGCCTGATAGCGGTCCATCTTTTCCAAGTCGTTCGGGTCACGCTTGAAATCTCTCTCTTGAAGTATCTTCCAGTCTATGCGATCAAGCTCAGCGAGCTCAGAAGAAAAGCGGGCGGTCTTAAGGAATGCGTGCCGATCCGAGAACACAAATGGCACCTTTAGCTGATTCAGGCGATGCAATGACGACACCAGAATCACGATTTGCTCATTCGGCCTGGGAGTGATGCCGTTGTAGCCCGTTTTGATGTTGTACAACATTGGCGAGTAGGGCGTGAAGTAGAACGGCACATAGTCTTCTAAGGTTCCGTGCGGGTGAATAGGAACACTCCGACTCGTGCGCTTGGCGATTAACTCCAAGTTGCCGATTGTGACGTAGTTTGGATCGCGCGCTTGAGAACTCCCACAATGCACGCCGTGATCTAACATCCATGAAACATTGTCGCGATGCACGATGCGAAATATTAGTGCCTTCTCGGCGTTCAGATTGGTGGACACGATTTGTTGACGTTCTATTCACGTCGCGATTGAATCTAGGACTCGGTGAGCACGCCGAGCGAAACCAAGCGTAAAGTCATGGCCTGTTCACTGACCTGAAAGCGTAGCGCCAAACGAAATATATCGACGTCGCTAAGCTCAGGAGGTAGTTGCTCCGTCAGAAGCGCTTCGGGCATCAACAAACCAGCAGCAAACTGATTAGCTTGAATTTCCGCGAGCTTATCGCCGCTACTCGAGCTGGCGTCGCGATAGAAGATCGTAGAATAAGCTTTGTCCACCCAGAGACGATCGCCTTGTTCGCCGTGCAAGTGAAGGTGCCCACACTCGTGGGCAATCGTAAACCGCTGGCGATTCGGATGATGCAGCTTGTTAACGGCAATGGTCACGACTCCCTTTTCGCGCAGCAGAAATCCAGACATATCGTCTTCAAGATCGCCATACACGAGTTCCGCGCCAAGCTTCTGCGCCACCTCCTCCACGTTAACGGGAACGGTCAACAGATCGAGTTCGCGCAGCAGCTCGGTTGCTTTTTGATCTATGGCCTTGGCGTATCGGTTTCTCATACAACTCCGAAGAAGTAGTTCGCTACCCTCGCGCGCGTGCGCCCGGGCGCAAGCTGCTCAATAAACTAGCGGTTTTTGCACCCACCTCCTGCCTCTTACCACCGACGACCACGGAACGTGCGTCGATGACTGAGACTTCCCGCAACTTGGGAACGAGTGCGTCAATCTCGAGTGCGAAGTGCTCGCATAGACGGAGCAGGGTGTCGAGCGTGGGCTTCTGCTTGCCCCGCTCGATGTTGGTTACGGAGGTGCGCTGTAGGCCAAGAATCCGTGCGAGATCGCCCTGGCTCATGCGGGGCGTCTGGGCCTCGCGTATCTGGCGAATTCGATCACCGATCAGTTCATACAGCTTGTCGCTGTCCAGCATCCGCCCACCCCGGCTGTAAGCAACTGAAATCTAATGGAAGCGGGAACAAATGTCAACGTCACTAACAGGTTATTGAAAACCACCGTGATCTCGGCTAGGCTATGCCAATTGTAGGAACAGGTTAGTGTGATTGACATTCGGACAATATTCGCCAGGAATCTTCCCCATGACTAGCCATGACGACGCGCCGAACACCCAGGTTCGGATCCACATCGACCGCAAGCCGTTCGCTTCACCTTCTTCGACCACCGCCGCGCAGCTCTACGCACTGGCAGGAATCCCCCAGCATCGCGAGCTCTTTCGGGAGGTCGGGGGCGACCGAGAGGATGAGCCGGTTCCGCGGGACGCTGGTGCAATCCGGCTTCACGAGGACGAGCACTTCTACTGCGAGAAGGATATCTTCCTGATCGTCAACGCGCAGAAGAAGCCCTGGGCGCAGACAACCATCTCCTACGAGCAAGTCACTCACTTGGCTTACCCGGAGCCGCCCCCGCCCGGGGTGATCATTACTTACACCGTCGAATACGAGCGTGGCCCGCACCGAAACCGCGAGGGCTCGCTCACCGTGGGGCGTTCGGTCTACGTCAAGAACGGGATGATCTTCGTTGTCACAGAAACTGGTCGATCGTAGCCCCGACCTTAAGCGGCTACGGGATGAGGGCTTCGAGCTGCAGGTGGTAGGCACCCACCTGGTGCTGAAGAGCGTTCCCTACGTGAACGGCAACAAGGAAGTAAAGCGCGGGACTCTGGTC
The DNA here is from genome assembly GCA_021777555.1 of Pseudomonadota bacterium. Taxonomy (GTDB): domain Bacteria; phylum Pseudomonadota; class Gammaproteobacteria; order Steroidobacterales; family Steroidobacteraceae; genus 13-2-20CM-66-19. The sequence continues at coordinate 108,513 of JAJYDK010000008.1, read as the reverse complement.
TCGACGCTCGAGTTTGCCCAGAACGATCTCAAGAAGCCCGACGAGCACACAGTCTCGTTCGCAGGAGAGCGTCCATGCGACAAGAACGGAACCCCCCTCGCGATCATCCACAGCGAGGAACGTAAGACGCCTGCAACTGGTGTGGACGTCAATTTCCTCTTTTCCACTAAGCCGCGGGATGGGAAAGGATACCCAGATTACTACGCGAAGATGACGACCTACGCGAAGATCCTAATGCACGAGGCGCAAGCCATCGAGGCGGGTGTCACAGCGTGCGTGTTTCCCGTTATCCCGACGGACTCCGAAGACGAATCGCCGTTCAATTACTACGACACATCCTCGAGCCGCGCGGGGATAGATGCCCTTTCGCCTAAGCTCGCTATGGCGAAGATCGCCATCGTCGGCCTCGGCGGCACTGGATCCTACGTGCTCGACTTCGTTGCCAAGACACCTGTTCGCGAGATCCACCTCTTCGATGATGATGAGTTCAGCCAACACAACGCCTTCCGCTGCCCCGGTGCGCTCGGCATCGAAGAGCTGAAGCCTGAAATGAAGAAGGTTCAGTACTACAGCGCCCTCTACTCCAAGCTCCGCAATGGCGTCGTCCCTCATTCCTACCGGATCGACATTGCCAATATGGACGAACTGCGTCAGATGCAGTTTGTATTTCTGTGTCTTGATAGCGGCGAGCTCAAGGACCCGATCATGCGCACATTAGAGGATGCGAACATCCCGTTTATCGATGTGGGTATGGGCCTTCAGATACGAGATGCCGCTCTGAGCGGCATTCTACGGGCGACTACCAGCACGCCGAGAAAACGTGACCACGTGCGCGACAATCATCGCGTCTCATTTGCCCCGGCACTCGGCCCCAACGACTACTCGCGCAACATTCAAGTGGCGGAGCTCAACGCATTCAATGCTGCGCTCGCGGTGGTCAAGTGGAAGAAGCTTTGCAGCTTCTATCACGATCTTACCCAGGAGCACCACACCACATACGTGCTCGATACAGGCAAGATGGGGCGAGAGGACTTCTGATGTCGAGGCTCCATGAGATCAGCTACGAGTTTGTGGAGTTCGTGCCCGAGCGACTCGAGCCAGGGGTCCTGTACATCTCGGTTCAATATAAGACCATGGCGCATCTATGTTGCTGCGGATGTGGCAAGAAGGTCGTCACGCCGATCTCGCCCACCGGCTGGCAGCTCACCTACGACGGCAAAACCGTATCGATCTCCCCATCGGTTGGCAATTGGAACTTGGACTGTAGATCCCACTACGTGATCTCCGGCAACCGGGTACACTGGGGGGGCCGATGGTCGAGAGAAATGATCGAGGCAGGGTTCGCGCGCGATCGCCAGGCAAAGCAGGACTACTACGATACCCAGACGTCAAGGGAGCGCTCGCCGTCGCCCTCGCCTGCGGCCAGACCGGTATCGACGCCTAAAGCCCGAAGCCTCCTTACGAAGATCAAGGAATGGTGGTCGAGAGAAGTGCGATGACCAGGGTTGGCGGTCAATCAGCCCAAAAGCGGCAAGCGAGGCCGATATGCCCTTGAGCACTCTCATTTGCGAGGTGGCCGCAAGTATGCGTTGGAAGCAACGGCCAATCTGATCCAAATGATGGTGCTTCCCTGATGGTCCTGGAGATTCACCCAGCATTGGAGTCGGCCTTCCAAGAGGCGGACAAGGCCGACCAGCGGCTAGACGAACTTGTCGTGCGTGGTCGTCTTGTACCGGTCATGGTAGGTCTCGGAGAGCTCACAGCCGCTCAGCACAAGGGCAACTTCGCCCTCGTCGAAGCTTTGAATTTCCAGCACCCGCGACTCTCTGGGGGCCCGGTCTGGCAGATGCACTGGCAGCCTGTGAGCAGCGTCACCGATAAGGCCGGAAGAGAGCATCACTCACCGGAGGTCACCGAGGCAGACGGCGAGGTGATCCAAGCGTGGTCTGACCGAGCCGTCAAGGCGAGACACCCGCTGTTGAGGGCGCGCTACGCGGACCTCGCCTGGGAAATCGCCAGTTTTCGCAAAAATGAGCTGATGCGCCGGCCAGATGTCGCCCAGGCGCGCATTGCCGTCGATGGGTATCTCGAGGCAGTCGAGGGAAGTCTCACGACCGAAGACCTGTACGCCTGGTTCTACATCGAGCGTGCGCTCGAGCTCGCGGTTTCGATAAACGACCCGGCGCGCGCGCAGCACGCGAAGGCGGTTCTCTTTCGATTCCGGGCGCAGTGCGAGGCACGGGGTCCGTATCCGTTCTGGCTTTTCCATGAGATTGCATGGAGCCACGCCCGGGCCCTCGTCCTCTCCGATGAGGAAAGAGGGGTGATCGTGCAGGCACTGGAGCACCAGCTCACAATCCGCTCCAATATCGCTGACCCGAAGCTCTTCGAACCGCATCTGGCGCGCACCGCGGCGGACTGCCTCCGTCCGTGGCGCGAATTCGCCGGTGAAAGGCAGGAGGCCCGTCGGGCAGCTCTCACCGCCGGTGCAGCGTTTGAAGCGGCCGCAGCCAAGGCTTCGGGACTCACGGCGATTTTTTGGCTGAGCGAGCAGGCGGCGCGCTACCAACAAATGGGGGAGCAGGCAGGCGTTGCTCGAGTCGAGCAGGCAATCAGAGACCGCGCCAAGGATGCCCAATCCGAAATGAAGCGGATTTCGGTCCCTCTTGAGGTGGACCCTGAGAAACTTGCTACATGGGCTGATCAGGTCGCGGGAGAGAGCCTCGAGCAAGGAATGGTGGGGTTTGCAGCGTGCGGCCTCGTCAAGCGGGACTCAAGCGAGCGCGCCGTGCTCGAGATCGCAGCGCAGTCGCCGCTCAGCGCCCATATACCGATCGCCATCACCGGGCCTGAGGGCTTCACCAAGGCAACGATCGGCTCCGTCAAGGACGACCTCGACGGACGCACGGTGCACCATGCGGCGCAACTCTTGTCGCAGAAACCGCCTTTCCTCAACGTGGCATGGAAGCGCCTTCAGGAGAAGCACGCAGTCGATCTCGAGCGCCTGCTCGAATGGCTCTCGCAGTCTCCGTTTTTCCCCCCCGCTCGGCTGCGCTTCGTGCGGGAAGGACTCGCAGCCTGGTTTGCCGGCGATGCCGTCAAGGCCATTCATATCCTCGTACCACAGGTCGAGTCGGCCCTACGGGATGTCCTGGCCGCGCTTGGCGGCACAATATCGAAGCCACACCCCGTCTCGGGTGGAGTCCAGATGATCTCCCTAGGAGACGTTCTCAGCCACGAGATATTTAGGGGAAAAGTACCCGACTACATCCGGTTTCACTTCCAGGTGTTGTATCAAGATCCACGCGGTCTCAACGTGCGCAACGAGATCGCGCACGGCATTGCGGCCTACGAACTCTTCGGTCTGGGGCTGGCGAACACAGTCGTGCACTCAGTGATCCTGATCGGGACCTTTCGGGCTGCGCCAAATGGAGGCGCGAATTGAGTCGCCCGCGACTGCGCGAGTACTCGATCGGCTGGCAGATATCTAACCCCGCTCCCCCGCTTCCGTCGGGCGGCATCTTCCGCGCCCGCGGGTTCGAGATTGAGGTGGCACAGTGTCTCGACCTTCACAAACTCCGGTTGCCGCCGGGCGGATCTCCCTCTCCGCGAAAGTGGAGAGAATACGACGTCCTGGTAAGGGCGAAGGATTGGGAGCACGCGCAAGCTCTGGCGTACATGCTCTGGGCAGCCCACAGCGTCTATGACGGGATGCACTTCGAAACAATTTTGGGGCTTACTCCGGACATTTCGCCGCTAGCTGCACCACGAAAGGACGGCGACCCAAGTTGCCCGTTAGACGCAGAGACCGTGGGAAACGCTCGCAGACAACGGCGACAATCGGGAGGTATCGAGGGCGGCATGCGATTGCTGGCACGATGCAGCTCTAAACGCCGTTGGCAATGCGCGCTGTTGAAGCTGTTTGAGTCGCTCAAGCTTATCAGTGTCGCCTGGAGGGACACTGACCCGGCCACATACAGTTCCAAGGACTTCAGACCATCGCGGCATGCCATCGATCACGTGCGCTTTGCGCAAGCGATCACGCTTGCCTACGGTGCAATCGAGGAATTGGACCTGACGGTGCGGGCGGTGAAGGTAGGCCAGAATGACGTTCGAGCGAAGTACAACGATGGCAAATGGGTCCCGGCCGCCCTCGCTGACATCACGAGACGCCTGGCGACTGCTCACGTGGCTCCAAGGGAAATCATGTATTGGTACCGGAGAGGACCCGAAAAGCGGCACGAGCGCAAAAAGCCGTTCGCGATCGCCCGTACCGGGCGGTGGTCTGGAGGCCCCATACGTGACGTGGAGGTTCTGATTCCCGATGCGCTGGACCATGCCCGGTGGATCCGAAATCAGCTGACGGGTCACCGAATCGGAACGACCGCGCGGTCACTGTCTCCATATGAAGTCGCCAATGTTCAGGGATTGGCGAGGATGTTGCTCCTGTCCGCGACTCAAGCATGGTGGCCTCATTACCGTCCCCACATACTTCCCGATGAGTCAGTGGCAAATCCGTTATCGTCCCAGCCGGAGCTACCGCCGCGGAAGAAGCAAGTTACGTAAATCTGAGTCGGAGTCCGGTTACCGCGCATGCGGGCGGTCCGAAAGCGCCCGCTCGCGGCTTCGCTTCAGCACAGCGGCGGCGATCTGCTCCTTTTCAGTTTGCGACGGTGGCATTTGTTCAACAAATCGCTTTATCTCTGTCGCCAATCCAGCGTAGCCCTGATTCGCCAATGTATCAGCAACTGCGATCCAGCCGCGTTCGACTTCCTTTCGAGTCGCGGCCAGCGTGGATTTTCCAGGATCGTTCGGAAGGCTGCCGGTGAGGAGTTCGGAGGCGACCAGTTCGACGCGGCTACGCGAGTGAGTGGAATTGCCCCGCTGTGCTGCCCTGTAGATCCCATCCTTCTTGGGCATCCGACTCTCTCCCCGCACCGCGCGGTCGGTGGCGTTTGCCGCGATGCCCTTATCGCGCAGGTGCCGCGCGAATTCCCGTCTCCACTCCCGCAAAGTCGCCTTCCTGATGTTCAACCGTGCTCCTTGCTCACTGACTGCCTTCACGACTAGGTGCACGTGGGGATGGGGTTCGTCAGTATGCAGAACCAGTGCATAGCGATGCTTCAGCCCAAATTCCTCCCGTGCGAAATTTCCTGCCGCCTCGAATACCCCCTTCGCTGGAGTGCCCGGTGGCATGGAAAGCATAATCTTATGGACCAGCTTCGGAGCTCGTCCCGTGCCAGCGGCCAGACTTGAGTCCCGCCGATCCTGATCCAGGTCGAGATCCCAGTCCTCGACTAAGCGGTGACCGGCGTGCTGCCCTTGAATGTGCTCGCCGTCGTCGGTTTCGAGCGCCAGCCGGCCATACCGGCCGATGTAGTTGAGATGCCGCGCTACGGATCGCAGGTTGTTGCTGTCCTTCGCGAGCACCTTGACCATAACTTCCGGTGTCCGCCTCACCGTGCGACCGACGAGGGCCACTTCCTGCGGCGACAACCGATCCCGCCGCCCAGGGCCGCGCCGAGCGTAACTCGCGACGTCTAGTAAGGCGCGCCCCTCGAGGGCACTAATCCTGAGTTTCGGCATGTCCCGACGCCCAGCTCGCCGCGTTCGCCTTGATCAGGCTCTTGGTATGGTCACGCAGCGCTTCGCAGATCTTGAGGATGGCCCGGAACTCTTCATGGCCGACACCCGCGATGCGAGCGCCGCTGCTCACTGCGCGGGCGATCTGATTGAGGTTGCTCCCAATCGCACTCAGCTCGCTCACGACCTGCTTCAGGGTGACCAGCTCGTCCTTCGGCAGCGGTGCCAGGAATCGCAGGTGGGCTCGGACGAGCACTGACGCGTACGTAGCCGAGGCCATTCCCCGCGCCGCCGCTCGCTCGTGCAGCAGCAGCCGGTCCTCCCTGCGCATTCGAACGTACAGGCCCGAAATCGGCTCACGGCGCCTGGAGCATCGCCCACGGACCGCTGTGGATCCGTTATCGCATTGTCGCGGTGTCGAGCCCTGTGACGAAATTGCCTGGAGTTCGCGTAAAACCAAGCGCCGAAGCCATATCGACTCCCTCAAAAACTCCTCGCGAACGACATCAGTCACCCGCGCCTTGACATCAGGTGTTACTCGTGTCGCCAGAATTTCTGTTGCACCCACAGCTCACAATGTTAGACAAAACTCGCTGTAAAGCTATCCTGCATTTCACCGATAATTCGGTCGATATTGCGCAACCTGGGAGCTGCGGCTGCCGGCCGAGGACCTATTGAAAAACTGCCGCCGGCGCGTCAATCCCAGGGCCACCAGCCGGACAAGGCATAGCTCCGCCGAATCTCATTGCGGAAGTTCCGGTAGTTCGGCCGCGATGCCCTTGACCGGTCACCCGGCCCTTTGATCGCCACCGCTCACGGGATGCCCGCCAATCGCACCGCCGCCCGACGCTCCGCTCACGAGCCGCCTGGCAGTTCGGGGGCCACACGTGCCGGTCCAGCCCCTCCGTCTCGGATCTTCACGTCCAGGGCGCCTGTATTCCCCTACCAGGCCCCTGCAGAGCATCTCTCCCACACGACATGCGCCCGGGGACGATCAGCCGCTCAGCGCCTCCCGAAAGAGTTCAGCGGGGTCTGCCCCGACAGCCTTGGCGATGGTGATGAACTCCGCCACATCCACCCTCCGTTCCAGAGACTCGATCCGCTGGATCCAGTTCGGCGGCTGCTTGAGCCTCTCGGAAAGCTGGCGCTGGGAAAGGCCGGCCGCCTCGCGTGCTTTTCTTAGGGCGGCGGCGACGGCACGCTGGCGAGCGGAATACTTCATGGCACCCCAGGGTCATTGGCTGAGGTGCTCCTAATACCGTATCACCCCTATTGATACGAAATTCGTATCAGCGTATGGTGCAGCCGAGTCGATACGATTTTCGTATCACTCTGAGCAAAGGCCATCGGTGCGGGCACGGAGGCGCCGGATTCAGGGTGGATCGACCGCAGTGCGCATTTGCAGGCGGCTTTGGTCCTGGGTACGAGCACGGCGCCGGCCGTTACGCATTCTCGCCATCTGGAGCATACCTATGGACAACTTTGAGGCGATGCTGGTTCTGAAGTCTCTGATCGAAGGCCGCGAGCCTGGATCGGCGGAGAAGCTGCCGGCGGGGTCGGTGGTGCATCGTGTAGATGTACTGCGTGCGCTGCTCACCGCCGTCACGGCTCTCGAGCGGGCGGCGGCACGTGTTCAACGGCGCGCTTTGCTGCCCGACAATGTAGGGCAACCGTGGACCACTGACGAAGAACGCAGATTGGTCCAGGCGTTCAAGGCCGGCGAGTCTGCGGAATTCATCGCGCGAAATCACCGCCGCACGTTGCGCGCGGTCGAGGCACGACTGCAAAGAATCGGGTTGCTGCCGGCGGAGGAACGGACAACTCACGGAGGATTTCCCTCTCCAGAGTGATGCATAGCGCAGAGACCCGGCTGGAGCTGCGTCAACTGCGTTCTACCATCGTTCACCCCACGGCTGGCCTGGACGCCCATCGGCAAATCACCGCTGTCCATGATCTACCGCGCACGAACTCTGTGTCGGAGTGCTATTTGGCTGGTCTGGCAGATCATCCGATTGCCGGCGCTCGCAGTGCTTCTGGTTTTCGAGCCGTTCGTGAGTCTCATTTTGTCGGCGGCCGGCTTTCTGGGCATGATGTCCGCTCTGGTCCTGAAAGGCAGCGGTGACCTCCCCCACTTTCCGTTCTGGGGCATGATGGCGGCCTCGGTCGGCGCCGTTGTTCTATTGATGATCTATCACCTGCTGATTCGCCTCTTCTCGCGCTAGAGGGTGCCTCGCCTTACGGCAACAGATTCCGGGTCGGGCACAGACGTCAGTGTCTCCTCACCGCTGCGGATGGGCAGACAGGATTGAAGGCGGAGGCCGTTTCGGCGAGATTTCGACCAATACCCTCCTTTCCCAATTTGCGCGACCGTGTCATCATGGCGCCTGAGTGACAACTCGTCTCTGAACGGCCGGAACCACACATGAGCCGAATCCACCATGGCCATCGACGAGTCAGGATTTCAGACGCCGAGATGTGGGCGTAGACACGACGTCGCGCGCTCGAAGTGCAGCACTGAGAAACTTCCCTTACCCGCGTTCCTGCGGATCCGCGATGTGGTGCGCATCACGGCACTAAGCCGCCCGACGCTTTATCGGCGAATCGCCGCGCACCGTTTCCCACCCCCGGTCCACCTCGGTGGACGTGCCTGCGGTTGGCCTTCAGAGGCCGTGCAGACCTGGGTGATGGATCCGGAGGGTTACCGTGTCCCTCTCGGCCCGGAGATTCCTCCCCGGAAGCGAGGGCGGCCACGCAAGTATCCTGTCTAGGAGTCAGTGGCGGTCAGGCCGCTTCCTGCTGCGCCTCGTCCGTCTTTTCTTTGCGCCGTAGGTCCAGGTAGTCGGACCAGGCCTGCATCATTTGAGCCCGAGGCTGAAGATACTGGGCGTGATTGTAGGCTGCGCTGACACTGTTTCGCTCCTGGTGGGCGAGCTGCAACTCGATGTGGTCGTGCGGCCAGCCCTGCTCGTGGAGGATCGTCGAAGCTACGCCGCGAAAGCCGTGTCCGGTCATGCGCCCGCGATAGCCCATCCGATACAGGGCGAACAGCAGCGTGTTGTTGCTCATCGGCTTGGTTGGCTGCACGTCGCCCGGGAAGACCAGCTCGCGGTCGAATGACAGCTCGCGCAACTGCTGCAGCACAGCGAGTGCCTGGCGACTGAGCGGCACGATGTGTGGGGTCTTCATCTTCATGCGCTCGGCAGGGATGGTCCATCTTGCCGCCGTCGTGTCGAATTCCGACCATCGAGCGCCGATCAATTCCGAGGTGCGCACGAAGGTCAGCGCCATGAGCTGCAGCGCGAGGCGTGTGTGGTCGGCGCCCACATAGGCGTCGATGGCCTTCAACAGCTTTGGGAGCTCGTTCTGGTCGATGCGCGGATAGTTGCGCCGCGTGCGCGGTTTCAGCACGTCGCCGGGCTTGATGCCGGCGACGGGATTGTGCGTCGCGAGGTCATTGGCCATCGCGTAGCGCATGATCTGGCCGCAGGTCTGCAACACCCGCTTGGCGATATCCGCGGCGCCGCGCTGTTCGATCTTGCGCGCGACATCGCGAAACGCCGAGGTCGGGATCTCCCCGAGGCGCCGCGATCCGATCTCAGGGAAGACGTCCGCCTCGAGGCGCTTCAAGACGTAATGGGCATGGCGTTCGTGGCGATTAGACTTCCAGTGTGCGTGCCACGCTCGCGCCACTTCCTCGAACGTCTTGCTGGTCGTCTTTCGCTCGGCGCTCGGATCGATGTCGTCCGCCAGAAGCCGCCGGGCCTCCTGATGTCGTTCCCGTGCCTTGGCGAGACCCACGTCGGGATAGACGCCCAAGGCCAGGGTCTTCTGCTTGGCGGCGAAGCGGTAGTTGAAGCGCCAGTAGCGGCCGCCATTGGGCGCTATGAGCAGGTAGAGGCCACCGCCGTCGCTGAGCTTGCGGGGGCGCTCGGCGCGTTTCGCACTCCGGATTGCGGAATCGGTGAGCATCCGTTGGTATCTGAGAGTCCTTCAGAACCGATACCCGCAAATGTACCCGCACGGGGCCGAGACAGCAAGAATCCGGGTGAGACCTCTTGAGAAACCAATCTCCCTGATTTTATGGGAGTTTTTTATTTTTGAGCCCGTGTGAGACGGCTTGAGACGCGTGATTGGCGGAGAGAGAGGGATTCGAACCCTCGAAGGGCTTTTGACCCTTACACCCTTAGCAGGGGTGCGCCTTCGACCACTCGGCCATCTCTCCGGATCCGGTCCGCGGGCACAGGCCTGGCGCCCTCCCCGCTCATAAGGGGCCGCATGATACTGCAAGCAGGAGAATTTTGGGACGTCCGATGCGATCAGAGAACGGCGTCACGCATGGGCGCCGACCCCTCCGCCTCGGGCTGCTCCTGCTCCGGCGGCGTGTCCTGCTTCGGGCCCGGGGGCGGCCGATCCGTCTGCCCGTGCTCGCGTTCCCGCTGAATGCGCTTGTAGATCTCCTCGCGATGCACGGCGACACTTTTCGGCGCCTGGATTCCTACCCGCACCTGATTGCCCTTGACGCCGAGGATGGTGACGGAGACCTCGTCGCCGATCATCAGCGTCTCCCCGACTCGCCTGGTCAATATGAGCATGGCTTGACCTCCTCCTCCATGCTCACTGTACACCCATTGTCCCGGGCCGACGGCGCCGGGCCTGCTGATGCTCAGCCCTTCAGGCGAGTCCGTACCCAGTCCGTGACAGAGCCGAGCGCGGCCTCGAGCGCTGCGGGATTGCTGCCCCCCGCCTGCGCGAAATCCGCGCGTCCGCCGCCGCGACCGCCCACTTGGGCGGCGATCGCGCCGGCCAACTCCCCCGCCTTCAAGCGGGCGCACTGATCCGCGGTCACACCGACCACCAGGACCACTTTCTCGGGGCCCTCCACGGAAGCCAGGACCACCACGGCCGACTTCAGTTTGTCCTTGAGCCGGTCGACCGCAGCGCGCAGTGCCGCCGTGTCGGCCCCAGCGACCTGGGTGGCGACCACTTTGACCCCCTGCACGTCCACTGCGCCTTCGGCGAGATCAGTGCCCTGGCCCGATGCCAGGCGATCCTTCAGGGCGCGGATTTCGCGCTCCATCTGGCGGATGCGCTCGAGCGCATCACGCACCTTGTCTTTCACCTCGTCCCGCGAGCCTCGCACCAGCTGGGCGACATCCTTCAGGAGCGATTCGCTCTCCTCGATGTAATTGATCGCGCCCTCACCCGTGACTGCCTCGATGCGGCGCACGCCCGAAGCGACTCCGCTTTCGCTGACAATCTTGAACAGGCCGATATCTCCGGATTGCTGCACGTGCGTGCCGCCACAGAGTTCCATGGAGAAATCCCCCACCCGCAGCACCCGCACGTCTTTCTCGTACTTCTCTCCGAAGAGCGCCATCGCGCCGGCCGCCACCGCATCCTCGTAGCCCATGAGGCTCGTTTCGGCCGCGGTATTGAGACGGATCTGCGCATTGACCAGCCGCTCGATCGCTTCGAGCTGTTCGGCCGTCACCGGCTGCAGATGTGAGAAGTCGAAGCGCAGCCGGTCAGGAGCGACCAGCGAGCCCTTTTGCTGCACGTGCGTGCCGAGCGTCTTGCGCAAGGCCGCATGCAGCAGGTGCGTGGCGGTGTGGTTGAGCATGATCGCGCGGCGGCGCTCGCCGTCGACCTGTGCCCGCAGCACGTCCCCGACTCGAAGATGGCCCTCCGCCAGACGGCCGACATGCGCGTACGCCGCACCCCGCTTCAAGGTGTCCTGCACCTGGAAGCGCACACCCGCGCCGGTCAGCGTGCCGGTATCGCCCACCTGGCCTCCGGATTCGGCATAGAAGGGCGTGCGGTCGAGCACTACTTCGCCCTGCTCGCCCGCGGCGAGCGCCTCCACCGGGACACCGCCCTTCACCAGCGTCACGACTCGCCCCTCGCCAGCCAGGCCCTCGTATCCCTCGAACTCCGTCCGCTCCTTGATCTGAGCCCCGCCGCGCAGATCGACGCCGAATTTGCTCGCCCCCTGGGATCGGCGGCGCTGAGCGTCCATCGCGGCGTCGAAGCCATCCTGATCGATGCTCAGCCCGCGCTCGCGCGCGATGTCCGCGGTGAGATCAGCGGGGAAACCGTAAGTGTCATAAAGCTTGAAGACGATGTCGCCCGGAATGACTGCGATCGATGCGCCGGGGACCGAGCCATCGCTCGGCGCCCGTTCGTTCGCGGGGAGGTTCGCGATCACCCCTTCGAGCAACTCCATCCCGTTCGCCAGCGTCTCCGCGAATCGCTCTTCCTCCTGGCGAAGGACCTGCTCGGCGAGCTTGCGGCCGCGGGTGAGCTCGGGATACGCACCGCTCATCTCCCGCTCCAAGACCTCCACCAGCTTGTAGAAGAACGGCTCCACGATCCCGAGCTTGTAGCCGTGCCGGATGGCGCGGCGGATGATGCGCCGCAGCACATAACCGCGTCCCTCGTTGGAGGGCAGCACCCCGTCCACGATGAGGAAGGTGCAGGCGCGGATGTGATCGGCGATCACGCGCAGGGAGCTCGACCCGAGATCGTCCGTGCCGGCGAGCCGGGCCGCCGCGCGGATGAGGGTGCGGAAGAGATCGATGTCGTAGTTCGAATGCACTCCCTGCATCACCGCCGAAATCCGTTCCAGCCCCATGCCGGTGTCCACGGAGGGCTTGGGGAGCGGGGTCATCGTGCCATCGGCGGCGCGATCGAACTGCATGAACACCAGGTTCCAGATCTCGACGAAGCGGTCGCCGTCCTCATCCGGGGAGCCCGGCGGGCCACCGGCCACCTCCGGTCCGTGGTCATAAAAGATCTCGCTGCACGGACCGCACGGGCCGGTATCCCCCATGGCCCAGAAATTCGACTTCTCGCCCATGCGCGAGAAGCGCTGCGCCGATACCCCGAGCTCCTTCAGCCAGATGTCCGCGGCTTCCTCGTCATCGCGGAACACGGTGACCCAGAGTCTTTTCGGGTCTAGCTTCAGGGTGCCGGTGAGGAATTCCCAGGCGAATCCGATGGCCTCGCGCTTGAAGTAATCCCCGAAGGAGAAGTTGCCCAGCATCTCGAAAAAAGTGTGGTGCCGGGCGGTATACCCCACGTTCTCGAGGTCATTGTGCTTGCCGCCGGCGCGCACGCAACGCTGGCTGGTGGCGGCACGGACGTACTCCCGCCTGTCCTTGCCCAGGAAGACGTCCTTGAACTGCACCATCCCCGCATTGGTGAAGAGCAGCGTCGGATCGTTGCCGGGCACGAGCGGGCTCGAGGCCACGAGGGTATGGCCGCGCTCGCGGAAAAATTCCAGAAAGGCGCGACGCACGTCGGCCGCGCCAAGGGTGTGAGGCTGGGTCAAGGTCGTCAGTCCAATTCGAATTCGGCGCCAGTGGCCGCGCGGATATGATCCGATGAAAAGCCCCGGTACTGCAAAAATCGCGATTGCCGGGCCCTCTCCGGCCAGGATTCGGGGGGGGCGGCACCGAATTTGCGCCGCCGGACCTCTCTCGCCACGGCGCCCCAGTCGGGTCCGGCCGCGATCGCCGCCTCGATCAGGGCCGGTGACGCTCCCCGGGATCGCAGATCCATGGCGATGCGCAGCGGTCCCTGTCCCCGCTGCGCCCGGAAAGCCACGAAGCGCTCCACGACGCGCGCGTCATCGAGCAGCCGCTCGGAGGCGAGCTCAGCGATCACGGCCGCCGTGGCGGCCGGATCAAAGCCGCGCGATTGAAGGATCTCGAGCAGTTCGGCGGCGAGGTGGTCGCGGCGGGCAAGCGCCGCCACCGCGGCGGCGCGGATCGCCCCCGGATCGTCCGACGGACTTCGCGCCCCCACAGGCTCCCCGCCGAGCGATCTTTGAATCGGCGCGAAGCGCGCCGCTACTGGAACGGGGCTCGCCTCCCGGCGAGCCCCGTCGAACCCTGGAAGCAGCACACGACCATACCGCTCAGGCGCTGGCCGCCTCGCCACTCTGGCGCGGCGGGCGGACGGGCAGCAGCCGGGCGCGCAGTTCCGCTTCGATCTCCTGCGCCACCTCGCGGTTGCCTTGCAGGTAGGCGCGCACGTTCTCCTTGCCCTGCCCGATGCGGTTGCCCTTGTAGGAATACCAGGCGCCGGACTTCTCGACGATGCCGAGGTTGCTGGCGAGCTCGATGATCTCGCCCTCGCGCGAGATTCCCAGCCCGTACATGATCTCGAACTCGGCCTCGCGGAACGGCGGCGCCACCTTGTTCTTCACCACCTTGACGCGCGTCATGTTGCCGACCACTTCCTCGCCGTTCTTGATCGCGCCGATGCGGCGGATGTCGAGGCGCACCGAGGAGTAGAACTTCAGCGCATTGCCGCCGGTGGTGGTCTCGGGGCTGCCGAACATCACGCCGATCTTCATGCGGATCTGGTTGATGAAGATGACGATTGTGTTGGAACGCTTGATGTTTCCGGTGAGCTTGCGCAGCGCCTGCGACATCAGGCGCGCATGCAGCCCCACCTGCATCTCGCCCATCTCGCCTTCGATCTCCGCCTTCGGGGTGAGGGCGGCCACCGAGTCGATCACCACGATGTCGACGGCATTGGAGCGCACCAGCATGTCGGTGATCTCGAGCGCCTGCTCGCCGGTGTCGGGCTGCGAGACCAGGAGGTCTGCGATGTTGACGCCGAGTTTCTCGGCATAAGTCGGGTCGAGCGCGTGCTCGGCGTCGACGAAGGCCGCGGTGCCACCGCCACGCTGCACTTCGGCGATGACCTGCAGGGTGAGCGTCGTCTTGCCGGAGGACTCCGGTCCGTAGATCTCCACCACACGGCCGCGCGGCAGCCCGCCGACGCCGAGGGCGATATCCAGGCCGAGCGAGCCGGTCGACACCGTTTCGATGTCGAATGAGGCGGCGGCATCGCCCAGGCGCATGACCGAGCCTTTGCCGAACTGCTTTTCAATCTGACCCAATGCGGCGGCGAGCGCCTTCTTGCGATTCTCTTCCATCTGGCTGTCTCGGGATGGTGGTGTGAAGTGGATGCTACGCGGAATTATCCCACAATGCTGCGTCCCGCAGCAGCCCGCAAATGCGCGCGCAACGTGTTATTTCAAGACCATCGGGGTGATCGAGCGGCGACGGGCGGTCTTTTACAGTGGGTAATTTTCGACAACACTGTATACGGAGCCCGATTCGAGCGTGCGGCTCTCGATGAGGGCAAAGGCGCTGAAGCGCCAGACCACCGGGCGCATCCGCAGGGAGCTTGGACGCGTCACCTTGCGTGCCACGGTGACATGCGGGCGGAAACACTTGATGTCCGGCGAAAAACCGGCGGCCGTGAGTTGGTCCTGGAGCGCCTGGGCCAGCCTCTCCGCCGCCGAGGGCGGCTGGGCCGGCAGCGCGCAGAGCACCCGCGGGCGCGGCCAGTGCTCGAGGTGATCGAGCCTCACCTCGAGGGTCATTCCCCGATGCCACATCCGCGCCCGGTGCGCCGCGTCCGCGACTTCCGTGACACGTCGCTCCGCCACCCCACCCAGGAAGAGCAGCGTGAGGTGCAGGTTGTCCACGGGCACGGGCTGGCCGGCGCTGGCCTGGACCGCCTCGCACGTGGCCTCGGCCAGGGCGCCGCGCATCGCCTCATCGGGCCAGAGCGCGAAAAAGAGCCTGCGGCTCGGGCTGCGACGCGCCAGCATCCTCTGCACCAGGGACAGTGCGTGCGAGACCGATTGGCGGCGGACCTGCTCACGGTCGCCCTCGAAACGGCGCTCCTCGCAGAACACCTCCCCGGGCGTCGCCAGAGCGAACCACACCGTGCCGACGGGCTTCTCGGCAGTACCACCATCGGGGCCTGCGATGCCACTCACGGCGACCGCCACCTCGGCATGGGACTTCTGCCAGGCGCCCGTGACCATCTCCCTCACGGTGGCCTCGCTCACCGCCCCGTGCTCCTGCAGGGTGCGCTCAAGGACGCCGAGGTCGCGCAGCTTCGCGGCATTGGAATACGTGACGTATCCGCACTCGAACCACTGCGAGCTGCCAGGCACATCGGTCAGGGCCTTGGCAATCCAGCCGGCGGTGCACGATTCGGCGGTCGCGATGCGCCAGCCCGCCGCCCGCAATCCCTGTCCCACTCGCTCGGCGAGCTGGTACAGGTCCCGGTCGCCCATGTGCAGCATGCCCCGCAGTCTAGCAAGGCCTCTCAGGTCGCGCGGATCACCAGCGCGGTCGGCAGCATCTGCGAATCCACGGTCTCCCCGCGGATGAGGCCGAGCACCTTGCGCGCGAGCAGCACCCCGCCTTCCTGCCAGTTCTGACGGACCGTCGAAAGCGGTGGCAGGAATGTCGCGCCCTGGGGCGTATCGTCATAGCCGATCACCGATACGTCATCCGGGACCGACTGGCCGAGTTCGACCAGCGCACGGATCGCGCCCATCGCCACCAGGTCGCTGCAGGCGAAGATCGCATCGAACTGCACCTTGCGGTTCCGTAGCGAGCGCACCGCCTGGATGCCCGCCTCCAATGTGAAGTCCGCGCGTCGCATCAGCAGCGGCTTGACGTTGTGGCGGGCCAGCTCGTCGACGAACCCGAACAGGCGCTGCGCCATCTCGGGATGATCGGGGTTGCCGATGAAAACCGGATGACGGCGACCGATCGAGACGAATCGCTCGGCGACACTCATGCCACCGTGACGATTGTCGCTCCCGACCACGACATGGCGGTCGCCCCCCACCCCTGCGGCGCCCCAGACCACCATGGGCAGCCCCACCTTGTCGTAGATGTGCACGGCATCCTGGTGCGCGCCCTGGCCGAGCAGGATCAGCCCGTCGGCAGCCTGCACCGCCATGTCCACCGCGCCCTGCCGGGTGGTGAGCAGCACGTTGTAGCCAGCCGAGGTGAGTTCCTGCGAAATCCCGCCGAGCAGCGCCAGAGGGTACGGATCCGCCATCGTGCGCTCCGCGGAGGGCGTCATCTCGACGATCACGGCGACGGCGTGGCTGCGACGCAGCCGCAGGTTGCGCGCACTGACGTTCAGCTTGTACCCGTGCTTGCGCGCAAGCTGCTGAACCCGCTCCCGCGTGGCGGGATTGACGAGCGGGCTGTCGGCGAGCGCCCTCGAGACGGTAATGGTGGAGACTCCGGCAAGTTCCGCCAGGTCCGCCATGGTCAGGTGAGTCGAGCCGGCGGGTGTTTTCTTCTTTCGATCCGACACAAAGGCTCACGCGGGAGAAGATATCGATATCATCTCCCGGCGCGCGCCACTCGTAAAGCCGCTCCGGAGGCGAGGTCGACTTGAACCGCTATCGCATGATTGCCGCCCTGGCGCTGAGCTTCATGATCTTCGCCATCCTGCTGAACAGCGTCGGCACCGTGATCCTGCAGTCCATCCACTCCTTCGGGGTCGGCAAGCCTAAGGCGAGCCTGCTCGAGCTCTTCAAGGACCTGCCGATCGTCATCACCTCCTTCGTGGTGGCCTCCTTCCTGCCCCTGCTCGGTTACCGGCGCGCCATCCTGATCGCCCTCGGCATCGTGGCGTGCGCCTGTGCGCTCATGCCGCTGTTCCCGGGATTTCGCACCACGGAACTGCTGTTCAGCTGTCTCGGCATCTCCTTCGCCCTCACCAAGGTGTCGGTCTATTCCTCGATCGGCCTGCTGACCTCGACCAAGGCCGAGCACGGACGGCTCACCAATACCATCGAAGGCCTGTACATGGTGGGCGTAGTGATTTCCGGGTGGCTGTTCAGCGCCTTCATCCGGCCCGGCGGATCGGGCGGCACGGGGTGGCTGCGGGTGTACTGGGTGCTGGTGGGTGCCTGCGGGCTCGCGATCCTGCTGCTTGCCACTTCGCGCCTCGATGAGTCCGCCGTGCGCGGCCCCCCTTCGCGGCCCGCGCGCAATTCCCTGACTGAGACGACGCGCCTGTTCATCCGTCCCATGGTCTACGTATTCCTGGCGTCGACCTTTCTCTACGTGCTCATCGAGCAGAGCTTCGGCACTTGGCTCCCCACCTTCAACAACGAGGTCCTCAAACTCCCGAACGCGCTCAGCGTCCAGATGGCGAGCATCCTGGCCGCATCCATCGCCATCGGTCGGGTCACGGCGGGTCAACTGCTGCGCCGGCTGGCGTGGTATCCATTGCTCAATACGTGCGTGATCGGCATGGGTCTGCTCATCCTGCTGGACCTGCCGCTGGCACGCGGCGTGGCGGGCGCACATTTCAGTTGGTTCCACGCACCGGCCGCCGCCTACCTGATCCCGCTCATCGGCCTGCTCATGGCGCCGATCTATCCGGTCGTCAACTCCGTGGCGCTCAGCGCGCTGCCGAAACATGCCCATGCCGCGATGACCGGCCTCATCCTGGTCTTCTCGGCGCTCGGGGGCACCCTCGGCTCGCGCATCACCGCCATCGTGTTCTCCCGCTTCGGCGGCATCCACGCGTTCTATTTCTCGCTTGTCCCGATGACGCTGCTCCTCGGCACGCTGTTTCTGTTCAAGCGCGAGACCAGCCGCGCCGGCGGCACGGCGGCTGCCGCAAGCATCGCCGCCGATTGAGTCGCTCTCGCGCGGGCGCTTGTGATCAGGCACGGCGGATGATCGAACACAACGGACAAGACCACCATCCGATCGATCGGATAAACACCCTGAGCAGAGTTCTCAAATCTCATATGCACCCTTATCAGGGAGTGATCGTGTTCAGCCAAGTGTGCTGGGAAACGCCTGCCTCGTGTAAGCTCGGCGGCTCCTGGTCGATTTCGAACAGGCCATTGCCTACGATGCCGCGCTCGCGCAGATCCGCGTCTCGTTCTCCCCGCGATCGGGCACCCAGGGGCCTCAGAGACGCTCTACCGGGCGCTTCACTTACAGGCCCTCGCACTCCGGCAAACACCGGGCTAATCTGCGCTGCTCACCGCCACCGAAATGGACAGCAAGTCTTTGAATGATTTAGCAAATTCCCATACTCCAATGATGCAGCAGTATCTGCGCATCAAGAGCCGCCATCCCGACGTGCTGCTCTTTTACCGGATGGGGGATTTCTACGAGCTGTTCTACGAGGACGCGCGCCGCGCCGCGGCGCTGCTCGACATCACGCTCACCACACGCGGTCAGTCCGCGGGCCAGCCCATCCCCATGGCGGGGGTGCCCGTGCACAGCTACGAGAGCTATCTCGCGCGCCTGGTGCGCAAGGGCGAGAGCGTCGCAATCTGTGAGCAGCTCGGCGATCCGGCAAAGTCCAAGGGACCCGTGGAGCGCGAGGTGGTGCGCATCGTCACGCCGGGCACCGTGACGGATGCCGCGCTGCTCGATGAGCGGCACGACACTCTGGTCGCCGCCGTGGCGAGCGACGGCGAGCGCTTCGGACTCGCCTGGCTCGATCTTGCGGCCGGCCGGTTCACGGTGCTCGAGGAGCGCGGCCGCGCCGCCCTCGCCGCGGAGCTCGAGCGATTGAAACCGGCGGAGCTGTTGGTTTCCGAAGGCGACGGGCTGACCGAGCCGCGGCGCGGCACCGCGCTGCGCACCCGTCCGCCCTGGCATTTCGAGCTCGCGAGCGCCTCGCGCCTGCTCACCGATCAGCTCGGCACGCTCGACCTGAAGGGATTCGGCGCCGATGAGCTGCCGCTCGCGATCGGCGCGGCCGGCGCGCTGCTGCAATACGTGCGGGACACTCAGAAGACCGCGCTGCCGCACATCCGCGGCCTCACCGTCGAGGAGCGCTCCGACGCCCTGGCCATCGATGCCGCCACCCGGCGCAACCTGGAGCTCGATGAGAGCCTTACCGGGCGCGAGGATGCGACGCTGTTCGCCCTGCTCGACCAGTGCGTCACCGCCATGGGCTCGCGCCAGCTGCGCCGCTGGCTCAATCGTCCCCTGACCGACCAGGACGGGCTGCGCCAGCGCTACCAGGCGCTCACGACCCTCATCGAGGCGCGCCGCTTCGAGGTGTTGCGCGAACAGTTGCGCAGCGTGGGCGACATCGAGCGCATCCTCTCGCGGGTGGCACTGCGCTCGGCCCGACCACGCGACCTCACCCAGCTACGCACCTCGCTGTCTGTTCTCCCGGCATTGAAGGAGACGCTCGCGACGCTCGATTCTCCGTTGTTGAGTTCGCTCAGTGGGCGGATCGGCGAGCACGGCGAGGTCATCGAGCTGCTGCGGCGCGCCATTGCCGATGAGCCTTCCACGTTCCTTCGCGACGGCGGAGTCATCGCGCCAGGATTCGATCCGGATCTCGATGAGCTGCGCCAGATCGCCACCCACACGGACGAGTTCCTGCTCGATCTCGAGCGGCGCGAGCGCGAGCGCACCGGCATCGCGGGGCTGAAGCTCGGGTACAACCGCGTGCAGGGCTTTTTCATCGAGATCTCACGCAAGGACGCCGAGCGCGTTCCGAAGGACTACCTGCGGCGGCAGACGGTGAAATCCGCGGAGCGGTTCATCACGACCGAGCTCAAGACCTTCGAGGACCGAGTGCTCGGCGCCCGGGAACGCTCGCTCGCGCGGGAAAAGGAGATCTACGAGGAGATCCTGACCCAGCTCACCGACCACCTCGGCCCCCTGCAGTCCACCGCCGTCGCGTTGTCGGAGCTCGATGCCCTGGGCGCGCTGTCCGAGCGCGCCTGCACGCTGCAGTGGAGCGAACCCCAGCTCATCGCGGATCCGGCGCTCGACATCACGGGCGGCCGGCATCCGGTGGTCGAGCGCTTCGCGGCCGACGCCTTCGTCCCGAACGACCTGAAACTGGACGCCGCGCGGCGCATGCTCGTCATCACCGGCCCCAACATGGGCGGCAAATCGACCTACATGCGCCAGACCGCCATCATCGTGATCCTGGCGCACCTCGGGAGCTTCGTGCCCGCCGAGTGCGCCTCGATCGGCCCCATCGACCGCATTTTCACCCGCATCGGCGCCGCCGACGACCTCGCCGGGGGACGCTCCACGTTCATGGTGGAAATGACCGAGGCGGCCAATATCCTCAACAACGCCACGGCCCAGAGCCTCATCCTGATGGACGAGATCGGCCGGGGCACCAGCACCTTCGACGGCCTGTCGCTCGCCTGGGCCATGGCCCACCACATCGCCACGCGCCTGAAATCCTTCACGCTGTTCGCCACACACTACTTCGAACTAACGACTCTGACGACGGAAGTCGACGGGTGCGCCAACGTACACCTCGACGCCACTGAGCACGGCGACGGCATCGTATTCCTGCACGCGGTGAAAGAAGGACCGGCCAACCGCAGCTATGGGCTCCAGGTGGCGCAACTCGCCGGCGTGCCTCGCGAAGTCATCGGACAAGCCCGCCGGTATCTCGAGGCGCTCGAGTCCCAACGCGACCAGCGCGAGGGCGCTGAAGGCGCCGGCCGCGCCGGGCATGCGCAGAAGGAGCTGCCGCTGTTCGCCCCTCCCGAACCGCCTCCCGCCGATCCGCTTCGCGAGGCGCTCGCCGCCCTCGATCCCGACGAGTTGACCCCCAGGGCAGCGCTGGATGCGCTCTACCGCCTCAGGCGGCTGCTCGACTGATCACCGGCCGACACGGGAGAGCGTCACTCATGACTCCCTTCTTACGCAACGCCACGACCGCGGACCTGCCGGCCATCCGCGCCCTGCTCGAGCGCAATGGCCTGCCGACGGGCGATCTCGCCTCCTCGGGCGCGCGCTTCACGATCGCCTGTGAGGGCAATCAGGTGATCGGCACCGGGGCGTTGGAGCGTTTCGGCAAGGCGGCGCTCCTGCGCTCGGTGGCGGTGGATCCGGCCCGCCACAGCCAGGGGCTGGGCCGGCACCTCGTCAAAGCGCTCGAGCTGCAGGCGCGCGCCGCGGGCATCACTCAGCTGGTGTTGCTCACCCAGACCGCGCGGCGGTTCTTCGAGCATCAGGACTATCATCCGGTGGATCGCACGCAGGTCCCGAAGGCGGTTCAGGAGAGCGCGGAGTTCCGCTCGCTCTGCCCAGCCTCGGCCGAGTGCATGGTGAAATTGCTGCGTTGAACGGAGACGAGCCGCACGCACCGGTCCTCGACCGCCGAGACGGCTCAACGCAGCGAGAACCGCCCCTCCTTGAGGAAATGCCCGGTCTCACGCGCCACGCGCGCCGACACGAGCATGCCCATGTGACTGACGGGAATGACGATATGGTCGCTCGCTCCCGGAAGCCGCGTCTCGCTGACTGCCACGGTACCGTCACTCTCCTCCTCGAACCCGGCCAGCAGCTGTCCGAATCCGAACGAGTATGACCCGGCGATCACCCCGAGCGGCCGGTCGAAGCGCCAGCGCCGCTCGCGGGGAGTCAACAGCTCTTCGGCGACCGAGCGGCCCATCAGCGCGGTCATGAACTGCGAATGGCCCGCCTGCACTGCCGCCTTGCTCGCCACGCAGGGCGAGCCGAGAAACACCACCCGGCCTGGGGGCTGGCGCGGATAGCGCTCGAGGAAGCGGTAGATGACGAGTCCGCCGAGACTGTGGCCGACCAAGTCCACCGTCGCGGGGTCCAGATCGCGCACGAACTCCTGCAGCTGGGCCGCGATTTCCTCCATCCCGTGTGTCACGGCGGCGTAGGAAAACGCGTGCACTGCGCAACCGAGCTCGCGTGACAGCCGGTGACGCAGCAGCAGACCCTCGCCCCCGGACATCCAGAGGCCGTGGACATAGATGACGTGCCGCCGGGGGTCGCTCACACCTGCGGCGGTGTCCGGACCCGAATGTGCAGCTCGCGCAGCTGCGCCTCGCTGACCTCGGTCGGCGCATCCGTGAGCGGATCGGCCGCGGTCTGCGTCTTGGGGAAGGCGATCACCTCGCGGATGCTGTCGGCGCCGGCCATGAGCATGGCGAGGCGATCGAGCCCGAAGGCGATGCCCCCGTGCGGCGGAGCGCCAAACTTCAGCGCATCGAGCAGGAAACCGAACTTGTTACGCGCCTCCTCCGGTGCGATGCCGAGGAGGTCGAACACCGTCGACTGCATCTCCTGCCGATGGATACGCACCGAGCCGCCACCGATCTCCGAGCCGTTGAGCACCAGGTCGTAGGCCTTGGCGAGCGCGCTGCCCGGGTCGGCGCGCAGCGCCTGCGGATCGTCGAGCTTCGGCGAGGTGAAGGGGTGATGCATGGCGACCCAGCGCCGCTCGTCGGCGTCCCATTCGAACATCGGGAAGTCGACGACCCACAGCGGCCGCCAGCCGCTCTCGAGGAGCTCGAGGTCCTGACCGACCTTCAGGCGCAGCGCGCCGAGGGCATCGCAGACCACCTTCGAGGAGTCGGCGCCGAAGAAAATGAGATCGTTATCGCCGGCCCCGGTGCGCTCGAGGATGCCGGCCACCGCCGCATCGCTCAGGAACTTGACGATCGGGGATTGCAGTCCGTCCCGACCACGAGCGCGCTCGTTGACCTTGATGTAGGCGAGGCCCTTGGCTCCGTAGCGCGCCACGTACTCGGTATAGCCATCGATCTGCGAGCGCGCCATCCCGCCACCGCCCGGCACGCGCAGCGCCGCCACCCGGCCCTTGGGATCCTTGGCGGGGCCGGAGAACACCTTGAAGTCGCAGTCGCGGACCAGGTCGCCGACATCGACCAGCTCGAGCGCAATGCGCAGATCCGGCTTGTCCGAGCCGTAGCGGCGCATCGCCTCGGCGAAGGTCATGCTCGGAATGGGATCCGGCAGCGCCTGAGCCAGCACCTCCTCAAAGAATTGCCGCAGCAGCCCTTCCATGAGCCGCATGATCTCCTCCTGGGTGAGGAAGGAGGTCTCGATGTCGAGCTGGGTGAACTCCGGCTGACGGTCGGCACGCAGGTCCTCGTCGCGGAAACAGCGCACGATCTGGTAGTAGCGATCGAAGCCCGCGACCATCAGCAGCTGCTTGAAGATCTGCGGCGATTGCGGCAGCGCGAAAAACTTGCCGGGATGGGTGCGGCTCGGCACCAGGTAGTCGCGCGCGCCCTCGGGGGTAGCCTTGGTGAGCATCGGCGTCTCGATGTCGATGAAGCCTTGCTCATCGAGATAGGCGCGCATGGCGCGGGTGATCCGATGCCGCAGCCGCAACCGCTGGCTCATCACCTCACGGCGCAGGTCGAGATAGCGGTAGCGCAGGCGCACTTCCTCGCCCACCGTCTCATCGAGCTGAAACGGCAAGGGCTCGGAGCGGTTGAGGACCTCGAGCTCACTCGCGAGGAGTTCCACCCGGCCCGAGGCCAGATGGGCGTTCACGGTGCCTTCGGGACGCTCCCGGACCCGGCCTTTGACGCGCACGACGAATTCGTTGCGCAGCCGTTCCGCATCCTTGAACAGCTCCGGGGCGTCCGGATCGAAGACGATCTGCAGCAATCCTTCCCGATCGCGCAGGTCGATGAAGATGATGCCCCCGTGGTCACGCCGCCGGTGCACCCAGCCGGCCACCTCGACCGTCTGTCCGATGAGCCGCTCGTCGACTTGTCCGCAGTAATGTGAACGCATAAGGGCGGCGATGGTACGAAGCCCGCGCGGCCCCCGCAACCTTGGTCCATGGGGGAGGAGAATCGTCGGACCGTTTTCAGCAAGACCCTACACGTCGACCGCTGGCTTGGGAGCGGCCCTGCACCCGATGTGCGGCACCCTGTCGCTCTCAGCCCATCGTCAGGACCGCAGCGCCCTGCACAGTGCCCCGGCGCAGGCTCTCCAAGGCCTCGTTGGCCTCGGTCAGCCTGAAGCACTGCGCCGTGGCACGCAAGCCGAGTTCCCCGGCGACACGCATGAACGCCTCGCCGTCTGCACGGGTGAGGTTGGCCACCGACCGCAGCGAGCGCTCGCCCCAGAGCAGCGCATAGGGAAAGGCGGGAATATCGCTCATGTGGATGCCGGCGCACACCACCCGCCCACCCCGGCGGACGGCAGCGAGCGCCGCGGGCACCAGTGCGCCGACCGGCGCGAAGAGAATGGCCGCATCGAGCGGCTCGGGCGGCGCCTCATCCGATGCGCCCGCCCAGCAGGCCCCGAGCCGCCGTGCGAAGGCCTGGCCTTCCTCATCGCCAGGCCGGGTGAAGGCGAACACCCGGCGACCCTGCGCCTGCGCCACCTGCGCCAGCAGATGAGCGGCGGCCCCGAAGCCGTAGAGACCGAGGTTCACCCCCTCCCCGGCCATACAATACGCCCGATAGCCGATGAGGCCGGCGCACAGGAGCGGGGCGAGCCCGGCGGCGGGCGCCTCGGCCGGCAGCCGCAGGCAGTAGCGTGCATCGGCCAGGATCTGCTCGGCATAGCCGCCATCGAGGGTGTAGCCGGTGAAACCCGCGTGCTCGCACAGGTTTTCCCGGCCTTCCCGGCAGTAGCGGCAGGCACCACAGGTATGCCCCAGCCAGGGCACACCCACGCGCTCCCCGATGAGAAATCCGGTGACGCCCGGGCCGATCTCGGCGATGGTGCCGACGACCTCGTGCCCTGGGGTGACCGGATAGGGGATGCCCGGCAGCTCGCCGTCGAGGAGGTGCAGATCCGTCCGGCACACGCCGCACGCCTCGACGGCGATACGGATCCGATGCGGCCCCGGGGGCGCCAGCGACACCTCCTGCAGCCGCAGGGGTTGACCGGGCGCGCGGAGCCGCATGGCTTGCATGGGGCGCGCTCAGATGCCGGAGGGGTCGGCCGCCCGCTCCGGTAGCTTTGCCTTCGGCTCTGGCGAGTGCGGCGCCACCACCCCGCAGGTAATGATCATCTTCATGGCCGCATCGACGCTCATCTCGAGCTCGATGATCTCTCGCCGAGGCACGATCGCGAGCCACCCGGCCGTGGCGTTCAGCGCGGCGGAAATGTAGACCGCCGCGTGCGGCTCACCGATTTTGGCCGAGATTTCGGGCACGTCCTCGGCGGTGAGAAACCCCAGGCTCCATACCCCGGTGCGCGGATACTCGACCATGACCACCTTGCGGAAGGCGCTCGATTGGGAGAAGACGCTCTCGGCAAAGCTCTTCACCCCACCATACACCGCGCCCACGATCGGAATGTGGTGCAACACCTCCTCGCCCCATACGAGCAGGCGCCGCCCGATCAGGTTGGTGACCATCAGCCCGGTCAGAAAGAGCACCGCCACCGTCAGCAGCAGGCCCAACGCGGGCATGAGGATGATCACCCAGCCCTGGGGCTGATACCCGGGTGGCAGCGGCAGCAGGAGCAGCGTCCGGTCCAACACGTGCACCAGGAAGGTCACCACCCAGAGGGTGACCCCGATCGGCAGCCACACGAGGATGCCGGACACCATGATGCGCCGCAGCAGCGAGCCCTTCTTCTTCGGGCCGCTCGGCACCGGCAGCGCTGTCACCGGGACATTCAAGCGTTCACCGCTTCGGGCGGCGCTTGGTCGCCGCCTTGGCCGGGGTGGCCTTGCCGCGCGGGTGTGCGGCGGCGCGAGTGCCCGAGCGGCCGCTCTTGCGTGCCGGAGCAGAGGCGCGGCGCCCGCTGGATGCGCGAACGGCCGCGGGGGTCTTCGGCTCGGGCTTGCTTTCGGCGGTCTTGGGCTTGCTCTCGGTGGCCTGGGATGCGCCCGCGGCGCCCTTTTCGGCCTCGGGGCTCTTGGCGCCCTCGGCGCCCTCGGACGGCTTGCTCTCTTCCCGCTCGGCGCCCGCCAGATTGCGCTGGCGTTCCTTATCGGACTTGAAGTCCGTCTCGTACCAGCCGCCGCCCTTGAAGCGGAACACCGGGGCGGAGATCAGCTTGGTGAGCGTCTTTTTGCCGCAGGACGGGCACTTCGTGAGCGGCTCGTCCGTGATTTTCTGCATCACTTCGACGTAGTACTTGCAGCTTCGGCACTCGTATTCGTAGAACGGCATGGCAGGATGGTTTCTGGTTTCGAGACCTGAGGCGGATTATACGCACAGCCCCCGCATGAGCCCGCAAGGGTCGTGCGGGGGGCTGCGCACGGGCCCTCGTCGCTACCGCGACTCGCCCTTCGCGAATTGGATCTCGCCGTCCCTCACGGAGACCGCGATCCGATCGCCGGGGCTGAACTCCCCCTTGAGAATCCGCTGCGCCAGGGGGTTCTCGATCTGCTGCTGCAGGGTGCGCTTGAGCGGCCGGGCACCATAGACCGGATCGAACCCCGCCTCGCCCAGCCGATCGCGCGCCGCATCATCCAGGGTGAGCTCCATGTTCCGCTCCTGCAGACGATCGCGCAGGTAGAGCAGCTGGATATCCACGATGGCGCGGATCTGCTGCGAGCCGAGCGGGTGGAACACCACGATGTCGTCGATGCGGTTGATGAACTCCGGACGGAAACTCTGCTGCACGATCTCCATCACCGCGCTCTTCATGCGCGCATAGTGGCCCTCACCGGCGTATTCCTGGATCACCTGCGAACCGAGGTTCGAGGTCATGATGATCACGGTGTTGCGGAAGTCTACGGTGCGCCCCTGGCCGTCGGTAAGACGTCCGTCGTCCAACACCTGCAGCAGGACATTGAACACATCGGGATGAGCCTTCTCGACCTCATCGAGCAGGATCACCGAATAGGGCCGGCGGCGCACCGCCTCGGTGAGATATCCGCCCTCCTCGTAGCCGACGTATCCCGGGGGCGCGCCGATCAGGCGCGCCACGGAGTGCTTCTCCATGAACTCCGACATGTCGATGCGGATGAGGGACTCCTCGGTGTCGAACAGGAACTGCGCCAGCGCCTTGCAGAGCTCGGTCTTGCCGACGCCGGTGGGCCCCAGGAAGAGGAACGAGCCGTTGGGGCGGCGCGGATCCGCCAGTCCCGCGCGCGAGCGGCGGATGGCATTCGAGACGATCTTGAGCGCCTCGTCCTGGCCGACGACGCGCCGACCGAGAGCCTCCTCCATCCGCAGGAGCTTCTCCTTCTCCCCCTCGAGCATCTTCGAGACCGGGATCCCGGTCCACTTGGAGACCACGTCGGCGATCTCCTCCTCGGTCACCTTGTTGCGCACGAGCTGTGGCGTCTTGCTCTCCGCGGCCGCCGCCCCGGCGAGGCGCTTCTCGAGCTCCGGAATCCTGCCGTACTGCAGCTCCGCCATGCGCCCGAGATCGCTGGCGCGGCGAGCCGCATCGAGCTCGAGCCGCGCGCGATCGAGCTCTTCGCGGATCTGCGCCGCTCCCTGCAGGGTCGCCTTCTCCGACTTCCAGACCTCCTCGAGGTCCGCGTACTCCCTCTCCAGGCCGTGCAGCGTCTCCTGCAGGGTCGCCAGGCGCTTGCGCGAGGCCTCGTCCTGTTCCTTCTTGAGCGCCTCCTGCTCGATCTTCAGCTGGATGATGCGCCGCTCGAGCCGATCGAGCGCCTCGGGCTTGGAGTCGATCTCCATGCGGATGCGGGCGGCGGCCTCGTCGATGAGATCGATCGCCTTGTCGGGCAGCTGACGGTCGGTGATGTAGCGGTGCGAGAGCGTCGCGGCGGCAACGATCGCGGGATCGGTGATATCGACGCCGTGATGGACCTCGTAGCGCTCCTGCAGGCCGCGCAGGATCGCAATCGTGTCCTCCACCGACGGCTCGTCCACCAGCACCTTCTGGAAGCGACGCTCCAGGGCGGCGTCCTTCTCGATGTACTTGCGGTACTCATCGAGCGTCGTCGCGCCGACGCAATGCAGCTCTCCGCGCGCCAAGGCGGGCTTCAACATGTTGCCGGCGTCCATGGCCCCTTCGGCCTTGCCCGCGCCGACCATCGTGTGCAGCTCGTCGATGAACAGGATGACCTGGCCTTCCTGTTTGGCGAGGTCGTTGAGCACCGACTTCAGGCGCTCCTCGAACTCGCCGCGGAACTTCGCGCCCGCGATCAGCGCGCCCATGTCGAGCGCGAGGATCCGCTTGTTCTTGAGGCCTT
Organism: Pseudomonadota bacterium; assembly: GCA_021777555.1. Taxonomy (GTDB): domain Bacteria; phylum Pseudomonadota; class Gammaproteobacteria; order Steroidobacterales; family Steroidobacteraceae; genus 13-2-20CM-66-19. Next base: position 80,208 of record JAJYDK010000008.1, on the reverse strand, counting down.
CGGGCACCTCGCCGTTGATGATGCGCTGCGCGAGACCCTCCACGATGGCGGTCTTGCCGACGCCGGGCTCGCCGATCAGCACCGGGTTGTTCTTGGTCCGCCGCTGCAGCACCTGGATGGTGCGGCGAATCTCATCGTCCCGGCCGATCACCGGGTCGAGCTTGCCAGAGGAGGCCCGCGCGGTCAGATCGATGGTGTATTTCTCGAGCGCCTGGCGGCTCTCCTCGGCGTTCGGGTCGGTGACCTTCTCGCCCCCGCGCACCTCGTCGATGGCCTTCTCCAGCGCACCGCGCACCAGGCCGGTGTCCCGGAACAGCTTGGCGAGCCCCCGGTCCTCGAAGGCCGCCAGCACGAACAGTTCGCTCGGGATGAACTCATCGCCGCGCTGCTGCGCGAGCTTGTCGGTGACGTTGAGCACGCGGTTGAGATCGTTGGAGACGTGCACCTCCCCCGGGGTGCCCTCCACTTTCGCCATCCGGTCGAGCAGCCCACCGAGCTCCGAGCGCAGCTTGTTGACGTCGGCGCCGGCCTTCGCCAGCAGCGGCCGCACCGTTCCGCCCTGGCTCTCGATGAGCGCCAGCAGCACATGCGCGGGCTCGAGAAACTGATGGTCGCGTCCGACGGCGAGCGACTGCGCATCGGCGAGCGCCTGCTGGAACCGGCTGGTCAGTTTGTCCATTCGCATAGGGGAAAATCCGCGTCTTATCGGGACTTCGACCGCAATGGGGGCGGGGCTCGGCCGGTTCAAGCCCACGATCCGCGCGGTCGGTATAATCCGCACCCCCGACTGGCCCTCCGGAGAGCGCGAATGACCGACGACCTGCAAGCCGAGCTCGAGCGACTGCGAGCCGAGAACGAGCGCCTGAAGAAGGCCGGAAGTGGCAAGCTCGCGATGAAGGTGAGCGAAAAGGGCGCACTGTCGGTCTACGGGATGGGACGGTTCCCGGTCACGCTGTACAAGGAGCAGTGGCTGCGCCTGCTGGCCATGGCCGATGAGATCAAGGCTTTCATCGAAGCCAACGAGGCGAGCCTGAAGTCGAAGGACTAGCAGGCCGGGCCCCGGGGACCGGGGGACTCGCTTGGCCGCGGCGCCCGTACATCACAACCCCACGGCCCGGTGGGGGACGGGAGATCCGATTACCGCGGTGCGAGCGCCTCGGACAGGGTGTCGGCGGTGAGCAGCCGCTCACCGATGACATCGAGTTCCTCGATGCTGGCCTGACGGACAGCCGCCTGGATCGAATCCGACAGCGAGCCGAAGCGGCGGGCCAGCAATCGCAGAATCAGGTCCGCCCGGTCTTCCGCTCGGCCTTTGGCTCGCCCCTCGGTCAGTCCCTGCCCGTAGTAACGCCTGGCAAATTCGGTCTGGTATTCGTATTTGTGGGTAATCACGGTTTGTAACCCCTCGCGAGCGGCCGCAGAGAGAGCACTCATTAGCATATCACTGTATAGGGTGGACCGATCAGTATCGAGGTCGTTCACCGCCGCATGCGCGGCCTGGGCAATCCGCACGACCTTCCCGATATCCGAGTCAGCCCCGTGCGCGATGGCGGAAAGCACCGCCAACTCGGGATCCTGCTTCGCCCGCGACTCATCGGTAATTTTGGGCACGATGGAGGGGCTCAACACCCACGGTTGGCAGACGCCAAATCCACCGAGGTCGATTGTACGGTGGGCCCACCGTGCAACAACATCGTCCGCCGCGACCACCAACAGACCCACGGGGGAACGAATGCGATTACGCAGATTGCAAACGTATGCCGGCCACGTGTATTTCTTGTCCTCGTCAGGAGAAAGTTGCACTTCCACAATGATCCCCTGAACGGCGCGGCCCAGCTCCGGCACCACCACGAGATCCGCCTGGTATTCGGCCGGCCTCAAATCATTTAGATTCGCCGACTCAACGTGCGCCTCGCTGAACTCCGGCAACCTCTCGTGCAGAACCTCACTCGCCACCTCGGCGGCGAGCGCCGGGCGATTTTGGAACAGGCGCAACAGCTCTTCGTGCCGCCGCGAGGGCATCGACGCTCCAGAGCGATAGTGAATCGCAAGTCAGGAGAGTAGGCGGTGCACATGCGGACAGATAGCGTGAATAATGGTGTGGTTTGCGCAAAAATGACCCGCGGCGGAGCGTCAGTTGGCCTTGAGCATCCCGCCAACATCGTGGGCACCGCCCGCGCTATGCCCGCGGGGTCATCCAGATGAGCGCCGCCATGCGTCCGCACCGGCCGTCGCGCCGGTAGGAGAAGAACCGCGCCGGATCTGAATAGGTGCACCAGCCGCCGCCCTGGATGCGGCTGATGCCGAGCGAAGCGAGGCGGCGCCTCGCCAGCGCGTACAGATCGCACTGCCAGCGCCCCCGCGCGTTCTGCACGATCGCAACGGCGGCGCCCGGATCGACTGAGGTGAATGCGGCATGGACGTCCTCACCGACCTCGAAGCGCCGCTGCCCGATTGCCGGCCCGAGCCAGGCGAGGACATCCGCCGGCGGCGTGCGCAAAGCGCGCACCGTGGATTCCAACACGCCCCCGGCGAGGCCCCGCCAGCCCGCATGGGCCGCCCCGACCGCCGTGCCGTCCGCCGCGCACAGCAGCACCGGCAGGCAGTCGGCCACCTGCACCACGCAGACCCGCCCGGCGCTGCGCGTGACGGCCGCATCGGCGAGCGGCAACAGATCCGTCTCGATGTCGAGGTCGGCGACTCGGCAGCCGTGCGTCTGCTCGAGCCATGCCGGCTCCGAAGGCAGTTGCAGGCGCTCGCGCAACCGTGAGCGGTTTTCGGCCACGGCGTCGATGTCATCCCCCACGTGCGAGGCGACATTGAGCGCATCGAAGGGTGGTGCGCTGATCCCGCCGGTGCGCAGCGTAAAGGCCGCATGGACCCCGGATGGTGCCGGCCAGTCGGGCAGGATCAGCTCAACCGGCATCGTGCGCGTCCTTCTCCAGTGCGGCGACCAGGCCGGCCATGTCCGCCGGCATGGGCGACTCCCATTCGAGCTCACGGCCGGTCAGCGGATGCGCGAGCGCCAGGCGGGTCGCGTGCAGCGCCTGGCGGGGAAAGGCGGTGAGCGCCGCTACCAGGGCAGCGCTGCATCCGGCGGGCAGCCGCCGCCTTCCGCCGTAGACCGGATCGCCCACGATGGGGTAGCCGCCGTGCGCCAGATGCACCCGGATCTGGTGCGTGCGGCCCGTCTCGAGCTGCACGCGCGCCAGCGTGTGGGCGCGAAAGCGCTTGATGATGCGGTAATGCGTGATCGCCTCGCGTCCATCGTTGCGTACCGCCATGCGGGTGCGCTGGGTCCGGTGCCTGCCGATCGGCGCATCCACCGTTCCACCGCCGGTCATGACGCCGGTGCAGATCGCCAGATATGTGCGCTCGATCTCGCGGGCCGCCAGTGCCGCCGCCAGCCCTGCGTGGGCCTCGGGAGTGCGCGCCACCACGAGCAGCCCGCTGGTGTCCTTGTCCAGGCGGTGCACGAGTCCCGCTCGCGGCACCAGCGCGAGCCTCGGATCGAGGGCCAGCAGCGCGTTCTGCAGCGTGTGGCTCGGATTGCCCGCGCCGGGATGCACGACCAGACCCGCCGGCTTGTCGATGACGATGAGCGCCTTGTCCTGATACACCACCGAAAGCTGCAACGGCTCCGCCACGACACGGTGATCGGGCTCGAGCCGGGCCATGACACTCACCTGCTCGCCCCCCGCCATCTTCTCCTTGCCGCGCGGATGCCGCCCGTCGACTTCCACCGCGCCGGCCTCGATCCACTGCTGCAGGCGCGCGCGGGAGTACTGCGGCAGCGCGCGCGCAAGCGCCTGATCCAGGCGCAACCCCGCGGCCTCGGGGGGCAGCTCGAGCCGATGGGCCCGGAACTCCCCGCTCTCCTGCCGGTCGGAATCCGGAGCAACCGCTGCCGTTTCGCTATACTCTTTGCCCATGCTTCCCAATCCGTCCTCTCGTGGCCGCGCGCGCGGCATCGTCGCGGCCGCGCTGTGCGTTACCGCGCTCGCCCTCGCCGGCTGCTCGCATCGCAAGCTGGCCCAGTCCGGTCCCGTGGCGCTGTACACACAGGCCAGGCACCAGCTCGACGATTACAACTACAGCGGCGCGATCAAGCTCTACGAGCGGTTGACGGCCATCTACCCGTTCTCGTCCCAGGCGCACCAGGCGCAGCTCGACCTGATCTACGCATATTACCGCGCGGGCGAGACCGATTCCGCCGCGGATGCCATCAAGACCTTCATCCGGCAGAACCCCGCCAACCCGCGGGTGGACTACGCGTATTACATGAAGGGCCTGATCTACTTCCCCAAGCAGGCCAACCCCGTCGAGCGGCTCTTCGGCGCGCACCTGTCGCAGCGCCCGCCGCACAATGTGAGGAAGTCCTTCACGGCGTTCCGCACGGTGGTCACGCAATATCCGCATAGCGCGTTTGCGTTTGACGCGCGAAAGCGGATGATCTACCTGCGCGACCGCCTGGCCTCGTACAACGCCGATGTCGCACGGTATTACCTTGCGCGCGGCGCCTACGTCGCCGCGGTGCGGCGTGCCGACCTGATTCTTGAGGATTACCAGGGCGCGCCCGCCACCAAGGACGCGCTCGCCATCATGATCGTCTCCTATGATCGGCTGGGACTGAAGCCGCTCGCCGCGCAGGCCCGGCAGGTATATGCGGCCAATTTCCACGGAGAGGTGACCCAGGTCGCCGCTGCCGCCCGGCAGCATTGGTGGCACTTCTGGTAATCGCAGTGGCCGCCTGCCCTCGGGCGCGCCCGACTTAGCGCCGATAGCCGTTGGTGATCGGGTAGCGCCAGTCCCGCCCGAAGGCGCGGCGGCTCACCCGTACGCCGGGCGGCGCCTGGCGGCGCTTGTACTCGTTGCGTTTGACGAGATCAAGGACCCTGCCGACGGTGGCGCGATCGAAACCGCGGGCCTCGAGCTCATCGACCGACAGATCCTCCTCGATAAAGGCCTCGAGGATGGGATCGAGCACCTCGTAGGGCGGCAGCGCGTCGGAATCCTTCTGCCCCTCGCGAAGCTCGGCCGAAGGCGGCCGGTCGATGACGCGCTGCGGTATCACTCTGCCGAGACCGTTGCGGTAATCCGCCAGGCGGTACACCAGCAGCTTGCTGCAGTCCTTGATGGGCGCGAAACCTCCCGCCATGTCGCCGTAGAGCGTGGCATAGCCCACCGCCATCTCGCTCTTGTTGCCGGTGGTGAGCAGCATCCGGCCGGTCTTGTTGGACAGGCCCATGAGCAGCAGCATGCGGCAGCGCGACTGGATGTTCTCCTCGGTCGCATCGGCGGGCAAGCCCGCGAATTCCGGGGAGAGCGCGGCCAATGTGGCTGCGAACATTCCTTCGATGGACAGCACGCTGTATTTGACGCCGAGCAGGCGCGCCTCCTCGGCCGCATCGGAGAGGCTCATCTCAGACGTATAGCGCGAAGGCATCATCACGGCGTGCACCCGGTCGGCGCCGAGCGCATCCACGGCGATGGCCAGCGTAAGCGCCGAATCGATGCCGCCCGACAATCCCATGACGACGCCGGGGAATCCGTGCTTGTGGACGTAGTCGCGTACGCCGAGAACCAGTGCGCTGTAGACACTGGCCTCCTCGCTCAGCTCGGGCGCCACCTCCCCGGGCACGGGAACTGGCCTACCGCCCTCGCGGCGGAATTCGATGTGATGCACCCCCTCCTGGAAGGGCGGCGCCCGCATGACCACGTGGCCATGGGCGTCCATGACGAAGGAGTTACCGTCGAATATCAACTCGTCCTGCCCGCCGACCAGGTTGAGGTAGACGACCGGCACGCCGATGTCTGCGATGCGGGCGCGCACGTTCGCTTCGCGCTCCCTTTGCCTTTGGCGCTCGTAGGGAGAGGCGTTGATGACGATGAGGAGTTCCGCCCCTTCGGCGCGCGCGAGCTCGGCCGGTTGCGGCTCCCAGATGTCCTCGCAGACGAGCAGCCCGACCCGAAAGCCTTTGCACTCGACTACGGTCGGCTGGGCACCGGCGTGGAAGTAACGCTTCTCGTCGAACACCTTGTAGTTGGGCAGCTCCGCCTTGCGGTGCACGGCGGCGATCAGGCCGCCCGAGATCAGGGCCGCGGAGTTGTAGATGCCGAAACGGGTGTATTCGGGATAGCCGACCACCAGGCACCCGGAGGGCACCTGGCGGCGGATCTCCTCCAGGGCGGAGTCGACCTGGTGGCGAAAGCCGCGGTGAAAGAGCAGATCCTCGGGCGGATAGCCCGAGAGGGTCAGCTCCGGGAACACGGTGAGATCGGCGCCGCGCGCCTGCTGCGCCCGTGCGGTCTGAACCACGCGCGATAGATTGCCGTGCACGTCCCCGACCAGCAGGTCGAGCTGTGCCAGGGCGATGCGCAGCGAGTCGCTCATGGAACTCATCCTGGGCCGCGAGCGGCCGCAAGTTGAGAAACCCCTCCCTTACGGGAGGGGATTATCGCACTTCCGGGTTGGGCGCCTCAGCGCTTGCCGCCCTTGGCCTTCACGGGCTTGCGGCCCTTGGCCTTGACGGGCTTGCCGCCCGTGCGCGCTGCGGCCTTCCGAGGCGCCCTGCCACGGGATGCGGCGCGAGCCTTACCGCCCTGAGCCGCGCTCGCGCGGGTCTTGGGGGCGGCTTTGCCGGCCGCCTTGCGCGGGGCTGCCTTGCGGGCGGGCCGTGCCGTCTTGGCTGCGGCGCGCTTCACAGGGGCCTGTTTCGACTTGACCGGCTGGGCAGCGGGCTTCGCGGCCACCTTGGCGCGCGGTGCGGCCTTGGCGGGCAGCGAGGCCCTGACTACCCTGGCCGCCGCCCGGGCGCGTCGGCGCCGCAGCAGCTCATTCATGGCCGAGCCGAGCTCCGCGGGCGATTTGACGGTGCGCACACCGGCCGTTTCGAACGCCGCGTACTTATCGGCCGCCGTGCCCTTGCCGCCGGCCACGATGGCGCCCGCGTGGCCCATGCGCTTGCCCGGAGGCGCGGTCACGCCGGCGATATAGGCGACGACCGGCTTGCTGACGAAGCGATGGATGTAGCGCGCGGCCGCCTCTTCGTCACTGCCGCCGATCTCACCGACGAGGATGATGCCCTCGGTGCCGGGGTCGCGCTCGAAGAGCTCCAGCACGTCGACGAAGTTCAAACCGCGCACCGGATCGCCGCCGATGCCCACGCAGGTGCTCTGGCCGAGGCCGATACGGGTGGTCTGATAGACCGCCTCGTACGTGAGCGTACCGGAGCGCGAGACGATGCCCACCGAGCCCTTTTTGTGGATGAAGCCCGGCATGATGCCGATCTTGCATTCTTCCGGCGTAATGACGCCCGGGCAGTTGGGACCGACGAGGCGGGTCGCGGAGCCGGCGAGCGCCGCCTTCACGCGCACCATGTCGTTGACCGGCACGCCCTCGGTGATGCACACGACGAGCTCGATGCCGGCGTCGGTGGCCTCCAGGATCGCATCGGCCGCGCCCGCGGCCGGCACATAGATCATGCTGGCGGTGGCGCCTGTCTCGCGGACTGCGTCCTTGACGGTATCGAACACGGGCAGCCCGAGGTGCTGCTGCCCGCCGCGGCCCGGCGTGATGCCGCCCACGAGCTGAGTGCCGTAGGCGAGCGCCTGTTCGGAATGAAAGGTGCCCTGCTTGCCGGTGAAGCCCTGGCAGATCACCTTGGTGTGTTTATTGACCAGAATACTCATGCGTTAACCCTTAGCTTGTCGTGCGGCTCAGGCCGCGACCTTGCCTGCGGCGAGCGCCACGACCTTGCGTGCGGCGTCGGTCAGATCAGTGGCCGGAGTGATGGTGAGTCCGCTGCCGGAGAGCACCTCGCGCGCCTTGTCGGCATTGGTGCCCTCGAGGCGGACGACCACCGGCACCTTCACACCTACGTGCTTCACCGCGTTGATCACGCCGTCGGCTATCATGTCGCAGCGCACGATGCCGCCGAAGATGTTGACCAGAACGGCGGTCACCTTGGGGTTGGAAAGGATGAGCTGGAATGCCTGCGTTACCCGCTCGCTCGTGGCTCCACCGCCGACATCGAGGAAGTTGGCCGGCTGGCCGCCGTGCAGCTTGATGAGGTCCATGGTGGCCATCGCGAGTCCCGCGCCGTTGACCATGCAGGCGATGTCGCCATCGAGCGAGACGTAGTTCAGCTCGTGCTCGGCGGCCTTGCGCTCCATCGGGTCCTCCTGGCTGGCATCGCGCAGCTTCGCCAGGTCCGGATGGCGGAACACCGCGTTGGGGTCGATGTTGATCTTCGCATCGAGCGCCACGAGCGAGCCCGACCGGGTGACAATCAGGGGGTTGATCTCGAGGAGGCTCGCATCCTGCTCGAGATAGAGCTTGTAGAGCGCGAGCGCGATCGACTGGAACTGCTTGATCTGCTCGCCCTGAAGGCCCAGCCCGAAGGCGAGTTCGCGCGCCTGGTGGGCCTGGAACCCGGCCGCCGGGTGCACCATGACGGAGAGGATCTGCTCGGGGGTCTTCTCCGCGACCTCCTCGATGTCCATGCCGCCGGCGCTCGAGGCGATCATGGCGATGCGGCCCTTTTCCCGATTGAGGGTGAGGGACAGATAAATCTCGCGGGCGATCTCCGAGCCCGCCTCGACGTACACCTTCTCCACCGGAAGTCCTTCGGGACCGGTCTGCTTGGTCGCGAGCCGCGTGCCAAGCATGCCCTGGGCGGCCGCGCGCACGGCATCGAGGTCGCGGGCGAGCTTCACGCCCCCCGCCTTGCCTCGCCCGCCGGCATGCACCTGGGCCTTGACCACCCAGACCGGGCCACCGAGGGCTTTGGCGGCGGCCACGGCCTCCTCGGCGCTGGCGGCCACCTGACCGGGCGGTACGGGGATGCCGTAGTGTCTGAATATCTCTTTCGCTTGATATTCGTGCAGATTCATTAGTGTGCTCGTGAGTCCTGGACGAAGGCGTGGGGGAAACGTGGGATTTTGACCAAAAACGGCGGCTACTTCCACCTTAAGACGTCAATACACTGAAAGTCCTGACGATGTCCTGACGATGGCGCGCCGAATTGCGACGACGGTCGCCTCGGGACGCGCCTCCAGGTGATACAGTGCCGCGCCGACCGCGAGCCATTTCGCCTGAATATGCCGGCCATCGCCGCGAACTCTCATTCCGCTCCAGCCGATCTCGCCCGCCGGGTCACCGGGTGGTTGAACGTCTATCGGGTACTCGTGCCGGCGGTGCTGGTGAGCGCGCTGCTCCTGGCCGGCCCGAGCCGCGAGACGGTGGTCCACCCGGTGCTGTTCCTGGTCACCTGCGGGGGCTATTTCACGGCCGCCGTGACGCTGATCATCCTGCAGCGCGCGACTCACACAGCCACCGTGCTGACGCCGCTCGCCAACGGGGTGATGGACTCCTTGGCCATCGCGCTGATCCTGTACGCGAGCGGAGGCGTCTCGAGCGGGTTCGGCATCCTGCTGGTCCTGCCGGTGCTCGCCCTGACGCTGCTCGCCCAGCGCCGGGAGGCGCTGCTCATCCCTGCCGTTGCGGCACTTGCGGTGCTGGTGCCGCAGTTCCTGATCGGACTGCGGACGCCGCATACCGATTACACGACCGCCGGCGTGCTGGGAGCGGTGCTGTTCGCCATATCGCTCGCGGCGTGGCCGCTCGCCGATCGCATCCGCGAGAGTGAAGCGACGGTGCGCCGCCAGGAAATCGACCTGGCGAACTTCGCGCAGCTCTCCGAGTACATCGTGCGCCACCTGCGCGAGAGCATCCTGGTGGTCGATCTCGAGGACCGCATCCGCCTGATCAATGACTCGGCCGCGCAGATGCTCGGCGCGGAACAGGCCCGCCCGGAAGCGCCCCTCGCCGAGGTCTCGCCTCGATTGCTGGAGCTGCTCTCGCGCTGGCGCGAAAGCGTCGGAACCACCGGCATTTTCGCGATGGAAGATCCGACGTTCATCGGCGCCGATGGCGCCAGGTTGATGCGCGCGCATTTCGCGGCGCTCGGTGACGCGAACCCCGCCCCGGTGCTGGTTTTCCTCGAGGACACCAGCCTGATCGCCGAGAAGGTCCAGCAGTCGAAGCTCGCGGCGCTGGGGCGCCTCTCGGCAAGCATCGCCCACGAGATCCGCAATCCCGTGGGAGCGATGAGCCACGCCGGACAGCTGCTCGGAGAATCGCCCCATCTTGGCGCCGAGGACCGCCGCCTCACGGAAATCATCCGCCATCACGCCGACCGGGTGAGCCGCACCATCGACAGCGTGCTCAGGCTCTCCCGGCGCGAAGAGGCCCGCGCCGAGCAGCTGCCGCTCACGGGCTGGGGGGAGTCTTTCCTCGAGGAGTTCTGCGAGACCATGCAGCTGGCGCACGCGCGGATCCGCCTGCATGCGCCCTCGAGCGAGATCCAGATCCGCTTCGATCCGGGTCAGCTGCGCCAGATCGTATGGAATCTCTGCGAAAACGCGCTCAAGCACGGTGCGGCCGAGCATCCGGAACAGGTCATCGAGATGCACTGCGGGCGCCTGAGCCCGAGCGGCCGGCCCTACCTCGATGTGTCCGACCGGGGACCCGGGGTGCGCCGGGAGCACGTAGAGCGTATCTTCGAGCCCTTCTTCAGCGGCGGCCGGGGCACCGGACTCGGGCTTTACCTGGCCCGCGAGCTGGCCCAGGCCAATGGCGCAACGCTGCTTTATGAGCCACGTCACGGCGGCGGCAGCGTTTTTAGGCTGGTATTCGCTGATCCCCGCAGATGGACAACGGAGACCGAGCATTGAGCACCCCCCAGAGCGCCGCGCAAGCCGAGGCCGGGAGCCCTGCGCGCCCGGCCCAGCCGGCGGTGCTCATCGTCGATGACGAGCCGGACCTGGCCGAGCTCCTGAGCCTCACGCTGCGGCGCATGAACCTGCGCACCCGCACGGCTCCCGACGTGGTCACGGCGCAGCGGCTGCTCCGGGGTGAGCCCTTCGACCTGTGCCTCACGGACATGCGCCTGCCGGACGGCAATGGCCTCGATCTCGTCGCCTGGATCCAGGAGAACCGCTCGCAGCTCCCGGTGGCGGTGATCACCGCGCACGGCAATGTGGAATCGGCGGTGCGGGCCTTGAAGCTCGGCGCCTTCGACTTCGTCTCCAAGCCCCTCGATCTGGGTGCGCTGCGCAAGCTCGTCGACAGCGCCATCCGCCTGAGAGCCGACGTTCCGGAGCAGACCCGGGAGACCAGCAGCGCACGCCTCATCGGGCACTCTGCGCCCATGGAGCAGCTGCGCGAGCTCATCGGCCGCGTCTCGCGCAGCCAGGCGCCGGTGCACATCTACGGCGAGTCGGGCACCGGCAAAGAGCTGGTCGCGCGCCTCATCCACGAATCCGGCGCCCGCCACGGCCGTCCCTTCATCGCAGTCAACTGCGGCGCCATCCCCACCGAGCTCATGGAGAGCGAGTTCTTCGGCCACAAGCGCGGCAGCTTCACCGGCGCGGTGGCGGACAAGAAGGGCCTGGTCCAGGCCGCCGAGGGGGGAACGCTCTTTCTCGACGAGGTCGCCGACCTGCCGCTGCACATGCAGGTGAAGCTCCTGAGGGTGGTGCAGGAGAAGACCGTGCGTCCGGTCGGCGAGTCGCGCGAGGAGCCGGTGGATGTGCGCATTCTCTCGGCCACCCACAAGAACCTCGCGGATCTCGTCGCGCAGGGCCTCTTCCGCGAAGACCTCTTCTACCGCGTCAACGTCATCGAGCTGCACGTGCCCAGCTTGCGCGAGCGCCCCGAGGACATCCCGGAGATCGCCCATGCCGTGCTCCTTCGCCTCGCGCGACGGCTGAGCGGCACATCCGGACAGATGCCCGCCCAGCCGCCAAGAACGCCGCGCCTCGGCGAGGATGCGCTCGAGTTGCTCAAGTCCTATCCCTTCCCGGGCAACGTTCGGGAGTTGGAAAACGTATTGGAGCGCGCGCTGACGCTGAGCGTCGGCGGGGTGATCACGGCCGAGCATATCCATCTGCGCGCTTCGGCCCGGCCGCAGGCCACCGCCCCCGTTGCTGCCGAAAACCAGGGCGCGCTCGGAGATCACCTCGAAGGCATCGAGCGCGGCGCCATCCTGCAGGCGCTCGAGAAGACCCGTTACAACAAGACCGCCGCCGCCAAGCTCCTCGGCATGACCTTCCGCGCGCTGCGCTACCGGATCAAGAAACTCGGGATCGAGTAGTCGGCCACGCCATCCGGACCCGCCGGGCGGCGCCGAACGAAGTCGATCGTTCCCACAATTCCAGCCCGCAGCATGAAACCGCCGAGGGCTACCTTGACACGCCGCTCATGCTGCACTATTGAGCGCACTTCACCAGTTGCGCGCAAATACTGCCACGACGACCGGAGAAGACAGCAGGCCCATGGGCGAACGACTCACACAGCTGCTACGATTCTGCGCCGTCGGGCTGACCTGCCTCGGCCTGAGCCTGGCCGTCCTGAGCGGACTGCACGAGCTCGCGGGACTGAACTATCTGGTCGCTTATGTCGGTTCGTTCATTGCGGGCAACATTGCCGGATATCTGCTCAATGCGCGCTTCACCTTCTTCGTCGGAACAGTGAGCCACACGGGCGCCGCGCGCTACATGCTCGTCAACGCGACTCTCCTGAGCGCAAACACGGTGGCCCTGGGGCTGCTCGTGAGCCGATTGCACATGTGGTACATCGCGGCGGCGATCCTTCTGGCTGCGATCAACGCACCAGTCAGTTTCCTTGCGCAACGTCTCGTCACGTATCGCGTGAGCACGGTCAGACTGTGATGTCTGGACGGCCATCAGGTCGGGGCGATGACCGGACTGGCCCATGACTGGATATGACGAGTACTTTGAGCAGCTCAGGCGGCGCAAGCGCGCCGGTCTCTGGTATCGTGATCTCTGGCTGTATCCGAGGATCTGCCGGCACCTGAGCGGCGCCGTGCTCGACGTGGGTTGCGGCATAGGCGACTTCGTGCGGCATCGTCCCCACACGATCGGGGTGGATGTGAATCCGAAGTCCGTGGCGTTCTGCCAAAACCAGGGACTGAGGGTGCAGCGGATGCAGCCGGACCGGCTGCCGTTTGCCGACTGCGAATTCGACGGGGCGGTCCTCGACAACGTGCTCGAGCATCTCGAACAGCCCGAGCCGCTACTCGCGGAAGTCCGGCGGGTGCTCAGAGCCCCAGGCAGGTTCGTCGTGGGGGTTCCGGGAGAACGCGGTTTCGACAGCGATTCGGACCATAAGCGACCTTATCCCGAGGGCACGCTGGTTCGTACCGTCCAGAGCGCGGGATTTCAGCTGTCACATATGTTCCATCAGCCGATACGCTCACGGCTGCTCGACCGTCATTTTCGCTATTACGCGATATACGGCGTGTTCCGGCGGGTCTGAGTGCTTTCGTCGCGCCTGGGGATTCGTGCGCAGTTCACAGCGACCGCGGTCTCAGGCATGGTAGAAGTGCTGATCGCCCCGCTTTGCGGATTCCAGGATCCAATAGTTCTGAGACCGGGACAAACCGTGGATCAAGAGCCCTTCAGCCACGTTGGCGGACGAATTGCCGTGCTGATCCCATGCCACAACGAGGCAGCCGCCATTGCGGGGGTCGTGCACGATTTTCGCCACCACCTGCCGGCCGCGACGATCTACGTCTTCGACAATGCGTCCACCGACGAGACTGCCCAAGTCGCCCGGGACGCGGGCGCCCAGGTATACGGCGAGTCACTGATAGGCAAGGGCAATGTCGTGCGGCGCATGTTCGCCGATATCGAAGCTGACATCTACGTGATCGTCGACGGCGACGGCACCTACGACGCCTCGAGCGCACCCAGGTTGATCAGGCATCTCGTGACCAATCGGTTGGACATGGTGAACTGCGCGAGGGTTTCATCCGAGACGGAAGCCTACCGCCCCGGCCATAGGCTCGGGAATCGTCTGCTCACGGGCCTGGTGGCCAGGGTGTTCGGCAATCGCCTGAGCGACATGCTCTCCGGCTACCGCGTGATGTCGCGGCGATTCGTCAAATCGTTTCCGGCCCTTTCGACGGGATTCGAGGTCGAAACGGAGCTTACGGTGCACGCCCTGGAACTGCGCGCGCCGATCGGCGAGCTCAACGCCCCGTATATCAGCCGCCCGCGCGGCTCCTCCAGCAAGTTGCGCACGATGCGAGACGGCCTCAGGATCCTTCGACTCATCATCCATCTGATCAAGGAAGAACGGCCTCTGCGGTTCTTCACTACGGGATTCCTCGTGCTGGCGGCTTCTTCCGTCGCGCTGGGCATCCCCGTCGTGATGCAGTTCATCGCGACGGGTCTGGTCGGCCGCCTGCCGACCGCCGTGCTCGCCACGGGCCTCATGATCCTGGCCTTCCTCAGCCTGGTCTGCGGTCTCATTCTGGATACCGTCACCCGCGGCCGCCGGGAACTCAAGCGGCTTCTCTATCTGGCCGCGGGGCGTGAGGACAAAACGCTCCTTCGCACCGAGCGTGCCCCGGCGCGCCAACAGACCTTCTCCAACTGACCGGGAATCAGGGCGCGAACTCCAGCGACTCGGTCACGCGAAGCCGCACGCCGGGCCCGGACCTCCCGCTGAGCTAGTTTTGCCGCGCAGTGTCCCAGAAGACCTTGGTCATGCTCAACCGCCGGCAGAGGCCACGCGGCAGCCGCTCGAAACTCCTCCCCAGCCGATAACTGACGTATTTGGCAGCGTTGCGCACAGGAACGACGGGCAGTAACCGTGGCGCATTCGCGGCAAAGTATCGCAGCTCCGAAGCGACGAACCTCGCGCCCTCTCCTTCCGCCGCGCCAAAGTTGCGGATCAGCTCCGATAGCTGGGTGTGCAAGACACCGAAGTCAAAATACCGCTGCGCCTCCTGCAGGATGGTGTACGCGTGCGAATGGCGAACCTGCGATTTCGCGCAATATCTGACTTTCCACCCCGAGAGCAGCATCTTCACAGCTACGCAGGTATCCTCGCCGAGAATGAGGTGACTTGGAAACCCGCCGCACGCGCGCAGTGCGCTCAGTCGGTAGGCGGCAAAGGAGTTCGAGATATATGCGGTCTTGATACCGAGCCGAGGCGCATCCGCGAGCGATCGTGTCTCGCTTGTCGCTCCGTAGTTGAACAGAATCATGTGGGCCTCGAATGGCCCGGCGCCGCGGTGAGGCAGCTGCCGTCCGTAAGCCGCGCCCACCGCTGGGTCGGAAAATGCGGCGAGCAGGGAGCGAAGCGACTCGGGTCCCTCGAGGATTGCGTCATGAGTCAGGAAGACCGCAAATTCCTTGCCCGCGCAAAATTGCTCGATAGCCCATTGACGGGTCCCGCCATGATTGAACATCCCGGGATCGATCTGCTCGAGCTCGAATCCGCTCTCCACTGCCGCGCGATCGCTGCCGTCCGTCGACCGGGAATCGACGACCGCCACCAGGGAAGGATCGGGTACCGCCGCACGAAGGGCCCGCGCGGCTTCGCGCCATCGGGCTCCTCCGTTGCGAACGGGCACGACGATCCGAACCCGGTCCAAGCCGCATCCATCGCGCGCCTCGGGAGCAACGATCATGGCGACAGAAGCTTCAGGAACCCGGCTCCCTGCAGCCCGCAGGCAACCTTGGGCGGCGAGTTTTCCCACAGGCTCTCCGGCCCGGCATCCTCCTCCCTTCCGCCGAACAATTTCTGGAACAGGAGCGAGCCATGGCTGGTCCAGGCCTCGATGCCGGTTCCCGGGTAATAACGTATGAAAACATAACCGTGACTCGGGTCGCCCAGGAGCATGTCGTTCGGATGCAAGGGCTGAAACAGCGCCGGACATGCGTTCTCCATGTGATCGAACGCGACATCGGCATACCTTTGTCCGGGAAGAGTCTGGGCCCCGGCGCGTCCGTCCTGGCGGACCCGGCAAGTTACGAAGTGACCCGTATCCGCGGACCGCGGTGCCGGCTGACCCTTCCCATGAAGGACGACCGTAACGGTTGGACCATTGTCGATTCCGTGCGTCACGATCGTCGTGCAGTCACCGGCATCCGCCTCGAGCCCGAAGGGCTCGAGCGCATCGTCCGCCTTCTCGATGGTAAACGGAACGGCTTCCCGGCCCTCATCGATTGACTGGCCGGCCAATAAAACCCGCAGGTGCGGCGCGTAGCGGTGAATCAGCGATTCGACGTGTGCACCGTCCGGTCCCTGCGGCCCGATCACATACGCGCCATTGAGATTGACGAAGCCGGAGTGCGCGGGCAGGTCGGGGATGAGGTACGAATTGCTCTGCAATCCGACCATCAAATAGAGTTCCGCCCTCGAGGCGAGGCTGGCCGGCACCGAGACGCTGTACCAAGGCCCCTTCACCCATGGGAGGTCATTCCGATAGTCGGCCCCGGCGTACAGCTGAAAGAATTGCACGCCGAGCACCGCCACGAGCGCGTAGTTGCGCGCCGCGGGCTGCCCGTCAAACAGGCGGAATACCAGGACCATGCACAGCACCGCGGCGGCGCAGGCCGCGGGGATGAAGTAGCGGCTGTTGCCCGACGCGGTCAGCCAGAGCACCCAGTCCACCAGGAACGCCAACCCGAGCGCGCTCAGCGCGCGGCTCGCCGCCGACTGCTCCGGCGAGGAGGCAGGATTCGCGACCCCGCGTATCCGCCCCCAGAGCAGCCTCAGCAGCAACAGCAGCGCCAGCACTAGCAGCACGGCATAGCGCGCGTCCGGCGCGGCCAGTTCGAAATGCACCCCGCCGACCGGCAAGACCATCGCAAACGGGCGCGACAGCGCGGCACTGACCGAGGTGGGCATGAAACGGTGGTCCAGCATCGATCCTGTCGGGTACTGGGGCGAGCGGAACAGGCCGTTCAGCAGGGGGAAAACCGGATTTCCGAAGTGCTTCTCGAGGTGTATCGACCACGGAGCACTGATGAGCGCAAAGCCCGCGGCCAGGGCCAAGGCGTACTGAGCAGCGTGGCGAAACCTTCTTCCCCAGCTTCCCGGGATGAACAGCAGCATGACCGCCGCCGCGACCGCATGCACGGAATTGGTTGGTTTCAACGCGCTGGCCGCCCCGAGCAGCAGCGCCGCCCACATGACCCGCGTCGCACCGGGTTTCCTTACGGCACCCAGAAGTACCAACCACCCGGCGAGAGCGATTTCACCCGTGGTGACGTCGATGTAGCTGGAGCCGAACTGGTTGATGAGTACGGGGTTGGCGAATGCGAACACGGCCGCCAGGATCCCGACGGCCACGCGGGTTCGTGGCGAGCCCGGCGGGGCAACCCGGATCGCCAGCTCGTAAGTCAACCACAGTATGATGCTTTGCAGCACCGCCAGGATCGACGCGTCTTCCAGGGCAGTAAGCGGTGAGCGCAGCAATAGATAGAACGGTACGTAGGCGTACGGGTTGAAGTAGCCCTGCGGTCCCCCAGCAAAGTAATCCTGGCGGAAACGGTCATGGAGCGCGCTGAACCCCGCGTAAACGTGGTAGTCCATCGTGTCCCACCCCATCTCCTTGCCGAGCCAATAGCTCGTGAGCACCACAAGGAGCGTGCACGACACATAGACGAGCAGTCGCGGCGATTTCGCCACGCGCGACAACGCAGC
The DNA here is from genome assembly GCA_021777555.1 of Pseudomonadota bacterium. GTDB lineage: Bacteria > Pseudomonadota > Gammaproteobacteria > Steroidobacterales > Steroidobacteraceae > 13-2-20CM-66-19. The sequence continues at coordinate 62,681 of JAJYDK010000008.1, read as the reverse complement.
AAGAAATGGGGGCCGCGACCGCGGCAGCGCGAGCGGTCCGTCAGCGGATATCACATGCCGGTCCCTTCACCCGGGCGCACGTCGATCTGGCGGAGTAGCAGGAACGCGAACAGGGTTCACTCCAGAAGGCTGGGTCAAACCGAGCCGATTATCCCGTTGCGCGCCCGCCCCTGGGCGTGACTGGCTCGGCAGTTTCTGCCGCGCTTGATGAATGCACTTCGCGTCAAGGCGAGAGATCACGCAACTTCAGCAGCGGACCGATGAACTTCTCGTAGTTCTTCCAGCGCCCGACCGAGCTCGAGTAGATCTTCTGGCGCACCTGCCAATGGCTCGCGGTGATTACCGCTCTTTCCGTCTTGTGAAACTCGAGGCAGTGCTCATCCCATGGCAAGCCGATGAACTCGATGATCCGGCGACTCCAACCCTCCTGGTCGGCCACCAGCTCCGCGTAGGGCACCTCCAGGAAGACCTCCTTGGGCAGTACCGAGCGCCAGTGGTGAATCAGGCGATGGTGCTCGCGGTAGTAGTGCGCCAGGTCCGAAAGGTCCATGGTGAAGCTCGCCATGTTGGCGAAGTCCTGGAAATAGCAGGACAGACAGGTATCGACCGGGTCGCGCCGCAAGTAGAGGATGCGCGCCTTGGGAAACACCGTGTGGATGAGGCCCAGGTGGTCTGAATTGAACGGGGCCTTGTCGACTACACGCAGCGCATCGGATGAGTGCTGCCTCAGAATCTTGAGATATGCGTCGGCCAGCTTCCGGGTCATGGCCGCATCCGGCGGCGCGATCCGCAACGTCTGCTGATGTTTGTGTGCCGTCAATCCCCAGAACTCCAGCTCGCCGGCACCCGCCGCATCCGGATGACTGGCGATGATCTGCTCCACCAGGGAGGTCCCCGAGCGCATCATGCCAACCACCAGCACCGGCATATCCGAGACACTCGCACCATCGGCAGCCCGGTCAACCTGGTCTTGCGAGTAGACGCGCATCATGTCATCCACGAACTTCGTGCGCTCGATGCGATCGTAGCGCGCTGCGAGCCCCTGCTGCAGTTCGTTTGCCCGCTTGTACTCGTTGAACGCCCTCGAAAACCTCCCCACGTCATCGAAGTACTTGCCCATCGCGAAGCGCAGCTTCGCCTCTTCGAATACAGATACACCGTCCGCCAAGGCCCGCTCGACGCCATCGAGCCATTCCTGGTCGGCCGCGGTCATGCGGCGCAGAAATACGAACGCGGCACGCGCGGTGGCCTGTTTCGGATCGGCTTCGAGTGCAGCGCGGTAACGTTGCTCGGCTTCGTCGAATCGGCCCTCCAGCAACGCCAGCCAGCCGAGCGCGCCAAGCGCACCCGCATCCCGCGGACTGAGGCGCAGCGCCTTCTCGGCACAGACCCGGGCCTCACCAAGCCGCGCCTGCATGCTGAGGGTGAACCCGAGCTCGACCAGGGCTTGCGGATCCCGCGGGTCCTGCTTGACCGCTCGGCGCAGCGCGGTCTCGGCGGCCCAGAACTCTCCCTTGTCGCGTAGCAGCTTCCCCAAAGTCAGATGTGCGCCGGGGCACGTGCCCTTGAGCTCGATTGCGCGACGCAAGGCCTGCTCCGCCTCGCGATATCGGCCCAGGCGACAGAGCGTCGTTCCCAGGTTGGCATGCGCGACAGCGTGACGGGGCGCGATGTCGAGCACCTCCCCGAGCTTCGCGGCCGCTTCCGCGTACCGGCCTTCGGCGAAACGTGCATCGGCTTCTGCCAGCAAGGTGGCAACGCGCCTGGAGGACCCGCCCGCGGGGGGAGCGGGAGCCATGACGGACCTCCGAGCCAGGGTCTTCCTGCCGCCGGAAAGCTGCAGCAGCAACAGATGCGTCAGCTCCTCGGCGAGCCCTTGAGCGACTCCTTGCGCCAGCAGCGTCGACTTGAAGGTCTCGAGGAGCTTCGCCCGTTTGAGCACGTTGAGCTTGAGCGGCGCCGCCTCGCTGGCCGCCTGCTGCAGCATCTTCTGAACATCGGGCCGGGCCTTGGTGGCGCCACCGCGTCGCGTGGCGCCTGAGCTGTCCGGCGCAAGGGATTCAGCCAACGAGGCTCCGAACTCGACGGCCTCGCGGACATTGAACCAATTCAGAATCATGATGACCGTGCGGTAGTGGAGTTTGATCAACATAGCGCATAATCGCGCTCCGGTCAGGTACGGCGTGAGCAACTCGCGAACGACGTCTTGCACGATCACTAGAGTGGCTGGACGGCGGCGCCCCACCGGAGTGGAGAGCCCGGCCGAGGCTGCGGCCTGGCAATACCAGCGCCCGATGCCGTCCCATGGTTGGCGACAGTCGCGCCAGAAAGGTGACAAATTTTGTCATTTTCAGACCTGCCTGAAGTTCACCGCGAGTCAGTTTGATCGCTTTTTAGTAAAATTCACCTGTGCACGCGAAGAGTCCTTGGGTTGCAAATCAACGAGTTAGCGCAAGGACCGGACGCTGGCACGAGTCTTGCTCCAAGGGGTCAGTAGGCGCCTTTTGCGCCTCTTGGCAATCTCACTTCCTCGAGGAGTTCAAAATGAAATCGGTGCAAAAGGGCTTCACCCTGATCGAGTTGATGATCGTCATCGCGATCATCGGCATCCTGGCGGCGATCGCCATCCCCGCCTACCAGAACTACACCATCCGTGCGCAGGTGACCGAGGGTCTGTCGCTCGCCAGCGGCATCGAGACGGACGTCGAGCAGTATTATTCCAACACGGGCAATTGGCCCAGCACCCTCACGGCCATGTCGACCATGGGCGTGAGCGCTGTCAGTGGCAAATACGTCAGCGCCCTGTCCGTCTCCAACGGCACCATCGAAGTCACGTACGGCAACAGCGCCAGCAGTTACATTGGTACTAAGAAGCTGGCCATCCAGCCGTACCTGGACAGCAACAATGACATCGTCTGGGTGTGCGGCACGTCGACCACGACCCTCACGAAGAATACCGATGGATCGGGCACCGCCTCTACCGCTGCAAGTGGCGCGACCAGTGTGAGTCCGACCTACCTGCCGTCGAACTGCACGACCTAAGAGGTTTGTCCTTCAAGCAGTCATCAGGAAGCCCCTCTCCGGAGGGGCTTCCTTCTCTCAGGTATCCGAACAGCCCGAGCTTGACTTGCGTTCCCGTCTCCAATTTGCGACATTGGGTCCGCCGGCGCATCGCTGAACCCTAAGAACATCGCTCCGGCCCATACCCAGCCGCAAGTCCAAGAACCATGGGCGCGCTCGGGAGAGGACCGGACATGCACTCCACCGCAGAGGGTTTCACACTGATCGAGCTGATGATCGTGATCGCGATCATCGGCATCCTCGCGATGATCGCCATCCCGGTGTACCAGGGCTATACCATCCAGGCCGAAGTCTCCGAGGGCACCTCGCTCGCCACCGGCCTCGAGACCGTGTTCACGGACTATTACGACGAATCGAGCGTGGTCGCGAAAACCAATGCGGCGCTGCAGATCACCCAGACGATCGCCGGCGAGTATGTCACCTCGGTCGCGCTCAGCGCCCCGGGGCAGATCACCGTGGCCTATGGCGGCAAGGCCGACTCCCATATCACCGGCGGCACGGTGGTTTGGACGGCCTATCAATCCGCCAACGGAGATATCAGCTGGGTGTGCAACGACGGCACATCGACCACCAGCGCGATCTCCGGGCCTCCCGCGCTCACCCCGGTGGGTGCCGCGGCAGTGGATGGCACGCTCTCGAGCGCCGCCGGCGACGGCGGGTACCTGCCCCCCATCTGCCGGTAAGCTCGCGCCGCCGAACCACGCGCCTCCCTCGCCCGGCCTCCGGTGTCCGGGTGAGCGCCCCATCGCGTTCTGGGAGCAAAGTCACGGTGGCGCCACACCCGCTGTGCGAGCATCAAGCGGGATTTTGTGATTGCCGGCTGCACCGGCTTGGGTACACTTGCCCCCAGGGGATCTGGCCTCGCTCACCGCACTTTCATGAACGAACCGCTCACTCTTGTGGCAGGCGCCCCGCGCTCGGGACTCGGGGGACTGCCCCAGCGCCTCGTCCTCGATGGCATCGTCGAAGAATCGGCCGTGCTCGAGGCGATGAGCACCGCTCAGGAGCGCAAGGTCAGCTTGGTCAGCCAGCTCATCGAGAGCGGCGCCGCCAGCGCGCGCGATATCGCCGTGGCGGCCTCGAACGAATTCGGCGTGCCGCTGTTCGACCTGGACGCGGTCACCCCGGACCTGGACACGCTGAAGCTGGTGAGCGACAAGCTGCTCGCCAAGCACCGGATGCTCCCGCTCTTTCGGCGCGGCAAGAAGCTCTTCCTCGGGGTCGCCGATCCCACCCACCTGCATGCCGTAGACGAGATCAAGTTCCAGACCGGCCTCGGCGTCGATGTCATCGTCGTCGAGGACGACAAGCTGCAGAAGGCCATCGACCAGGCCATCGAGCAGGTCGACAGCCGGATCGGCGCGCTCACCTCCGATACCGACGTCGGCCTCGAATCGCTCGAGGTCAGCGGCGGGGATGAGGAGATCGACGACAAGGACAGTCAGGACATTGAAGATGCGCCCATCGTCCGCTTCGTGAACAAGGTCATGCTGGATGCGGTGCGCCGCGGCGCCTCGGACATCCATTTCGAGCCGTTCGAGAAGATGTACCGGGTGCGCTTGCGCATGGACGGGGTGCTGAAGGAACTCGCCCAGCCTCCGGTCCAGCTCGGTGGCAAGCTCGCGGCGCGCCTGAAGGTCATGGCCCGACTCGACATCGCGGAGCGCCGCGTGCCCCAGGACGGGCGCATCAAGATGAAGCTGTCCAAGACGCGCGCCATCGACTTTCGCGTCAGCACCTGCCCGACGCTCTTCGGCGAGAAGATCGTCATGCGTATCCTCGATCCCTCGCAGGCCATGCTGGGGATCGACTCGCTCGGCTACGAGCCCTTCCAGCGGGACCTCTACGAGGAGTACCTGGAGAAGCCCCAGGGCATGATCCTGGTGACCGGCCCCACGGGCAGCGGCAAGACCGTCTCGCTCTACACCGGGCTCAACATCCTCAACCGCGAAAACACCAACATCTCCACCGCCGAGGATCCGGCGGAAATCAATCTGCCGGGCGTCAACCAGGTCAACGTCAACCCCAAGGTGGGCCTCACCTTCGCGGCCGCGATGCGCGCCTTCCTGCGCCAGGATCCCGATGTCATCATGGTCGGCGAGATCCGCGACCTCGAGACGGCGGAGATCGCCATCAAGGCCGCCCAGACCGGACATCTGGTGCTCTCGACGCTGCACACCAACGATGCGCCTCAGACCCTGACGCGCATGGTCGACATGGGGGTGAAGCCCTATGCGATCGCCACCTCGGTCAGCCTCATCATCGCCCAGCGCCTCGCGCGCAAGCTCTGCAGCCAGTGCAAGCAGCCGATCGATGTGCCGGCGGAAGCGCTGCTCAAGGAAGGCTTCTCCGAGCAGGACGTGCGCGGCAACCTCAAGCTCTACGGGCCCGTGGGCTGCTCCAACTGCACCGACGGCTACAAGGGGCGCACGGGCCTCTACCAGGTGATGCCGGTCACCCCCGCCATCGCCCGCATCATTCTCGCCGGCGGCAACGCCATGGAGATCGGTGAGCAGGCCGCCCGCGAGGGCGTCTGGGACTTGCGCCGCGCGGGCCTCGAGAAGGTCAGAGCGGGCATCACCAGTCTCGAGGAAGTCAACAGCGTCACCATCGACTGACGCGGGACGAATTCATGGCCACAGCAGCGACCGCCACTCTAAAGACCCAGAGAGTCGAAGCCCTCTACGCCTGGGAAGGCCGCGACAAGCGCGGTCAGCGCGTCAAGGGCACCACCACGGCGACCGATGAGACGTCGCTGCGCGCGGAGCTGCGCCGCCAGGGCATCGCCCCGTCGCGGGTCCGCAAGCAGCGCGAGAGCATGAAGGGCGGGGGCGTGAAGCCCGCGGACATCGCGATATTCAGCCGCCAGCTCTCCACCATGCTCATCTCCGGCATTCCCATGGTGCAGGCCTTCGAGATCGTCGCGGGCGGTGTCGACAAGCCATCGGTGCGCAAGCTCATTCTCGCCGTCAAGGCCGACGTCGAGTCCGGCACGTCGCTCCATGAGGCGCTCGCCAAGCATCCGCTCTACTTCGATGACCTGTACGTGAACCTGGTGCGGGCCGGCGAGCAGGCGGGCGCACTCGACACCCTGCTCGACAAGATCGCCACGTACAAGGAAAAATCGGAGGCCATCAAGAAGAAGGTCAAGAAGGCGCTCTTCTATCCGGCCTCGGTGCTGATCGTCGCCTTCATCGTCACCCTGATCCTGATGATCTACGTGATCCCGGAGTTCCAGGGGCTGTTCAAGGGCTTCGGCGCCAATCTCCCGGCCTTCACGATGTTCGTCATCAACATCTCGAATGCCGTGCAGCACCAGGGCATCTGGATCGGGATCGTCATCGGCATCGCCGCGTGGGTGTTCATGCATTTCTACAGGCGCTCCCGCAAGATGCGCGAAGTGCTCGACCGGGTGTCGCTGAAGGTACCCATCATCGGTCCCATCCTCAACAAGGCGGCCATTGCGCGCTATGCGCGCACGCTCGCCACCATGTTCGCCGCCGGCGTGCCGCTCGTCGAAGCGCTGGAGTCGGTGGCCGGCGCCTGCGGCAACATCGTCTATGAGGACGCGGTCCTCAAGATGCGGGACGAAGTCGCCACCGGGCAGCGATTGCAGCGCGCCATGGAAGCCCGCAATGTCTTCCCCAACATGGTGGTGCAGATGATCGCCGTGGGCGAGGAAGCCGGCTCGCTCGATACCATGGCCAGCAAGGTCGCCACCTTCTACGAGGCCGAGGTCGACAACGCGGTGGACTCGATGTCGAGCCTGCTCGAGCCGCTCATCATGGTGATCCTCGGCGTGATCGTCGGCGGCCTGGTGATCGCCATGTACCTGCCGATCTTCCACCTCGGACAGGTTGTCGGTTGACCGGCTGATCCATTGACGTCGCTCATCGACCTGCTCGCGGGCTCCCCCGCGCTCTACGTCGGCACCTGTCTGGTGCTCGGCCTCATCGTGGGCAGCTTCCTCAACGTGGTCATCCACCGGCTGCCCATCATGCTCGAGCGCCAATGGCGCGAGCAGTGCGCGGAGCTGCACTCTGGCGAGGCGAGGGACGCGGGGGCCGCGAAGGGGACGGCAGAGCGCTACAACCTGATCGTCCCCCGCTCGGCGTGTCCGGCCTGCAAGGCGCCGATCGGCGCGCTGCAGAACATCCCCGTCCTGAGTTACCTCTTCCTCCGCGGCCGCTGCGCGCGGTGCGCGGCGCGCATCAGTCCGCGATATCCGCTGATCGAGGCGTTCACGGGGCTGCTGTCCGCGCTGGTGGCCTGGAAGCTCGGATTCGGCTGGCCGGCGCTCGCCGCCCTGGTCCTCACCTGGTTCCTGGTGGCGCTCGCGGGCATCGACATCGACCACCAGCTGCTGCCCGACAGCCTCACCCTGCCCCTGATGTGGATCGGGCTCATCCTCAGCCTCTTCGCCCCGGCGGGGGGCAGCTGGCCGGTCCCGATGGACCCCCGCGCGAGCCTCATCGGGGCGGCCGCAGGTTACGTGAGCCTCTGGAGCGTCTATCATCTCTTCCGGACGCTCACCGCCAAGGAAGGGATGGGGTACGGAGACTTCAAGCTGCTCGCGGCGCTCGGTGCCTGGCTGGGCTGGCGTATGCTGCTGCCCATCGTGCTGATGGCCGCCGCGGTCGGTGCCGTCTGTGGTATCGCGCTGATGGTCATCCGGGGCCGCAGCCGCGCCGCTCCCATCGCCTTCGGCCCCTTCCTGGCGGCGGCCGGGTGGCTGATGCTGATGTTCGGCCACCAGCTGGTGAGCGGTTATCTGGGGCTCTTTTCGAGGTAATCGTGATGACCCATTACGCTTTCATGCACGGGATTCGCGCTTGGGCGAACCCCGTAAGTCCTGCGCGCAGCGCATGGTGAAGATCGGCCTCACCGGGGGCATCGCCAGCGGCAAGTCCACCGTGGCGAAGCTCTTCGCCGCCCTCGGCGTACCCATCATCGACACGGACCAGATCGCCCGCGAGGTGGTCGAGCCCGGCCAGCCGCCGCTCGAGCGCCTCGTGGAGCGCTTCGGCACGGGCATCCTCACGCCCGATGGGCACCTCGACCGCCCGAAGCTGCGCGAGATCGTCTTCTCCGACCCCAAGGCCCGTGCAGACCTCGAAGCGCTCACGCACCCGGCCATCGGTACCGCGGTGGAGGTCCTGTCGGCCGCGGCGGGCGGCCCGTACCAGATCCTCGTCATTCCGTTGCTCGTCGAGAAGGGGCTTGGCGCACGGCTCGACCGCGTGCTCGTGGTCGACTGCCCGGAGGAGCTGCAGATCCGCCGGCTTCAGGCGCGAGACGGCTCGACGCTGGAGCAGGCCCAGGCCATCCTCAACGCGCAGACATCGAGGACCGCGCGACTCAAGGCCGCGCATGACGTCATTCTCAACGAATCCGACCTCGGCTCACTGCGCGATCAGGTCTCCGCGCTGCATCGGCGTTATCTGGAGCTCGCCGGGAAATCCTGAAGGGCGCCACCACGCCGAAGCACCGGAATCTCAGGCGTCGCTCCATTCGGACGTTTACGCGGCGTGCATTCGTCGCGCACAATACCCGGCCATCATGACCACCGATACCGCCGATACCGCGGCGCCCCCCCAAGCCCCGCCCGCCCCCATCGAGAGCGGACGCACCGTGGTGTTCGAGCAGCCGCTCAATGAGCGGATGCGCACCTTCCTGCGCCTCGATTTCCTCTACAACCAGGCGCTCTACCACAACGAGAGCGGCAGCCCGTGGGGGAGCCGTGCGGCCGTGGAGAGCCTGATCGATATCCTCGCCATCATCACGCGCAGCGATCTGCGCTCGGATGCGCTGAAGGAGATCGAGCGCCAGCTCGTGCTGCTCGGGGAATACCAGGCGAAGCCCGGCGTCGATCCCAAACGGCTCGAGAACTTCGTCAACAACCTGAGCCGCTTGCGCGCGGACCTGATGAACGCGGGCATCGCCTGCCAGCAGCCCCTCAGGGACTCGGAATTCCTGAACGCCATCAAGCACAGGAGCAGCATCCCGGGCGGCACCTGCGAGTTCGACCTGCCGGACTATCTGTACTGGCTGTCCGAGCCCGAGGAGTCGCGCATGCGCGCATTCGGCCAGTGGATGGGCTTGCTGCGCCCGCTCTGCGATGCCGTGGCGGAGCTGCTGTGGCTCACGCGGCAGTTCGGCCGCACCCGCAAGGAATGCGCGCCGTCGGGAAGCTTCACCATCACCTTCGATCGTGACAATCCGCTGCAGCTGCTGCGCATCACGCTGCCCGCCGAGGCGGGCCTCTTCCCGGAGATCAGCGGCAGCCATCACCGCTGCAGCGTGCGCTTCCTCCACTGGAAGAGCGTGTCCGAGCGCGCCGCCCAGGCGGGCGAGGACGTGCCATTTCTGCTGACCACCTGCCGGTAGGGTCCGAGGCGCCCGCGTGCGGATCAAATGCCCCACCTGCCAGCGCGAGATCGAATGGGCCGAGGCTCAGTACCGGCCCTTCTGCAGCGAGCGCTGCCGTCTGATCGATCTCGGGGGCTGGCTCGCCGAGCGGCACGCCATTGCGGGCGAGGCCGCCGGCGATACCCCCGAGGAGCGGATTACGGAAACTTGATCTTGCCGCCGCCGGGTCCTGCGGGCCCTGCGCCAAGAGCCCCCGCCTCCGGCACCACGATGCGCGAGGCGGCCTCACGCCGCATCTCTCGGGCCTCGTCGATCGCCTGCTCGATCGCCTCCCTGACGCCCTCTGGGAACTTCTTGAGCGCCTCTTCCAGGGTGGCCGCCGGGATCTCGAACGACAGCGGGAGAATGCCGGCGGGCGTCAACAGCTGCGTCTGGCCGGAAAACAGAGTCGGCCGCGAGGGATCGGTCGCGCCGCTCTCGGTCACCGGCGTGAGCCGGCGCACCGTGCCGGCGTGGCGGTCGGTGAAGATCTCTTCCCGGTAGAGGTTGGCCGAATCGAGCCGAACCTCCGGAACGTCGTTGCTGGCGGCCATGGAGGCCCTTTCAGGGTTGGGGCGTGGACCCGGATTCTATCAGGGCCGCGACGAAGGGGCGGTCCGCTTCCAGGATGTCCTCCTCGGAAAGCCGCCGCGGCTCGACCCATTTGAGGGCCTGGCCCTCGAGGCCGCGCGGCTCGCCCCGGAAACGCTCGACCACCCACAGCGACAGCTCCACCGTGCGGTCTGGATAAGCGTGCGTGAGGCTCATGAAGTGATGCCCGTCGATGAGCTCCACGCCCAGCTCCTCGCGCAGTTCGCGCGAGAGCGCCTGGCGCTCGCTCTCGCCTTCGGTCCACTTGCCGCCCGGGAATTCCCAGCGGCCCGCCATGTGTTTGCCTGCAGGGCGCTCCGCGATCAGCACGCGGCCGTCGGCGATCAGCGCCGCGGCAACCACCCGAATCGTGTCCGAGGGAGTCAACCGACGTTCGAGAGCGTGCCGTGGCAGTGCTTGTACTTCTTGCCCGAGCCACAGGGACACGGCTCGTTGCGCCCCACCTTGCGCTCACCGCGGACGAAGGGGCTCTGCGGCTCGCCGGGCACACCGTCGGCCCCCATGCCCAGGGTCCCGGCCAGCGCGCCGCCCTGCGGCGGCGGTCCCTCTTCGGCCCCGTCGGCGAACAGCGGCGCCTCGGCATGCTGGGCCTGCAGCGCGCGCATCAGGCGCGCCCGGCGCTCCTCTTCCTCGCGGTCGACCTCTTCCTGCGTGCGCACTTCGATGCGCATCAGCGTGGAGACGGTCTCGAACTTCACCCGATCGAGCATCGAGGTGAACATGGCGAAGGCTTCGCGCTTGTACTCCGTGCGATAGTCCTGCTGCGCATAGCCGCGCAGATGGATGCCCTGGCGCAGATAGTCCATCGCCGCCAGATGATCGCGCCAATGCGAGTCGAGCGTGCGCAGCATCACGTCCTTCTCGATGTGGCGCATGAGCTGCGGATCGAGCATCGCGCCCTTGGCGCCGTAGGCCTCGTCCACCGCTTTGACCAGGCGCTCGCGGAACGCCGCCTCTTCGAGGTCCGGCTCCTGCTCGAGCCAGCCCTTCGGATCGACGCGGACATTGAAATTCTCGAGGATGGCCTTGGCGAGGCCCTCGAGATCCCAGTCGCTCGCCATGGCGTGCCGGGGCAGATACTCATCCACCTGCGTGCCGACCGCCTCGGCGAGGATCCCGTGAATGGCCGCCGAGACCTCCGCGGTGCCCATGATCTCGGTGCGCTGCTGATAGACCACCTTGCGCTGGTCGTTGGCGACGTCATCGAACAGCAGCAGCTGCTTGCGGATGTCGAAGTTGTGGGCTTCGACCTTGCGCTGGGCTTTTTCGATCTGCTTGCTCAGCATGCCGCTCTCGATGACCTCCCCCTCCTTCATGCCGGCCATCTTGAGCAACCGCTGCGTGCGCGCCGGGTCGCCGAAGATGCGCATCAGGTTGTCCTCCATGGACAGGTAGAAGCGGCTCGAGCCGGGATCACCCTGGCGACCCGAGCGGCCGCGCAACTGATTGTCGATGCGGCGGGACTCGTGGCGCTCGGTGCCGACGATGTGCAGGCCGCCGGCCGCGAGCACCTTGTCGTGCCGCTGCTTCCACTCGGCCTTCGCCGGCTCGCGCGCGCCCTCGTCAATGCCTTCCCCGAGCGAGGCGAGCTCGGCCTCGAGGTTGCCGCCGAGCACGATGTCCGTGCCGCGGCCGGCCATGTTGGTGGCGATGGTCACGGCGCCCGGGCGGCCCGCCTGGGCGACGATGGCCGCCTCGCGCTCGTGCTGCTTGGCATTCAACACCTGGTGCGCGACGCCTTCCTTCTGCAGGGCGTCCGAGAGGAATTCCGAGGTCTCGATCGAGGTCGTGCCCACCAGCACCGGCTGCTCGCGCTCGACGCAGTCGCGGATGTCCTCGATGATGGCTTTGAACTTGTCCTGCTGCGTGAGGTACACGAAGTCCGGGGCATCCTTGCGCACCATGGGCTTGTGGGTCGGAATGACCACCACCTCGAGGCCGTAGATCTGCAAAAACTCCGGCGCCTCGGTGTCCGCGGTGCCGGTCATGCCGGAGAGCTTCTTGTACAGGCGGAAGTAGTTCTGGAAGGTGATCGAGGCGACCGTCTGGTTCTCCTCGCGCACCTGCACCTCTTCCTTGGCCTCGACCGCCTGATGCAGCCCGTCCGACCAGCGACGGCCCGGCATGGTGCGGCCGGTGAACTCATCGACGATGATGACCTCGCCCCCGCGCACGATGTACTCGACATCGCGCTTGTAGAGCACATGCGCGCGCAGCGCGGCGTTGAGATGGTGCATCAGGCGGATGTTGGCCGCGTCGTAGAGGCTCTCGCCCTCCTGAAGCAGCCCGGCCTGCACCATCATCGCCTCGACGTGCTCGTGGCCTTCCTCGGTGAGATGGACCTGCTTGTTCTTCTCCTCCACCGAGTAATCGCCCGGGCCATCCTCGGCCTCCTGGCGCGTGAGGCGCGGCACGAACTGGTTGATGCGCAAATACAGCTCGGTGCTCTCCTCGGCGGGGCCCGAAATGATGAGGGGCGTGCGCGCCTCGTCGATCAGGATCGAGTCGACCTCGTCGACGATCGAGTAGGCGAGGTTGCGCTGCACGCGCTCCTCCAGGCTGAACGCCAGGTTGTCGCGCAGGTAGTCGAAGCCGAGCTCGTTATTGGTGCCGTAGGTGATGTCGCAGCCGTAGGCGGCGCGCTTTTCCTCCGGGCTCTGGGAGTTCTTGATCACCCCCACCGTGAGACCGAGGAAGCGATAGACCGGCCCCATCCAGTCGGCGTCGCGCTGCGCCAGGTACTCGTTCACCGTCACGACGTGCACACCCTCGCCCGGCAGGGCGTTCAGGTACGCAGGCAGTGTCGCCACCAGGGTCTTGCCCTCACCGGTGCGCATCTCGGCGATCCTGCCCTGGTGCAGGGCGATGCCGCCGATGAGCTGCACGTCGAAGTGGCGCATCTTGAGCGTACGCCAGGCCGCCTCGCGCACCACGGCGAAGGCCTCGGGCAGCAGATCATCGAGCTTGGCGCCATCGCGCAGACGCTGGCGGAATTCCTCGGTCTTGCCTCGCAGCTGCTCGTCGCCCAGGGCCTTGAGCGGGGCCTCGAACTCACGGGCGGCGCGCACGTAGCGCGTATAGCTGCGCAAAAGCCGCTCGTTACGGCTGCCGAAAATACGTTTGAGGGTATTGAGCAACTTGAGGTCCGCTTTACAAGTGGTGTGCGCCGCCCAACGGGACGGCACGGAGCCCGGTATTCTACGCATTCGGGGCCCGCGCACCTAATGGGTGGCCGGTACGGGAAATTCAAGCGCCCGCCCACCGTCTCACGCCGGATTGTCCGGGAAAGCGCGCCCGCTCCGTCTCGGACGAGAGGGGCCGCGACTCGCCCCTAGGAGCCTGTCCGATGGCTGCCGCGCAGCACCTGGGCGAGGGAGAGCTCGTGCAGGCGGACGAACGCGGCGGGATTGATCTCGTGTCCGTTCTTCAGGACTTCGAAGTGCACGTGCGGCCCCGTGGAGCGCCCGGTCGAGCCGACGAGCGCGATCACATCCCCTCGCTTGACGGTCTCGCCCACGTGCACCAGAACTTCCTCCGCGTGTCCGTAGCGGGTGGCATAGCCATAGCCATGGTCGATCTGCACCATGTTGCCGTAGCCGTCCCGCGGCCCGGCCCAGGTCACGACGCCCGCGGCCACCGCATGGATTCGAGTCCCCATGGGCGCGGCGAAGTCGATGCCTTCGTGAAATTCGTCCCCACCGGTGAAGGGGTCGATGCGCTCCCCGAAGGGCGAGGATATCCAGCCCGTGCGCACGGGACGGCCCTCGGGATGGATCTCCTGGCGAAGCTGCCGGGAGAGGATCACGTTCTCGAGTGCCGAGAGCTGGGACGCCCGCAGATCGATCTGGCCCTTCAGGTGACCCAACAGGGCCGCGAGACCCGGCATGCCGGGCGTCGCGCCCGGGATGTCCGTCTCCGGCCCGCCCTGGGGAGGATTCTGGCCGAAATCGAACTCCTCGGACGGGAGGCGCGCCATGACCGTCAGGCGCCGGCCCAGGGCATCGAGGCGCAGCATGTGCGCCTGCAGGTCCCCGACCTGGATGGCGAGCGCATCGGCGCGCGCCCGCATCTGGCTCTTGAGGTCCGCGATCTGCTCGCGCTGGTGTGACAGGACGTCCATCCAGTGAGTGGTCTCGGCGAGGGCGAGATCGCCTCCACCCCCGCGCCCGAGCGACAGCCCCATGAGGAACGCGCCGCCGAGAATGGACAGCATCACCACGGCCATGCCCGAAAGCATGAGCGGGTGACGCAGATTGAGATTGAGAACCCGCGAGCCGCCGTTTTTGGAGAACACGACGACGCTCATGCCGGGGGCGCCGGGATCCAGGGTGACGTTACGGAACGGCGGCAGACGACCGAGGCCCGAGAGAGCACGCGCCGCCCACGAGTGGAGCACGCGCCATGCGCGCATCGCATGCTTCGCCGGTGACCCCGCTCTCATGATCTGATCTCTCGCGTAGACTCGGTATACAGTTCGGGTCCAGTCCCAGACCTGGCGGGCGACTATGCCCAAAATGACTCATCGGCACAAGCGCAAAAACCAGAGTTCGGCAGCCGGTCACGGCGGCGTGCGATCCATTCGCGATCTGTTAACTCGCAGCGCGCCCGTTCTGTCGCGCATCGGCGACCAGAGCGCGCGCCAGGCGTTCTGGCGAAGTTGGCTTGCGGCGCATCTGCCGGCCGAGCTGGCCGGACGCATCACCGGAGTGGTCGAGCGCGAGGGCGCGCTCACCGTGTTGGCCGAGTCCGCCGCATGGTCGGCGCGGCTGCGCTATGCGCTGCAGGACCTCGACCGGGAAGTGCGCGAGACCGATCCCAACATCAAACGGGTGACCGTCAAAGTCCTGCCCGGAAAAATCGGACCGTCGTGACCGGGCCGCCTCCCGAGCCCGCCGTCGCGGGCGTGAGCGCCTCCGGGCGCCCTCAGCCGCCCGGCAGCGCCGGTGCCTCGATGTAGGAAATCGGCGCCTCGGCGTACGAATCGAAGGCCACTTCCTCCCACGCGGAAGGCTCCGCCTTCAGCGCCCGCAGCAGCTTGTTGTTGAGCGCATGCCCGGACTTGTAGCCGCTGAATTCACCGATGAGCCCGTGGCCGAGCAGGTACAGGTCGCCGATCGCATCGAGGATCTTGTGCTTGACGAACTCGTCCTCGTAGCGCAGGCCGTCCTCGTTCAACACCCGGAAATCATCGAGCACGATGGCGTTGTCGAGGTTGCCGCCGAGCGCGAGATTGCGCTCCCGCAGCGTCTCGAGATCGCGCAGGAACCCGAAGGTGCGTGCCCGGCTCACCTCCTTCAGGAACGAGGTGGTCGAGAAGTCCATCGAGGCTTTCTGGGCCCGGCGCTTGAACAACGGGTGGTTGAACTCGATCTCGAAGTTGACCTTGAAGCCGTCGAAGGGCGTGAATTCGGCCCACTTGTCCCCGTCGGCGACCCGCAGGCGCTTCTTGATGCGGATGAAGCGCTTCGGCGAGCGCAGCTCCTCGATCCCCGCCGACTGCAGCAGGAACACGAACGGGCCCGCGCTGCCGTCCATGATGGGCACCTCGGGAGCGGAGAGCTCGACCACCGCATTGTCGATGCCGAGACCCGCGAACGCCGACAACAGGTGCTCCACGGTCGAGACCCGGGTCTCACCCTTGCACAGCGTGGTGCCGAGCATGGTGTCGCCGACATTCTCCGCATGGGCGGGGACCTCGGCCGGCGGCGGCAGGTCGGTGCGGCGGAAGATGATCCCCGCATCCGCGGGCGCCGGGCGCAAGGTCATCAGCACCTTCTTGCCCGTATGCAGTCCCACGCCGGTTGCGCGAATCGAATTCTTCAGCGTCCGTTGTCCAACCATGCTTCGTTCTTTTGCGATCTCGTAAAAACGCGCCGGCCTCCCGTAGGTGGACCGGGCGCGCGCGAAATAGCGCGCTACCCTACCACAGGCGCTCCCTTTACTCCATTTCGGCCCCTCCCCCCATTTTTTACAGTGCCCTACAGGGGCCACTTCGCGGGTCCCGGCCCGGACCCGCGAGCGAGGCCCCTGCGCCGGCCCGCTCAGTCGGCCTGGCGGCGCAGGAAGGCCGGGATGTCGAGCAGGTCATCGGGAGCGATGTCCTGACGCAGCCCGTCGCCCACCGCCCGCTGCCGCTGCACCGTCGGACGATCGAGCCGCGCGTAATCGCTGCTCGAGGGCGGGCCGCGGCGCACGACCCGCATGGGCGGCTCGGGGCGCGTCTCGCGCTGCGGGACGTGCTCACGCTCGACCCGGGCGGTCGACTGCGGCCGCGCAGCCGCGGTGGCCGGCCGGCCGAGCCCCGTGGCGACCACGGTCACGCGCACCTGGTTGCTGAGGTCCGGGTCGATGACCGTACCCACCACCACCGTGGCGTCCTCGGAAGCGAATTCCTTGATGATCTGACCGACCTCCTGGAACTCGCCGATGGACAGGTCCATGCCCGCCGTGACGTTGACCAGGATCCCGTGAGCGCCCGCCAGGTTGATCTCCTCGAGGAGCGGGGAAGACACCGCGGCCTCGGCCGCCGCCCGCGCCCGGCCTTCGCCGCTCGCCGCGCCCGTACCCATCATGGCCATGCCGGTCTCGGACATCACCGTGCGCACGTCGGCGAAATCGACGTTGATGAGCCCGGGACGGGTGATGAGCTCGGCGATGCCCTGCACCGCGCCCTGCAGCACCTGGTTGGCGGACTTGAACGCATCGAGGAGCGTCGTCTGCGCGCCGAGCACGGTGAGCAGCTTCTGATTGGGAATGGTGATGAGCGAGTCGCAGTACTTGCCGAGCTCGGCGATGCCGTGTTCGGCCACGTGCGAGCGCTTGCCGCCCTCCATCTCGAAGGGCCGGGTCACCACGGCGACCGTGAGGATCCCCATCTCCTTGGCGACCTGCGCGACCACGGGAGCGCCCCCGGTGCCCGTGCCGCCGCCCATCCCCGCGGTGATGAACAGCATGTCGCAGCCCTTGATGAGCTCGACGATGCGGTCGCGGTCCTCCATGGCCGCCTGACGGCCCACTTCCGGGTCGGCGCCCGCACCCAGTCCCTTGGTGATGTTGCTGCCGATCTGCAGCGCGGTCTTCACTTTCGCGTGCTTCAGGGCCTGCGAGTCGGTGTTGATGCACATGAATTCCACGCCTTCGATTCCGGTCGTCAGCATGTGGGCGACGGCGTTTCCTCCGCCCCCGCCCACGCCGATGACCTTGATCACGGCGCTCTGGGTGTAGGCATCCATCAGTTCGAACATTGTGCGCTCCTCGATTGAAATCAGATTGAGTTGTTTGTATGGGTCGATGTCAGAAGTTCCCCTGGAACCAGGTACGCATGCGGCCGAGAGCCGTCTTGGCGTTGCCTCCCAGGGACCTCCCGCGGCGCGCGGGCAAGATGTTGTCACGCGCGTAGAGCAAGAGGCCCACGCCCGTGGAGAAAACGGGATTGCGAACGACGTCGGTGAGCCCCTGCACCTCGTGCGGCAGCCCCAATCGCACCGGCACGTGGAACACCTCCTCGGCGAGCTCGATCGCCCCCTCCATGCGGGCGCTGCCGCCGGTGAGCACCACGCCCGCCACGATGAGCTCCTCGAAGCCGCTCCTGCGCAGTTCGTCGCGCACCAGGCCGAACAGCTCCTCGTAGCGCGGCTCGACGATCTCCGCGAGCGTCTGGCGGGCGAGACGGCGCGCCGGCCGGTCCCCGACGCTCGGCACCTCGATGCTTTCGTCGGGGTTGGCGAGCTGCGAGAGCGCGCAGGCGTAGCGGATCTTGATGTCCTCGGCGTGCTGGGTCGGGGTGCGCATGGACACGGCGATGTCATTGGTGACCTGGTCGCCGGCGATCGGAATCACGGCCGTGTGGCGGATCGCCCCCTGGACGAAGACCGCGATGTCGGTGGTGCCGCCGCCGATGTCGACCATGCACACACCGAGCTCCTTCTCATCGTCGGTGAGCACCGCGAAGCTCGAGGCGAGCTGCTCGAGCACCACGTCGTCCACCTCGAGCCCGCAGCGCTTGATGCACTTCTCGATGTTCTGCGCGGCGCTGTCGGCTCCGGTGACGATGTGCACCTTCGCCTCCAGGCGCACCCCCGACATGCCGATCGGGTCGCGGATCCCCTCCTGGCCGTCCACGATGAACTCCTGGGGCAGCACGTGCAGGATCTTCTGGTCCGCGGGAATGGCCACCGCCTTGGCCGCATCGATGACGTGCCCGACATCGCCCGCGGTCACCTCGCGGTCGCGGATCGCCACCACGCCGTGGGAATTGAGGCTCCTCACGTGGCTGCCGGCGATGCCGGCGAACACCGAGTGGATCTCGCAGCCGGCCATGAGCTCCGCCTCCTCCACGGCCCGCTGGATCGACTGCACGGTCGACTCGATGTTCACGACCACGCCCTTCTTCAGGCCCCGCGAGGGCTGCGAGCCGACTCCCAGCACCTCGATGGCGCCATCCGCCCCGACCTCTCCGACCAGGGCGAGGACCTTGGAGGTGCCGATATCGAGGCCGACGATGAGGTCTCTGTCGGTCCGTTTACGCATCGCGGTTCTCCGCGCGGAGCTGTAGGGCGCCTGCGGCGCTCTTGGCGAGCCGGTGGTGTGAGCTTGATGGGGCAGCCGGCCGTGCGTGCCGGCCTTCGCTTGGTATTGCATTGTGCAGTGCACCTTTACGCCAGCCGATGGCGAAACCATTCGTGTAACGCATGTCCACGTGAGAGATCTCTGCGGCGCGCTGCTCGACGATGCCGAGCGCGGCGCTCATGAACCTGTTGAAACGCTCCGCGACCTGGGAGCGCCCGAGCCGGACAGTGATGCCGTCGCTCAAGCTGAACTGCCAGGTGCCGCGCGCATCGAGTCCGAGCGCCTCGATGGTGAGTCCGCTCGGCGCCAGGCGTTCGGCCATGGCGAGATAGCGCCGAGTGACGTCCGTCTGCATTCCGTCGGGACCGCTCAGCCGGGCGAGTCCCGGGGGCACGACGTCTGTGTGCGTCACGAACAACTCGCCGTTCGCGTTGACCAACCCGTCCGAGTTCCAACGGGCGGCGGCGACCTGCTCCTGCACCCACACGTCGAGGCCGTGCGGCCAGGCCCGCTGCACGCTCACCGATGCCACCCAGGGGAGCTGGGCCACGGCGTGGCGCACGTCCGCCAGACTCACGGTGAGCAGCCCCGCCCCGCGCACCTGTTGCGCAACCGTCCGCTCGATCTGTGCCGGGGAGACATGCCGGAAGCGTCCGGTGACCGTGACGGTGCGGATGGGCAGATCGAGCGACCACAGTGCCGAGAGCAGCACCACCAACACCGCGGCGGCCGCGAGCGCCCGGGACACCCAGCGCCGCGGTGGCGTCTCGGGGCGTTCGCTTGCGCGCCGCTTGCGGGAGGGCTTCCACGGCCACATGGCTATCGGCCCCCTTCCCCGGTCGCCGCGGCGGGCCGGCGCACGAAACTGGTCTCGAGCACGCGCCAGGCGAGCTCCTCGAAGTCGATGCCGGCGGCACGGGCGGCCATGGGAACCAGCGAGTGTCCCGTCATGCCCGGCACGGTGTTGATCTCGATGAGCAGCGGCCGGCCCGAGACATCCATCATGAAGTCGGCCCGTCCCCAGCCCTCGGCGCCCGCGGCCTCGAAGGCCGCGAGCGCGAGGTTCTCGAGGTGCTGCTCGGCGGGCCCGGAGAGCCCTGAAGGACAGATGTAGCGCGTGTCCTCGCGCAGATACTTCGCCTCGTAATCGTAGAAGTCGCGCGGCGTTTCGATGCGGATGGAAGGCAGCGCCTCGCCCTGCAGCAGCGCCACCGTGTACTCGCGGCCGGTGATCCAGGCTTCCGCGAACACACGGGGGTCCGTTGCGCGGGCGGCCGCAAATGCCGCCGCCAGCTCCTGAGCGTGCGCGACCTTGGTCATGCCGACACTCGAGCCCTGGGTCGCCGGCTTCACGATGAGGGGGAGCTTCAGGCGCTCGAGGGCCAGCTCGAAATCGCCCGGCCCCGCAAGCTCGATCGCCTCGGGCGTCATGATTCCCGCCGCCCGGGCGAGGCGCTTGGTGCGCAACTTGTCCATGCCGATGGCCGAGCCCATCACGCCGCTCCCGGTGTAGGGAACGCCGAGGTACTCGAGCGCGCCCTGCAGGGTGCCATCCTCACCGCCGGGGCCGTGCAACGCGATCCAGACACGCGTGATGCCTCGCTCCAGGAGCTCCGGCAGCGCTCGATCCCGCGGATCGAATCCCTGTGCATCGACGCCACGGCGCCTCAGGGCCTCGAGCACGGCGTTGCCCGAGAGGAGCGACACCTCGCGCTCGCTCGAATCGCCGCCGAAGAGCACCGCGACCCGCCCGAACTCCTCCGGCCGGGTCGCGCGCCGGAACCACGCCGGATCGTGCTGCAGGCGCATCAGGCCGCCTCCCCCACGATGCGCACCTCGGGGTGCAGACTCACGCCATACGCCCGCTCGACCGCCTCGCGCACCTGCCGGATCAGCGTTTCGATGTCCGCGGCGGTGGCGTCGCCGTGATTGATGATGAAGTTGGCATGCTTGGTGGAGACCGATGCGCCGCCGACCGCATGGCCCTTAAGGCCCGCCGCCTCGATCAGGCGCGCGGCATGGTCCCCGGGCGGATTCGTGAAGACCGAGCCGCAACTCCACTCTCCGATGGGTTGGGTCGCGCGGCGTCGCTCGAGAAGCGCTCGCACCTCGCGCTCGTGCGCCGTGGGGCGCATCTCGAAGCGCAGCGTCGCGGCGAGGAACCATTCCTCGGGTTGCGGCGGCTCGACCCGCCGGTAACCCACGCGGTATTCATCGGCATTGCGGCGGTGCTCGCGACCGTGCCGGTCGATCGTCTCGACCTCGACCACATGTCTCCAGGTCTCCCCACCGAAGGCACCCGCGTTCATCGCAAGCGCGCCGCCGAGTGTGCCCGGGATGCCGGCGAAGAACTCCGCCGGGCCGAGTCCCCAGCGGATGCACTGCCTGGCGAGGCGCGCGCACGCGGCTCCCGCCTCTCCATACACGGTGTTCTCGCTGAGACGGTCGAGCCGATCGAGCACGCCCTGGGTGCTGATGACGACTCCGCGCAGGCCTCCATCGCGCACCAGCAGATTGCTCCCGAGTCCCACCCAGCACACCGGCGTCTGCGGCGAGAGGCTGCGCAGGAACGCGGCGAGCTCGGCGCGATCGGCCGGCGTGAAATAGATCTCCGCGGGCCCCCCGACATGCCACGAGGTGTGGCGGCTCATCGGCTCATCGCGCCGGATACGCCCCAGGAACTGCTCTGCGACCGACACCGTCATGGCGCGCTCCGCGGCGGGCTCAAGCGGGCGAACCGTTCGGCGAGGCCGTGCGAGACCGCGCTGATGTTGCCTGCACCCATGGTCACGATCACATCGCCGTCGCGGATGACGTCCTTGAGGGAATCCGCGAGCTCCTCGACCCGCTCGACGAACAGCGGCTCGACCTGCCCGCGGCTGCGCACGGTGCGGCAGATCGCCCGGCCGTCGGCGCCCGCGATCGGCGCCTCCCCGGCCGCATAGACCTCCGTCACCAGCAGCACATCGACCGTGGAGAGCACCTTGCCGAAATCGTCGATCAGATCGTGGGTGCGGCTGTAGCGGTGCGGCTGAAAGGCGAGCACGATGCGCCGCCCCGGGTAACCCTGGCGCAGCGCCTCGAGCGTCGCGGCCACCTCGGTCGGATGATGGCCGTAATCGTCGATGACAGTCACCGTGCCCACGGCCGTTCTGACGTCGGCCACGCGTTGCAGCCGCCGATCGACGCCCTGGAAGCTCATCAGCGCCCGTCCGATGGCCGCGTCATCGATGCCGAGCTCGGTGGCGACGGCGATGGCCGCCAGGGAATTCAACACGTTGTGGGCGCCGGGAAGATTGACTGTCACCTCGAGCGGGTCGCTCGAGGGGCGCCTCACGAGGAAGCGGGTCTGCAGGCCCATGCGGCGCACGTCACTGGCACGCACGTCCGCATCCGCACCGAGTCCGTATGTCAGGACCGGCCTGCCGACGCGTGGCAGGATGGCACGCACGTTCTCACATTCGATACACAGCACGGCCAGCCCGTAGAACGGCAGGTTGTGCAGAAAATCGATGAAGCTCTCCTTGAGCTTCTCGAAATCGCCGCCGTGGGTCGCCAGATGGTCGTTATCGATGTTGGTGACCACGGAGATCAGCGGCTGCAGGTGCATGAACGAGGCGTCGCTCTCGTCGGCCTCGGCCACCAGGTAGGGACCCGCGCCGAGACGCGCATGACTGCCGGCGCTCTTCAGGCGCCCCCCGATCACGAATGTCGGATCCTCCCCGCCCTCGGCGAGGATGCTGGCCACGAGACTGGTGGTGGTGGTCTTGCCGTGCGTGCCGGCCACGGCGATCGCATGGCGGAAGCGCATCAGCTCCCCGAGCATCTCGGCGCGCGAGACCACCGGCACACGCCGCTCGAGCGCCGCATCCACTTCCGGATTGCCCGCGGTGATGGCGCCGGAGACGACCAACACGTCCGCGCCCGCGATGTGCCGGGCATCGTGCCCGAGCCGCACCGTGGCGCCGAGCCGCGTCAGCCGCTCGATCACCGGACTCGTCTTGAGGTCGGAGCCCTGAACGGTGTAGCCGAGATTCAGCAGCACCTCGGCGATACCGCTCATGCCGCTGCCACCGATGCCGACGAAGTGGATGGTGTTGATGCGGCGCATGCGGTCGAGGCCGGAAGGCCCGCGCCGCCCGCCCTGTCCGCAGCGGCTCATGTCCCCATTGCGCGGCTCCGTCCCCGCGCCCTCTGAGCCCCGCTTTCGCGAACCGAAACTCATCGGCAAACCCCTTCGGGCCGGCTGCCGCCGCTCGTCGTCGTCCCGGACGGTTCCCTCATGCCGCTCTCCTCGAGAGCCCGAGGCAGGCCGCCGCGAGCTGCTCGGTCGCATCGACGCGAGCGAGCGAGCGGGCCTTCCCGGCCATGTCGATCAACCGGGTGCGATCGGCGCACAGGCGCTCGAGCTCGGCGGCGAGCCGCTCGGCCGTGAGTTCCCGGTCCGCCATGAGGACCGCCGCGCCGGCACGCACCAGGTAGCGGGCGTTGTAGGTCTGGTGATCGTCCACCGCGGCGGGAAACGGCACCAACACCGCGCCGAGGCCGGCGGCGGCGAGTTCCGAGACCGTGAGCGCGCCCGAGCGGCAGACCGCGAGATCGGCCCAGGCATACGCCTCGGCCATGTCGTCGATGAACGCAGTGACCTGCGCCGCGACGCCCGCATCGGCGTAGCTCTGCCGACACGCCTCATACCAGCGCTCGCCCGCCTGATGGCGCACGTCGAAGCGGATCCCGGTCACCCGCGCCAGCGCATACGGCACCACCGTGTTGAGTCGCACGGCACCCTGGCTGCCGCCGATGACCAGCAATCGCACGGGGCCTTTGCGTGCCCCGAGGCGCTCGGCCGGGGCGGGCAGCGCGGCGATCTCCCTACGCACCGGATTGCCGATGGCGCGAGTGCGGACACCGGCGCTGAAGCTGCCGGGAAACGCCTCGAGCACCTCCCGCGCCAGATGGGCGAGGCTGCGGTTGGTGAAGCCGGCGATCGCGTTCTGCTCGTGGATCACGAGCGGACGGCGGGTAAGCCACGCCGCAACCCCTCCGGGTCCGGTGACGAAACCGCCGAGCCCCACGACCACCGACGGACGACGCCGCCACATGACCCGCAACGCCTGCCAGAGCGCCACGGCGAGGCGCCATGGGGCGGCGAGCCGCGTCGCCATGCCCTTGCCCCGCAGCCCGCCGATCGACAGCCACTCGATGGGAATGCCCTGCGCGGGAACGAGACGCGCCTCGATGCCCCGGCGCGTCCCGAGCCAGATCACCTCGATGGACTCCTCGCGCAGGCGACGGGCGAGCGCCAGCGCCGGGAAGACATGTCCCCCGGTACCGCCGGCCATGATGAGCACCGGACGGTTACTCGGCGCTTCCCGGGCCTCGCCCGGAGCAGGCCGCAGCGGCGCCGCGTTCAGCTTCGCTCCCGGGGAATCTGTCATGTCGCTCCCTCGTGGCGCACGGCGGCTCCCCGCGTCTCCAGCACGATCTCGTGGTAAATCCTGAGCAGGAGCCCCACCCAGATGAGCGTCACGATCATGCTCGAGCGTCCGTAGCTCATGAGCGGCAGCGTCAGGCCCTTGGTCGGCAATACCCCCATGTTGACGCCGATGTTGATGAAGGCCTGCATGCCGACCCACAGCCCGAAGCCGGCGGCGAGCAGCTGGTGAAACATCATCTCGGCGCGGGCGGCGAGCCGAGCGATCTGGAACGCGCGCCAGATGAGCGCGACGAACAGCCCGACGGTGGCGATGACACCGGCGAGCCCGAGCTCCTCGGCGAGCACCGCGAACAGGAAGTCGGTGTGCGCCTCGGGCAGGTAGAAGAGCTTCTGCACGCTGTTGCCGAGACCCACCCCGAACCAGCTGCCGCGGCCGATGGCGATCAGCGACTGGGTGAGCTGAAAGCCCGCGCCGTAGGGGGAGGCCCAGGGATTCATGAAGCCGGTGATGCGCCGCAGCCGGTAGGCGGAGGTGACGGCGAGGAGCGCGAAAGCCGCCGCCGCCAGCACTGTGAGACCCACGACGTAACGCAGCCGGGCGCCACCGAGGAACAGCATGCCGAAGCCTGCGGCGAACAGCACCGCCGCGGCGCCGAAGTCCGGCTCACCGAGCAGCAGCACCGCGATCAGCGCAAGCAGCGCGAGCGGCTTGGCGAGCCCTGTGAAGGTCTCGCGCAGCTCCTCCTGGCGCCGGGCGGCGTAGCTCGCGATGTAGATGAGCACCAGCACGCGCGCCAGTTCCGACACCTGGAAGCTCAAGCCCGCGAGGTGCAGCCAGCGCCGCCCGCCATTGACGCGCTCGCCGAGGCCCGGCACCAACACCGCGAGCAGCAGCAGCACGGCCCCGAGCAGCAGCCACGGCGAGAGGCGCTCGAGGCGCTCGCACTTGAAGCAGAACACGAACACCGCGCCCGCCACGCCGATGGCCGCGGCGATCAACTGGCGCTCGAGGAAGTAGAAGGGATTGCCGGTGTACTGGCCTGCGATCGAGATCGAGGCCGAGGTCACCATGACCAGGCCGAACAGCAGGATCGCCAGCGTCAGGCACAAGGTCGTCGCGTCGATGTGGATCGTCCGCGGGCGCACGCTCGAGCGTGCGAAGGACATGGACGTGCCGAGGCTCGCGCTCACGTACGCACCTCCCTCACCGCACGGGCGAACACTTCGCCCCGGTGCCCGTAATCACGGAACATGTCGAGACTTGCGCAAGCCGGCGAGAGCAGCACCGTGTCCCCGGGCCGCGCCGCGCGTGCAGCCGCCGTCACGGCCTCGATCATCGTGCCGCACCGCTCGATCGGGCAGACGCCCTGCAAGGCTCCGCCGACCAACTCGGCGTCGCGGCCGATCAGCACGGCATGGCGCACTTTGCCGCGGAAGGCCTGGGCGAGAGGCGTGAAGTCCTGGTTCTTGCCCTCTCCGCCCAATATCATCACCAGCGGCCCCTCGAGACCGCTCACCGCCGCCAGCGTCGCCCCGACATTGGTGCCCTTGGAGTCATCGATATACGTGACTCCCGCGACTTCCGCCACCCACTCGGTGCGATGGGCAAGCCCCGGAAACTCCTTGAGCTCCGCGCACATCGTCGCAAGCGGCAGATCGAGCGCCTCGCCGAGGGCGAGCGCCGCCAGCGCGTTCGCGGCGTTGTGCAGCCCGCGGATCCGCATGGCCGATGTCGCCAACAGCGGCTCGCCGCGGCGCATCAGCCACGGGCCGTTGCGATCTTCCACGGTGTAGTCCGCCCCCGCGGCGCGGCGCAGCGAGAAGCCGAGCACGCGCTTTCCGGCGCCGGGCATGCGCGCGACCAGCGGATCGTCGAGATTCACCACGGCGGTGTCGCAGCGCTCGAAGATGCGCGCCTTGGCGAGGGCGTAGGCCTCGACGGTGGGGTATCGGTCGAGATGATCGGCGGTCACGTTGAGCACGGCCGCCGCCTTCAGATCGAGCGACTGGGTCGTCTCCAGCTGAAAGCTCGAGAGCTCGAGCACATACAGCCCGGGAGGTTGGCTCGCGCGCCCGCCTGAGGCGAGCAGATCGAGCGCGGGCTCACCGAGATTGCCTCCGACCCGGACGTCGACTCCGGCGCGTGTCGCCATCCGTCCGACCAGGGTGGTGACGGTGCTCTTGCCGTTGGTGCCGGTGATGCCGGCCACGGGCGCGTTGACCGCGCGCGCGAACAGCTCGATGTCGCCCAGAATCTCGATGCCGCGGCGGCGGGCTTCCGCGAAAAAGGGATGCTCCAGCGCGAGGCCCGGCGAGGTGACCACGCACACCGCCTGATCGAGCAGGGCCACATCGAGTCTGCCGGTGCGCACCACAATGTCGGGATAGAGCGCACGCAGCTCATCGAGCTGCGGCGGCCGCTCGCGCGTGTCGGTGATCGCGAGCCGCCAGCCGAGCTCGCGCAGATAGCGCGCGCACGAGAGCCCGGTCCGCCCGAGACCGGCGATCACACAGGAGGAGGGTTTGCGGCTGGCCGTGCTCATCGCAGCTTCAGGGTCGCCAGTCCCGCCAGCACCAGGATGAGCGAGATGATCCAGAACCGCACGATGACCTTCGGTTCCGCCCAGCCCTTGAGCTCGAAGTGATGATGGATGGGCGCCATGCGGAAGATACGCTTGCCGGTGAGCTTGAACGAGGCGACCTGCAGGATGACCGAGGCGGTCTCGAGCACGAAAACCCCGCCCATGACGAGGGCCACCAGCTCCTGACGCACGATGACGGCGATGACCCCGAGCGCCGCGCCGATCGCGAGCGCGCCCACATCGCCCATGAACACCTGCGCCGGGTAGGTGTTGAACCACAGAAAGCCGAGGCCGGCCCCGGAGAGCGCCGAACAGAAGATGAGCAGCTCTCCGGCCCCGGGGATGTTCGGGATCGCGAGGTAATGGGCGAACACGGCGTTTCCGCTCGCGTAGGCGAAGATCCCGAGCGCGGCCGACACCAGCGCCGCGGGCATGATGGCGAGACCGTCGAGGCCATCGGTCAGGTTCACCGCGTTGCTCATGCCGACGATCATGAGATAGGCGATGGTGATGAACGCCGCCGCCGGAAGCGGCTCGGCGAACGTCTTGACGAACGGCAGAAACAATGTCTTTTCCGCCGGCACGCTCGTCGTGTAAAAGAGAACGGCCGCTGCCGCCAGACCCGCGATCGACTGGTACAGATACTTCCAGCGCGCCGCGAGGCCCCGGGGATTGCGCACCACGAGCTTCAGGTAATCATCGAGAAAGCCGATGAGACCGAACGTGAAGGTGACCGCGAGCACGAGCCACACCTGGCGGTTGGTGAGCTGCGCCCACAGCAGGGTGCTCACCAGGGTGGTCACCAGAATCAGCGTCCCGCCCATGGTGGGCGTGCCGGCCTTGGGGAGGTGGCTCTGAGGCCCATCGGTGCGCACCACCTGGCCGATCTGGTAGCGCGACAGCCGCTCGATCATGACCGGGCCGACCAGCAGCGAGAGGATGAGCGAGGAGCCCGTGGCGAGGATGGCCCGGAACGTCAGGTAGGAGAAGACGTGAAAGCCCGAATGCCAGGCGGTCAGGCGATGGGCGAGCCAGTAGAGCATTCAGTGCGCCTCCGGATGGCCTTCGGAACCGGACATCAGCGCTGCCACCACCCGCTCGAGCCGATTGACCCGTGAGCCCTTGATGAGCAGGCGAACGTCGGTGGCCCCGCCCGCAAGTGCCGCAAGCAGCGCTTCCGACAGGGCGTTGGTATCCGGGAACCATTGCGCCCCGGCGCCGAAGCGCTCGACCGCGAGCGCAGCGAGTGAGCCGACCGCGTAGAGGCGCTCGAGGCCCTGCTCGCGCGCCAGCTTTCCGATCTGCGCATGCGCCTCGGGCGCGAACTCGCCGAGCTCGGCCATGTCCCCGAGCACCAGCCAGCGCCGCCCCGAGAGCGCGCCGAGCACCTCGATGCCGGCGCGCACCGAGCTCGGGTTGGCATTGTATGAATCGTCGATGACCCAGGCGCCGCGGGCCGCCTGTTTGAGCTGCAGGCGTCCCGAGACCGCGCGGACCGAGGCAAGCCCCACCGCGATGTGCTCGAGGGTGGCCCCCGCCTGGGCGGCCGCCGCGGCGGCCGCAAGCGCATTGCCGACGTTGTGGCGCCCTCCGAGATGCAGCTCGATCGCGGTGGTGCCGAGCGGGCAGGTCAGCGTGAAGCGGGTCAGGAACCCCTCGGACGTGAGAGACGGATCGATATTCGTGGCCCGGAAGTCCGCGCTGTGTTCGACGCCGAAGGTCACGACGCGCGCCGGTGTCATGCCGCGCCAGAGCGCAATGAAGGCATCGTCCGCGTTCAGCACCGCCGTGCCCTCCCGGCTCAGTCCCTGGACCATCTCACCCTCGGCGCGCGCGACGCCCTCGAGACTGCCGAAGCCTTCCAGATGCTCCGCGCCGGCATTGGTGATCAGCCCCACGGTCGGACGGGCGATGGCCACGAGCGCGGCAACCTCTCCCGGGTGGTTCGCGCCGATCTCGATCACCGCGAACCGATCCGACTCCTCGAGCCGCAGCAGCGTGAGCGGCACGCCGAAGTGATTGTTCAGGGTCCCGCGGGTGGCCAGGCAGCGGCCCGCCTGCGAGAGAATCGCGGCGGTCATCTCCTTCGTGGTGGTCTTGCCGTTGCTGCCCGCAACGCCCACCACCGGGATGCGAAATGCTTCGCGCCACGCATGCGCGGCCCGCTGCAGCGCGACCAAGGTATCGGGGACGACGATCTGCGGCAGCGCGAGCGGCTGCGCCTTGGAGACCAGCGCGCCGGCAGCGCCGACGCCGAGCGCCTGGCTCACGAATTCATTGCCGTCGAAGCGCTCTCCGCGCAGCGCGATGAACAGCTCACCGGCGCTCAGCGTTCGCGTGTCGCTCGAGATCGAGCTGAAGGGGCGGTCGGGGCCCTGCAGACGGCCGCCACAGGACTGGGCGAAGGCGGCGAGCGTGCGGGTCGTGGGCGTGCTCATGCGCAGCCCCTCGCGAGCCCGAGCGCCTCGCACACCACGCCCTGATCCCGGAAGGGACGGCGCTCGCGCCCGTAGATCTGGTAGGCCTCGTGCCCCTTGCCGGCCACCAACACCACATCGCCCGCTTCACTGTGCGCGAGCGCGAGACGGATGGCCGCCCGGCGGTCATGCTCGACCCGGGTCCTGGATGCCGCCCCGATGCCGGCCACGATATCCGCCGTGATGCGTCCGGGTGCCTCGGTGCGGGGATTGTCGTCGGTCACGATGATCTCATCGGCGAGATCGGCGGCGATGCGCCCCATGATCGGCCTCTTGCCCACATCGCGGTCGCCGCCGCATCCAAACACGACACGCAGTTTCGCTGTGCAATGCAGCCGCGCGGCGCGAAGCGCCTTCTCGAGCCCATCGGGCGTGTGCGCATAGTCCACGATCGCGAGCGGCCGGCCGGTGTCCCCGCCGAATGCCTCCATCCGGCCGGGCGCGGCGCGGCTGAGTCGCAGCGCCGCGAGCGCCTCCGCCAGGGGCACCTCCGCCCCGAGCAGGATCGCGAGCACCATCAGGACGTTGTCGGCGTTGAACTCGCCGATCAACGGCGCCGCGAGCTCGCCCTCGCCCCAGCTGGAATGCACTCGGATGCGCAGCCCGATGCCCTCGGGCCGGACGAGGGAGGCGCGAACCACGCGGGCGCCGGGAGGCGTCGCCTCGGCGGCGGCTCTGCGCGCGGTGACGATCAGTGCCCCCTCCCCCGCCTGTGCGGCGAGATCGGCCCCGAACGCATCGTCGATGTTGATGACCCGGTTGACGAGACCCTGCACGGCAAAGAGTCGCGCCTTGGCTCGACCGTAGGCGCCCATCGTGCCGTGGTAGTCGAGATGATCGCGGGTGAGGTTGGTGAACGCCGCGGTATGGAATCGCATGCTGGCCACGCGTGCCTGATCGAGCGCATGCGAGGAGACCTCCATCCCCACCCATCGGGCGCCGAGGGCTCTCAGCCGGGCGAGCCGCCGCTGCACGGTGACGGCATCGGAGGTCGTATGCTCGGTGTCCTCGAGAGCGCCGGGCAGGCCAAATCCGAGCGTGCCCATGTAGGCGCCCGATCGGCCGCATTGCTCGAGCGCCTGGGTGAGGAGCCACGCGCAGGTGGTCTTGCCGTTGGTCCCGGTGATCCCGGCCACCTCGAGCGCACGCGAGGGGTGATCGAAGAAGCGGCTGGCGATCACCCCTGCCTGGTGGGAGAGCCCGGGGAGCGGGGCGATAAACACCCCGGATCCCAGCTGCGGCGCCCGGCGCCGCTCATCGGTCGGTTCGTAGAGCACGGCGCGGGCTCCGCGCGATACGGCCTCGGCGGCGAAATCCAGGCCGTGCCGGGCGTGTCCCCGGCACGCCAGAAAGAGTGCGCCCGGGGAGGCCTCGCGGCTATCCAGCGTCACATCGCTCACGTGCAGCTCGGCCGGTGCCTCGAGCAGGCCGCGCGTCAACTCCGCAAGCGACCGGGAGCCCGGCAGGGAGATCACGCCAGTCATTGGAGAGACGCCATCTGGACTGCGCGCGCCGGCGCCACCGGCTCATCCGGCGCCACGCCCATCAGGCGCAGCGCCCGTCCAACCACTTTGGAGAACACCGGAGCCGAAACGTCGCCTCCATAGTAAAGGCCGTTGCGCGGATCACGGAGGACCACCACCGCGGCCAGGCGCGGCGCGCTGGCGGGCGCGACGCCCGCGAAGACCGCAGTGTGGGCATTCTGATCGTAAGTGCCGTCGCGCAGTTCCCACGCGGTACCGGTCTTGCCGGCCACGGTGTAGCCGGGGATGGCCGCGAGCGGTGCGGTGCTCCCCGGCAGGATCACCGAGCGCATCATCTCGAGCAGCTCGCGGCAGAGCTGGGCGGACAGGATGCGCCGGCCGGCCGGCGGCGCGTTCACGCGCAGAAAGGAAATCGGCCGCTCGACGCCGTAGTCGCCGAGCGTCGCGTACGCGTGCGCGAGCTGCAACGCGGTGACGGAGATGCCGTATCCGTGCGCCATGGTCGCAATGCGGATCGGACGCCAGTCCTTGTAATCGGAGAGGTCCCCCGCCGCCTCACCCGGATAGCCCTCGGTGGCGAGCTGCCCGAAACCGAACGCGTGCAGCGTCGTCCAGATCAACTGCGGCGGCAGCGACAATGCGATGTGAGCCATGCCCACGTTGGAGCTCTTGCCGAGTATCGTGGCGATGTCGACCGGCCCGAGGTCGTGCTCGTCGCGGAACACGTGGCCGTCGACCCGGATGAATCCCGGGGAAGTATTGATGATGCTCTGGTCGTTGTAGCGGCCCGTCTCTAGCGCCGTGGCGATGAAGAACGGCTTGATGGACGAGCCGGGCTCGAACACATCCGTGACCGCGCGATTGCGGTACAGGTTGGGCAACAGCTGGCTGCGATCGTTCGGATTGAATCCCGGCTGATCGACCATGGCGAGCACCTCGCCGGTGGCGATGTCGAGCACCACCATGGCGCCCGAGCGCGCCCGCTGTTCCTCGACCTCGGCCTTCAGGGCCCGATAGGCGAGGTACTGAATGCGCAGGTCGATCGAGAGGACGAGATCACGACCGGGGCGCGCCGGGCGGATGCTGTCCACGTCCTGCACGATCCGCCCGTAGCGGTCCTCGATGACCCGCTTCTCCCCATCGATTCCCGTCAGCCACGGATCGTAGGCGAGCTCGAGTCCGGCCCTGCCCCGATCATCGATGTTGGTGAAGCCGATGAGCTGCCCGGTCACCTCGCCCCCCGGGTAGTAGCGGCGGTATTCGCGCGACAGATACACACCGGGAATGCCGAGCGCCTTGATGCGCAGCGCCCGGGGCGGAGGCAGTTGACGCGCGACGTAGAGGAAGTCGAGATGGGTGTTGCTGCTGATATCCCGCTGCAGGGTCTGCGGATCGATCTTGACCGCAGCGGCGAGACGCCGCACTGCGCCCGGGACGCGAAGGATCTGCCTGGGATTGACCCAGACGGAATCGACCGGCGTGCTCACGGCGAGCGGCTCACCGTAGCGATCGGTGATGACGCCGCGGTGCGCTGGAATGGAGACGACGCGCGTGAAGCGCGCATCACCTTGCCCGGAGAGGAACGAGTATTCGACCAGCTGCAGATCGACCGCCCGGGCGAGCAGGGCGAGGGCAATCAGCGTGAGCACCCCCAGCAGGAAAAACACCCTCCAGCGGAAGGCGGGCGCATTGCGATGCGTGCGGCGCGCCTTCATGGCCGGACGATCACGATGTTCTGCGGCGCAGGCATTTGCATGTGCAGCTTCTCGCCCGCGACGCTCTCCACGATGGCGTGGGTGGACCAGGCGCTCTGCTCGAGCTGCAACTGGCCCCACTGGATGTCCAGGTTGTCGCGCTGTGCGCCCAGACGCTCGAGCTCGATGAACAGCTGCCGTGAGCGGTACCTGCAGTACACGGCTCCGGCGGCGGACAGCAGCACCGCCACCCACAGCGTCCCGATGAGCACGACCGAGGTTGCCTGAGAGGCTCTCACGTAGTCTTCTCCGCGATGCGCAGCAGAGCGCTTCGAGCCCGGGGATTGCGCGCGACCTCCGTCGTGTCCGGCCGGCGCTTGCGGCCGATCAGGGTGAGGCGCGGCGCAAGACCCGGCGGCAGTACGGGGAGGGCGTCGAGCTCGGGGTCGAGCTGCGATTGACGCTGCAGGAAGCGCTTGACGAGCCGATCTTCGAGGGAGTGGAAGCTGATGACCGCGAGCCGCCCTCGAGGCGCCAGTACATCAACCGCACCGGCCAGCCCCTTCTCCAGCTGACCGAGCTCGTCGTTGACGTGCATGCGCAGCGCCTGGAACGTGCGGGTGGCGGGGTGCTTGCCCGGCTCGCGCGTCCGAACGGCGCGCGAGACGATCTCGGCCAGCTGCCCGGTACGCGTGAGCGGCGCTTTCTCACGCGCAGCCACGATCGCCTGTGCCACACGACGCGCAAAGCGTTCCTCTCCGTAGGTGCCGATCACTTCCCGGATCTCATCGAGGCTGGCGCGCGCGAGCCACATCGATACGGGCTCGCCACGTGTCGGGTCCATGCGCATGTCGAGCGGGCCGTCCGAGCGGAAACTGAACCCCCGTGCCGGCTCATCGAGCTGCGGCGACGAGACGCCGAGATCGAACAGCACGCCCCGGCAGGGTCTTCCGCCCGAATGTGCCGGCACGAGCGTCCCGAGCTCGGCAAACGGCGCATGCAGCAACGTGAGGCGCTCCTCGCCGGCAAAGCGCGTCCGCCCGGCCGCGATCGCCTCGGGGTCGCGGTCGAGCGCGAGCACGCGGCCTTCTCGACCCAGGGCCTGCAGTAGGAGTGCCGTGTGACCGCCTCGCCCGAACGTCGCATCGACATAGTAGCCGTCCGCCTGGAGAGCCAGCGCCGCGATCGCCTCCGCGGCCAGCACGGGAACGTGCTCAACCACGATCGAAGCGGCCGCGAACGGCCCCCCGCACTGCTGTTCTCATGGGCCGTGCCCAACCTTTACCCACACCGCGCATGCGCGCGAACGCGATCCCCGTACCGTGCCCGTCCTGGTGCCGCGACGAGCTCGTGCCGTCCAGGGCGCGCTCGGCCTAAAGCGACAGTGTCGCCAGCTCCGATGGCAGCTCCGAAGCCTCCTTGCTCTGCAGCCATTCCTCGAGCCGCTCGCTCCAGCGCGACTCGTTCCACAATTCAAAGCGATTGCCCTGCCCGACCAGCATCGCGAGCCGCTCGAGCCCGGCGAACTGGCGCAGCTCCGGCGGCAGGAGCATCCGCCCGTGCCCATCGAGCTCCAGATCCGTCGCAAAGCCGACCATCATCTGCTGCATCAGGCGCGCCTGCGTGTGCAGGTTGGCCATGCTCATCAGCTTGGTTTCGAGCAGCTCCCACTCGGGCTGGGGGTAGATGAGCAGGCACTTGTCCCGGTCGACGGTGACCACGAGCTTTCCCTGGGCGTGCTCGGCGATCTGCTCCCGATATCGGGTGGGCATGACCATCCGGCCTTTGTCATCCAGCGTGATTTTTGTGGCGCCGCGAAACATGGACTGGGATGGGGCTGTGAACCCATCTGCTCCCACTATCTCCCACTTCCTACCACTATAGGAATCGCGGGCGCGCTATGTCAATTGGAATGGTAAGAAAAACGTCAGAAAAACGTTGAGTTATGTAAACGAAAAATACGGACCAACAGTGACATTATTTCAATAGCGCTTTGTAATCAGCGGCTTGTACCAAGAATCTTATCCATTGACTTATCTTTCGTTCATCTTCGATCCCGCGGTGACTCTTCGAGGGCTGCGCGCTTCGAGGCTCGCACTGGGCGAACCCCGCTAAAACCCGCGCGAAGCGCATGAAAAAGCATGTTTGATCCAATCGATCCGCGGTGCCGCCCCGAGGGGCTCTGCGACGGCCATGACATCGAACCTCACCCGCAGCCGCGCCAGGTCCGGCCGCTCCTGCAGGAGCCGCGCTGCGGCTCGGATCAGGCGTCGTCTCTTTCCGGCGTCAACACTGGCCAGTGCACCTCCGAAGGCCTCCGAGGAGCGAGTGCGGACTTCCACGAGCGCCAGTTCTTCGCCACACAGGGCGATGATGTCCAGCTCACCGCAGCGGCAACGATAATTGCGCAGCAAGACCTGCGCGCCCTGATCCGCCAGAAATCGGGCGGCGGCGTCCTCGGCGGCCTGCCCCAGCCGCGTGCGCGCCGTGCGGGCCCCGGCTCGACGCTCACCCGGGGCTCTCATCGAATGCGCCGGCGAACCGCGGGACATTCAGGGGGGCGGCAGGAGCCGCGCCTCGCCGTTTTCGAGCTGCGCCCACTCGAGTCGGCGATCGATCCGGCCATCGGCTCCCAGATTCAGCCGGCCTGTAAGACCATCCAGCTCGAGGCCGTCAGGGGCTCGCGAGCGCAGCAGGGACACCGCCAGGCGGTAGGCATCGAATCCAAAGGCAAACAACCTGCCGCGGTCCGGGCCACCGGCCGGCCAGGCGTGATCCGCAGCCTCCCGCACCGCCTGGGCGAGCGAGCCGCCCAACATCCATGGCATGTCGGGGAAGCGCAGCCCGTCGAGGTCCTGGTTGGCCGCTGGATCGGGCGCAAAACCCTCGGAGGTCGAATAGGTCGCAACGCCACCGGCATAGTAGTAGCGCAGCTGCGGCATCAGCAGCCGCTCGGTTCCCGGTGGAGCGGGCGCGAAGATGAATTGCACATCCGCGCGGCGCCTGAGCGTGAAGGCCAGGCGCATGCCGAGCAGGGACTCCAGATGTCGCAATCGCTCCCGGCTCTGCTCGATGAGCAAGGCACCCTCGATGGCATTGGAAAAATCGGCCCGCGACACATCGATGCGCCTGCTGGCCAGCACGCTCCCACCACCGGCGCGCAGCTGCTCCGTGAACGCATTCAGTACACGGGTCCCCCACGGACCCTTGGGCACGATCGCGATGCCGACACGGTGCCCGTCCGCAAGCACTCGACGCGCCACCATGCGCGCCTCCGCGGTGGGAGACAGTGCGAACTGGAAAAAGCGCGGCGGGGCGCGATCACCCGCAGGCAGGAAGTTGAGTGCCAGCAGGGGCGGGCGGGGCTGTGAGTCCGCGGCGGCCGCCACGACGGCCCCCCGCGTGAGAGGCCCGACGATGAGGCTCGCGCCGGCCCGGGAGGCGCGCGCAAGAATTTCGGGGATCGGCTGCCCTGCGCCCGTATCATAGAGCCGCACCACCGGACGCTCTCCCGAGGGCGCCTGGTAATACGCGGTCAGAAAGCCGTCCCGCACGCTGTCGCCCGCTGCGCCCAAGGGCCCGGTCATCGGCAGAAGCACCGCCAGGCGCTCCTGCGCAACCGGTATGGACGGCGGGCTCGGCGGCCGGCGGGTGATGCCGTGTCGCGGCACGGGCACACGGCTTGGCTTTGGTGGCGGTGCCGGGCGCTGAACGATCGCGCATCCCGCGAGGAGCGCGGCGGCTGCGGCAAGCGGTGCAAGACGGGTCCATCGCTGCATGGTTGATGAGCCTTTGGTCAGAGTCTGTCGTCTCGGCCACGCGGGGCGCAAGATTCACGTTCGCCGTCGAGGCGCCGGGGGAGGATTATAGTGGGCATGGCGCAAGGCCGGTTGCAGGTCGTGGCGACGCCGATCGGCAATATGAGTGACATCAGCGCGCGGGCGAGACATGCGCTCGAGCACGCCGATGCCATCGCGGCGGAGGACACCCGGCACACGCTCGGCCTGTTGACGGCGCTCGGCATCTCCCGTCCCCTGCTCTCGCTGCATTCGCATAATGAATCGCAGCGAGTCCCGGCGATTCTCGCGCGCCTGGCTGCGGGAGAAACCATCGCTGTGGTCAGCGATGCGGGAACGCCACTCCTGTCGGACCCGGGATACGAGCTGGTGCGCGCAGCGGCCTCGGCCGGTGTCACGATCGAAGCCATACCCGGGCCGTCCGCCATCACCACCGCGCTCGCCGCCGCCGGACTGCCGGTCAACCGGTTCTGCTTCGAGGGCTTCCTGCCGGCGAAAGATCGTGAGCGGCGCGCGCATCTCGCCCAGCTCGCCACGGAGCTGCGCACGCTGGTGTTTTTCGAAGCACCGCACCGCATCGCGGCCACGCTGGCCGACCTGGCCGCCGAATTCGGCTTGACGCGCCGGGCGGTCGTCGCCCGCGAGCTCACCAAGGCGCATGAAACGATCTATCGCGGCACCCTGCAGGAGCTGGCGGAAAGAGCCCGGCAGGACGAGAACTTCCGGCGCGGTGAGATTACGCTCGTGGTCGAAGGCGCCCCCGCCAGCGCCCAAGTCGTGGATGAAGCGCTGTTGCGCCGCGCCGTTGAGTTGCTGGCCAAGGAGCTTCCCCCCGGCCGGGCGGCGGCCGTCGTCGCGCAACTCACGGGCGCCAGCCGCAGCGAGGCCTACGAGCGGATCACCCGCCAGACCGGGCAGAAGCCCGGAAAATGACGTGCTTCGCGGCGCTCCTGCGCCGGGATTCCCTGTCTTTGCGGCACCTCAGCGCCGTCACCGTACGGGATTCGCCGCTGTCGGCGAATCCCGTACGTCCCGCGCTCGCGCGTAAACCAAGAGAGCCGGCCTGTAAGCCGGGTTCTGTCGTGAAACGCCCCGTGAAGGGAGTTTCCCGTGGCAATC
This sequence comes from Pseudomonadota bacterium, assembly GCA_021777555.1. GTDB lineage: Bacteria > Pseudomonadota > Gammaproteobacteria > Steroidobacterales > Steroidobacteraceae > 13-2-20CM-66-19. Next base: position 25,422 of record JAJYDK010000008.1, on the reverse strand, counting down.
ATTCCTCTACGATCCACGTCGCCGTGGACCTCTAGCGGCCTACCCGGAAGCGCGCGCGGATCAGCGCTGCGGGCCTCGTTTCCGAAGTCCGCTGCTTCCCTATTTGGCCTTGCTCCAGGTGGGGTTTGCCGTGCCAGCCTTGTTGCCAAGGCCGCGGTGCGCTCTTACCGCACCGTTTCACCCTTGCCGTCTCCCGAGGGAGCTTGGGCGGTTTGCTCTCTGTTGCACTTTCCGTGAGCGCGACCTCTGCGCGGGAATGATCCCCCGCAGGAGGCGGCCCCCCAGGCGTTACCTGGCACCCTGATCCGCCGGAGCCCGGACTTTCCTCCCCTCCGGCCACGAAGGGCTTTCACCCCGCATGGACCGAAGCAGCGATTGCCCGGCCGACTCTCTGGCCGCTTCATAGCAGCGCCGGGGCGGAAAGCCAAGCCCTTGACGAGGAAAATTAACGCTCGCCGCGAAGCGGGCGACGCCCGGCACGGGCTTCGCGCGCGACCGGCCGGATCATTTGACCACCCGCAGCTGCGGCCTCTTCGCGCCCCCGCTCCCCTCCTCTGCGGGCGCAGGACCTGCCCCAGGCCCGAGTGGAGGACCCGATGTCGGCCCCTCGGGCGGGATGGGTCCGGCGTCCTGATCCGGGAACATCATGCCCTCACCGGTCTCGCGCGCATACACGCCCAATACGGCGCCGACGGGGAAGCGCACATGATGGACGACCCCGGCGAACCGGGCGTCGAACTCCACTGTATCGTTGTCGATCTTCAATCGCTGCGTGGCGCTGTAGCCGAGGTTCAGGACGATCTTGCCCTCCTGCACGTACGCGCGCGGTACGTCGCTCCCGGCACGCTCGGCGTCCACGATCACATGCGGCGTATGGCCGCTGTCTGTGATCCATTGGTGCATGGCGCGCAGCAGATAAGGACGCTTGGGAGGCGGTTTGAGCATCCGGATAGCCTATCAGCGGCGCATCGAGCGCTCCACGCCCGATAACGCGCTGCGAAACGCGGGACGGGAATAGATCCGGCTCTCGTACTTGAGGATGGGCTGCGCCCGAGGCGGTAGCTCGATCTGGTACTGCGGCAGCCGCCACAGCACCGGCGCCAGGGTCGCATCGACCAGGGAGAACTCCTCTGACAGGAAGAACGGCTTCAGCTGGAAGAGCTCGACTCCCTGCAGAATCATATCGAGGAGAATCTTTCTCAGCCTGGGCAGTTGCCGGCGGTCCTCTTCCCGGTCCATCTGCTCGAGCGCACCGTACCAGTCGCGCTCGATGCGATAGAGCGCCAGGCGAAACTGCGCCCGCGTGACGGGGTCGGCGGGCATCAGGGGTGGGTGTGGGAAGCGCTCATCCAGGTACTCGATGATCACCCGCGAGTCGTACAGCACCAGGTCCCGGTCGACCAGGGTGGGGAGCGAGTGATCCGGATTGAGATCGAGCAGATCTTCCGGAAGCGAGCCGGGCGTCACGCTGACGATCTCGATGTCGATGCCCTTCTCAGCGAGCACGAGGCGCGTGCGGTGGCTCCACGGGTCGGCTGGCGCGGAGAACAGCGTCATGATGGATCGTCTGCTCGACACGAATGCGCCCCTGCGGCCCGGCCAGGGCCTGCTCCTACTTTACCGGGTTGCGCGCCCCTTCAGAAGGCGGGCAGACGAGCCGAACAGCGACCGCTCCTGGCGGATCAGCGCACGTCCTTCCAGTACTCGCGCTTCAGCAGCCAGGCGAGCCAGGTGAACGCGAGCAGGAACAGGATCACCCAAACGCCCAGCCTGCGACGCTCCACCCGCGCTGGATCGCTCACGTAGTCGAGGAAATTGATCGTGTCGTGCACGAACCGGTCATACTGCTGGGGCGTCATGCTGCCGGGCGCGATCTGCTGGAAGTGAGCGAAGACCTGGTGGCTGATGGGCTTGCCGCCCGGGCCGGGCTCCTGGACCGTCTTGTAGACGGCAATCTTCAGACCTTCCAGCGGCGAGACCACATCGGGCATCGACACCGAGGGAAATTGCAGATTGTTGGCGCCGCTCGCCCGCGCCGAATCCACGTAGAAGGTCTTCAGGTACCGATACAGATAGTTCGTTCCCCGGTACCTCGCGATCAGCGACAGATCCGGCGGAGCCTTGCCGAACCATTTCGCGGCATCCCGCGCAGGCATGGGGGAGGTGATGTAATCGGCGGGCTTCTGTCCCGGTGGGATCAGATTCTGGACCAGCACGTCCTTCGGGATCTTCAGGTCCTTCCCGAGGCGCGACCAGCGCTCGTACTTGAGCGAGTGGCATCCCAGGCAGTAGCTCACGAAGTCCCGGGCGCCGCGCTGCAGAGACGGCAGGTCGGAGACCTTGGCATGGGCCTGCCAGTGCTGCCAGTTCGAGCCGTACGCCGGGCCCTCGGCCGCGGCACTCGCCCCGCACACCCCGACCAGCGCCGCGGCAAGCAGCACCGGTGCCCAGCTGCGACGATTAATGCGCATGGTAGACCACTCTCTCGGGCACGGGTTTCACGGGATCGATGCGCGAGTAGAACGGCATCAGCCAGAAGAACGCGAAATAGCCGACCGCGAAGATGCGCGCGAGCAGAACGTACACCGGCTCCACCGGCTGCATGCCGAGGTAGCCGAGCCCGACGAAGGACACGATGAACACCGCCAGCGCCAGACGGGAGATCCAGCCCTTGTAGCGGATCGACTTCACGGGCGAGCGGTCGAGCCAGGGCAGCAGCACCAGTGAGACCAGCGCCATCGCCAGCAGAAATGCTCCGAGTCCCTTGCTCGGCACGGCGCGCAGGATGGCGTAGTACGGGGTGAAGTACCAGACCGGATGGATGTCCGGCGGCGTCGAGAGCGGATTGGCGCGCGTGAAGTTCGCCGGCTCGAGGAACAGGCCGTGGAAGGTCGGGAAGTAGAACACCACCAGGGCGAACAGGATGAAGAACGCCCCGACGCCCATGACGTCCTTGACCGTGTAGTAGGGATGGAAGGGGATGCCGTCGAGCGGCTTGCCGTCCGGCCCCGGGTGGTCCTTGATCTCGATGCCGTCGGGGTTGTTCGAGCCCACGCGGTGCAGCGCGACCAGGTGCAACCCCACCAGCAGCAGCAGCACGATGGGCACGGCCGCCACATGCAGCGCGAACAGCCGGTTGAGCGTCGCGCCCGAGATGCCGTAATCGCCGCGGATCCATTGGGTGAGCGCCGGGCCAATGGCCGGTATGGTGCCGAAAAGGTTGATGATCACCTGCGCGCCCCAGTAGGACATGTTGCCCCAGGGAAGCACGTAGCCCATGAAGGCCTCGGCCATCAGCGCCATATACACCACCATGCCGATCACCCACAGGAGCTCGCGTGGCCGGCGGTACGAGCCGTACAGCAGGCCGCGAAACATGTGCAGGTAGACGACGATGAAGAAGAACGACGCGCCGGTCGAGTGCATGTAGCGGATGAGCCAGCCCCAGCTCACCTCGCGCATGATGAATTGCACCGAGGCGTAGGCGCCCGAGGCGGTCGGGTGATAGTACATGGTGAGGAAGATCCCGGTGAGGATCTGCATCACCAGCACGAGCATCGCGAGCGACCCGAAGAAGTACCAGATATTGAAGTTCTTCGGCGCGAAATACTCGGTCAGCTCGTGCCTGAAGAACTCATCGACCGGCAGGCGTTCGTTGATCCACGCCCACAGGCCCTTTTTTGCACGCGCCGGCTCGGCCGCACGCAGGCGGGCAGGGTCGTTTACAGCCATCAGGCACCCCCTTCGGGAACGGCCGCTTCGCGGGCCATATTACATTCGGTCATCGGAAGAGCATCGCAATTTCCGCACTCAGCCCCCGGCGCTGCGTTTGAGCCTGCCTCACCGCGCGCCTTCATCGGGCGCATCGTACAGTTTCCGGCTCGTCGGGGGTCGGTGCATTATACACATCAGGAGGACCAAGCATGCTGCAGCGACTGGGTCGGGGATTGACGTTCATTGCCGGCTCCATCGTCGGCGGATTGGCGCTCGCGTTCGTGATCGTCGCGCTGCACCCGAGCCTCATCCGAGGGCCGGGCGGCTCCCCGGTCCGACCGGCCCCACCGGCGACCGTCTCCGCTCCGGCCGCGTCCGCCCGCCGCGAGCCCCCGGCGCTGGTGAGCTACGCCTCCGCCGTGCAGCGCGCCGCGCCGGCGGTCGTCAACATCTACACCGCCCGGGTGGTCACCGAGCAGGTCAATCCCTTTCCCTTCGGCGGTTTGTTCGGCAATCTGCTGCCTGAATATCGTCAGCGCATCCAGCGCAGCCTCGGCTCGGGTGTGATCGTGGACGCGCAGGGCCACATCGTCACGAATTACCACGTCATCGCCAATGCGGCCGCCATCCGCGTGCAGCTGGCGGACGGGCGGGTCGCCGTGCCGCGCATCGTCGGCGTCGACCCCGACACCGACCTTGCGGTGCTGCAGATCAACCTGCCGAATCTGCCCGTGATCCCCTTCGGGCGCTCGGACGAGCTGCGTGTCGGGGACGTCGTGCTCGCGATCGGCAATCCGCTCGGCCTCTCGCAGACGGTGACGCACGGCATCGTGAGTGCCACCGGACGGGCCGACCTCGGCATCTCGACCTTCGAGGACTTCATCCAGACCGATGCGCCGATCAATTTCGGCAATTCCGGCGGCGCGCTCGTGAACTCCAATGGCCAGCTGATCGGCATCAACACCGCGATCGCCGCCAAGAGCCTGGGGGTGGAAGGCATCGGTTTCGCCATCCCGGTCGACATGGTGCGCGGGGTGCTGCGCGACATCATCAAGTACGGCAAGGTGATCCGCGGCTGGATCGGCATCGTGCCCGAAGACGTTTCCGAGGGCCAGGCCCGCCAGGCAGGGCTCGCGCACGGCGGCGTAATGATCATCAATCTCTACGTGGGAAGTCCCGCCCAGAAGGCGGGCCTCACGCGCGGGGACCTGATCCTGGCCATCAACGGCACGCCCGTGCACTCGGCTGAAGGGGCACTCGTGCGCATCGCCAGCCAGAAGCCGGGCTCGACCCTTAGGATCAGCGTGCAGCGCGGCACCGGCACGCAGACCGTGACGGTGAAAGTGAAAGAGCAGCCCACCGGCTTGTGACACCAGGAAGACACGCGATGAACCGTCTCCAGATCCGCAGATTCCCGTCCCGGGACGCACTCGACGCGGCACTCGCGGCGCGCCTCGAGCAGGCCCTGCTCGAAGCCGGCTCGGGCCACCTCGCGGTCATGCTCTCGGGCGGACATACGCCGCTCCCGGCATACCGGCAGCTCGCGGCGCGCCTCGGCCGGCAATCGGACCTCCCACGCCAAACGCTCCACCTGCTCTTCTCCGACGATCGCTACGTTCCTTCCAGCTCCGAGGCCAGCAACTTCCACGCCTCGCAGCCCCTGCTCGAGGCTTTGCGCCTGCCGCAGGAGCAGGTGCTGCGGGTGCGCACGGAGCTGCCGCTGGAAGAAGCCGCCCTCGATTACGAGCATCGCCTGCGGCAGCTGCTCGAGCGCGGCGTGAAGATCGGTCTCGGCATGCTCGGTCTCGGCGCCGATGGACACACCGCATCCCTCTTCCGCGGCGAGGATCTGCACAGAGCCCGTGGCAGGCTGGCCATTGCCGTGCAGCGTCCCGACGGACTCGCCGGCATCAGCGTCACGCCGGAATTCCTCTCGCACGTGACCGAGCCAATGTTCGTCATCGCGGGAGGCGGCAAGCAGGCAGCCATCGAGGGCCTCGAGCGAGAGGACCCCTCCATCGTCGCCGTTGCGGCCACGCAGGGCTGTGCGCGGATCGAGTTGTGGGTGGAGGAGCCCGCCGAGCACGGCAGCGCCGCCTGACCGCTTCGCGGCGCGCCGGGGTGTCGGCATCTGGCGTTGCGCGGAGTTTCCCCGTGCGGGGCCCCGAAGGGCCCCGCGTCCCGCCTGCTCCGGCCCCCTCAGGTGGTGGGTTTCGGTCCCTTCACCGCGAGGACGAAGCGCTTGAGGTCGATATATTTGCGATACGCCTGCTGCACCTGCGCGGCCGTGAGCGAGCGATAGTGCCGCCCCGCGATGACGTTCTCATCGAGCGGCTCGCCGCGTGATGCGTAGGTCAGCAGCTGGCCGCCGATCCCGCCGAAGCTCGACTCGCTCAAGGGGATGCTGCGCAGCAGGATGCCCTTGGCACGCTTGAGATCCGCAGCGGGCAACTTGCCGCTTTGCATCCGCTCGAGATCCTTCAGGATGAGATCGCGGGCCGGAAAAACCTTGTCGGGATCGCACCCATAGGAGACGGTGTAGCGGCCGCGGTGCTTGTCCAGACTGAAATGGGTCCCGACGTAGTAGACGAGCCCGGCCTTCTCACGCAGATCGTGGTAGAGCCATGAGGCATAGAAGCCCCCGCCCAGCACCTGGTTGCCGAGGCGCAGCGCGTAGCGCGCCGGGCTCTCGCGGGTGACCGGGATCAGCTCGGCCAGGCGTGCGCTGTCCTGGACCGCGCTGCTGTCGGGCGTATGCAGGCCTCCGGCCTTGTTGAGCGACACGGGCGCATAATCGACCTCCGGTTTCGGCCCTGTCGCCAGCCAGCCGCCGAAGGTCTTGGCCGCCACCCACATCGCCTCGGCCGGGGTCACCTTCCCCACCACGACGATGGTGGTCATGTCGGGCCGGAAGACGTTGGCGTAGTAGCGCTGCACCTTGGCGAGCGTCAGGCTCATGACGCTCTGCGGCGTCGGATAGCGCAGCGACGGGTCACCCGCGGGCACCAGCAGCTTCTCGAGGCCGATGTCGTTGAGAAATCCCGGCGAGTGGACCTGGCCGCGCCAGCTGCCCGCCTCGTTGTGCTGCATGTACGTGAACGCCTGCGGCGAGAGCGCCGGATGCAGCTCGTTGTCCGCCAGCAAGGCCATGCCCCGCGCGAAATACTTCGCCGGCACGCTGAGCGAGAACTCCGTGCCCGCATGCTCGGTGGCCGTGATGGTGTCCAGCGCCGCCTGGAACTGCAGACGATTGAGGTGGGTGCTGCCGAACTGGAACAGGCTGTCGAGCACCTCGCCCACGCCCTTCTCGCCCTTCGGCGCCTGCAGGTCGGAGTTGGTCCGCACCTTGCCGAGCACCTGCACCGTGTCGCTGACCGCTTCGGGCTGCACCACCAGCTTCAATCCGTTGGGCAGGACATAGAGCGTCGGATGCAGCTGCGAGCGCGGCGTCGGCAGCCTGGCGAACGCCTTGACGGCCCAGCGGGGCATCTCGACGGGCTTGCTCGGATTGGCCGCGAAACTCTCGGCGCCCCCGAAGCCCTTGCTCGATACGGGCTTGCCGGAGCTTTGCGGCGTCAGAATCGCGGTGAACGCGTGAGCGGGATTGAAACTGGCACGCGCCAGGCTGTCCACCTCCGCGGGCGTGACGGCCTCGATCCGCGCCTTCATCGCCTCGGGCGAGGACAAGCCGTCGACGGCCAGGGCATCCGACCACGAGTCGGCGAGGCCATTGACCGAATTCTTCTGAAACTCCAGTTGCGCGATGGCCTGTTGCTTGGCCGCTTCCACCAGCGCGGGATCGATGCCCTTGCGGGCCGCCTCGGCCATGATGGCCTGCATGGCCTGCAGCACCGGCTGCGGATCGGCGCCGCGAGGAAAGACGCCCACGGCCGCCCCGAGACCGGCCTCAGGCAGAAGGTAGGAGACGAAAGTCCCATACAGCGCCTTGCCCGTCATCCCCAAGCCGAACAGCGCGGCGCGCTTGGAGGCCAGCGCGTCGGAGAGCACCCGCGCGACCGCATACTCCTTCGAGCGCACACCGGGCATGCGGTAGGTCAGATACACCGTGCCGTAAGGGCTATCCGTCGGCGCGCGGTAAGTGCGCGCCGTCACCGCCTGGAAGTGATAGACGGGCCGTGCGGGCAGCGCTCGGCGGGGAATGCCGGCGAACAGCCGCCTCACTTCCGCCAGGGTCGTCCTGGGATTCACGTCTCCGGCGATCACCAGGATGGCATTGTTCGGCACGTACCATTGGTCGTGGAAGCGCTTGAGCAGCGCCGCCGTCGTCTTGTTGAACGATGGCCGGGTTCCGAGCGGCGTATGCGCGTAGGGAGTCCCCGCGAACAGCTGGCCCATGAGCTCGGTGAAGAACTTGAAGTCGGGACTGGAGAGGTCCCGCGAGACCTCCTGCTCGATGGCGTCGCGCTCGAGTTTCCACTGGCTCTGCGCCATGTCCACCGCGCGCATGCGGATCGCCGCGATGTGCAGCGCCACATCGAGATCCTGCGAAGGCAGCACGAAGAAGTATTTGGTGGTGCTGAAGGACGTCTCGGCATCGAAGGCACCGCCCATATTGGCGGTGACGGCGGCGAGCTGGTCGGCGGTGAGCCCGGGGCTGCCCCGGAACATCATGTGCTCGACCGCATGGGCGGTGCCCGGGAATCCCTTCGGCGTCTCGTCCGAGCCGACGAGGTAATTCGTCTGCACGGACACCACCGGCGCAAGGGTGTCGCGCACGATGACGACCCTGAGGCCATTGTCCAGCGTGGCTCGGGTGACCATCGGCGCTCCCGCGGCCATGGCCTGCGCGGCGGCAACCGCGGTCGCCAGCAGTGCCCATCGCATCGTCTGCCTGAATCGCATGCGCTTACCTCGTTTCCTTTACAGTCGCAGTGGCCCGGATCATACGCCCAATGCTCCCATGGCGAATCCGCGGCTACCGGCTCTCGCGCTGTCTGGAGGGCGGATGCCGGGCGGCGCGTCCGGGACACCGTGCAACATCACCACGCCGGGAGACATTCCGGGTGGCGAGCCGCACGGCGTCCACTTGCTTCTTGTTCTTACTTCCCCGCTCGAGCCGCGTCCATCCCTGGACGACGGTCTCGATCGGCGCGTCGAGGACCAGCTCGGGCGCGCCAATCTCCTGGTTTCTATAGACGAGTGAGCCGGCCGAAACGGCACGGGACCGGCCATAAGACTCGAAGTCTGCGCCAGCCGGTGCGGCCGGCGCGTCCGGCGACTGGAAAATGTCCTGCCCGCGGGCGCAAACTCCGTCTCCCTGGAACGCTCGAACAACGAAAGGAGCCGCACATGGCCTTGACCCGACAGGTCGTCTCGACCCTGAATGCCGACGGCACGGATGTCATGGGACCCACCGTCCTGGCGTTCCACTACCCCGATCAGAACCTCGTTTCAGGGAGCCTGCTCACCGTCGAGGCCAATCACCTGGCGGTGCTCAAGTCGCGCGGGGCCGTGCTCGGGGTCTATGACACGGGGCAATACCCGATCCAGACGCCCGACAAGCCGTTGCTCGGGAGCTTCGTGACCGGCTTTTTCGGCGGCCAGTCACCGTGGCAGTACGAGGTGCTCTATGTGAACCGCGCCAAGCTCCTGGTGCGCAACACCGGGCTCGCCACCTCCGCCGAGATGGCCGAGATGTCCTATCAGGTCGAGTACTACGTGCACGTGGACACCAAGGAGGGCGCCCTGAAGCTCATCACCCACATGCCCTTCGCCAAGCACTTCATCGGCACCGATGAGGTGGCGAGCTATGCTGGGCCGGTGGTCGAGCAGGCGATCAACCAGGTGGTCCAGGTCACGCCCATGGAGAAAATCAACGAGCACATCCACGAGATCGTGGAGCTCGTGAAGGAGCACCTCGCCACCTTCCTCGGCGTATACGGCATCACGCTGAACGACGCGAAGGTGCTCATCCTCCCGAAGGACGAGCGCATGCGCGAGCTCATCTCCCTGCGCGCCTTCGGGCTCTCGGCGCTCGATGCGGTCCGTTACTATGTCGCATTGAAAATGGCCGAAAGGGGTCTCGTGTCGGCGCCGAATGCCGCCGTCGGACAGCCGTTCTTCATCGGCGGGGCAACCATGGGTACCTTCCCCATACCCGGCGCGGCCGGGCCCGTGGGCGGCGTGCCCGCCCCGAAGGGCGAGCGCTGAGGGGCGCGGCCGCCACCTGCGGACTCCCGCGCCGCGGCCGATCGCGCACCGTGTCCTCGGAGGCAATCGCATGGAGATGAAATCCACTCCCAATCCGATCGAGGCGGCCGGGGCCGGCAAGCGGCTGCTGTCGAACCTGTTCTACGGCTGGGGATACAACTTCTACCGCCGGGAAAACCAGCTGCGGGCCGATGACCTCCTGATCCGCGGCAAGCTGAGCGAGCTGCTCGGGGAGTGCCGCACGCACCTCGCTTCGCTCGAGACCGCATTCCGGCGCGAGCATCTGCCGGCGCCGACGCGGGAGCATCCCTTCCCCGACCCGACCGCCGTGGCAACGGCGCAGGCATTGCAGCGGCAGCAGCGCGGGATCGAGACCCTCGAGACCGCGATGCGCACCGCGCCGGTCCCGGAGATGGACAGGATCCTCCAGCGTCACCGCGCCGAGCGCGACACGCTCGAGAAGCTGGTCACGGTCGACAGCGATCTGGTGTCGGCCATCGTGGCGCTGCGCGATGCGGTGCTCCGGCTCGATGGAGCCGCGGTCCTCGCACAGGCCGCACAGCCGCTCGAGACAGGCGACATCCAGACGCTCTGGAAGCGCCGCGAACAGATTCTCTCTGCCCTCGAGGAGTCCGCGTGAACGCCAGAGTCCCTCCCCTGCCCTACCCCAACGGCCGGCTCATCGCGATCGGCGTGGTTGTCGTCATCCTGTTGATCGTGCTCAGAGGCGCCTTCGTGCAGATCGGGCCCGGACAGCGCGGCGTGCTCATGACCTTCGGGGCGGTGCATCACGGCGTGCTCGATCCGGGACTGCACCTCAAGGCGCCATTCGTGCAGACGGTCGCCCGGATGGACGTGCAGGTGCAGAACTCGCAGGCCAGCGAAACCGCCGCCAGCCTGGATCTGCAGGACGTCTCCACCACTGTCGCCACGAACTGGCACATCCTGCCGGCCGATGCCGAGTGGGTGTATCAGCACGTCGGCAGCGAGCAGGCGCTCATGTACAAGATCATCCAGCCGGCGATCAGCAATGCCGTCAAGGCGGTGACTGCGCATTACAACGCCGAGGACCTGATCGTGCAACGCGACAAGGTGCGCGGGGAGATCGAGGCGCAGATCCGCTCCGCGCTTCGGCCTTTTCGTGTCGTGGTCGACGCAGTCAACATCACCGACTTCCATTTCAGCGCCGAGTACGCCGCGGCGATCGAGCAGAAACAGGTCGCCCAGCAGCGCGCACTGCAGGCTCAATATGAGCTGCAGCGGGCCAGGGTGCTGGCGCAGCAGAGAGTCGTCGAGGCAACTGCGCAGTCCCAGGCGCAGAAGCTCCTGCAACTGACGCTGACACCGGAGATCATCCAGCAGCAGGCGATCGCCAAGTGGAACGGCCACCTGCCCGAGGTGGTCGGCGGCAAGGGCGTCCTGCCGATGATCGGCAACGTGTCCGAGAGTGCCGCGCGCTAGGCCTTCTTCTCCAAATGCCCGCCGAACCCGAGGCGCATGGCAGAGAGCACTTTGTCGGCGAATTCACCGCTGCCGCGCGACTCGAAGCGCGCATAGAGCGCGGCGCTCAGGACATGAGCGGGCACGCCCATCTCGATGGCGGCCTGCACTGTCCAGCGCCCCTCCCCCGAGTCGGACACTCGCCCACCGAAGCCCGCGAGAACCGGGTCCGCGGCCAGCGCCTTGGCCGTCAGATCCAGCAGCCGCGAGGAAATGATGCTGCCGTGACGCCAGACTTCCGTGATGGCGGCAATGTCGAGCCGATACTGGAACAGGCGCGGGTGCGCGAGCGGGGCGGTCTCCGCGTCCGAGTCCCGTGGACGCAGGCCGGCGTCGGCGTGCTGCAGGACACTGAGTCCCTCGGCGTACGCGGCCATCACGCCGTACTCGATGCCGTTGTGCACCATCTTCACGAAATGCCCGGCGCCACTCGGTCCACAGTGCAGATAGCCCATTGGCGCGGTATCGTCGGCCACGCGCCGCGCCCCGCCGGCCGGAATCCTTCCTCCCGGTGAAAGCGTGGCGAAGATCGGCTCCAGGGTGTCGAAAACCGGCTTGTCGCCGCCGACCATGAGACAGTAACCCTGCTCGAATCCGAGCACGCCCCCGCTCGTGCCGACATCCAGGTAGTGAATGCCGGACGGACGCAGCTCCTCGGAGCGGCGGATGTCGTCCGAGTAGTGGGAATTGCCACCGTCGATGAGCACGTCGCCGGATTTCATCAGCGGCCGCAACTGCGCAATCACGGCATCGACGGCTGCCGCCGGCACCATGATCCACACCGCTCGCGGCGGCGTCAGCTTCTCCATCAGCTCCGCGGGCGAGGACGCTCCAATCGCCCCTACTGCGGCCGCGGCCTGCACCGCCGTCGATGACCTGTCAAATGCGACGCACTCGTGACCGCCTTCGATCAACCGCCGCACCATGTAGGCGCCCATCCGCCCCAGTCCGATCATGCCAATCCGCATACGCTACGCCCTCCGTCAGTTGCCTCCGCGAGCGTGTGTGCCTCGCGGTCAGTTCGGAACCCGCTTGATCTGCGCGCCCAGTTGCGCCAGCTTCTCCTCGATGGCCTCGTAGCCCCGATCGATGTGGTAGATGCGCTCGACCTCGGTGCGCCCTTCCGCCACCAGGCCCGCCAGCACCAGGCTGGCCGAGGCGCGCAGGTCCGTCGCCATGACGGGAGCTGCCGTGAGGCGATCCACGCCACGGATGATTGCCGTGTTGCCCTCGAGCCGGATCTCCGCGCCCAGCCGGCGCATCTCCAGCATGTGCATGAAGCGGTTCTCGAAGATCGTCTCGATGATGGTGCCCACTCCATCGGCCACGGTGTTGAGGGCCGCGAACTGCGCCTGCATATCGGTCGGAAACGCCGGATACGGAGCGGTGCGCACATCGACCGCGCGCGGCCGCCTGCCGCGCATGTCCACTTCGACCCAGTTCTCCCCCACACCGACCTTGGCGCCGGCTTCCTGAAGCTTCACGAGCACTGCGTCCAGATGGTCCGGGCGCGTGTTCTTGATGCGCACGTGCCCACCGGTGATGGCCCCGGCCACCAGATACGTTCCGCTTTCGATCCGATCCGGAAGCACCTCGTAGCTGGTGCCGCGCAAGCGCTCGACGCCTTCGACCACGATCTTGTCGGTGCCGGCGCCCTGGATCTTCGCCCCCATCGCGATCAGGAACTCCGCCAGGTCAACCACCTCGGGTTCACGGGCGGCATTCTCGATGACCGTCTCGCCCTCGGCCAGCGTCGCCGCCATCATCAGGTTCTCGGTGCCGGTCACGGTCACCGTGTCGAGCACCAGCCGGGCACCCCGCAACCGTCCGGAGCGCGCGCGGATATATCCTCCCTCGATGGTGATATCCGCCCCGAGCGCCTGCAATCCCGCCACGTGGATGTTGACGGGACGCGCCCCAATGGCGCAGCCGCCCGGCAGGGATACGTCGGCCCGCCCGTAGCGGGCCACCAGCGGGCCGAGCACCAGGATGGAGGCTCGCATGGTCTTGACGAGCTCGTACGGCGCCGAGTAGTCGCGCACCGTCGTCGGATCGACCTCGATCCGCATGTGCTCATCGATCGTGACGGTTGCGCCCATGCCGCCCAGCAGCTCCACCGTGGTGGTGACGTCCTTCAGGTGCGGAACATTGGCGACCATGACCGGGCTATCGGCAAGCAGCGCGCCCGCGAGGATCGGCAAAGTGGCGTTCTTCGCCCCCGAGATGCGAACTTCGCCTTCGAGGGGCACACCCCCCTGGATCTGTAGCTTGTCCACCTCAGCCTCCGGCTTCAGCCGGGGTCAGCGCCTCGATGGAGAGCGCGTGGATCTCGCGCCCCATCCGCTCCCCGAGCGTCCGATACACCATCTGGTGGCGGGCGACGCTGCGAAGGCCCGCGAACTGCCCGGCCACGATGCGCGCCGAAAAGTGAGTCTGGTCTTCCGATAGCACCCGGACATCGGCTCCGGGCAGGCCGGCACGGATCAGCCGCGCGACTTCCTCTGGATTCATGGGGGGGGATATTAATCGACCGGGGAAGCGCGCGCGCGACAACCCGTTGCGGCAAGCATGACCGGTGAATTTGTCGGAATTGCTACAATTGCCCGGTCATGACCCCAGCCGCCCCCATCTTCCCCGATCGCGACCTGCTCGCGACCGCGCAACGCGCCCTCTCGATCGAGGCGCGCGCCGTCGAGTCCCTGCTCGATCGCCTGGATGGGCGGTTCGCGGCCGCCTGCCGGCTCTGCCTGCACTGCCAGGGACGAGTGGTCGTCACAGGCATGGGCAAATCGGGCCACGTCGCGCGCAAGATCGCCGCGACGCTCGCCAGCACCGGGAGCCCGTCGTTTTTTCTCCACCCGGCCGAGGCCAGCCACGGCGACCTCGGCATGATTACGCGCACCGACGTGGTGCTCGCACTGTCCAATTCGGGCGAAACGCCCGAGGTGCTGCTGCTGCTGCCGCACCTGACGCGCCTCGCCGTGCCGCTGATCGCCATGGTCGGCAAGCCGGACTCCACCTTGGGCCGCGCAGCCGCGGCCCTCCTTGATGTCAGCGTGCCCGAGGAGGCCTGCCCCCTCAACCTGGCGCCCACGGCGAGCACCACCGCGGCTCTGGCAATGGGTGATGCACTGGCCGTGGCGGTGTTGGAAGCGCGAGGATTCACCAAGCAGGACTTCGCGCGCTCACATCCCGGCGGCACCCTCGGCCGGCAATTGCTGTTGCGCGTGGCAGAGCTCATGCACACGGGCGAGGCGCTGCCGCGGGTCCGCCCCGAGACCGGCCTGGGCGAAGGCTTGCTCGAGATGTCGCGCAAAGGCCTCGGCATGACGGTGATCGTGGACGAGAATGAGCGCATTCTCGGCGTGTTCACCGACGGAGATCTGCGACGCGCGCTCGACCGGCACACCGACGTGCATACCGCCACCATGCGCGACGTGATGACCTCTCCCGGCAAGACCATCGGGCCGCAGGAGCTGGCCGCCGAAGCCGTGCATCGGATGGAAGTGCATCGCATCACCGCGCTGCCGGTGGCCGATGAGCAAGGCCGGCTGCTCGGGGCGCTCAACGTCCACGATCTGTTCCGCGCCGGCGTGGTCTGAGCCGCCGGTCGCTCACGATGACAAGATCGTCCGCAACGATTCTGCTCGGGGCTCTCCCCGCGCCTCGGGGCCACGGCCCGGCGCGCAAGGCCGCGCGGATCCGCCTGCTGGTGCTCGATGTCGATGGAGTGCTCACCGACGGGCGACTCTATTTCGGTCCGCGCGGGGAGGCGCAGAAAGTCTTTCACGTCCGCGATGGAGCCGGACTGAAGCAGGTGGCCGCAGCAGGCCTCACCGTGGCGGTGATCTCGGGACGGCGCTCGCAGATGACGAGCCGGCGATGCCGCGAACTGGGTATCCGTCACGTCCTGCAGGGCGTGAGTGACAAGCTGACCGCGTTTCGCGGGCTGTGCACGCGACTCGAGCTGACTGCCGCCGCCTGCGCGTGCATCGGCGACGATACGCCCGATGTCCCTCTGATGCGCGAGGCGGGACTGGCATTCGCCGTCGCGGATGCGCACCAGGACGCCCGGCGGGCCGCGCACATCGTCACGGCCTTACCGGGCGGACAGGGCGCCGTGCGCGAAGTCTGCGACTATCTGTTGGCCGCGCGCCGCGCCGTCCAGCCCGCGTGATCTACCGGATCTTCGCCATCCTGACCGTTGCGGCCGTGATCATCGGCTCGCTGCTGCTGGCACGTCAGAACGCAGCGCCGCAGGCGACCACCGTGCGGCAGGCGACCCCGGATGAAGGGTATTCGGCACGCGACGCCCAACTCGTGCAGACCGGCCCCACCGGACTGCCGCTCTACACGCTCGATGCCGCCACCATCCGCCAGCTGCCGAACGCGGACCAGGTGCAGCTCAGCCAGGTCAGCATGAGCTTCCAGAACGGTGGCGAGCGGTGGACGGCCACCTCCGAGCAGGGCGAGCTTCTGCGCGGCACGAGCCAGATCGACCTGTCCGGCCACGTGCAGGTGTCGGCGACCATCCCCGGATCGAGTGCGCCCATCCGGATCGCCACCCAGGCCCTGTCGTTCGACAGCCGCTCCGATATCGTCAGTACCGCCGATCCGGTCACGCTCACCTGGTCCGGTCAAAGGCTCGACGCCCTGGGCCTGGTCGCGGATTTGAAGGCCCATCGACTGCAGTTAGAATCATCAGTGCATGCCATCGTCACCCCATCGCGCTAGGCGCCTGCTGCTCGGCCTGGCTCTTGCCGGAATCGGCGCCGCAGTGGCGCAGCCCGCCGTGCACACGGCCGCGGGCCGTGCCACCGGCCCGGCGGCGGCGAAGCTCCCCACGCTGTCCCGGCAACCCATTACGGTCAATGCGGCCTCCGTGGACGTGGACTACAAGACTCAGACGGTGGTGTACCAGAAGGTGCTGATTACCCAGGGCAATATCGTCGTGCGGGCCGACCGCGCCCGTACCACGGTGGGCCAGTCCCGGCAGCAGAGCCAATGGACTCTGAAGGGCAATGTGCACATCCAGGCGCCACCCCATGGCACCCTGAACGCGGACACCGCGATCGTGGGCGTCGAGGACAATCGCATCACCCGGGCGACCGTCACGGGCAAACCGGCCGAGTTCACGCAGCAGACCGAGGGCGGCAAAGTCACCCAGGGGCATGCCGATCAGATCACCTACGACGTCGACCGGGGAACCGTGCAGCTGAGCGATGACGCCTGGCTGTCGGATGGACGCAATGAAATCAGCAGCAATCTGATCACCTACGATGTCCTGAAAGACCGGATCCAGGCGAGCTCGCCCGGCAGCGGACAGCGCGTGCACCTCACCCTGACGCCGCCATCGCCCGGCACCGGCACTAAGGCGCCCAAACCGAAGCCTCCAGCCACCCCGGGCCCGAGGCCCCCCCAGCCCCACGGAAGATCGAGCTGATGTCGCTCAAAGCCACGGGTCTCGAGAAGAGCTACCGTTCACGCAAGGTGGTCCAGGGCCTGAGCATCGAGGTGGCGAGCGGCGAGGTCGTGGGGCTGCTCGGACCGAACGGCGCGGGCAAGACCACGGCCTTTTACATGATGGCGGGACTCGTCCCCTGCGATTCCGGGAGCATCCATCTCGGCGAGCGGGACATCACGACGCTGTCCATGCACCGTCGGGCCCAGCTCGGGCTCGGCTATCTGCCGCAGGAGGCCTCGATCTTCCGTCGGCTGTCGGTCGAAGACAATGTCATGGCCATTCTCGAAACGCGCCGTGATCTCGATCGGGCCGCGCGCGAACAGCGCCTCGAAGAACTGCTCGAGGAGCTGCGCATCGGGCATGTGCGGCGCAATCTCGGGCTGTCGCTTTCGGGGGGCGAGCGACGCAGGGTGGAAATCGCCCGGGCTCTGGCGGCCGAGCCCAGGTTCATGCTGCTCGATGAGCCCTTCGCGGGGGTCGATCCGCTCTCGGTGCTCGATATCCAGCGCATCATCCGAGAGCTCACCAGCCGGAGCATCGGAGTCCTGATCACCGATCATAATGTGCGCGAAACGCTCGGGGTATGCCAGCGCGCCTACATCGTCAATCAGGGAACCGTGATCGCCGCCGGAAATGCCGAAGAAATTCTTGCCAATCCCCATGTGCGTGAGGTGTACTTGGGCGAGTCGTTCCGGCTATAGAGGCGCGCGTCAAACCTCATGGGCCACACGGACTTCATCCGCTAGGATTCAGGAAGGCTACGGCCATCCATGTCACCATGCTGAAACCTTCCCTGCAGCTCAAGCTGGGTCAGCAATTGACCATGACCCCGCAGCTGCAGCAGGCGATCCGGCTTCTGCAGCTGCCCGCGCTCGAGCTTCAAGCGCATATCCGCGAGCTTCTCGAGACCAATGTGATGCTCGAGCCCGTGGACGAAGCCGAAGGTCCGGGCGCGCTCGATGCCACGCCCGCGCCGGAGCCCGGCGAGTCGGAGGAAGCAGCTGCAGCGCCCGCCGAGAGCATCGAGGTGATCGAGGGCGACTGGGGTGGGCAGGGCGGCTCGGCGGACTCCTCCTGGAGCGGCGACGATGATGAGCGCCAGCAGGACTTCGCGGACGCCTCGGGCCAGTCCCTGCAGGAGTACCTGCTCTGGCAGCTGGAAGTCGCCAGGCTCGAACCGCGCGAACTGGCCATTTCCCGCGCCATCGTGGACGCCATCAGCGACGACGGCTACCTGATCGAGCCCCTGCAGGAGATCGCCGATACCCTCAAGCCCGACGTACAGTGCGACGCAGCCGAGGTCGAGTCGGTGCTCAAGGGAGTTCAGGCTCTCGATCCTCCGGGCATCGGAGCGCGCAGCATCGGCGAGTGCATCGAGCTGCAGCTGCGGCAGCTCGACCCGGCGACTGCGGGCCTGAGCACCGCCATCGAGATCGCCCGCCATCACCTCGAGCAACTCGCTGGGCGTGAGTTCGCGGCGCTGCGCCGCGAGCTGCGAACGACCGAGGAGGAGCTCGCCTGCGCGCTGGCGCTGGTGCGCTCCTGCCACCCGCGGCCGGGCGCCACGGTGAGCACCGGCGCGCCGGAATACGTGGTCCCCGATGTGTTCGTGCGCCGCACCGATCACGGCTGGGCGGTAGAGATCAACTCCGCCACCATGCCGCGAGTGCGCCTCAATCACAGCTACGCCAGCCTCCTCGGCCGCAACAGCAGCCACGCGAGCCTGCGCGCCCAGCTGCAGGAGGCCCGCTGGCTGCTGAAGAGCCTGGAGATCCGCCACGAGACTCTGATCAAGGTGACCCGCTCCATCGTCGAGCGGCAGGTGGACTTCCTCGAGCACGGCGAAGAGTACATGCGGCCCATGATCCTCAAGGACATTGCCGAAGCGGTCACCATGCACGAGTCGACGATCTCGCGCGTCACATCGGGCAAGTACATGCATACCCCGCGCGGGGTGTTCGAGCTGCGCTACTTCTTCTCGAGTCAGATCGAGGGCGCCGACGGCTCGGGCACTTCCTCCACCGCGATTCGCGCCAAGATCAGAAAGCTCCTCAAGGAAGAGAATTCGCTCGCGCCCTTGAGCGACGGACGCATCGCGGAACTGCTGTCCGCCGAAGGCATTCCGGTGGCGAGGCGCACCGTTGCCAAGTACCGCGAGGCGATGAACATCCCATCCTCCAGCGAGCGCAAGCGCGCCGGCAGCCCGCCGCAGTGAGGATCCGAACATGACTGAATCCCGGCAAACAATGCAATAGGAGACGACTATGCAGCTCAACGTCACCGGTCATCACATCGAGGTCACTCCGGCCCTGCGCGGCTACCTGGAGAAGAAGCTCGAGCGCATCGAGCGGCATTTCGACCAGGTCATCGACGTGCACTGTGTGCTGACTGTGCAGAAGCTGCGTCAGAAAGTCGAGGCGACTCTGCATGTGAGCGGCAATTCCATCCATGCCGACTCGATCGAGGAGAACATGTACGCTGCCATTGACCTGCTGGCCGACAAGCTCGACCGGTGCATCAAGAAGCACAAGGAGAAACTGACCGATCACCACGCATTGGAGGGCCGTGCGGAGGTGAGGGCGTTGAGCGCCTGAGCCCCGCACCGCAGCGCCCGTGCGCATCGTCGTCTTGAGCGGGCTGTCCGGCTCGGGCAAGAGCGTGGCTCTGCACATGCTCGAGGACCTGAGCTACTACTGTATCGACAACATCCCCGCGGCCCTGCTCAAGCCCTTCATCGCCCATGCGGTGCGCAATCCGGAGCGCACCTACGAGCGCGCGGCCGTGGGGCTCGATGCCCGCAATACCGCGGCCGAGATCGCCATTGTGCCGCAGCTCATCGACGAGCTGCGGCGCAGCGGCCTCGATTGCCAGGTGATCTTCCTCACCGCCGCCGATGATGTGCTGCTGCGCCGTTTCGCCGAGACACGGCGCACGCACCCGATGAGCCGCCACAACCTGGATCTGCGCGGCGCAATGGCGATGGAACGCCAACTGCTCGAGCCCATCGTGCACGCGGCGGACCTGGTCGTGGACACCTCGAATCTGGGCGTGCACGCCCTGCGGGATCTCGTGCGCCGGCGGGTCGGTGAACCGAGCGCCGGGAGGCTGTCCATCACTTTCGAGTCCTTCGGCTTCAAGGAGAGCATCCCGGGGGATGCGGACTTCGTGTTCGATGCGCGCTCGCTCCCCAACCCCTACTGGGAGCCGACGCTGCGCAATCTCACCGGACAGGACGCGGAGGTGATCCGCTTTCTCGAGCGCCACACCGATGTGTCGGCGCTGATCGCCGACATCACGCGCTTCATCCGTGCGCGCATCCCCGAGTACCTGGCGAGCAACCGCAGCTATCTCACGGTCGCGATCGGCTGCACCGGCGGACAGCATCGCTCGGTCTACATCGTCGACTGGCTGGTCGCCGAGTTCTCACGCGAGTTCGAGAATGTGCAGGCCCGCCACACGGAGCTGCGCACCTAGGCGGGACCCTTGTCCCCGGCGCCGTTGCGCGCCGGGCTAAGTCGCCCGGCTGATCCCCGGGGATGTCATCACCGCCGGTAACCGCTCCCCGCTCATGAACGCCGTCAGGGCGGTCCTCGCCTGCATCGCATCCCGGTAGCCGAGCTCGATGAGTTCCCGTGTGTAGGGCGCTTCGAAAGCGAGATAACTGGCGAGCTGGTGGCCCGAGATCTCGGGCCGCCCGCCGATGACCCTGAGCAGGGCCCGCAATCCCTTCGGCATCGCGTCGATGTGCCGGGCGGCGATCTCATTGGGATCGATGCTCGGGGCCATCATCAGAGTGTCGATCTGGCGCGTGGTGCGGGCCGCGACGGCGGAGGCGCGCGCCAGTTGATTGATATGCTCGATGTGCTCGAGATCCCTGTACACCTGGTCCGAGAACAGTGTGTCGAGCATGTATCCCAGGACCTCCCCGGGCGTCGGCATCGCGGGCGCATCGTCCGCTCCGACACCGGCCCGCGGGGCCCTTACGCCGATGATGAGCAGCCGGTCCGCCCCGAGTCGGATGGCCGGACTCAAGGGATTGAGCTGACGCATCGAGCCATCGCCGAGGTACTGCTGCTCGAGCCGTATGGGCGGAAAGAGCAAGGGCAGCGCCACGCTCGCCATGATGTGCTCCAGGGAGAGTTCGGCCCGTCGTCCGCAGTGCTGCGCGCGCGCCCAGTCCGCCAAGTCCGGAATGGCGTCAAAATACGCTACCGACTGCCCCCAGGTGTAGCTGGTCGCGCACAGCGCGCAGGCCCGCAGGTGTCCTCGGGCGATGCTGCGCCGGATGCCGGCGCAATCCACCTCCACACCCAACAGCCCGCGCAGCGGGCTGTTGTCGAGCAGGGACTTCGGTGGCGAGAGCACCATTCCGCCGGAGAGCAGCGCCAGGATCCAATGCAGCCCTGAGCGCAGCATGTGCCGACCGCCGACGAAGAAGACCTGCTCGGTGCGGAACTGCGACCAGACGCGCTCCAGGCCCGCCACGGCCTGCCGCCAGGCGTGCGCCTGCGCGGCCAGCACGCTCGCCGCCACCGCGCCGGCCGAAGTTCCGACGATGACCTGAAACGGATTGCGTCCGCGGGGCTGGATCTCAGCCAGGGCCCGCAGCACCCCGACCTGGTAGGCCGCGCGGGCGCCGCCCCCCGTCAGCACCAACCCGATGACGGGTCGCGCAGAGGGGGTATCCACCACTTCGGCCGTTGCGTCCATCTTCATTCCCATGGGGACGCCGGCTGCGGATTACAACCCCGCACCCCGCGCCTCAGGCGACCTCCAGGATCTGCAGGGAATTCGTGCCCCCCTGCACTCCGGACAGCTCGCCCTTGGTGAGGATGACCAGGTCCTTGCGCTCAACCAGCTTCAATTCCAGCAGGCGCGTGAACAGCGTGTCGTACAGCTCACCAGTCGATTTGGCGTGCGTGACGTCGAAGATCACCGGATACACGCCCCTGAACAGGGTGACGCGACGGCGCGTGGACTCGTGCCGGGTGAACGCATAGATCGGGATGTCGGACCGGATACGCGACATCCACAGCGGCGTCGATCCCGACTCGGTCAGGGCAACGATCGCGCGCACTTTCATGTGGTTGGCCGCGTACATGACGGCCATGGCGATCGCCTCCTCGCTGTCCCTGAACTGGCCATCGGTCCGATGGCGCTCGCGTGAATGCGCAAGCTGGTACTTCTCGGCGCCCTCGATGACCTGGGCCATGGCCTCGACGGCCTTCACGGGATAGCGGCCCGCTGCCGTCTCCGCCGACAACATCACGGCATCCGTGCCGTCGATCACCGCATTCGCCACGTCGCTGACCTCGGCCCGCGTGGGAATCGGGTTCTGGATCATGGATTCCATCATCTGGGTGGCGGTGATCACCACGCGGTTCTTCAGACGGGTCTGATGGATGATGGTCTTCTGCAGACCGGTCAGCTCGGCGTACCCCATCTCGACGCCGAGATCGCCACGCGCCACCATCACAACATCGGAGGCGTCTATGATGGATGGGAGGTTGTTGATCGCCTCCTGCCGCTCCACCTTGGCGACGATACGCGTATCGCGACCCGCGCGGCGAGCCAACGTGCGCGCCTGCTCGATGTCACCGGCGTCGCGCGCGAATGAGACCGCGATATAATCGATGCTCTCCTCGACAGCGAAGCGGATTTCCTCCTTGTCCTTGTCGGACAAGGCCGGAGCGGAGATGCCACCGCCCTGACGATTGAGACCCTTGCGATCGGACAGCTCGCCGCCAACGCGCACATGCGTCTCGATGCGGGTACCGCCGACTCGATCGACACCGAGAACGATCTGGCCGTCATTGAGCAGCAGCGTGTCACCCGGCGTGACGTCTTTCGGCAGGTTCTTGTAGGCGCAGCCAACCCCCTCGGCGGTGCCCGCCTTGGGATCGAGCGCAGTATCGAGTGTGAACGGCTGGCCCTCACTGAGCAGGACCTTGCCGTCGCGGAAGCCTTCGATGCGTATCTTCGGTCCCGCAAGATCGAGGAGCACGCCGACGCATCGATTGGCGCGGTGCGCAGCCTCGCGCACCATCGTCAGCCGGCGCCTGCGGTCCTCGACAGTGCCGTGAGAAGCGTTGAGCCGCACCACATCCAGCCCTGCGCGCATCATGTCTGTCAGCACGGCGACGTCGTCGGTCGCAGGCCCCACGGTCGCCACGATCTTGGTTCTTCTCAGCATAGCCTCAACCGGTTGCCCGCTCCTCGAGCGCCGCCACAGCAGGCAGCGTTTTGCCTTCGACGAATTCCAGGAACGCCCCCCCGCCCGTCGAGATGTAGGAGATGCCGTCTTCCACGCCGTACTTCTCGATCGCCGCCAGCGTGTCTCCACCACCGGCGAGCGAGAACGCCCTGCTGCGCGCGATCGCGCGGGCGATCGCCCGGGTGCCCTCGCCGAACTGCTCGAACTCGAACACTCCGACGGGCCCGTTCCACAGGATGGTCCCCGCCCCCTGCAGCATTTCGCTCAGGCGATCGGCGCTGTCGGGTCCGATATCGAGAATCATCTCGTCGGCTCCCACCTCGTGGATGGAGCGCACATCGGCGTGCGCGGTAGCCGCGAATTCCTTCGCGACGACCACGTCCGTCGGCAGCGGGATCTCCGCGCCGCGCGCGCGCGCCTGCTCCATGAGCCTGCGGGCCACCTCGAGCAGGTCCGCTTCATACAGTGACTTGCCGACCGACACGCCGGTCGCCGCCAGGAACGTGTTGGCGATGCCACCGCCGACGATGAGCTTGTCGACCTTGGCGAGAAGCGACTCGAGCACCGTGAGCTTGGTGGACACCTTGGAGCCCGCGACGATCGCCACCAGCGGCCGCGCCGGCTGCTTCAGCGCACGCTCGAGCGCCTCGAGCTCCCCGACCAATAGCGGTCCGGCGCAGGCAGTCCTGGCGAAGCGCACCACCCCATGGGTGCTGGCCTCGGCCCGATGAGCGGTGCCGAATGCGTCCATCACGAACACATCACAGAGTGACGCCATCCTGCGGGCAAGCTGCTCCTCGTCCTTCTTCTCACCCTTGTTGAAGCGGACGTTCTCGCACAGCACCGCCGAGCCCGGCGCGCACTCGAGCCCATCGAGCCAGTCGCGCTTGAGCGGCACCGGCTTGCCGAGCAGCTCCGAGAGCCGCGCAGCCACGGGCTTCAACGACAGCGTCTCCTCGTACTGGCCCTCCTTGGGCCGTCCGAGGTGCGACAGGATGAACACCTGGGCATGTTGGTCGAGCGCGTAACGGATGGTCGGCAGCGCGGCGCGGATGCGCGCATCGCTGGTCACCACTCCGTCCTGAACCGGAACGTTGAGATCTTCGCGGATCATGACCCGCTTCCCGCGCAGGTCGGTGTCCGCCATGCGCAGGACCTTCATGACGCCTTCGCCCACGCCAGAGTGGTGTCGAGCATCCGGTTCGAGAAGCCCCACTCGTTGTCATACCAGGCGCAGACCTTGACCAGCGTGCCGCCGATCACCTTGGTGAGCGTGGCGTCGAACACGGAGGAGCGTGCATCATGATTGAAGTCGATCGACACCAGCGGCGCGGTGTTATAGCCCAGGATTCCCTTGAGCGCGCCGTCGGCGGCGCTGCGCATCGCCTGATTGACCTCCTCGACCGTGGTGGCGCGCGGAGCGCTGAAAGTGAGATCGACCATCGAGACGTTGATGGTCGGCACGCGCACCGAGAAGCCGTCGAGTCGCCCGTTGAGCTCCGGCAGCACCAGGCCCACCGCTGCGGCCGCGCCGGTCTTGGTCGGAATCTGCGACTGGGTCGCCGAGCGGGCCCGGCGCAGATCCTTGTGATAGACATCGGTCAGCACCTGATCGTTGGTGTAGGAGTGCACCGTGGTCATGATGCCGGCGGTGATGCCGATCGCATCGTGCAGCACCTTGGCGACGGGCGCCAGGCAGTTGGTCGTGCACGAGGCGTTTGAAATGACGGTATGCCGGCTGGAGAGCGTCTGATGGTTGACGCCGTAGACGACGGTGGCGTCGACATCCTCCCCGCCCGGGGCCGAGATGATCACTTTCTTCGCCCCGCCCGCGATGTGGGCGGACGCCTTGGCCTTGCTGGTGAACAGGCCCGTGCACTCGAGTACGTACTCCACCCCGAGCTGACCCCAGGGGAGCTTGGCGGGATCGCGCTCGGCGAGCACTCGGATCCGCTCGCCATTGACGACCAGCGAATCGCCGTCCACTTTGACTTCACCGGGAAAACGGCCGTGGACGGTATCGTATTGCGTCAGGTGCGCGTTGGTCTTGGCGTCGCCGAGATCGTTGAGCGCGACGATTTGGATCTCGCCATTGCGCTTGCCCTCGTAGAGCGCACGCAGCACGTTGCGGCCGATGCGGCCGTAGCCGTTGATTCCGACCTTGATTGCCATGACCCGTTTCCCCTTTACCGTGAGTTCAATGTGCGAGCTGAAGCAGTTCGCCGATTTCGCGCTGGACGCGCTCGGCGGTGAAACCGAAGTGGGCCATCACCTCGGGGCCCTTGCCCGAGGCGCCGAAGCGATCGAGTCCGATCACCCGACCGTCGGTGCCGACGTATTTCCACCAAGATAGCGTAGC
>JAJYDK010000082.1 GCA_021777555.1 Pseudomonadota bacterium | reverse complement strand
GTGCGATCGGCTGGGCGAGCACCGCAACGATCTTTTCCGGACCGCGCGAATTCAACGGCAGGAGACGCGTCAGCTGCGCACCGCCGGGCATCTGCAGGACGGCGTTCTTCAGATCTGCCTTGCTCAGAGAAAGCCGCAACGGCAGCACGTCGGCATCGCTCGAGGGCAGCGTCGTGGCCGCCACCGTCCAATGCGCGTCCCGTTCCACTGCGAATGACACCTCCAGCCCCGTCAGTTGACGCAGCTGCTCGGCGAGCATTCGGTCGAGCGGGAAGCACACGATCACCCAGCCAATGGTAAGTGGCGCACGCACGGGCACGGCGATCAGCTGCATGGCATGGCCATCGAGCATGCTGATCGAGGTGGATTGCCCCCGGGCCGAGGCCGCCCTGATGAGCGCCGGCAGCTCGAACGGACGAAGCGCCACGGAGGAGCGCAGCGTATCGGCGACGATCTCACCGTGCAGGTTCACGTACAGCACGGCGCGCGCGCCAATGCGCTTGCCGTAGTTCTCAAGCGCGGACTTGACGGTTTCCGGATTACCGACGGCGACTGCAGCGCGGAATGAAAACCCGGACGCCAACACGCGCGCCGACTGAACCTGCTGCGCCGCGTTCTCCGCGAGCGTTCGCGCAAAGACTTTCTCACCAATGCCGAACTGCTGCTCGATTTTGGCGCGCGCTGCGCTGTAGCTCGCGCGATTCATCAGTACGAATTCAGCGATCTGTACCAACCCGATCAGGGTCACGAGAAATACGATCAACCGAAATCTCAGACTGCGAACGCGCATGGATGCTACATCCCGTGATGCGCCGACATTCCGGGCATCGTCGGCCCGTGCTGGGGCATTCGCCCGGCCTTGAGGCGGAAGGTGATCTGACGCGGCGGTGCGCCCGCGACGATCGGCAAATTGTGCGGCGGGCTCGCTTTGCGCATACCGACGTCCCAGGCATGCACCCTGTAATGACCGACGCGCAAGTGACGCAGCACCACCGATCCGTCGGCGCCTGTTTTTCCGAAATACGGGGTGTTCACCACGAGGAGCCAGGCGATCATACTGTCGTGAATCTGACAGCCCATGACGACAATGCCGGGCTTATCGAACCGGATCGGCGGCTCGGTCCTGCCCGCGTAGAGCCGCAGCACGAAGGTCTTGGCGGGTGAAAATGAATAGACCGAATGCAGGATGTTGTCGCTGTTCGGAAAGTCGACGTACGTACCGACCTGAACCACATTGACCTGTGGGGCAAACTGCCGGTGCACCTGGTCGATGATTGCGGTGCGCGGCTTCGTGGACGGCACCGGTGAGTCGGGGACCGCGTAGACCACGGCGTCCTTCAGGGGCCTGCCGGCAAGATCCAGGACGCGGATCCGCAAGGTGGCGGCCGCTGCGCAGATCGGCATGGTGCTCGCTGCGATCGACACCGCCGCCCAAGCAGTTGCCGCCCAGCGCATTTCAATGCGTCCTCGGAGGTGGCCCGACTTTCACGTCCACGACATCGGGCTCCAGCGGCGCAAGGAGCGCGAGCAGCTGGTTTCGATCACGCAGACTGACGTGGTGCAGTCGCATCTGTCGGCGCAGGATCTGCACCAGGCCGAAAAACTGGGCCTGCGTGATGCCGAGATTCGCATGGACTTCGCGGATCGGGATGCCCGTGTATTTGCACCCGCCACCGGCCAGTTGGCAGATATACGAGGTCAATTCCCGCTTGACGCGGCCCAGATTGACATCCCGAAAGGACTGGTTGAGCTTCGGGTCGGCCGCAACCTGATCTATCGTCACTGACACGAAGGCTGCGACGACCTTCGTTCCGCCCATTTGTGCGTACAGTGACGGGTGCGCGGAGGCCCCGGAGACGGAAGCGGCCAGCATCGAGACCGCCGTCAGCACCCTCAGGCCGGTCACAGGCCGGGGTCGAATCGGCATTTTGGGACCCTCGTATCGATTTGATACGCAGTCTAAAGAGGTCTGGGCACCGGGAGCGGTACGCCATTCACAGTTACGGCAATGGACCACAGTTCACGGAATCGTTGTGTACGAGCCGTGATTGAGCTCCCAATAGCCGAAAGACGGCCGGGTCGCACGACGAATGCAGTAGGACAATTGCAGCTCCCTAGGCTTGCGGACCCACATCGATGCCCCTCCTTCCGCGAAATCTGCCCTGTGCCGCACTGCGTGCAGCCGCCGCCTTCGGCCTGATGATGGTGACCGGAAACGCATGGGCCGGCGGGCGACTGCTCGCCACCGGCGGCATCACCGAGATCGAGGGCAGCGCCGGCGGTGGAATCACGCCGTGGGCGCTCATCGCGGGGCTCGAGACGAATGATCAAATCGGCGGTAGCGTCTCCTGCACGCAAGTCGCCCCGCAAGACTTTCGCCTCGACTCCTGCGGCCTCGCCATCGGCATTGACGATCGGGTGGAATTCTCAGCCGACCAGCTGCGGCTGAACCTCGGTAACACCGTGCCTGGGCAATCGATTCGCCTGGAGGTCTTCGGCGCAAAAGTCCGGCTGTTCGGAGATGCGCTGCTCGACCAGAATCACTGGTGGCCGCAGGTCGCCCTCGGTGTCCAGTGGAAGCACAACGAGGACTTCAATCTCGTGCCGCGCGCCCTCGGCGCCACGCACGCCAATGGACTCGACGTGTATCTCAGCGCGACCAAAATATGGCTCGCCGGACCCTTCGATCACACCTGGTTGGCGGACGTCACCTTACGGGAGAGCGAAGCCAACCAGATCGGTTTGCTCGGTTTCGGTGGTGACCTCGGCGGATATCACCTGCTCGCCGAGGGGAGCCTCGGGGTATTCCTGACCGATCACGTCGTCCTCGGGGGCGAGTATCGGCAAAAGCCGAACAACCTGTCGGCCTTTCGCGAAGACGACTGGCAAGACATTTTCCTGGCGTATTTTCCGATCAAGAATCTTTCGATTACCGCGGCATTCGCCAATCTGGGCAACATTGCCAACAAATCCGGGCAACGCGGCTATTACGTATCGCTGAACGGCAGCTGGTAGCCGGTCCGCGCCGATCACAACCATTCAGACACCGCGCGAGCGGGTGTCGTCCTCCGATCCCCCGATGCCGCCCAGCGGCCGAACAGGCATCGTCAGGCGCCGCGCTGCAGCTCCCGATAGGACATCATCTCTGATGGCAGCTCAGCTCGCGGTGGCCCCGGCGCGAGTTTCGGTCGCGTTCTACTCGACGACGTTGCGACGCAACGCCTTGGTTTTGCCCCGCTGGTCCTTCGATTCGAGGCGCCGCTTCCGCGACCCCGCGGTCGGCCGGGTGGCGATGCGCTTCTTCGGCACCACGGCGGCGCTGCGGATCAGTTCCTGCAGTCTCTCGAGCGCGGCGGCACGATTGCGCTCCTGGGTGCGGTGCTGCTGCGCTTTGATGATCAGCACCCCCTCCTTGGTGATGCGCTGATCGGACACACGCAGCAGCCGCTCCTTGTAGAACGGGGGCAAGGACGAGGCGCCGATGTCGAAGCGCAGGTGAATGGCACTCGACACCTTATTGACGTTCTGTCCGCCGGCGCTTTGCGCACGCATGGCCGTCAGCTCGATCTCATCGAGCGGGATGGAGACGTGGGCTGAAATCGCCAGAACGGTGGATCGATGGTCCATGCGCCAAATTATGGAGGGTTCGGATCCTGAGTGCACGCGGCACGACGCAGCGGACCGCGGGCGCGTCGATCGCCTGACGACACCCGTTACCGGAACCACCCCAGCGGCGCGAGGACGGCTCGAGATTGAGTCCCGCGCCATGCGCGAGCGCAATGTGTGGGCGGCCTTCCCGTGAATCGAGTTCGACTGAACCTTCTGGAGTCGGCAATGGCCTCACCCCGGACCTCCAACGGTGCGAGGACCGAGCGATCCGGATTTTTTGGACGGTGCCCCTATTTACTTTGACCGGCACGAGGGGTACCTTCCGCGCCGTCTTGACTTGATCCTCAAGAGGTTTTCCCCCGTTGGACAGTAGCTGTATGAGCGGTGACAGGAGTCGCGCACGGCGCGACGCGCTGCGCTCGGCAGGCTGGCACACGGGGACCGAGACCGCCACAGTCGGCTGAAGCGCTGACTGCCGTGCGCCGAGGTCCCTCGGCGCCGACTTCCTAGTCACCCTCCGTTTCTCTCAATCAGGCAACGTACTCCGGTGGGCGGAGTGCGCGTATTGCTCGGCCGACTCCCTTCATCACGAACGGAACGGCTGACTGTGCTCCCGTTCGTGGAACGGGCTTTTGCGCGAGCAAACCCGATGCTCGAGGGTGGTGGATGATGATTCAGAAGCACGACGTCGGACGTGCGACGGATGAGGCACAGGTGCCGGCGGATCGCCAGGCCGTCGCTGCGTGGGTGGATCGCTGCGGAGCGGACGCCATTGCCGGGACGTGGTGCCGCAATCGGGCCTCCGGGCGCATTGAGATGTGCTGGCGTGTCGCCTCGGCGCGCCACGCCTCAGCGAACGCCACGGAGCCTCCCATTCGGCGCCACCGCACGAGCCGAACGTGCGAAGCCGTGATTCGCGGCCGTCCCAGGGCGCCGAGGCGTCGAACGATGCGTGGAGCATGCGCGTGAATCATCAGGTTGAAGTTCGGGAATTTCGCCCGTGCGCGGACTGCCCCCCCATTCCGGAGGGACTCAGGCACCGCTTGCGCGACAGACTGCACATCGCCGAGTTGCACCGCAACGCGACGAACTGGCGCGGTCGCCTGGTGCTCGCGCTCGCCCTGCTCGGGCCCGGGGTGCTGGTGATGCTGGGCGACAACGACGCCGGCGGTGTCATCACCTACATGCAAACCGGCGCCGCCTACGGGCTCGGGCTCTTTCTGCCTCTGATGGTCCTGCTGGGGGGCGTGGCCTACGTGGTGCAGGAGATGACCGTACGCCTGGGGGCGGTCACTCGCCGCGGCCACGCCGAGCTCATCTGGAAGCGATACGGTCCTTTCTGGGGATGGTTCTCGCTCATCGATCTGATCGTGGCCAATGTGCTCACCCTGATGACGGAGTTCATCGGGATCCGCCTAGGAGGTGAAGCGCTCGGCCTCTCGGCATGGCTGACGGTACCGGCCGCCCTGGTCTTCGTCACCGTGGTGCTGGTGTTCCTGCGCTACTGGACCTGGGAGCGCATTTCCCTCTTCGTCGCAGCGTTCAATTTGGTCTTCGTTCCGCTGGCGCTCCTCGCTCATCCACATTGGCACGCAGTGGCTCTCGCCTTCGCCGGCCACGGATGGATCGTCCCCGGAGGGTTCCTGTCGGTCACTTTTCTCGTGCTGATCTCGGCCAATATCGGCACCACGATCGCACCCTGGCAGCTGTTCTTCCAACAGTCCTGCGTGGTCGACAAGGGCTTGCTCGTCCAGGACATCCGCGCCGGGCGACGCGATCTGCTGCTCGGTGTCATCGGCATGGTGCTCGTGGCCATGGCGTTGATCGTGCTCGCAGCGCAAACCCTCAAAGGTGTCCCGAACGCGCAGCAGCTTGACGCCGGCGCGATCCTCGGCGCGATCCGCGCCAAGCTCGGGCAGGACATGATGGCGCTGTTCGCCCTGGGTTTGATGGAGGCGGGGCTCATCGCTGCGATCGTCATCACCGCGAGCAGCGCCTGGGCAGTGGGCGAGGCCTTCGGAATCGACCGGTCGTTGAATGCGGCGCCACGCCAGGCGCTCGGGTTCTACCTGCCGGCGGTCGTCGGCACCGCGGTGGCCGCGGTTCTCGTCATGATCCCGGGGCTCAATCTCGGCTTCTTGAACCTCAGCGTGCAGGTCATCGCGACGGTCTTCATGCCGGCGGCAATGCTCTTCCTGCTGATGTTGCTCAATGACCGGGAGCTGATGGGCGAGCACGTCAACTCTTCGCGGCGCAATGCCGTCTCGATTGCCATCATGATCGGATTGATCGTCTGCAACGTACTGTACGGCCTCGCGACGCTCTTTCCGCACGTATTTGGAGGATGACCCATGAAGGAGCTGAGTGATTTTCATGCAGGGGAGATTCGCCAGCTGATCGAGCAGGAACGCTGGGACGAGCCGCTCGCGCAGGTCAAACGAACCCGTCTGACTTCGCGCCAGCAGGTCGTGTTCTGGGGATTGCGGGTCTACGTGGTGGTGATGACCGTCGTGGTCGTCTGGGCGTTCCTGCACGGCGCCGCCGGATGATCCGCTGATCGGGGACCGCGATCCCCATCCCCGGCCATGACCGGTGTTGCCGCCGATTTTATTGTGATCCGTTGCGTCAGGGTAAAAGTAGACCCCTGGGTAAAGAGGGCGATTTTCACCACTGTTGTGCCCAAAATATGATGGCAACGAGCATGCGCAATTTCATTGTTCTGATCATAGCAGTCGCGCTTTTTGGAGCATTGGCTCTTCACTTACAACGCGGAAAATCCGGCACACCGCATCGCGCGATGACATCTGTCGCTGTTAAATCAATTTCCGTGAAACACATACAGCATGCAAATCGTCAAACAATACGTGCGCCGATTGACGGACACACTGTTCTGGCAGTTAAAAATTGGCGATTATTGTTTGATCACTCGAGGAACTATTTTTTGTTCGTAAGAAGCGCTGCAACCGCCGCCGCCAACGGCAATGGTACGGCCGCGCTGTATGTATCAAAGGCCATGAGCATTTGCGCGCTAGAAATATTTCAATTCGGCAATAACTCGAATCCTAAGTCAGCGTTCACATCATGGTTATCCAACCAGGCGTATATGCCGGAGTGGGTCATGGAGATTCAGCGAGAACACTTCGAATTGTGTCAGGGATTTTTTGGGCAGAACGCGTTCTCAGGACTGCCGCCACCTAAGCGCGGGAGCTATATGTCGTCATCTTATTGGCTGAATTTGGCAGAGAAGGACCATAATTCAGTCGCGGAACTAATGGAACTTTCTGCCACTTGGAATTTAGGCGAAGGTGCTAATAGTGCCCAAGCGACTGCTATTGCGCAGAATACCGTGCTTGACGCAGTCTCGAGTGGCGATCCCGACGCAGTATTCCGTGCAGGAATGTTCTTAGCAGACGGCAATTCCGCGAACGAGATTCGGGCATTTGCCGTTGCGATTGCAGGTTGTAATCTTGGCTACGACTGTTCTAGCGACAATGCGCTTATTTTCGGTGAATGTGTAGCCGGGAGCGGGCAGTGTCCATCCGGTCAGACATTTTCCGATGTTGTGACAAAGGCGGTCGGATCGTCCGGTTACGCGAAGGCGTATCAGATGGCACAGGAGTTGCAATATGCCATCTCGAGTGGGGATGAGGCGACAATAAGGCGATTTGTGAAATTGCGAAACTGACATGCGCTCAGAGTAATGTGCCGAACGTCAATGCGTATGCGCAGCAGAGTGTGTGTTAAAGAGCCGAGTCGTTGAGGCGAACTGAAGTGCCCCCCCGTTGACGGACATCTAATGGATGG
>JAJYDK010000081.1 GCA_021777555.1 Pseudomonadota bacterium | reverse complement strand
ATTACGGTTTCGGATACGACGGCGACGGCTACGTGGGCGGGCGCTGGATGGGCCGCCAATTCGTCTATAACCGAGCAGTCACCCGTGTCAACGTCACGATCGTCCATGACACCTACAACGAAACGGTCATCAACCGCTTCAACGTGACTCGGGTGAGCTACAACGGCGGTCCCGGCGGCGTTTACGCCGCGCCTACCGTCCAGGAACGTCGGGCGCAGCAGGAGCGGCACTTACCCCCCACCTCCATGCAGCGTCGGCAGGTGTTTCGCGCGCAGCGCGAGCCCGCACTGCTCGCCCGAGAGAACCACGGGCGACCGGCAATTGCGGCCACCGTGCGTCCAGGCGCATTCCACGCGCGGGGCGTGATCGGCGCGCGAGGCGCCGTCCGACCCCAATACGCGCCTCATGCGCCTTGGCGCAATGAGCAGAGGTGGCACCGCCGCGGAAACGCGAGGTACGCACCCCGAGCGAAGGACATGCGGGGACAGCCGCGTGCTGGAGGCTATCGACGTCCTCTGCGGCGAAGCCCAAAACGCAAGGCGCAACGGCAACGTAAACGTCCGTTCAGTGCGTAACGTGCTTCCGGTCGAGCGCCTGTGCGCGTCGTGAGGCGGTTCGGGTCTGGCCAGATTTTGCGCCGCGATCAGAACCGGCATGGTCCTGGTCAAATTTAGTGAGGACAGTCGCCCCCGCCCAATCCGGACGCAGGACATTCTCTCGTGTGCTACCAACGCCCCTGTAAAGGCCCTTGTGAACAAGGACATTTCCGGGGAAGCGCACGAAGCACGATCGAAGCCTTTCTGCCTTAGCCATTCATGAGCTATTCACGTCAAGCAACTGACATACCAAGCTAGGGGAATGCGTAAAGTGTTCACTAAGCATCTGAAAATCGCTGGCGTTCTCGGTCTCCTCGTCGCGCTGAACGGATGCGGAGGAGGTGGGGGTGGAAGCGGCGCTCCCGCACCACCGCAAGTGGTTCTAAATTGGACTACGCCAGCGGCGATCACCTACGGGACGCCACTCAACGCCACTCAGCTCGACGCCACTTCGAGCACGCAGGGGACATTCTCGTATTCTCCGGGCAGTGGTACGGTGCTGAGCGCCGGTACCCATACGCTGACGACGACATTCACCCCGGCGAGTGGCGGCAGTGCCTCACCGACGACCGTGACGACCACGATCACCGTGAACAAGGCCACCCCGACGATTACTTGGGCCACCCCTGCTGCGGTGCCCGAAGGGACTTCGTTGAGTAGTGTGCAGCTGGACGCGTCTGCCAGCGTGGCGGGGAACTTTGCCTATACACCGGCAGCGGGCACGACAATGAGCACGGCGGGAAATCAGACGCTTTCCGTAGCGTTCACGCCGACCGATTCTGCCGATTATGTGTCCGCGCAGGATACCGTGACACTTGTCGTTAATGCGCCAGCGGCGGGATCAGCGACGCAACCCGAGGGTGTCGCCGTCGTCGGCGGACAACTCGTGGTCGCCGGAACCAGTACGCCGTTCATCCCCAGGGGCTTTACCTCCGAAGGCGTGACCTATCCCACCCAGTACGCAAGCATACTCTGTGCGCAGCCTGACATCGCTCCCGGCTCACAAGCCGCCCAGTATCTCCAGGAGGCACAGGCCGCTCTTACCGCGGCTCCGCTGCCGGGTCTCGCTTACAACGCATCCTTCCAGGCCATGGTGCAGGATTGGCGTCTTAACAGCGTGCGCATGCAGATCAGCCAGGGCGCACTGCAGTACGAAGCTGAGAATGGACTTTCCGCCTACACGGACATGGTCCGAAGCATTGTCGCGCAGGCCCGTGCCGCCGGACTCATCGTCATCCTCTCCATGCAGACCGAGCGCTATAGCTGCACCCCATATCAGAACGGAAATCTGCAAAAGCTCCCCGACGTCAACACCGAGCAGGCATGGACTCAACTGCTAAGCCCGACCCTGACCAACGACAAGGGCATCATCCTCGAAATCTTCAACGAACCAGACCCAACCGTTAACTGTAACGCCGGAACATATCAGCAGCCCGACTGGACGACATGGGCCACGGGCTGCGGAATTGAGCCCGATCAGGGCATGCTCACTGTCGGCCAGTACGTGCGCTCGCTAGCTCCAAACAACGTATTACTTTTCGACGGCACAGGAATTGATTTCGCATTCGTCGGCTTCACGCCTCCCAGCGGAATGCCTTCCAACTCCGCCTACACATTCCATCCATACAACTATGTCGTCAACAGCACGCTGGCCGACAGCAGTGCCGCGTGGGACACACGATTCGGCAACTTCGCCACCAGCGGACACGCCGTCTTTGTCACCGAGTGGGATGAATCCTTCTCCTGCCCAAGCGACCCCAATCAAACTATTACCAACGACTTTATCCAGACTTATCTGCCCTCTCACTCCATCGGCATGATGGGATACTCATGGGACGCGCCGGTCAGCGCGCTCGGCTACATGGTCAACAGCTACAACTATCCCGGGAACACCGCGAATTACCAGTTGGTCGATCCAAACACCTCCGGTTGCGCGGAGGACGGCGGCGCAGTCTTACAAAAGCAGTTTCTGGCAGAAGCCGCAGCCAACTAACCACAGAAACACTTCAATCCAGATGAAAATCCTCCCTCACATCGCCACATGGCATTTTTTCGGAGACTTCGGCGCCATCCAGCACGGAGCTGCCCGGATGGCTGTATAACTGGTGTATCGCCCTGTGCCGCTGTTCCCCGCCTCGTCCGGCTGCGCGACGCGCCGGTGTATCTCGGCATGGATAAGAACCGATTCAACCGCGATGTGCGTCCGCGCGTGGTGGCCATCCCTGTGGGAACACAGGGTATCGCCTTCGACCGCCTTGACCTCGATGCATGGGCCGACGACCATAAGCGGCGCAACGGGCGTCCCACGGCTCAATTCGAGGGAGGACGTCACGGGACTGCAAAAACCGCCCGGACTCACCCTGCGAGCAAGGTCTGGCACATCGACAAAGACATCTACGGAACTCGCATTTGCGAATGCACTGGCACAGGCGATCTCAGGGAGGCGGTATCGATTCTGTCGCGACGGCTCGAGGAAGCCCGGGCCAGCAGGTTCTTCGGAGTTCGCAAGACACGGACGTTCCAAGAAGCGGCGACCCGATATCTGGAGGAACACCCGCACAAGCAAAGTCTCGAACGGGATGCCCGGTCACTGGCGGCGTTGGATCCGTATATCGGCACACTGACGCTCCAACAGGTGCAGTTCGGCACCCTGCAGGCCTACATTCGAGACAAGCTGAACGCGGGAAAGAGTCCGGGCACGGTCAACCGCGACCTGGCGGTCGTGCGGCGGCAAGATACCCCGACGAGTTGGGGTCACCGTGCCCGGCGGGATTTCGGTCCATCCGGGTTCACGACCTCGAGCACACGTTCGGGTATCGGCTGCGCGCGGCGGGCGTCGCGTTCGAGGATCGCCAGTGTTTGCTCGGCCACGAGGCGGCGCACATCACGACGCACTACTCCGCGGTGGACATCCGCACGCTGACGGAGTGCTCAGAAAAGGTGTGTGATCTGGCGTCCCGCAAATCTCCCGCACTGTCGATCGTGCGGTCAGCGGGGCGCTCGCAAGTGACTGAAAATACTGGTGGAAAGGGAGGGACTCGAACCCTCGACCCCGGCATTATGAGCTCGACGCTGCGCTCAAAGTAGGCTTTAAATTCAATAGGTTGGCAAGGGACGGCCCGTTGCATTTGTCACGACCGAGCACAACCGAGCAGGACTGATTCCCGCATTATTCCCGCAGCGGCAGGATGCGGATCGAAGGGGCTTGCGTAGGAGATTGGCCGACATCTGAGGTACCAGGGCGAATAAATTCATTATATTCGTTTATAAGAATATATTGAAAATATTTGTTAAATAGAATATTCTTGCATTATTCTTAATTAAGACTACCCTCATGACTGCCTACCACATCAGGACACCTGAACAACTTCGCTCGGTCCTGCGTCAGTTACGCAACGCCCAAGGACTGAATCAAACCGAACTTGGGCAGAAAGTCGGGCTCTCTCAGGAACGGATCTCGGCGATCGAGAATCACCCGGAGCGCGTAACCACCGATCAGTTGCTCACCCTCTTAATGGCTTTGGACAATGAGTTGGTGATCACGCCGCGTGCGGTCCAGGGTAGCTCCCCTAGGAATTGGTAGTGGCCGGCCGTCCTTCAAATCGCAGATCTCTCGCTGTTTGGATGAACGGAGAATATGTTGGAGAATGGAGCTTTTCGCCGCGCGGTGGCCATAACTTCTGCTACGCCGAGCGATGGCTGAGCAATCCGCTCAGGCGTCCGCTCTCGTTGTCATTACCACTCGAACAGGGTACAGCTCCACTAACCGGAACACGCGTTGAATCGTTCTTCGACAATC
Source organism: Pseudomonadota bacterium (assembly GCA_021777555.1). Classification (GTDB taxonomy): domain Bacteria; phylum Pseudomonadota; class Gammaproteobacteria; order Steroidobacterales; family Steroidobacteraceae; genus 13-2-20CM-66-19. Next base: position 3,061 of record JAJYDK010000081.1, on the reverse strand, counting down.
TCCTGCCGGACAACCTAAACATCCGCAAGCGCATCTCTCACAAATTCGGGACCGGGGTGCGCGCCATGGATCTCCTAGAGAAGATCGGCCGGGACTGCGTGGGGGCCGTTCAGCTCCTGCCAACCGAGGCTGAACCTCCCAATGTCCACCACGTTGATGCTGCGCCGCTCACCGACGAACAGGTCGCACAGGTTCTGGACCGCACCATCGCCGAACCGTCCCCTGGAATCTCGGATGACGACGACCTGCGGATCTCGATTGCCGGTGCACAGGAAAAGACCGCCCTGCTCTGGCATCAAAATCAGTGGTGCAAGCCATTGGGCCCGACACCCACGACGCACATATTTAAGCTCCCGCTGGGTGAAGTCGGCGGGATGCGTGCAGACTTCTCAACATCAGTCGAGAACGAATGGCTGTGCGCCCAGATCGCGCGCGAACTGGGTCAAGACGTAGCACACTGCAACATTGCCGAGTTCGGGCGACACAAAGTCCTGGTTGTGGAACGTTTCGACCGACGACTGATCGATCATTCTTGGTGGGCACGCCTGCCGCAAGAGGATTTCTGCCAAGTCTGCGGAATCCCAAGTGAGCAGAAGTACGAGGAGCGCGGAGGACCGGGGATGTCCACCATCCTCAGTGTGCTGCGCGGAAGTGAGAATGCGGAAGCTGATCGCAAACGCTTCCTGTCTGCACAATTACTCTTCTGGATGTTGGCCGCACCAGACGGTCATGCCAAGAATTTCAGCGTTTTCATCGAAGCCAACGGTCGCTACAAGCTAACGCCCTTATACGACATCATGTCCGCTTGGCCGGTCATTGGCGATGGAGCAAAGAACTTCCAATGGCAAAAAGTGAAGCTAGCCATGGCCGTCCGCTCGAAGAATGCGCATTACCGTATCAGCGAGATCCAACGCCGACACTGGAACAGGGTGGCGAAAGAAAACGGTTTGGGTGAAGACTTCGAACCCACCATTCAACACTTCGTGAACACAGTACCTCGCGTAATCGAGGCCGTATCAGCTCGGTTACCCGAGAACTTTCCAAAGTCCGTCAGCGAACCCATCTTCAATGGCCTGCTGACACAGACAAGACGGCTTGGATAGCCGGCACCAATTTCCAGATACGAATGTGCAACTGATCTCTGGAAGGAAACCAGCACCGAAATGGACCGGCACCAAAGCCACCCCGCTCAAGCACACCGACTGCCCACCTCTCACCCGCCCATCTTAGGCAGTACGCCGACCGGACCCTGTTGGGGGACCCCCAGCGCGCAGAAACCGGCACACAGCCGGAGGCCGAGAAAAAGGAGCGCGCAAGTGGTTGATTGTGGTGGAAAGGGAGGGACTCGAACCCTCGACCCCGGCATTATGAGCCGGCTGCTCTGCTCAAGATAGCTTTTGCATTCAACAACGTATCCGCCAGACGCTCGTTGCGCTTGTCACGACGAAGCACGACGGAGCACAACCGATTCCCGCAAATCCCCCGCAATGCAGCAATGCATTTGCCACCACGCCCTGCCTGGCGCGACGGCGAGCGCCCTGAGGCGCTGAAAGGCGAACGGGAGCTTACGGCGGTCACCGCGGCCGGGCTTTGATGATGCATTTTGCAACGTCAAAGCGGAGAACTCCGCAGTGGTGAGCTCGAAGAGAAAGTCGGCCGGGAAGCGCTCGCGGTCAAGGTGTAGGCGTAAGTCGCGGTCAGGGCTGTGTCCCCAAGAGAGGGATCAGGGGTGGACCAGTCTCGACGATGACGGCGACGGCGACGGCGACGGCGCGGCGACGATGATGAGGATGAGGATGGGTAATAAAGGTGCCACTTATACTCAAGTGGCGCTATTATTACCCGCATGAAAAGCCGTGATCTTGAGACCGCACTGAAGACCTTCCGCGAAAAGGGCGGCACGCTCCGCACTCGAGACCTGGTGGCGCTCGGGGTGCATACCGATGCGCTCTATGCCCTGCGAGATAGTGGCCAAATTGTCGAACTCGGCCGTGGTCTCTATCGTCTGGCCGAAGCCGGGGAAGCCGAGTATCCCGACCTCGCGGTGGTAGCGGCACGAGCTCCCAACGCGGCGGTCTGCCTGATCAGTGCACTCTCGTACCACGGCATCACGACCCAGATCCCATCTTCCGTGCACATTGCCGTACCGCGAGGCAGCTACCACCGCATCAAGCTGTCAATACCCGTCACCGTATATCGCTTCGACCCCAAGACCTTCTCTGAGGGGCTGGAAACGCATCGCATCGGTGGCATGCCCCTCAAAATCTACAGCGCCGCGCGCACCGTGGTGGACTGCTTCAAGTTCAGAAACAAGCTGGGTGTGGATGTCGCCCTCGAAGCACTGCGCCTGGCGCGACAGCGAAAGCGCGTCCAGAACCGTGAACTACTGCACTACGCGCGCCTGCTCCGTGTCGAAAAGCCCATGTCACCTTACCTACAGGCCATCGAATGAACACAAAGGAAGTGAAGAATGTCGTGGCCTCCGTGCTCGCGAGGCTGCGCAACACATCGAAGTCGAATGGCGTACCGTTTCAGCAGGTCCTCCAACAGTATGCAATGGAGCGTTTCCTGTACCGCGTCTCGAAGTCGCGGCACGCGCAAAGTGTCATTCTTAAAGGCGCTCTGCTACTGAAGACCATTGGTATTCCCAACGCGCGCCCCACTATGGATATCGACATGCTGCGCAAGGGAAAAGCCGACGAGGCAAGCCTGGTTGCACTCATCAAGGACTGTGCGACTCTCGAGGTGGAGGACGACGGCCTGACCTTCCTCGATAATACTGTGGCCGCCGAGGGAATCACGAAGGATTCGGAAAACAAAGGCACGCGAATCCTCATGGACGCGCGCATGAACAACGTGCGCCTCAGACTTCAGGTCGACTTCGGCGTAGGTGACGTCATGGTGCCCGGCCCAAGAATGATCGAATACCCGGTCTTCTTGGGTGGAGACACGATCCAACTACTCGCCTATCCGGTCGAATCCGCAGTCGCTGAGAAGCTCCAAGCCATGGTAGCGCTCGGAAGCGCTAACAGCCGCATGAAGGACTTCTATGACGTGTGGA
>JAJYDK010000080.1 GCA_021777555.1 Pseudomonadota bacterium | reverse complement strand
GGCGGAGGCCGCGCGCCGGCTCCGCGGGCTCGCTGCCGCTCACGGGGTGCCGCACGGCCCCGACACGCCGCCAGCGGATCTCATCGAGCCGCTCCTCGTGCGAGCGGGCGATGATGCTGAAACCGTGCGTGAGATCCGCGAGGCTGAGACAGCCCTGACCCGCCGGGCGGTGGTGGCTGTCACTCGCCGCCGGACGGTCGGCATATGGCTTGAACGGCGCGGCATCTGCGTCGCCACGCGTCAGCCCGGCCGGTGGGTCCTCATCAGGGCCGAAGACTCCGCCGCCGCGTCCGCGGCGGCCTTGGCTGCATCAGGTATAACTGTAACCGGGACCGAGGTGGCAAAATCGGTGTGGCGCGGCCAAACGCCTCCCTCCCACGGCCCCCCGCCCGCTTCCTGACCGAACGAACGGCGTTCTCAGCGTCGATCTCCCCGGATCGAGACCTGGACGAAGGACCCCGAGGACGGGCGGCTATCGAGGCGCACGCGCTTCACATCCACTACCCCGTCGACCTCGCCTCGCCATGATCGTCGCGGAGAACCAGGCGGTGCTTGCCGCGGCTCGGGCGGAGGCGGCGAAGCCGCCGGCTCCTCTATCGTTCACACTCGCACCCCAAATGTCCAAGGCAGCCGGCGAGGGGCACGGCCCCGACTCCTCGTCCCCTGGGACACGGGGCACACCCGATAGCCCGCCAGAGCCATCTTGAGCGCTGTTCGCCCTGACCTTGGCTGTTTCCTACACAAGTGCCACCCGGGTCGACGGACCAGATTCCGGGTGGCACGGTCAAACGCCATCCTCCACGGCGACGTCAATTGACGTAGAGAGTGCCCCGGGCGCCATCTGAGGTGCGCAGCAACCCTCCCCTGTACCATGAAGCGGATTTCCGCCTAACAGCGGGCGGCCGGGCCTGGTCGAACGGCATTTTTCGCGATGTTTGAGAATCTCGTGGCAGGAAGAGGAATAGAACACTCGTGCGGCTGCGCTCGCGGGACTACGGGCGAGAGTCACGAGGGCCGGTGCATCAACTGCCACTGTGCGCACGGTTGTCTCTGCACCAGCGTGGGGGTAGGATGCGGGCCATGAGGCGCGTTGCGGGCGCGTGAGTGCTGAGTGGGAACGGCCCCGTAGGGGAGCTGTGCTCGCGATGTGGTGGGGAGGAAGTCTCGGCGAAGGTGCTTCCCGGTAACACTGCCCAGGGCGCGCGACCTGCTGATGATGCCGGCTCGAACGTCATGAGGAGCCATGCCCAGATCCGGGTGACGTTCGGTAACAAATAATGCGGGCGAAGGGGGGGCGTATGCGGTCACGATATTCGGCGTCTCTGTTGCGGCGGTTCCCGCTTCAAGCCATCTTGGCGGTGGGGATCGCCCTTGGCACCGTGGTCTTGCCGGGGCGTCAGTCCGTCGCGGTTGCTCAAGCGCTACCCGGGGTAAACATCTCCGCTTCTTATTGCTCTTACTACGAGGCCATGGGCATCAACCCATGGTATTGCCAACCCCAAGTGTGGTTTCCACCGTCAACTGGCCCTTTGCCGAGTGGAGGCAGTGGTTCGCCGCCAACGGGTGGTGGCGGCGGTGGCACGGGGAGCACAAACCCCAAGAATCCCCATTGCGCCACCGCCGAGGATGGGGCCAATAAAGGATTCATCCAGACAAACGAAGGTCCCGATCCGTTAGTCGCCACATTAACACAACATTACTATGGGAAAACCTACACCAATGAAACTGGATTCGTCCCTCCATGTGGCTTCAATACTCCCTGCGTCAATTCTGGATTGACTTTTCTGGGTTTCGATGCGAGCCAATTTTCATACCAACAAGCGACATACATTGTCAATGGAGACACGCAGCTGCTCAATGAGCTCGCGCCATTTCTTGGTGCGGGACTAAATGCCTGCTTTTCCACCACCGTAACGGTGCCATACAATACGCAGTCACTCGTTCCACCGGGAACTCAAGTTCCGATATCACGGTGCACCCAATATGGTCCGACTGGTACCGAAGCACAAGCTACACAGGCAGTCTTTCCACCGAATCTAACAGCGAGCCAGGTCGGAGTCCTGTTTAGCGGTGCATACAACTACTGGTATGGCAGAGTGAATGCCGCGAGTAACTTTGTCTACATGACCCTGCCCTCTGATGTTCAGACGGCAATAATGGATAGCGCATTCGCCATTGGCCTTAACTCTCAACTTACGCAAGACCTAAGCTTTCAAGACTGGCTTAATTTTGCGGACGATCTTTTTGCTACCGGAAACGCACGACTTCAATTCAACGCCATAACGATAGAACTCGCCATCGGTTTGAAAGAAATCCCAGCGCAAGGCAATCCCTGCTCCTAATGTTTACCTCCGTGACGCACGACTATTCTGACGCGAGAGTCCCATCATGAATACCATGACCTCCTCAAAGCGCCCCCAACCGCGCCGTCGGGCATGGCGAGCTTTCGTGGTAACCGCGACCGTTCTTATCGTGACGGTCGTGATCGTGCTGTACGTTCACGAATGGCGTGACGGCAAGGGTCAGCCCCATCCCACTGGAGCTGTGACACAGTTGCGTACCCCGGCTGGCGCGCGCACTGCCGAATCGCATCTTCCGGCCAAGAACGTCACCAAGAGTCCCCCGCCGTTCCCTCCGGCGCGCCAGACGCACCCCGTGCCTGTACAACACTTTAGAAGTTTTTCACCCGTTGCCTACGGACCGATCAAGAACCCAGCTGAGGTGTACAAAGGAACATTGAACATGATGCGGCTGAGCGGCGATAGCGCACGTGATGTAAAGACCATGGCGCCTTTACTGAAGGCCATTATCTACGGAAGAGCGGACCAAGTAGAGAGTATCCTCGCCCAAAAGCGAATACCCGTAGATACCATTGTGCAGCTCGCCGGGGCGGGGCAAGGCGGCTCCGAAACGCTGTTGGACATCGCCATCCAGGCCGGCCAGCGCGGAGTGATCAAGATGCTGCTGGCGCTGGGCGCGAGTACAGAACCCAACAACTCGCTTCAACCGGGGAATTCACCGGGACCGCTGGTGTCGGCGGCCTCTCTAGGAGAGGATGACGTCGTGCAGATGCTGCTAAATCAGGGCGCAAACGTGAACCAGAAGACTTGGGACGGTAGTACGGCCCTGGCACTCGCAATCGGTGGAGAAAATTATTCCACCGTGAGACTACTGGTAGAGCATGGAGCGAATATTGATGCCGCGGTCAATTTCAAGTACGCAGATGGATTGACGATGAAACAGATTATTGAAAATCGAATCTCTGATCCTGCTGGCCTTGCCATTAGAAACTACCTAGTCGCACACGGAGCGCAATTGCCCTCAGGGAATTGACACGGAGATCGGCATCGCGAGAGCCAGCGCGGTTATCCCTCCGTCGATGATGGACGGTTCTGACGGACGGAGAATGGGAAATCCCGATGATTGTTTCGGATCCGCGCAGTCAGCCCGGAACTGAAGAGAAGGGGAACAATCACCGCCCCAAGTCCTGCTCGTCGTCCGGCTCGGGCGCGGAGGCCGGGATGCGAGTCAGGCCCTCCTCGCCCTCGGACCGTTCGCGTTCGGTCTGATCGGCACTGATCCCGGCGTGTTTGCGTTCTGCCGCGTCCCGCGCGGCGTGCCACGCGCCCATGATGCTGCGCTCGTACCCGACCCGCTGCGCGACGTCCAGGGCGCGCATTCGCGCGGCCCGTGACTTGGGATTCCACCAGCGGGCGAGCTGCGCTATCGCAGGATCGGCGCGCGTATCGCTGTGGGGCGGAGCAGAAACCGCGCTCGGTGTCGTAACCTGCTCTCCTCTCGCCCTGCGCGATCGCTCGTCCTCGACGATCCTGGCGAGATCGGCATCGACCACCCGAATGCCCTCTCGAGTGGCGAGCCGTGCCAGGCGTTCCCGGAACTCGGCGCTGCCAGTGATCGACACGGCGTCGCCGAACTTCTGGGCGGCAATGCGTAGCGCAACGCGCTCAACGTCCCGGCTGTGATCCAGAACCTCGACGCGCGAGCGTGTGACGTGCAGCACCTCGCGACCTGTCTCGTCCTTCCAGAGGGTCATCCGTGCCACCTCGTCGCGCTCGCGTGTCAACCGCGCCTTTGGGGCGTGCTCCTGCCCGTCATCATCGCTCGCGGGGCCTTCGATCCCTGGCCTGTGCTTTCTGCGTCGACGCTCGACCTCCTGCCGCGCGTGAAGCACTTCGAACGCGGCCTTGATCTGCTGATACTCCTGCTGACTGGCTTGCCCGCTCGCCTTCATGGCCTCACGCAACCCAGCGTATTCAGCCTTGGTGCCGTGCTCGATCGTCAGCCCGTGCTGCGCGCCCATCTCGCGCAGCACGGCGAGCGCCTCCGCGTGAACCGCCCTAGCGGCATCGCGCTCGGTCCACGCGCGGTCGCGCTCTCGAAGCACCTGGGTGTACAGCGAGCCGTTGAGCTTCGCGTCAGCCGCTGCTGCATCGCATTCCTGTTCCGCCCGCGCAGCGCGATGTGCGAGATCTCGCTCGCGGTCCACATCCCGTAACCGGCCCTGGCGCGCGAGCGCGCGATAGCTGTGATGATCGATGTGCCGCCGCTTCGTCTCGCGCGCGTCCTCTCCCCGAGCGAGGCCCGTGATGCGCGCGGTCATATCCTGCACCCGCCGACCCTGCGCTTTGCGATCCGTGATCGTCGTACGCCGCGTGCCGCCCTTGCCGTCCGGGATCGAGTTCACCACTCGCCCCCGTCTGTCGGTTCGATCCACCACGACGTGCGCATGCACATTTCGCCGCGCGACGCCGTCACTGGCGATGTGCCCCTCGTCCCGGTGGATGACGCAAGCCACCACGCGCTCCCCGGTGATGGCCTCGTACTCCTGGCACCAGCGCTCCATCTTCGCGTGCAGGACCTCGGGGGCCTCGTCGGCTAGGTTCGCGATGCCTTCTTTCAGCGGACTGTATTTTGGGGTTGCCCGCGCACGCCCCGAGGCCAACGCCATCTTCTGCGCGTACGCCTGCGCGACATCGCCGTCCCTGACGACGAGATTGGGCTCGCGGTCCTTCTCGGGCAGCAGGTACTGGGGATTCACCGCCCGGCGGTTGTGCGCCTCACAGAGCATGGGTGAGTGCAACGGCTTGAAGTGCACTGATGACCCGCGACTTGTCGCCATGAAGGATCTCCTTGGGGTGCAGGGGCTTGCCCCTTGCCGCAGACACATCCGCCAGGATGCGTAGTGCGCACTACGCATGTCTTCAACATGCCGTGCTTATCCCTATTCCCCTCTCTGGGCCCTGTCGGTCCCGGTGGCATGCCGGGGGACAAGTCCCCTCGGCACCCGCGGCCAGGCAGGGGCTGCGCCCTGCAAGGGGCCCACCCCGCGGAGGAATGGGGAGAGTCCCGCAACGTGCGGTCGATGGAGATTCCGCAATGGCAACGAAACGAAAGCAGTCGGATGCACAGAAATTGCTGGCCGCCCAATTCGCAGAGCTGGAGCCCGACCGGCGCATCCTGACGAGCGCCGATCGGGAGTACATCCGCGCTCTGCTGCGTCGGGGACTGTCCCCCGAGCAGATCGTGCCGGTGTTCACCTCGGCCAAGTATCAGGAACCGGATGTGCGAGCAGTCATCGCGGCGGCAGCACCGAAGCCCTCAGCCCCACCGGCTCCGGGCAGCATCCTCGCCAGATTCCCCGGCAGACCTGCGGACACCGAGCCGCTGGAGGCGGCAGGACTGAAATGGGATCGCGACCGCAAGGTCTGAGCAGGCCCGGACACCGAGTCCGCCCGCACCGCGATTGCAGCCCTGGGAGGCAGCGTGGAGGACGCGGCATGAGCGGCCTCTATCAGCGGATGGCGTCGGCTTGGTGGAACTCGCTCGATGCTACCGAGCGGGAAAGATGGTTGGATGCGCCCGAGGCGGACGGACGCACGCGTGACCTGCTCAGCGCATACACGCTGATGGGCGACCTTCACGAGAAACACCGGGCCGAAACCGAGCAGGACCGCGATGAGGGCCGCTGACATGGACCGATATGTGACACTGAGCGAAGCGGAACTCTCCGCGCTCCTCGAGCGTGCTGTCGCGCGCGCTCTCGCCCAGCGGCCCGTGGCGAGCACGGTAACCTACGAGCAGGCGGGTGAGATGCTCGGCTGCTCGGGCCGCACGGTGCGCCGAATGAAGCCGCCGGTCATCGCGGCGAACCGCATCCCCTACGCCTGGGTCTTGGAGCGGCTCTCGTCCAGATAGCCGCTCCACCACGCCATCATCCGTCGCCGCTCATCGAGATACTCGGCGCGGTGGTACGCCTCGCGAACTTGATCCGTCTCGCGGTGTGCGAGCTGACGCTCGATCGCGTCCCGGCCCCACAGCTTGCTCTCATTGAGCACGGTGCTCGCGACGGCACGGAAGCCGTGGCCCGTCATGCGACCCTTGTACCCGAGGCGGTACAGCGCAAACAGCAGGGTGTTGTTTGAGATCGAGCAGCGCGGATTCTGGCTCGAGGCCAGGATGTAGGGGCTTTCTTCCTCCGTCATCGCGCGCAGCTCCTCGAGAATCGCGCGCACCCGCCCGGAGAGCGGCACCACGTGCGGAATGCGCCGCTTCATGCGCTCCTCCGGAATCACCCAGGTCTCGGGGTCGCGGATCTCCGCCCATTGCGCCCCGATCAGCTCTGACGTGCGCAGGAACGTGTGCGCCAAGAGCAGCAGGCCCAACCGCGTGACCGGTTCCGGGTAGCAGTCGATGGACTTCATCAGTGCCGGTAATTCAGCCGGCGTCACCGCCGCCATCGGCGCCTTGTCCACCGCCGGCAATACTCGGGAGAGTCCCGCGCCGGGATGCGATTCGATATCGCCGTGATCGACGGCGTGATCCAGGATCGCGCGGATGCGCTGCCCGAGCCGGTGCGCGGTCTCCACCTTCCCCGCTGCCGCCACCCGCCGCACGACATCGACCAGATCCGCCCGGTACAGCTCGTCGAGCCGCCGGCTGCCGATCACCGGCAGCACGTAATCCCGGATCGACTGCTCCACCGTGCGCTGACTGTTCGCGTGACTCAGTCCCGGCAGGTGCTGCGCCAGCCACCGCTCGGCGGCCTCGTTGAACGTGATGGCCGTGCCCCCGCCCCGCAGCTCGGCCTCCCGCTTCGCAGCCCACCGCTCTGCTTCGCGACGGAGCTTGAAGAGCCGGGATTCGCGCCGGCCGGCGACGAACAGATGCGCTCGCCAGCCCTCGCCGTAGTGCGTAATCGATGCCATTGCCGTGCGGATTCTGTGCGTACTTTTTGGCCGGGAATGGCATTTTGGCCGGACGCAGCGAGACAGGCAATAGCTCAAGTCGCTGATTTGTCAAACTCTGTCATCTCCGCCAGACAGATCTAGACAGAGCTGGCGGAGAGGGTGGGATTCGAACCCACGGTCCCCGTGAAGGGACGCCGGTTTTCAAGACCGGTGCAATCAACCGCTCTGCCACCTCTCCGCATTGGGTGCGCCTGCGCGGTCGCAGATGCTATCA